>NZ_JAFDST010000005.1:0-327301 GCF_017832095.1 Bacillus capparidis
CCTGCTACGTTCGGCTGTCCGTGATATGGATTTTCTGATGCACCTGCTACGTTCGGCTGTCCGTGATATGGATTTTCTGATGCACCTGCTACGTTTGGCTGTCCGTGATATGGATTTTCTGATGCACCTGCTACGTTTGGCTGTCCGTGATATGGATTTTCTGATGCGCCTGCTACGTTTGGCTGTCCGTGATACGGATTTTCTGATGCACCTGCTACGTTTGGCTGTCCGTGATACGGATTTTCAAATGCGCCTGCTACGTTTGGCTGTCCGTGATACGGATTTTCAAATGCGCCTGCTACGTTTGGCTGTCCGTGATACGGATTTTCTGATGCGCCTGCTACGTTTGGTTGTCCGTGATACAAGGGATTTTCACCTGCACCGGCCACATTTGGCAATCCGTAATAAATATTATTTTCAGCAGTTCCTGCCACATTAGGAAAATTAGGGAAATTGGGCGTGTTCGGATAATTTGCGTTACTCAAGTTGGCACCCTCACCTTCTGATTTTGTTTCCTTTTTAACAGGTTCATAAGGCTTTTGATGTTGAAAGTTAATGTTGAAATATTGGTTATTCACATCAATCTCAGGAAAAACCGGCTGCTGTTGGACTTTTGGCACTGGCGGTACAAACGGTTTTTCTTCTTTTATTTCAGGGGCAACATCCTCAACATCAACCGTTGTTTTTGGTTTTTCTTTAGAATAAGGATGATCCGCGACCGGCTTTTCTTTTGGCGTTTTTGGTTTTTCTTTTTTAACGGGAACTCCGCTTGAGGGCACTTTAATTTTCATTCCAGGCATGATCAAATCAGGATTGCTGAGTTGAGTATTCATTTTTTTTACTTCTTCAAAATCCGCTCCGTACTTTTTGGCTATTTTCCATAACGTATCGCCTTTTTGGACAATATGAATTTTCAAAGATTTCCCCTCCTATGCAAAACGTTAACGTTAGAAAACAACGATCTCGTTTAATCACATGATCCTTCACATTAATTTATGCTTCGGTACAAGTGATTATGACTAGGAAGGGAAAGTTCGTCATGTTAAGCTCAGCATACGATCTAGTGCACCGAGCGCATGAACTGTAACTTCTTCGGGCACTTTAATAACTCCGACAGGCTCACCTTTTTCTATTTGTTCAAGTGACCATAACAGATGCGGCAAATCGATCCGGTTCATTGTAAGGCATGGACACATATACGGATTCAACGATTCGATTTGTTTGTCTGGATGGCTCTCTATGATGCGCTCTACCAAATTCATTTCAGTCCCGATTGACCATTTTGTTCCCGGCTCCGACTGATTGATGGTGTCTATGATCATTTTGGTTGATCCCGAATAGTCAGCAAGACTGACAACTTCTCTTGTGCATTCCGGATGGACAATAATTTTGATTTCGGGATCTCTTTTTCTTGTTGCTTCAATATGATTTGTTGTGAATTTTTCATGAACCGAACAATGCCCTTTCCAAAGAATTACCTGAAGCCTTTCTGCTTCTCCCTCGTAATCGAGCCGATCCTCGATTGGATCCCACACAGCCATTTCAGTTAATGGAATACCTAAATCAAAAGCAGTATTGCGTCCCAAATGCTGATCCGGCAAAAAGAGAATCCGTTTTTTCTGTGAAAGTGCCCATTTGACAACTTCCTTTGCATTGGAGGATGTTACAGTTGCTCCCCCATGCATACCGACAAAGGCTTTAATTTCTGCTGTTGAATTTACGTAAGTTAACGGAATGATCGTGTCTCCAAAACGATCCGTCAGCTGTTCCCAGCAGCGTTCTGTTTGCTGCATGTTTGCCATATCAGCCATTGAACAGCCTGCTCTCATGTCCGGCAATACGACAGTTTGCTGTTTGGATGTCAGCATATCGGCAGTTTCAGCCATAAAATGAACACCGCAGAAAACAATATATTCTGCTTCTGTATTTTTTTTCGCCATTTGTGCAAGCTGCAGTGAATCTCCAGTAAAATCGGCAAATTGGATCACTTCATTTTTTTGATAATGGTGTCCGGGAATAATCAGCCTATTCCCGAAACGTTTTTTTATCGATTGAACTCGTTCCTCCATTTCTTTCTCTGTCAATGTTTTATAATGGGCAGGCATCATCTTGTCTTCCATTTTGATCAGATCTAATATAGACATTATTTAACCTCCAATTTTGTTGTATGAATAAGGACATCCAAGCTAATATCCAATGCTTTTGCTGAATGGGTTAAATACCCTAATGAAATATAATCCACTCCGGTTCCGCTGTAGGCAGGAAGATTTTCAATTGTAATCCCCCCGGAAGCTTCAAGTATGATTCCCCCAGGAACGAGCTTTGCAAATCGAGCAGTTTTCTCCGGCGGGCAATTATCAAACATAATAACGTCCGCTCCTGCTTCAATTGCTTCATATAATTGATCTTCCGTTTCAATCTCTACTTCTATCTTGACCATATGGCCGGCTGTCTCTTTAATCATCCGAACCGCATTTTTTATCGATCCGCAAGCAGCAATATGGTTATCTTTAATCATGATTCCATCGTATAGGCCGAAGCGATGATTACTCCCGCCTCCCGCTCTCACTGCGAATTTTTCCAAAGCCCTTAGTCCAGGTGTCGTCTTTCTGGTGTCACATATTTGAATCGATGGGTCGTTTAATGCAGCAACTGATTTTCTAGTTATCGTCGTAATTCCTGACATTCGCTGAATGAGATTTAAAATGACCCGTTCTCCCGTTAAAATCATTCGCGCAGGTCCGGTAACTTCCGCTATTACATCTCCTTCAAACAGTGGCTCTCCATCACTGAGAAAACAATTTACTTCAACTTCCTCACTTAACACTTCATAGCCCGCCTTCAATACAGCTGCACCTGAAAAATAACCATTTTCTTTAGCTATCAGCTGTGCCCGGCAAGTATGATCCTCTCGAAAAACTAGATCGGCTGTTAGATCACCGTGGCCAATATCCTCAGAAAAAAAGGATTCCATCATTTTTTTCACTTGAAAATGCTGCATGCTGCCTCTTCTCCTTCTCTTTGTTCTGTGAACAATTTTCCCTTCTCATGGATGATTTTTTTTCCAGCCCAGTCCGGATCAGTTTGTTTGTAGTCTTCTCTGAAATGTGCTCCTCTGCTTTCCTCTCTAGCAAGGGCGGAAGCTGTGATTCGTTTCGCAGTTTCGTACAAGTGAAAGGTTTCAAGTTCATCATTTGTGATATTTTTCACATGAATGGGCTTTGTCGACATGCCGTCTAACCATTTTGCCGCGACTTCCAATTCATGTTTGGATCGGACAATCCCGACGAATGCTGTCATGATTTCTTTTAACCGGGGGATATCGAGCTGAGGTACGTCAAATATGATATCCTTTCTTTCCGGAACTGATGGAGCTGTGCTGAAATCATTCGAAATTTTTTCCGCTGCGCGTTTTCCAAATACCAGCCCTTCCAATAATGAATTGCTCGCGAGCCGGTTCGCTCCGTGAAGGCCGGTGCAAGACACCTCACCTATAGCAAACAGCCTTTTGATATTCGTTTCTCCCCAACGGTTTACTTCCACTCCGCCCATTAAAAAGTGCATGCCGGGTGAAACCGGAATCTTACCCTCTTTTATTGATACTCCAGCTTTCTCACAAAGCCGCGAAATAGTCGGGAACCGATCGGAAAAATGGGGAATCCCTCGAATATCTAAAAATATTTGATGGCCTTTCTGCTGCTCTTTAAAAAGTTGTCTTGCTACGATATCTCTAGAAGCAAGATCTCTCTGTGGATGAACCCCATTCATAATTTCTCGTCCTGATTCATCAACTAATTGAGCGCCTTCCCCTCTGACAGCTTCAGAAATAAGCCCGAAGCATTTCCCTGTTTTGACCAGCATGGTCGGATGAAATTGAAGAAATTCCATGTCAGTCAGCCTGGCTCCGGCTCTATAGGCAAGGGACAGTCCGTCTCCGGTCACTGTCGGTTGATTTGAGTGAAAGGTGTAAAGATTTCCGCAACCGCCAGTCGCTAACACGACATGGTCTGCTTTTCTAAATATAATCTTCCCATCCTTTTGTTTTGTCACAACGCCTGCACATTCACCTTCACTCACTACAAGCTCGACAGCCGTTTCATGTTCGGCGATTTCAAGATCAGGGTGATTGAACAGGAAGTGACGGATGAGAACCTCTCCGGTAGCATCTGAACCTGCATGAACGATCCTGTTTTGCGAATGGGCTCCCTCCTTGCCAAGATCAATTGTGCCATGCACATCTCTGTCAAATGGAAATCCGCTCGTGATCATTTTTTGGATGATGTCTTTTCCTTCTTCTATAGCCTCTTTTACGACAATTTCATCGTTATGCCCCGCTCCAGCAACTAACGTATCATTTATATGACTTCGTGTAGAATCTTCTCTGTCTATCGCAGCAGCAATCCCCCCTTGTGCAAGAATCGAATTGCTGTCATGTGTATTTTGTTTTGTAATCAAAAGGAGTTTATGAGTAGGCGGCATCGTAGCAGCACAAGATAAAGCGGCTATCCCGGACCCTATGAGAATCGTAGTAGGTTTTGACATTTCGGCCTCCTGTGTTTACAGTTGTCTTGACACTTATATTTACACATCTATACAATAAACTCAAGTCTTTTTTACGAAAACGGAGGAATGATCATGATTTATCTTGACTACGCAGCCACTACTCCGATGTGTGAGCCGGCTCTTACCGCCTTGCAAAAACTAAGCTCCGACATTTACGCAAATTCGAGAAGCCTTCACGATGGCGGTGAGATGGCGAATAGAATTCTTGACTACAGCAGGGAACAGCTTGCTCATTCTATCGGCGGGCAAGCTAACGGCTTGTATTTTACAAGTGGGGGATCTGAATCAAACTGGCTTGCCATTTATTCTCTTTTATTAGGCCTGCCAAAAGGCAAGCGCCATTTTGTCACTACGACCGTTGAACACCCATCCATCATAAGCACTGCAGAATATGTAAAACAAATTGGCTTTGAAGTTTCTTTTGTTGCGCCTGACAAAAACGGCTTAATTACAAGCGAAGCTCTCCTGAATAAACTTCGGCCCGATACAGGACTTGTTTCCATTCAGCATGCCAACAGTGAGACCGGAGTAATCCAGCCACTTGCGGAGCTGTCCTGTGAATTAAAGGAAAGAGGAATTCTCCTTCACACCGATGCTGTTCAAACCTTTGGAAAACTGCCGATAAACATCCTTCAGCTTGGAGTGGATGCCATTTCATTTGCGAGCCACAAAATTTACGGACCTAAAGGAATTGGAGCCGTTTATATCAGGCCCGACGTATTTTGGAAACCTGTCTTTCCCCATACGTCCCATGAGAAAGGCTTTCGGCCCGGCACCGTAAATGTTCCCGGCGCTGGAGCTTTTGCGGCAGCTGCAGAATGGATCATCAAAAGACAGGATCAACAGTCACAAAAATACGAGCATCTTCGTAAAAGATTAGTCTGTGATGTAAAAGAACAAAAGCTTTCATTACAGCCCGCTCTTTCAAATTCGACGGCGAAGATCCTTCCTCACATTTTCGGTTGTTTTTTTCCTCCTTATGAAGGACAATATGTTATGTTAGAAAGTAATCGCAAAGGAATTTGCCTATCTACCGGAACAGCTTGCTCAGCAGAAAAACAGGAGCCATCACAAGCACTCACCTCGCTGGGCTATTCTAAAGAGAAGGCCCGGCAATTCATTCGCATATCTTTCGGTTATGAGACTACAGATGCAGACATCGCATCTTTACTTCAAGTATTGAAACAATTACAAAAAAATAAGAAAGGGGCTGCTGCGATTGCAAGAAGGAGTTAAATTATCGGGAGAACAAAGGAGAGAACAGATTCTTGACTGGCTAAAAGAAGCTTCTGCTCCAATTACCGGAACGGAACTCGCAAAAAAAGCTTGCGTCTCAAGACAGATCATCGTCCAGGACATCTCCTTGCTTAAAGCAAAAAATGAACCAATTGTTGCGACGAGCCAAGGTTACATGTATCTTCACTCTACAGCAAGGGTAAAGAAAACGTACGAAAAAAAAATTGCCTGCAGCCATTTGCCGGAGGAAACCGAAATTGAATTAGATATGATCGTTGATTTTGGCGTAACAGTTAAGGATGTAATTATTGAGCATCCTGTTTATGGAGATTTAACTGCAGCGATACATGTAAGCACAAGAAAAGAAGTCGGTGATTTTATAAAAAAAGTGGAGTCGACAAATGCTTCATATTTGTTGGAATTAACAGGCGGCATTCACATTCACACCATTGTATCTGACGACGAAAGCAAATTAAACGAAGTAGAAAACGCCCTATACAAGGCTGGGATTCTTGTAAAAGATTAAAGAAAACCTCCAAGCATTTGCTTGGAGGTTTTTTACAGCAGATAGGAGCTGTACGATCCCAAAAGCTTGACACCGCAGCCGAGCGCCTCAATTTCAGCGATAGCTCCAGGGATTAATACATCATCAAGCTTCATCTCAATGTCTATTATGAAAAAATAGTCCCAAACACCGGCTTTTGTTGGCCGGGATTCTATTTTTGACAGGTTGATTTGTCTCCATGCAAAGGCGGACAAAACTTGATGCAACGCACCTGTTCTGTCATTTGGAAGAGTTACCATTAATGTTGTTTTATCCACTGACGATTGATTCTTTACTGGTAAGGCAGCATCCTGATTTGGCCGCTGCAAAATTGCAAATCGGGTATAGTTATTGTCATAGTCGTGGATATCTTCTTTTACGATTTCAAGCTGGTAGATCTTCGCAGCCATTTCATTCGCAATCACTCCCATATTGCATTCCGGATGTTCACTAACAAACTTTGCTGCCGCTCCCGTTGACGTTGTATAATCAAACGGTGTTGTTTTAAAGTATTGGCGTAAAAATCGATGGCATTGTGCTATCGCATGAGGGTGCGACTCAATTTTTTCAATGTTTTGCCAAGTATCTTTCCTGCTGGGATGAACCAGCAAATGCTGCCGAATCGGAGAGACAATTTCTCCAACGATTTGCAAAGGCTGTTCATGAATTAAATAATCAATGGTCAGATTGACGGATCCCTCAATGGCATTTTCCAACGGGACAACAGCCAGGTCAACTTCTCTATTCATAGCTGCGTCCATGCATTCCGGGATCGTTATGTATGGTTTTGCTGTAATTTCGTTACGAAAACATGAAGTAACCGCAAGGTGTGTAAAGGTTGCTTCTGGCCCCAAATAAGCGACGTTCATGTGCATGATATATGTTCTCTCTCCTTAAGCGCCTGATCCTAATATTTCAATTCTCTCTATAAAATCCATTTTTTTCAGCTTTGCCATTAAAGAATGAATATCTTCATCCATTCCAGCGGTGCTGACCGACAGTGTAACATTGGCCCTTCCTTGCAAAGGAATCGTCTGGTGAATCGACAATACGTTGCAGCCCGATTGTGCCACGACGGACAAGAGCCGTGACAACGTTCCCGAGCGGTCTTCCAGATGGAAAAAAAGAGTAATGATTTGTTCCTTTACCATTGTATAAAACGGAAAAACAGCGTCGCGATATTTATAGTAAGCGCTTCTGCTTAAATCGACCTGCTTTACCGCTTCTGCAACAGATTCTGCTTTTTTGCGCTCGATCAAGTTTTTGACTTCAAGCGTTTTTCTCATTGCATCAGGCAAAACGTCTTCTCGGACCAAATAAAATGTCTCTTCTTTCACAAGCACTACTCTCCTTTAAAATCGAAAGAGCAGGCTAGTCCGCTCTTTCGATCCATCCATCAATCAATAAATTCAAATTCAAAGTCAAGCAGCCTGATCGTATCTCCGTCCTTTGCTCCCCGTTCTCTGAGTGCATCGTCGACTCCCATGCCGCGCAGCTGCCTTGAAAAACGTTTAACAGATTCATCTCTTGAAAAGTCTGTCATTTTAAACAGCCTTTCCAGCTGCTGTCCGGTAATGACAAATGTTCCATCGGAATCGCGAGTAATGAAAAATGGCTGTTCTTCATCCTCCATTTTGTAAAGAACGCGATTTTCAGTAAGCTCTTCTTCGTCATAAAGTGGAAACTCAGGAGTTGTCTCCAACTGGTTGGCAATCTCAAACAGTAATTCACGCAGTCCTTGTCTAGTAAGAGCACTGACAGGATAAATCGGATAATCATCTCCGACTTTCTCTTTAAAGCTTTCCAGATGATCCGCTGCCTCCTGCATATCCATTTTATTGGCGACAATGATTTGGGGACGTTCAAGCAAGCGAAGATTGTACTGTTTAAGCTCCTCGTTGATCGTACGATAATCCTCATATGGATCTCTTCCCTCAAGTCCGGACATATCAATTACATGCACAAGAACCCTTGTTCGTTCAATGTGCCGCAAAAATTGATGTCCCAGCCCGACACCTTCGTGTGCACCTTCAATTAAGCCAGGAAGATCGGCCATGACAAAGCTGCGGCCATCATCTGTTTCGACTACACCGATATTTGGCGACAACGTCGTAAAGTGGTAATCAGCAATTTTCGGCTTCGCTGCAGATACGACCGATAATAACGTCGACTTCCCGACGCTTGGAAAGCCGACAAGCCCCACGTCCGCGAGAAGCTTTAGTTCAAGAATGATTTGTCTCTCTTTTCCGGGTTCGCCATTTTCAGAAAGCTGAGGAGCGGGATTTGCCGGCGTAGCAAATCTTGTATTGCCTCTTCCTCCTCTTCCGCCTTTTGCAATTATGGCTTTTTGTCCGTGCTCGGTAAGATCGGCGATGACCTGATTTGTATCTTCATCTGTCACAACCGTACCCGGCGGAACTTTAACTACTAAATCGTCAGCATTTTTTCCATGCTGATTTTTTGACATTCCGTGTTCCCCGCGGTCCGCTTTAAAATGCTTATTGTAACGGAAATCCATCAGAGTTCTGAGTCCTTCATCGACAACGAAAACGACGTTGCCTCCCTTTCCCCCGTCTCCGCCGGCAGGACCTCCTTTAGGAACATATTTCTCACGGCGGTAAGCAACCATTCCGTTGCCCCCATCGCCGCCTTTCACATACACTTTGACCTGATCTACAAACATAATTTCCTCCGTTCTAAATGAAAAAAATCATTGCAGATATAATTCTGCAAGACACTCTTTATCCGATATTTTGAATCGATTGATATGATAAAAGCTTCTGTCAGCAGTATGGATATTATCAAAGACTTCTTTGTTCTGCAGCAAGCCATGAAAATCAAAATATAGAATGAGTACATCGTCAGGAGAATCTGTTTGCAGGGTCAAAGTCAAATGATTCTCACTTTCCTTCGACACAGCCTGTTCAAAAAGATGTAATAACTTTCGAACCACGTAAACAAGCTTGTCATCAAAATAAGACAAATCCTTGACGCTTCCCAATATTTCGTATTCAAGTGTAATATACTTTGATTTCCAATTGAACGTAACCAAATCATAGGCAAGATGGGGAACCTTCATGCTGGAAAGCTTTGATTCATGCTGCGCCTCTATGGCCATTTCTTCGATAATTTCAAATACTCGTTCATATTTTTGCAAGCTTAAATTTCCCTTTATCAGCTGCAATTTATTCATCCAATCGTGTCGGGAATGACCAAGCAAATGAAGAAGTTCCTTTGAAAGCACCGTTTGATCGGTGTGATTTTCTGCTTGATTTGTTAATTCTTTCATGATAGCACTCCCAATCATTTCTTCTCTTTTTAGGAGTTTTGTGAAGTTTCGTACTTTGAATTATAACAGAGAAGACCTGAGAATGAAAACGCGTTTTCTATACAGGAACATTGAATAAAACCGTGATTACGTCTTCTAAACCAACACTTTTCAGCTAAAATTCAAACGATTGATCCCAAAGAAATATTTTTTTGCCTTTACACATTAAAAAAACCCCGATCACATTTGATCGGAGTTTTTTCGATTATTGAGCCGCAGGGTAGACACTCACTTTTTTGCGGTCACGTCCGTAACGTTCGAAGCGAACAGTTCCGTCGATTTTAGCAAAAAGTGTGTCGTCTCCTCCGCGTCCGACGTTTTCACCAGGATAGATTTTTGTGCCGCGCTGGCGGAAAAGAATGGAGCCGCCGCTAACAAATTGTCCATCTGCACGTTTTGCGCCAAGACGCTTGGATTCAGAGTCACGTCCGTTTTTCGTTGAACCTACTCCTTTTTTAGATGCGAAAAATTGAAGATCTAATCTTAACATGAGATTCACCTCCTATATCGTATTTTGCTTGAGTTGCAAGTAGTCTTGATAGTCTCTTTCAATCGTTTCAAGAGATACAATCATTCCTTCAAGCAGCAGCTGTGCTTTTTGAAAGGCACTGTGATCATACTCAGCAGGAAATTCAAAATGCACGTAGCCTCCGTCATCTGACATTTCCAGAACCGGTTTAATATCCGCTACAGCTTCCACCGCATTAATCGCACCGATAACGATCGCCGAAGCTCCCGCACATACAAGATCCTGACCATGCTCAGCAAAATCAGCATGTCCCGATAATGAAAACGAAACAATTTCCCGTGAGTTGCCTGATCTGTTAATCGTTGCCTGAATCATATCAAAAACACGCCTTACGCGTTAATTTTTTCGATTACAACTTTAGTGTATGGCTGACGGTGACCTTGTTTTTTGTGTTGGTTTTTCTTCGGTTTGTATTTAAACACAACAAGTTTTTTCGCACGGCTTTGTTTTTCAACCTTTGCCGTTACAGTTGCGCCTTCAACGAGCGGGCTGCCAACTTTTACATTTTCTCCACCGACAAACAAAACGTTTTCGAAAGTAACGGTTTCTCCAGCTTCAGCAGGAAGTTTTTCGATATAAACCGCTTGGCCTTCTTCAACTTTGATTTGTTTTCCACCTGTTTGAATAATTGCGTACATCAGATGCACCTCCTATTTGACTAAGACTCGCCAGACAAAGGCGGCTTATTGCAAGCTCTTATTACCTCTTCTGAGCGGTTATAGCTTGGTGCTACAAGCATAACATAAAAAATATACCAAAGAGAGCCGTGATTGTCAATCTAATTTGCCTGATTGTTAATAGAGATACATCAATTCCTCCATAGACGTGTTCGTCCGTTTTTCTGCAAAGTAAGCATGGAGCAATTCATTCTCATCCAGCTCGCTTATTGTCCGTCCGTCTTTTTCTATATGAATCGGATGCTTGCAATCCCGCCGGAATTTTGAGAGCACGTCAAGGATTTTATCGTCAGCGCTCACCTTAATCGGAGTCAGCCTCCCCAGCTCTCTTTTTTTCCCGTAATATCGTTCTAATAAAAAGCGAATGTGTGTGAAATGCCTTTTCCGGTATTCATCATAAAGAGAGTATGTCAGAAAGACCAAAAGAATCCAAGCGCTCAGCTGCATAGGAGAAACGGCTGCAAACCAAAGAAGGAGAAGCAAACAAAACAGGGAAGAGGACAGCAAGCTGTACCGGTGAGCCGTTTGATAGGGAAAATACTTTGAAAACAAGATGAATGCTAATTTTCCCCCGTCCAAAGGCCATATTGGCAATAAATTAATGAGCAAAATGGAAAAATTATAAAATGTAAACATGTCATACTGGGATTGATTGATACCGGACATTAAGAAAAAGAGCCATGCGGCCAATTGCAGGAGGACGTGTTGAATCGGCCCTGCTGCTATAACCACAAGCTCCTCCTTTAAGGGACGGTTTCCGTGCTCTTCTGCTTCAAGTAATCCTCCAAACGGCAGCAGCAGGATTCTCTTCACTCGCCACGAAAAAAATAAGGCAGCGATGGAATGGCCGAGCTCATGAATAAAAACGATAAGAAATAAACACAAAAATTGCTGGATGTACCCAGTGACCAGGCAGATTCCCATCACGACCCACAGGCAAGGATGAATATGCAGTTTTGCCAATAACTCCGCCCCTTTATTCAAAGGAAATCACCTGTTTCGGATCGATATAATTTTCTCCTTGCTTTATTGCAAAAAAATAAACTCCTTTATTTTCTTCACTCATATGGATTTTTCCTATTTCGCTTCCTTTGTCAACAAACTGGTACAATGACACATTGATTTCTTCTAGTTCTCCATATGAGCTGTAAGAATTGTCGGCATGCTGTATGACGACAGTCAGCCCCGTCTTCGGATCTTTTGATATATCGATGATATAGCCTTCTTTTATACTTTTAATCTCCTGGGAAGACGTTTCAATTTTGACTCCTTCCCCATTGTCCTTAAAGGTTTCTTGAATTTTTCCGGAGGCCGGTAAATCTCGATTGACTTCAACCGGTTCATTCGTCCCTTCTTTATTGTTCATAAGGAAAGCTAACGGGTTTCCAAAATTAGATTCATACCAGCGGTTAACCGCCGCAAATTGAAATTCTTCAGTAAATGTCGTGCTGAAATACGGCTTCAACCTATCAAATGGTGTATCATCCGACTTGTATGTAATCGCTGCAATAAGGACAAGACAAGCCGAAATCAGACATTTAAATAGAAAAAAATTAGAAAAAAGCGGATGTCTGCTATTCTTCTCACTCAAATCTTCTTGATAGGCGGCAGAACTATCTTGCTTGTCTCCTTCCACTGCCGGCCATTTAGGTGTATCCAGCTTTGTTTTCGTTACGTGATCGTTTTGAGCCTTTCTTTTTTTCAATTCTTTGGCAAATCTTTTGCGAATATCATCCCCTCGATGCTTCATCCTTACCGACCATCCTTTTTCACTTTGTTTGTACAATCTTATTCCTTGTCCAATTTAAATATGCTCACTTTCCATGTTCTAAGGCCAGGCTGAATATAACAAAAAAATCCCTCTGCTTTATAAAGCAGAAGGACTTAAATAAATCTATTAAGCTCTGACACCAAAAAATGATTTCAGTCTTGCGAATACTCCTTTATTCTCTTCTTCAAATGGCTGAAGGGGAACCGATTCGCCGAGTACACGGCGGGCTATATTACGATAGGCAATAGATGCGCGGTTTTTCGGATCCATTGCAATCGGCTCGCCATTATGTGATGCCTTAATAACATCATCGTCATCTGCAACAATTCCGATCAAATCAATCGATAAATGCTGGACAACTTCATCAACATCCATTGTATCCCCATTCTTCATCAGCTGGCTGCGAATACGGTTTACGATCAAGCGTGGAGCTTCGATATCCTCCTGTTCCAACAAACCGATGATCCGGTCCGCGTCACGAACTGCTGATTTTTCCGGAGTCGTAACCACAATTGCTTTATCTGCCCCGGAAATCGCATTTTTGTATCCTTGCTCGATTCCTGCTGGACAGTCAATAATTATGTAGTCAAAATCCTGCTTCAATTGCTGGATCAATTCTTTTACCTGCTCAGGAGTTACCGCAGATTTATCACTCGTTTGAGCAGCAGGCAGCAGATACAGCAAACCGTCGAAACGCTTATCTTTTACCAGCGCTTGATGGATTTTGCACCTTCCGGAAGTCACGTCGACAAGATCATAAATGATTCGATTTTCAAGCCCCATAACGACATCTAAATTACGCAGGCCGATATCCGTATCGACAAGGCACACTTTTTTTTCCAGTATGGCTAAAGACGTACCCAAGTTTGCAGAGGTGGTGGTTTTCCCTACTCCGCCTTTCCCAGATGTGATTACAATAGCCTCACCCAATTTTAATTCCTCCTTCAAGCCTCGTTAAATTAGGTCTTAAATGAGCTAATTGTTGAAGGCGTTCAATGACCATCTTTTCATTCTCATCCAAATAAGCGCATTCCATATCATTTTTATCGCCTTCTTGGTAATGATCAGGCGACCGATTTAATATACTGCCGATTCTTAATTGGGTCGGGGTCATGACAGAAGCAGCAATTACTGCCTGCCTGTTGCCATTATAGCCGGCATGGGCAATTCCTTTTAAAGCCCCTAATACGAAAATATTGCCGCCGGCTCTTACCGTTCCACCAGGATTGACATCCCCAATGAGAAGCAAGTCACCTTCCACCTGTAGAATTTGGCCGGAACGGACAATTTTTGCCACTGATATGACTTCAGATTCTTCCAGTATCCGTTCTGCTTCTATTTTACTTATTACATTGCTTTCGATTGAATAAACAGACAGCTCTTCTCTAGCTGCAATGATCTTGCAAATCTGTGCTTTTTGATCTTCATTAATAAAACGGTTCCCAAGCTCCACATGAACATTTATTTTTTGTCCCTTGCTATCCGTATAATATTCGGAAGAGAGCATCTCTTGAAGGCTCTGGAGAAGCTCCTGAAATGAGCAGGAATCGTTCAAATGCAGAGTCAGCCCGTTTTTCGTGCCTTTTATCGTTGCGTATTGTTGTTTCTGAGCCTTCACGATGTTCACCTCAACATCATACTCTTTTCGACATATGATAGAAAAAATCCTTTTTTTACTCGTCTAAAAATCTTCGTTTATAGTTAACAAAATATCGTTTGAAAAGAAAGAGTGTAAGGATAGAAGCACAGCAATTTAATGCGAGTGTCGGCAGCAGCCGCTCGATGACAAAAGCATTGAACGACAGAATCGACGGTGTAATGACAAGCTGCACTCCGTACACATAAAATTCTAAGACCGCTACTGCTATTACAGACAGAACGATCACGACGAATGCATTCGTTTGAAGAACCTTAAACGCCTTTGACAGCAAATAGCAAAGTGCTGCGTAGCCGAACATATAGACTCCTAGAATCTGAGTGTAATTGATGTCATACAAAAGCCCGAAAATAAGACCGTATACAACGGCATGCCGCTGGTTTATATAGGCGGCCATAAATACTAAAGCCAACAGCAAAAACCGCGGCACAGCCATTTGATCTTCTGAAACAAAGGGTAATCGTACGAACTCAACATATAAACTGTCCGAAATCAGCATAAATATCATAAGAAAAGGAAGTAAAATCCGTCTCAAGAACCTTCCTCCTCTGAAGATAGATCATTTGGATCCGCTGTATCAGCCGTCCGGTCAACCACTGTGACGTTGCCTATATCATAAAAATCCGCAGCAGGCTTAACATAAGCGATCTTCGTCAGACCGTAAGAATCCGGCTGGACATCAATCACTTCGCCAATCGGCAAATTCGGAGGCATAACACCGCCTGTCCCGGAGGTTTGGACGATATCACCTTTCTTAATTTCTCTCTTTTCGTCCGGCTCAATTTCAAACATGAGAGCCTTTTTCTCCCGGTCGTATCCTCTGATCAAGCCGTGAACGACTAATTTTGCGCTGTCTTTTTCGACAACTTGGGCAGCAACAAGGTTTCTGCGGTCCGGGTCGCTTAAGAGCTGGACCGTAGATTTAAAGTTATCAACCGAGATAACCCTCCCGATTAACCCTTTAGAAGTAATCACTGCCATATTTTTTTCGACACCCTGGTTTGAGCCTTTATTAATGGATATCCGGTTGTACCACATCTCCGGATTTCGTGCGATAAGCGTGGCTGGAATCGTCGTGAAATCTGCCAGAGTCTCTTTTCGTCCAAGTTCATCTTTTAATTCTTGATTTTGAATTTTCAGCTGTTGAATTTCTGTTTCATATTGTGTCTGCTCATCCAGCTTTGAACGTAATCGTTCATTTTCCTTATACGTATTCCTGAGATCATCTATGTTCTCAAAGAAACCCGCAAAAAATTGAGCGGGCGTATGGAATATATTTTGAAATAAGCCGGTAGTATCACTTATAAATTTTTCTGGCCATGAAGAAGTCCGGTCATCCCTTAACGAATACCCAATCATTGCAACCAATATGATGACACTAAGGAGCAAAAACATTAACCGTTTATTTGAAAAAAACTGTGGCATGAATTACACCTCTTCTATTTGTTACCGGTTATCGTTTGATTTCCCTTTAAATAAATGAATGTGCTCCAAGGCTTTTCCTGTTCCAATTGCCACGCAGTCAAGCGGGTCTTCGGCAATAAGAACTGGCATATTGGTTTCATCTCCAATGACTTTATCGAGATTGCGAAGCAGAGCTCCGCCGCCAGTCAGCACAATCCCGCGATCCATAATATCCGCAGCAAGCTCAGGCGGTGTTTTTTCCAATGTATTCTTGACCGTGTCTACAATGGTCATCACTGTATCGCGTAATGCGCCAGCTATTTCTTTTGCTGTTATTTCAATCGTCTTAGGAAGGCCTGTTAATAAGTCTCGTCCTCTGATTTCCATATTGTCTACACCCTCGCCGGAATCAGCAGAGCCTATATCAATTTTTATCGCCTCAGCCGTGCGGTCACCGATCATCAGATTGTAGGTCTTTCTGATATAGTTAATAATAGCATCGTCCATTTCGTCACCGGCCACCCGGATCGATTGGCAAGTAACAATGCCTCCTAAAGAAATAATTGCTACTTCTGTCGTTCCTCCGCCGATATCAACAACCATACTTCCAGTCGGCTCCCATACTGGCAGATTCGCGCCTATCGCAGCGGCAAACGGCTCTTCAATCGGATAGGCATCTCGTGCGCCTGCTTGTCGGGTTGCATCTATTACCGCACGTTTTTCAACAGCCGTGATTCCGGATGGAATACAAACCATAACGTACGGTTTTCTTGAAAACAAGCTTTTATTTTTAACAGCTTGATTAATATAATATTTCATCATCGTGGCGGTTGTCTCATAGTCCGCGATGACCCCATCCTTCATTGGACGCAGGGCAACAACATTACCAGGCGTACGGCCGATCATATTTTTCGCATCATTTCCCACTGCTACAATTTGTTTCGTATCAGTTTGCAAAGCGACAACTGATGGCTCGCGCACCACAATTCCTCTTCCTTTTACAAATACGAGCGTATTCGCTGTACCTAGATCTATTCCAAGGTCTCTCGTACCAATTCCAAACATTTTTATGTATCTTCCTTTCTGAAGCAAAATTCCCTTTTGGGAAAGAAAACTCATAAACTACATTATATCGTAATTTGTTGAAAAAAACAGTGTCACAAATATCCTTTTTCTTTAAGACTCACATATTTTTGATCACCAATGATCAAATGATCGAGCACTTCGATGCCGATCATTTTGCCGCAGTCGCACAGCCTTTTGGTGACTTCTATATCTTCCCTGCTAGGACTGGGGTCGCCTGAAGGGTGGTTATGGGCGCAAATCAGCGATGCGGCAGAACGCTTTACCGCTTCTTTAAAAACCTCCCGCGGATGCACGATCGACGCATTTAAGCTGCCTATAAAAATGGTTTGCTTATGGATGATTTGATTTTTCGTATTGAGAAACATAACCACGAAGTGCTCTTGATTTAAAAATCGCAAATCTTCCATTAAATATTTGGCGCCATCTTCAGGAGTACGAATAACATACCGATCTTCGTATACGAGCTTGTGAACACGCCGTCCAAGCTCAAGAGCTGCCATGATGTGTACAGCCTTCGCACGCCCGATCCCGGAAATGCTTGAAAGCTCCTCAACGGATGCCTCCTTTAACAGCCTGAGCCCGTCAAAGGATTGCAGAAGACGATTTGAAAGCTGCAACACGGATTCTTTTTTCGTTCCTGTACGCAGTAGGATGGCAAGCAGCTCGTGATTGGATAAGCTCTCAGCACCAAGAGCAAGCAGACGTTCCCTTGGCTTTTCATCTTGCGGAAAGTCTCTTAGCTTCATTTGCATTTCACTCAAGTCTATGTCACTCTCCCTTTGAATTCCCTTCTCGCCAGGATGATTCAAAAGGCATGAATACCAAATTCTTTTAATGCTCTCATCGTTTTGGAAATAGGTAATCCGACTACTGAGTAATAATCTCCGATAATCGTTTTGACAAAGAGGGCTCCTCTATCCTGAATGCCATACGCGCCGGCTTTATCAAAAGGCTGACTGTCGTGGATATATGACCAAATCTCTTCTTCCTCGAGTGTCCAGAATGTCACCTTTGTTTCTTCGACAAACGAAACAGAAGCGTCTTCTGACTTAATGGCTACCCCGGTCAGAACAGAATGAGTCGCTCCTGACAGTTCTCTCAGCATGAGAGCCGCCTCTTCAGCCGTTTTTGGCTTGCCGAAGCTCTTATCCTTTAAACAAACCATCGTGTCTGCACCGATTACGACAGCCTGCGGATATTTCTCAGCTATACCTCCGGCCTTTTGCTCGGCTAACAATTGGACGTTTTCAGCATGCGAAAGGTTTCGGTTTATTTTTTCTTCCGCTTCATTTATCACGATGGAATAAGGAAGCTGAAGAAGATCTAAAATTTCCTTTCTTCGAGGCGATTGAGATGCTAGTATTAGCGGTTTCATTTTGCATTTTCCTCCCCTAAGTCTTTCTGCTCAGAAAAAAAGATACTTGTTTATCCTACCAAACTGGGCACACCAAGTACAATTGCAGAAAAATATCTTTTTCATGACAAAAGATATCAAAATGTTATTTTCTTATTTTAATAGAAAAAAAGAATATCACGGGAAAAGCGCACTAAAAAAGCCCCCTTTTATCGAAGGGAGCTTAAGAGGATAGATTCTTCAATTGGTCAAGCAATGCCTGCTGGCTTTTCCATCCAGACTCCGCTGAGGGTTGTTTTAAATATTCCAGCGATTTGAGAATTCCCTCTTTAAGGCCAGCCGATTCTTCCCCGCTGATGCTAGTAACTGCTTCCTCCAGAGCACTTATTTCATTTTCAGGTACCTGCGCTCCCGTAATTGCTGTCGCTGATAGCTCGCAAGCTTTCTTAAAGGAATCACTAATCGCAGCATCTATCGAAAACGACAGCTCTTTTCCTCCCCAAGCTTCCGTTCCGTTGTCAACTAACGTTTGGCTGAGAGCAGCTGTTAATTCTTTGTCCTCAGCGATTCCGGCAATCACAAAATACCCTTCATCCTTGGCAAGAGTAGCTGCTGCATAGCCTTCCGAAATTAACTTGTCAACAACCGAATTCGCGCCTTCTTCCGAAGAATAGAGACCTGCTTGGACGGCAAATGTGGACAGATTTCCGTCTCCTGAACTTTCAGCAGCGCTTCCGGCTTTATCCGTTTCTGTCGTTTCATCGCCTTTCGAATCATTGTTAGAAGGTTCTGTAGATGCAGATGTTGATGGAGATCCACCGTCTGTAGAGAGGCTTAAAGCAAATATCCCCAGTCCGCTTCCGATTAAAACAGCAAAAATAACCGTTGTTGTCACTCTTTTGATTGAAGAGTTAAATAGCTTGTTCTTCTTATTATGAGGACTTTTCCCGGATGCTTTCTTCTTTTGATAAGGAGATACGACCTTCGGATCATCATTTGCCTCTTCTTCTTCAGGCAAAACCCATTCAAATTCGTCTTCTTTTTTTTCATCCTTCGCAGCGGAAGTTTCCATCTCTGCTTTCCTTTTCTCTTCCCAATTCGAAAACGTTACTTGATCGTTTGCTTCTGCTTCTGCTTTTTCTTTGCTTTCTTCGCCATAAACCGTTTCCTCTTGCCCGTTAATTGTCACCTTCAGCCCTTTTTTCTTATTTCTTTTCCTCATTTGTCGTTCCCCTCGCTTTTTTTCGAAAAATAATTTCGTATCCCGATGCTGCTCCCCTATGTACAACAACAGTTCCATGCCTGTCCAGCTAGTTGTCCACACTTTATCACAACGAAAAAAAAAAAGAACAAGACTTTTGTCGCCTCGTTCAAAAAGGTTTCGTCAAATTATTTTAAGGTTCAAAAGGGTTGTCTTTTTTTGCTGGCAAAGTCGAATTCTTATATATTTCCTAGATAAAAAACTAGACCTAAGCAAAAGCAAGACTTACTAATTAACAAAAAATGAACACTCTTTCTTTACCCCATCCCAATTGATTGAAAATACCATTCAATGATTGATTCCCCCAAAAAATAACTTGTTAGCGAGCCTGCAACAATCGACGGTCCAAACGGAATGGGTTGATTCTTTTTTATTTTTCCTTTGGCCATACCAACATATCCGGCGATCACCCCAAATAGGCAGGAAAGAAAAAACGCAAGTAAAACTAACTTCAAACCTAAGACTACACCTAGCAGTCCAAAAAGCTTCACATCCCCTCCCCCCATTCCGCCACGGCTTATCACAGAAATAAAAAGAAGAAGAAAAAAGCCAATAAATCCTCCTGTTATACTCCCATACCACGGCTCAAGCGGAGATAGGATTCTTACAACAATTAGAAGAGGAAGGAAAAAAAGCAGAACCCGATTCGGGATTATCATATGCAAACCATCAGACACAATAATGATCATCAATAGTGATATAAGCAGAAGTGCTACTAAAAGCTCAAAGGACCATCCCATCAATAAACCAGCTAATGCAAATAGACAAGCAGTTAAAAGCTCGATCCATGTATAAAAAGCTGGAATGGCACTTCCGCACCTTTTACATTTTCGGCCTTGAATCAAGTAAGAGAATATAGGGATTAATTCGCTTGCGGATAACGTCTGTTTGCAGTTTGAACAAGAGGATCTAGGCTTTATGATGGAGATTTGCTTCGGGATGCGGTAACCTGCCACATTAAAAAAAGAACCAAACAAAAGGCCGTAAAAAAAGAGAAGCATTGCTAGCATACTATAACTCCCTACCTTTTCTATTAATTAGTTTTGCGGTTCAATAATACCATGTAACCAGGTCCAATTTACTAATTTGTCAAATTATTGAATTTGATTTGCAAAATTAGCATTTTGACAATGCTGTTAGATTTTAAAAAAAGAGTACGCATGAAAATGCGCACCCTTTTTCCGATCATTATTTATTCAGCATGGTACGTGCTTGTGAAATAAAATAAAGAGATCCTGTTAAAATCACCACGCTGTCTTTATCCTTTTTGCACGTTTCAATAAACTCATTAATGGAGCTTAATTGTGACCCCCAAGACTTATTTGTACTCGAGCTGGTTTGGTAAAGTTCTTTTGCGTGTTCAGCACGAGGAAATTCAAAGCTCGTAAAATGGATGCCATATGCCATTTTGTCCAATTTATCAATCATTTTTTCATAAGGTTTATCTTTTAACGCACTAAAACAAATGTACAAGTGTTTGCCTGAGAAATGATCCATTACCGTGTCAACAAGACGTTCGACACCTTCCATATTATGTGCTCCATCAATATAGACAGGTGGATCATCAGATATTTTCTCAAACCTTCCCGGCCAAACTGCCTTTCTCAAGCCGTCTCGTATTTGGCACTCATTAATAACGGCTAGTCCACTCTGATTTAATTTTTCCGCTGCAAGCACTGCAAGTGAGGCATTTTGTCGTTGGTGAGAGCCGATCAGCGAGGTTTGAAGATTTTCATAAAGCTTAGCTTGCGTTTCCAGTGAAAACTCTTCTCCCGCCGACAGTGCCTTTTCATTAAAAATCGCACACGCATCATGCAAGGAGATGTTTTCAGCGTTCATTTCCCCTGCCTTTATTCGAATGACTTCATTGGCGTTTTTTTGGTGGACTGCTGTAATGACGGGAACATTTTTCTTAATAATTCCTGCCTTTTCAGCTGCAATTTCTTCCAGCGTGCTGCCTAAAACCGCCATGTGATCATGTCCGATCGTCGTTATCAGAGTTAGTACAGGCTCGACAACATTTGTGCTGTCAAGCCTGCCGCCAAGACCTGTTTCAAAAATGACAAAATCAAGGTTTTTACAAGTGCTGAAATAGAGGAAAGCGCAAGCAGTAATGATTTCAAACTCTGTTGGCGCGCCAAGTTCCGTTTTTTCCAGCTCTTCCGTCAGCGGCTTAATTTGATTCACAAGGAAAAGCCACTCGTCGTCTGATATCGGCTGCCCGTTAATGCTGATCCGTTCATTAAAAGTAACGATATAAGGAGAGGTGAACGTCCCAACGCGATATCCCGATTCATTTAAGATCGACCGGATAAAAGCGACGGTTGATCCTTTACCATTAGTTCCGGCGATATGAATCGCTTTTATTTTCTTTTCCGGATGGTCCAATTTTTCCATAAACCATTTCATACGTTCTATTCCCGGCTTGACGCCAAACTTCAAGCGGCCATGTATCCAGCCGAGTGCTTCTTCAAATCCAGTAAACAATTGTGTTCCCCTCTTTACAAAACGGAGGTGAAAGCTTTCACCTCCTTCATATTATCCTCTTAATTCTTCAATCCGGTTTTGGACAGCCTCACGTTTGGACACGTAATCCTGTTCCTTTGCCCGTTCTTCATTTATGACTTGCTCAGGTGCTTTTTTTATAAATCCTTCGTTCGAGAGCTTTTTCTGCACACGTTCTACTTCTTTATCAAGCTTGGCAAGCTCTTTCTCCAGTCGGGCGATTTCTTCATCAATATTAATCAGCCCTTCAAGCGGGAGAATCAGCTCAGCTCCACTGATTACAGCGGTCAATGCTTTATTTATTGATTTCACCTCAGTACCGATCTCAAGAACATTAGGGTTGGTGAAGCGTTCGATATAGTGGCGATTTTTATCCAGGCGCCCGGCAATCTCATTTGATCCAGTCTTAATATACAATTCAACCTGTTTGCTCATTGGTGTATTAACCTCACTGCGAATGTTTCGAACAGAGCGGATTAATTCCACGAGAAGCTTCATATCAGCTGCCGCATCGTCAAATTGATGATCTGCCTTTGCTTTTGGCCACGCTGCTACAGTAATTGACTCACCGCTGTGAGGCAGGTGCTGCCAAATTTCTTCGGTGAGAAACGGCATAAACGGATGCAAGAGACGCATCGTTTGATCGAGAACATAGGCGAGGATTGATCTTGTCGTCTTTTTCGCTTGCTCATCATCGCCGTAAAGCGGGATTTTCGCCATTTCAATATACCAATCACAGAAATCATCCCAAATAAAATTATAAAGGTATCTTCCCACTTCTCCAAACTCGTATTTTTCGACGAGCTCAGTAACACTTTCGATCGTTTCATTCAACCTAGTTAAAATCCATTGATCGGCGACAGATTTTTCTCCTGAAAAATCAATATCCTCATACGTAAGTCCATCCATATTCATTAAGGCAAATCGTGAAGCGTTCCAAATTTTATTGGCAAAGTTCCATGTCGATTCAACCTTTTCAAAACTAAACCGAAGATCCTGTCCAGGAGATACCCCTGTAGCAAGCATATACCTGAGCGAATCCGCTCCGTATTTATCAATAACCTCCATAGGATCTACGCCATTTCCGAGTGACTTGCTCATTTTACGGCCTTGTTCATCACGGATTAACCCGTGAATCAACACGTCTTTAAATGGACGCTCACCTGTAAATTCAAGCCCTTGGAAAATCATTCGCGAAACCCAGAAGAAAATAATGTCATAGCCTGTCACAAGCACATTCGTCGGATAGAACCGTTTGAAATCTTCAGCATCTTCATCCGGCCATCCCATCGTTGAAAACGGCCAAAGAGCGGAGCTGAACCACGTATCCAGTACATCCTCATCCTGCGTCCAGTTTTCAATGTCTTTTGGAGCCTCATGATCCACGTAAATTTCGCCCGTTTCCTTGTGATACCAAGCCGGAATCCGATGTCCCCACCAAAGCTGGCGAGAAATACACCAATCGCGGATATTTTCCATCCAGTGAAGGTACGTTTTTTCAAAACGGTCAGGAACAAATTGAACCTTGTCGCTTTTTTTCTGCCAAGCAACCGATGCATCAGAAAGCGGCTTCATGCTGACAAACCATTGAGTTGACAAATATGGTTCAACAACGGCTCCGCTGCGCTCGCTGTGGCCGACGGAATGGATGTGATCTTCGATTTTAAAGAGGATGCCTTCCTCCTGCAGATCCTTTACCAACGCTTTTCTGCAAGCAAAACGGTCCATTCCGCTGTATTGTAATGCATTGTCATTCATCGTTCCATCTTCATTCATCACCAGAATCCGCTCCAGGTTATGGCGGTTTCCGATCTCAAAATCGTTCGGATCATGAGCAGGAGTGATTTTCACAGCTCCTGAACCAAATTCCATGTCTACGTAATCGTCTGCTACAATCGGTATTTCTCTGCCAGTGACCGGAAGAACAACCGTTTTGCCGATCAAGTGCTTATAGCGCTCGTCTTCAGGATGGACAGCCACCGCTGTATCTCCAAGCATCGTTTCCGGACGTGTAGTCGCAATTTCAATTGCACCTTCTCCATCCTTCAAAGGATAGCGCATATGATAAAAGGCACCCTGGACGTCTTTATAAATAACTTCGATATCTGATAATGCGGTTTTCGTCGCTGGATCCCAGTTAATAATATATTCTCCGCGGTAAATTAATCCCTTATTGTAAAGGCGGACAAACACTTCACGAACAGCCTTGCTTAAGCCATCATCCAAGGTAAAACGTTCTCTTGAATAATCAAGCCCTAGTCCAATCTTCGCCCATTGTTCACGAATAAAGCCGGCATATTCCTCTTTCCAATCCCATGATACTTCGAGAAATTTCTCGCGTCCTAAATCATAGCGGCTCTTTCCTTCTTCTCTTAGCTTCCCTTCGACCTTGGCCTGGGTTGCAATTCCGGCATGGTCCATACCTGGAAGCCAAAGCACATCATATCCCTGCATTCGTTTAATTCGAGTAATAATGTCTTGCAAGGTTACATCCCACGCATGTCCGAGATGAAGCTTTCCAGTTACGTTTGGCGGCGGGATCACAACGCTGTAAGGCTCTTTGCTTTTATCATTTTCCGCTTCAAAAAATTTGCCCTTTATCCAGTAATCATATCTGTCTTTCTCTACCGATGCAGGATCATATTTCGTAGGTAACGATTGTTCTAATTTTTCCATTGCCTTTGTCGACCTCCATGTAAATTTGTGAGACAAAAGAAAAAACTCTCTCCATCCTTGTTAAAAGGACGAAGAGAGTTCTCCCGCGGTACCACCTTTATTCATGAAAGCTTGCTAACTTGCTTTCATGCTCTTTATTCCAATAACGGGGATTTCCCGAATTTCTCTACTTGTTTTCAAGAAATTTGCTCCCGGGCGACCTTCCAAAAAAACGGTCTAAAGAATCCTTTCAGCAGCTGGATCCTCTCTCTGTTAGCGTTTGTTTTGTACTCTTCCCGTTCGTTGCTCATGTATATAGGTTTCTACGTTCTCACACTTTCTTTATATCTTATAAATATTTTTTCAATTCGTCAATCATCTTTTCCTTTTTCGGCAAAAACTATACTCTCTAAGCGGGCATGCACCTATTCCTAAGTCTTGCATATGATAGGGCAGGCCAACGGAAAAAGGAGGGCATGCTGATGAGAAAAAAATATTATAAGAATTCTTTTTCTCCCTGGATGAAGCAATTTCGAGCAATATGCGGACCGTTCATTTTGCCAATTACGATTTTTCAAGGGATACGCACCATACTTTTCCCAACCATATTCGATGTCCTTCTGTTAGGGCTTTTGATCCTTTTGGTCTGCGCTATTAAGTATGATTTGATATAAGCCTAAAAATAAATCCTCATCACGAGGATGAGGATTCTTCTTGCCTTTTTCTGTTTTCTTCATTTTCATGAATTTGTGTAACAAACGGTTCTGTATTTTTCATCTGCCAATACGACTTTATCAGCTCTGTGCATTCCATTTTTTCGTTTTGATTTTGCTCCGACTGATAACGATTAATCACTTTAAAAAGATAATGCGGATAAGCCATATAGCTTAAAAGCAAATTGACTTCTTCATCCAAGAGCGGACTGTTTCGATGGTAGGTATAATACCAATCTGCACATTCCGAGCACGTTTTCGGGTATGTCTTAAACGTTCTCGTATAAAAAAGCAGGAGATCATTAATTGGCGGAGCGAATTCCGCCTTCTCAAAATTTGTGAAATAGCCGTTGCCGACATCATTATATAAAAAATGATGCACCGAAATTTGTCCGTGTGTAAGAGCAAGCCTTGTCGTTTCTTTTTCTTTTATCGCCTCATACCATTGTTCCAGTCTTTCGCTGGCAAAATCAGTAGCCTGAATCGTTTCCGAAAAATAAGTGACTGCTTGAAGCTCGAAGGGAGATAAATACCATTCCCGTTCAGCACGATCAACAAATTTTTCATAGACAAGCTTCTGTTCTTCCCACTTTTTTTTCGTATCCTCATAATGCTTTTCAACATCAGTGCGGTTGATTTTTATTTCTTTCATAGTCCGCTTATGCATAAGCGCAGTCTCTTTAAACAAATGCACGTGCTTTTGGTCCCGCTCTTCTTTTTTATCATTGTGAAGCCAGGGCATCAGGTAGTAAAAGCTGTCCTGCCCTGCTAAAAATTGGCCTGAATGGGTTCTGTACACAGGCACAAAGGATCGGTAGCCGAGTTTTTCAAGCTGGATCATTTGGTCAGTAAACCTGCTGTTTCGGTTTGCCGATAGCTGTTTTAACGCGAATGCCCCGTGGTTGGTGTAAACCTTATACACTTTATCGCTGACAGATTCTGCATATTCTAATTGGAGTCCGTACTCATTTAATATCGACCGTATTTCATCCATGCCATCACCGTTTTAGTTGTCATTAATGGGACAAGGAAGATTTATAATCGGGTATGAATAAAATCTGCCCTTCTGTTACTTCATCTTCCGGTGACAACGAATTTACCCTTATTAAATTTTGAACGTTCAATTCATATCTTTCGCAAATTAAATCAATGGTATCTTCCTGTTGGACAATATACATTTTCAATTTGGAAAATTCCTCTTCCTCCTGCCTTGTGAAAAGCTTTGTTAAATACAAGGAATTGTCATTTTCGCGAACTTGTTCAGAATCCTCATGTTCATATTCGCGAACAAGCTCAGGCTGCTGCTTCTCTTTCTCAAATTCCGGCGATTGAAACGTAAATTCAGGATAGGTCTGTTCTACTATTTCTTCCCGTTCTTCCTCAAGAGCAGCATTCTCCTGTTTCACTTCGATTTCAAAAGTGCTTTCATCTTCTTCCTCATCCTCTTCCTTTAGCAGGTTCGGCTCGGAAAAATAAGGCTTTTCACCGGATTCTAATTCAGACGGGAAAGCACGGTAAGATAATGTTAATTCCTCCGCTTCTTCTGTTTCATCTGACTGTTCCTTTTCTAATTCATTAGGTGCAGCTGCGCTTGTTTCCTGAATGTCGCTGGTGATTGCTTCTGTTTCATTAGATTCTTCCTCAGCTGTTTCTTCAAGAGTATGAAATTCGTTCCTGGCTGAAGCTTCAAATTCTTCACTTTCTATTTCTTCATGAACAGCTTCGCTTCCCTCATCAAGCAGGCCTTCGATTGCCAAATCTGCTTGAATGGTCAGCACATTTGAATGATCCAACCGATAATCAAACGCATCGATAAAGACAAAAATGTCATTTAAATGACCAACCCTATAAGCAGGAATCGTAATATCAACAGGAAATTTGTGCTCCAGATCAGCAATGCCATCTTCACGGATTTCTATGGATTGGATCATCCGATCTGTTGCTTCCGGCACATGCTCTTCCTTTTCCTCATTAAGATGATATTCACCTGTTAACTCAAGATATCCCCTTAACGACACATAATCATTCACTTCCTGCACCAGAATGTCAGGTTCTATAGAAATCGATATCAATTCACCGACTTCATGTCCTTTTTCAAAGCTCACGGTTTCTTCTACTGAAAATTGCAAACGATTATTTTGCGGCAAGACCATATCCTCCTCTCATCCAACTCGAAATTTAGGATGTCACTTCAAATTTATGAATGGACTAATGAGAATATGAGGAACAGGTGAGAAAAATTCGCCCGGACTTGTATTTATGTATTCCTATGAAATTACTGAAAGAAACTTGAGGCGAAAAATGGTCTGAAAGAAGATGAGCGACCGCATTTCCTGCTGCAAGGACGACAATTGGCAGCACCAGAATCGATATTGGTAACCACCTCATGCCGCTAACCCCGTATTCTGTTTGTTTTTCAAAAATCCTATAATTTTCAAAATTGTCGTATGGCTACTCTCAAACCTATTCCTGGACATCAATTGATCTCCCTCAATCCTTTTCAAAATCCTCTCCCCTTTGATCATATTATTAGAATATTAGAGACTAGCATAGACAAAAATCTTATAATTCTGAAAACTATTAAGATTAAACCCCGTCATTTCTAACAGCTTGCCTTCATCTTAGCTGTGCCTTAGGGTTTTGTGCAATTATTCATGTTATCTGTTTAATTATTCCTGTATTCTGTGCAATTATTGATTCAATCTGTTTAATTATTCCGACGTTCTGTTCAATTATTTGAGTTACTGTTCAATTAACCTATTGAATTGTGCAATTCAGCATGAAAGATTTTTATGAAGTATTTTTTCATGAATTCTTGAAAAAACGAATTGTATTTTTCTATGTTTTTTGTCATTTCCCGTAAAGTAACTGAAGAACTGCAGGATAACACTTAAAAGTTGTGAATGGATAAAAGGAACATGAGAAACAGCGGTGAAAATTACTCTTAGATTTATAATAATTCATTCAATAAAAAAATTCCAAAAAGAAATTGTGAATTTATGTTAAAAGTAATGCAAGTGTGAGAGAAGACAATGAATAACTTTTTACAGTTCATCATAGCGTTTCTTTGCTATTCAAGAATTTTTCTTTCATGTCTTTGATCGTCGCACATAAATAGAGTTTGGCGGGTTACACCAAACTCTTTTAAAAATATGTTGGTTAAATATCCTTATAAACGACAGCTGTTCCAGAAGCAATACACATCATCATACCGTTTTGAACAGTTTCAAAATCAAGATCGACACCAATGACAGCATTAGCGCCGAGTTTGCTTGCCTTGTCTTCCATTTCGCGAAGTGCAATTTCACGTCCTTCTGCCAGCTTACTTTCATATGTACCGCTGCGTCCGCCAATAATATCGGTGATTCCAGCTAAGAAATCTCTTACCACGTTTGCACCCATAATCGCTTCGCCGCTTACGATACCCACATAACGTTCAATTTCTTTTCCTTGTAATTGGGATGTAGTCGATATAATCATGAAAGTAACTCCTCCTCTTTTTGTGATAGTTTATTTACGATTCTATCACTCTTAAGTTTCAGTTATTATTTCAATTTTTTTGCACACAGAAATATCTAGGCTTCTCTTTCCGCAAAAAAACCTCCAAAGCACAAACTGCTTTGGAGGCTTTCCTTAGCTCTTGATTTTTCTAAATACACGTTCAACTGCACGAATCGTCAGTTCAATGTGTTCTTCTGTATGGGCAGTAGACAGAAACAATCCTTCAAATTGGGAAGGGGGCAGAAAGATGCCTTCGTCTGCCATGCCGCGATAATATTCAGCAAACAGCTTGAGATCAGACGATTTTGCGGTTTCGTAATTCACCACAGGTTCATTCGTGAAGAAGAAGCCGATCATGCTTCCTGCTCGATTGAATGTGTAAGGAATATCGTTTTCTTTTGCCGCTCGTGAGATCCCTTCTTCCAATTGGTCGGCTTTTCTGGCAAAGCCATTGTACGATTCGGGTGTCAGCTGCTTTAATGTTTCCAGCCCTGCCGTCATGGCAAGAGGGTTCCCGGATAAGGTTCCAGCCTGATAGATTGGACCGCTTGGCGCGATCTGCTCCATGATTTCAGCCTTTCCGCCGTATGCACCGACCGGAAGACCTCCGCCAATTACTTTCCCGAGACATGTTAAATCAGGCGTAACGCCGAAATAGCCTTGGGCACAATTGTAGTCAACACGAAAGCCTGTCATGACCTCGTCAAAAATGAGCAGAGATCCGTATTCTTCCGTGATCTTTCGCAAGCCTTCTAAAAATCCTTCCTGCGGCGGTACGACTCCCATATTGCCGGCAACCGGCTCAACGATGACTGCGGCAATATCTTCACCATACTCATTAAAAGCAAGCTTAGTCGATTCCAGATCATTGTACGGCACCGTAATTGTATTTTTAGCGATACCTTCGGGAACCCCCGGGCTGTCCGGCAATCCGAGAGTTGCCACGCCGGATCCTGCTTTAATGAGCAGTGAATCTCCGTGGCCGTGATAGCAGCCTTCAAATTTGATGATCTTATTTCGGCCCGTATACCCTCTGGCCAGCCTTAAGGCGCTTAGTGTTGCTTCTGTTCCTGAATTAACCATACGGACAATATCGATCGAAGGGACTCTTTCAATTACCAGCTTTGCTAATTCATTTTCTAATTCTGTCGGCGAACCGAAACTCGTTCCTTTTTCAGCTGCCTTCTTGAGGCTTTCCACGACTTGTTTGTTGCTGTGACCAAGAATTAACGGTCCCCAGGACAAGACATAGTCAATGTATTCATTTCCGTCAATATCATAGATTCTGGAGCCCTCGCCCCGCTCCATAAAAATCGGATCCATATTGACGGATTTAAAGGCGCGTACAGGGCTGTTTACGCCTCCCGGCATGTATTCCAACGCTTCTTTAAATGCTTGTCTTGAGCGTTCGTAGCTTCTCATGTAAGTATCTGCTCCTTTCTGATCGTTAATTTGACAGCCATTTGGCAGCATCTTTTGAGTGATAAGTAATGATAATATCCGCTCCGGCACGCTTCATCCCTGTCAGCATCTCAAGCACAAGCGACTTTTCATCAATCCAGCCGTTCGCAGCCGCCGCTTTAATCATGCTGTATTCTCCGCTCACATTGTAGGCAACGACAGGCAATGAAAAATGATTTTTTACATCACGGATAATATCCGAATATGCCATTGCAGGTTTAACGATGAGGAAATCTGCTCCCTCTTCCACATCTGATTCGGCTTCCCGCAATGCTTCTAGTCGATTGGCAGGATCCATTTGATACGTCTTCCTGTCGCCAAATTGAGGTGTACTGTGTGCCGCATCACGGAATGGACCGTAGAATGAACTCGCATACTTGACCGCATAAGACATGATCGGTACATGTACAAAGCCCGCTTCATCCAATGCCTCCCGAATCACAGCTACAAAGCCGTCCATCATATTGGAAGGTGCGATAATATCTGCTCCAGCACGTGCTTGGCTTACCGCCGTTTTTCCTAGAAGAGCAAGCGATTCATCGTTTAATATCTGCCCGTTTTCGATAATTCCGCAATGTCCATGATCCGTATATTGGCAAAGACACGTGTCTGCGACGATAGAGACTTCCGGATAAGCTTCCTTGATTAAAGATATCGCCTGCTGGGTAATCCCCTCTTCGTTATAGGCTTCACTGCCTACATGATCCTTATAATCGGGAACGCCGAAAACGATAACTGAACGTATACCTGCTTCGACAACCTCGTCCATTTCAGCCTTAATTCGATCCAAAGAAAAGTGAAAAACACCGGGCATAGAGGAAACCTCTTCTTTTCTTCCCTCACCTTCCACCGCAAACAGTGGATAGATAAAATCAGATGGTTGAAGCGTTGCTTCTCTCACTAACCTTCTTACTCCGGCGCTTGAACGTAATCTTCTATGTCTTTTAAATGGTTGTGTCATTTTTTACTCCCTCTCTTTCGCTAACTCGCACATTTTTGCGAGCATTCCTTCAATCGTATGCTTGGAAGGAACGACAGATTGTAAGCCATATTCTTGCAAGGCAGACTGTGTCACCGGACCGATGCTCACAATACTCGTCTCTCGTAAATAAGACAGGTCTTCATCTTTTACTGCCTGCATAAAGGTATGTACGGAAGAAGAACTGGTAAACGTAATAAAATCTAAACGCTTCGAAGTGATTGCCGTCCGAAGCAATCCGATGCCTTCTTCGTTAGGCCGAGTCTTATAAAGAACCCACTCAGTGATTTCGCACCCAAGTGGCGATAGTTCTTTTTTTATTGTATCTCTTGAGAGATTGCCCTTAAGAACTGCAATACGATCGTGCGGCTTTACATGCGGGGCTAAGGACGCCGCGAGATTCTCAGCCACAAAAATTTCAGGAATAACATCTACTGAAAAACCGTGTTTCTGTAAAAAACGAGCCGTTTTCTCTCCTACAGCGGCAACCTTCCAGGACGAGGGCTTACTAAGCTCTTTTGTGTAGGATATGAAATATTTCACTCCATTTACGCTTGTAAACACAAGCCAGTCTGCATCTGTAATCTGACTTCTGAACCTGACCGTGTCTTTTTCCGAAAGAGCACAGGCGAAAGTAAGCAAAGGAACGGATATTCCTTCTCCGCCTAATTCTCTAATCTTAGTTAAAAAGGATTGAGCCTGCTCTTTATTGCGGGTGATTAATATTTTCTTATTGAAAAGCGGCCCTTTCCGATCGTTCATTGAGAGTCAAGCTCCTCTTTCACCTTGTCAATCAATTCACCCGCACCCTTTTTAAGCATAATTTCAGCACATTCCATACCGACAGCCTCAGGATGTAAGCCCGTAGTTTGTTCAACATAGCGGATTTTCCCATCGGGTGAACCTACGAATCCTGTAAGTTCAATCATTCCTTTTTCATCCATTGTAGCATATCCCGCAATCGGTATTTGGCATCCGCCTTGCATTTTTTCAAGGAAGGTCCGTTCCGCTCTGACCGTTTGGCTTGTGTACTCATCGTTTAGTTTTGCAAGCTGTTCCTTCAACTCTGTATCATCTTCACGGCACTCGATGGATAGAGCGCCTTGCCCAACTGCCGGAAGACAAATCTCTTTATCCAAGTACTCCGATACGATCTCATCAGTCCAGCCCATTCTTAAAAGTCCGGCAGCAGCTAATAGAATCGCATCGTATTCATCTGTTTCAAGCTTCTTCAGCCGTGTGTCGATATTCCCTCTTATCCACTTGATCTCAAGGTCGGGCCTAGCTTTAAGGATTTGGGCGCTCCTTCGTAAACTGCTCGTTCCAATCACACTTCCGGGCTTTAGATCTTCTAACGTTTGATGATTTTTGCTAATGAGCACATCACGATAATCTTCCCGTTTTGGAATGGAACCAATCACAAGTCCATCCGGAAGCGAAGATGGCATATCCTTCATGCTGTGGACAGCCATATCAATCGTTCCCGTTAATAAGGCATTCTCAATTTCTTTGACAAAAAGACCTTTGCCGCCGACTTTGGACAACGTTACGTCCAATATACGGTCTCCTTTTGTCACGATCTCTTTTATATCAAATTGAAACGGCGAGCCCGCTTCCTCCAGCTGTTTTATCACCCATTTTGTCTGGGTCATAGCTAGCTTGCTGCGTCTTGATCCAACAATTATTTTCCTCATAAATTCCTCCGTTTTTTTGGAGTCCGCTTAACTGAACCAATGGAATTGGGATAAGCTTCCCAACAAAAAATAGTTGATCATCAGCACGAGAAATGACGCGGCATTCCAAAGTGCAACAACCTTTCCTCGAAGCTCTTTCACCAGCCGGATATACAAATAGTAGCTGTACAAAAGCAGCATAACCAAAGAACCGAGAACCTTAGGGTCAAACCAATACAGGGTCTCAAGGGATACATACGCCCAAATGACGCCTAAAATCAGGCTCAGAAGCAGCACCGGAACTCCAATAATGTTCATCACATAGGACATATGGTCAAGCTTCGTTAAATCTTCAATCCTGCGCAGCCTCTTACCCCATTTTTTCTTTTTTAACAAATTGTATTGAATGAGATACAGAAGCGAAAAGGCGAAAGATAACGAAAACGCACCATAGGATAGAATTGCCATCGTAATGTGAATAAACAGCAGCTCGGATGCCAGCTGTCCGGAAACAGCCGCAGATTGCTGTTCAGATGGCGTAAACGTATGCAGAGCCATCATGGAAAACCCGATCACATTCGTAAAAAATACGATGAATTCTATTTTCAGCAATTGAGTAAGCAAAAGGGAAAGCGTTACGAGCACCCACGCATAAAAATACAAACCTTCAGATATATTTAAAATCGGAAATCTGCCTGTTTCCATCATGACCCAGGCCAAATAAAACACTTGAAGAACCCAGACAATGGCAAGCAACCAGAAAGCTGCTTTTTTAGCCTTCCGGTTGTTTTGCAGAAAATCTATAAAATATAAAAGAACGCATAATGCATAAATAATAATCGTGACTTCATTAAATCTAGCCATACTCCCCACGACTATCATATCCATCTACTCGCTTACGATCGCAGATGCATAGCCGGGATTTTGTTTTGCTTTCGCCAGTTTTTGTTCTTCCGTTTTTACGAGGGAAGCTTCTTCGATATTAAAGATTTCCTTGAACAGCTGTAATTGTTTTTCCGAATCCGGATCTGCCGCAAGCTCCTTCGCTTTTAAAATCGGATCTCGAAGCATTTGATTAATGATGCTCTTCGTATGCTTGCTTAATAGCTTTCTTTCTCTTTCCGTCAGATGAGGCAGCTTTCGCTCAATGCTTCTCATTGTATCTGCCTGAATGGCCAAAGCCTTATCTCGCAGAGCAGAAATGACAGGAACCACACCTAACGTGTTCAGCCAATGGTTAAACTCAACGATTGCTTCCTCAATAAATATTTCAACCTGCTCTGCTGCCGCTTGGCGTTCCTTTACATTGGCAGCCACAATGCCCTCTAAATCATCTATATCATATAGAAAAACACTATCAAGCTCTGCGATCGCCGGGTCAAGATCTCTCGGAACTGCAATATCCACCATAAAGAGCGGGCTGCCTTTCCGCTTTTGATTTACTTGCTGCATCACATCTTTTTTTAAGACGTAATCGCTTGATCCGGTTGAGCTGATTAAAATATCTGCTTCAATCAAGGTCTGTTCGATTGATTCCAATCTTCTTGCCTCTCCGGAGAAGCGGGAAGCTAGTTCCTCCGCTTTCGAAAACGTTCGGTTGATGACCGTAACTTTCCTAATCCCCTGGCCATGAAGATTTTTTACTGCAAGCTCACCCATCTTTCCGGCTCCGAGAATGACCACATGCTTCGCAGACAGATCGCCAAAGATTTTTCTAGCAAGCTCAACAGCAGCATAGCCGATAGAAACAGCATTGGCACCAATCTCGGTTTCAGCGTGTGACTTTTTAGCCAGTGTGACCGCCTGTTTAAATAAGAAATTGAATACCGTTCCTATAGATTTGACCTCTTGTGCCATTTTAAAACTCGTTCGCACTTGTCCTAATATTTGTGTTTCGCCAATAATCATTGAATCGAGACCGCATGATACACGGAACAAATGTTCAACGGCACTTTCGTTCTCATAAAATCTAAAATAAGGAACGATTTCTTCTTTATCAAGTTGAAACCAATCCGCGAGAAACTTCTTTATATAATAACGCCCGGTGTGCAGTTGATCCACCACGGCATAAATTTCCGTACGGTTGCATGTCGATACGACGATATTTTCCAGGATGCTTTTCTCATCTTTAAGATGCAGCATCGCTTCGCTTAATTCCGCCGGCAAAAAGCTGAGCTTTTCGCGAATTTCAACCGGGGCAGTTTTATGATTAATTCCTGCTACAAGTATATGCATTGCTTGCACCCCCTTAAAGCACATTCCTAAATTATAATTATTATAACATAGATATAGTTATAACAAATAAAGAAATGTGAACAGTTTATTAACGATACCAGATAACATATTCTTTATTTTTATTAATCAATCTTTGTTTTATTCCTTTTATTATACAAGCCTAAGAAACCGAAAGAAAGACTCTATCGGTTTCCAATTGCTATTCCTGATGAATCATATGATGAATTGCTGACCAGGCTTCTTCTTTTCCTTTCTTTGTTTCTGAAGAAAAAAGAATCAGTGGATCACCTGTCTCCATCTCCAGCGACTCTTTGACTACCTTGGCATGCTTATCCCATTTTCCTTTAGGGATCTTATCCGCCTTCGTTGCAATGACAATAACCGGCAAACCATAGTGTTTGAGAAAATCATACATCATGATGTCATCGTTTGAAGGCGGGTGCCTTAGATCTACAATTTGGACAACAGCTTTCAGTTCCGCGCGGTTTGTCAAATAGGTTTCGATCATCCGGCCCCACGCTTCTCTTTCTGTTTTTGACACTTTCGCAAAGCCATAGCCGGGCACATCGACAAAATGAAGAATATCGTTGATGATATAAAAGTTTAGAGTTTGTGTTTTACCTGGCTTGGATGAGGTTCTCGCCAGGTTTTTTCGATTGATCAGCGTGTTGATAAAAGATGATTTGCCGACATTGGATCTGCCGGCAAGTGCAATCTCCGGAAGCCCTGCATCCGGATATTGCTCAGGTTTTACCGCGCTGATCACAATTTCTGATTTAGTTACTTTCATTTTTCTCTCCCGTTAATGCATTTTCCAAGACTTCATCGAGATGAGATACCAGGACAAAGGTCAATCCTTTTCGTACGCTTTCAGGGATGTCCTCAATATCTTTTTCATTATCCTTTGGCAAAATGATTGTTTTCAGACCGGCACGGTGGGCACCTAGTGCTTTTTCTTTGACTCCCCCAATTGGAAGTACCCGGCCTCTCAACGTAATTTCGCCTGTCATGCCTACTTCGCGTTTTACCGGCTGGCCTGTTAATGCCGATACGAGAGCCGTTGCCATCGTGATACCTGCTGAAGGACCGTCCTTAGGGACAGCTCCTTCAGGCACGTGGATATGGATGTCGTTCTTTTCATGAAAATCAGGACTAATATTTAATTCATTCGCTTTTGAGCGGACATAGCTGAATGCAGCCTGTGCTGACTCTCTCATGACATCTCCAAGCTTTCCGGTAAGAATCAGCTTGCCTTTTCCAGGCGACAGAGATACTTCAATTGAGAGTGTATCCCCGCCTACTGTTGTATAAGCTAATCCAGTTACGACCCCGATTTGATCCTTAAGCTCCGCCTGTCCGTATCTGAAGATTCTTTTTCCAAGATAGTCTTCTAAATTATTTTCAGAAACAGTGATTCGCTTTCTTTCCCCTGATACGATTCGTTTTGCTGCCTTTCTGCAAATGGCCGCAAGCTGGCGTTCAAGACCGCGGACCCCTGCTTCCCTGGTATAGTATCGGATAATATCCAGAATCGTTTGCTCTTTCAGTATCAGATTGCTTTTTTTCAATCCGTGCTCCTTGATCTGCTTAGGAAGCAAATGATCCTTCACAATCTCTACTTTTTCAACCTCTGTATAACCGGCGATTGTAATAATTTCCATCCGGTCTCTCAAAGGGCCAGGAATGGTCGCAAGATTATTGGCTGTTGCAATAAATAGAACCTTGGATAAATCATACGTTTCCTCAATATAATGATCGCTGAACGAATTGTTTTGCTCAGGATCCAGCACCTCCAGCATGGCTGAAGAAGGGTCTCCTCTAAAATCGGAAGACATTTTATCTATTTCATCCAGCAAAAAGACCGGATTGATCGTGCCTGCTTTTTTCATGCCCTGAATGATTCGGCCGGGCATGGCTCCAACATAAGTCCTCCGGTGTCCGCGAATTTCTGACTCATCTCGTACTCCGCCTAAAGAAATTCGAACGAACGTCCGGTCTAACGATTTGGCAATTGATTTGGCAAGTGACGTTTTTCCGACTCCCGGAGGGCCGGCTAAGCATAATATAGGGCCTTTTAAGGAATTTGTCAGCTTTTGCACGGCCAAATATTCAAGGACACGCTCTTTTACCTTCTCGAGCCCGTGGTGCTCTTCATCTAATATTTTGCTTGCCAGGTTCAAGTCCAAGCGATCCTCGGTTTCATTCGTCCATGGCAAAGTGGTAAGCCATTCCACATAATTACGGATGACAGAGCTTTCCGCAGAGCTGGAAGGCACTTTTTCATAACGGTTCAGCTCTTTGTACGCCGTTTCTTTAATATTTTCAGGCATACCGGCTTGTTCAATCCGTTCAGCCAATGTTTGGATTTCTCCGGTTTTCCCTTCCTTATCACCAAGCTCCTTTTGGATGGCTTTCATCTGTTCACGAAGATAATATTCCTTTTGGGTACGCTCCATGGATCGTTTGACACGCTGGCCGATTTTTTTCTCGATCTCAAGCACTTCTTTTTCGTTATTAATCAGTTCGATGACTCGATTCAGCCTATCTTTCACGTCCACTGTTTCAAGCACCTCTTGCTTGTCTTTCAGCTTAAGTGGAAGATGGGAAGCTACAATATCAGCCATTCTTCCAGGTTCTTCAATATCGGTAACAGTGGCATAGGTTTCAGCCGAGATTTTCTTGGAAACCTTTATGTATTGATTGAAGTGATCAAGCAGCGTACGCATCAAGGCTTCATCTTCATGATCTTTTTCTTCGTCTTCAGTGATCATTTTGATGTCAACAGAAGTAAATTCCTCGAGACTTTCATACGTTTTAATTTCAGCCCGCTGAATTCCTTCAACGAGTACCCGGATGGTGCCATTCGGGAGCTTCAGCATCTGTTTGATTTTTGTATAAGTGCCGACTTTAAAAATTTCGTCTTCACTCGGTTCATCTATCGATATATCCCGTTGAGTCGCTAAAAAAATGATATGATCCTTTATCATTGCTTGTTCGAGAGCTTGAATAGACTTTTCACGCCCTACGTCAAGATGTAGCACCATAGTCGGATAAACCAACAAGCCTCTTAACGGGAGGAGCGGAATATTCCGAATTGTATCTTTTGCCATGTGACTGACACCTCCGTTATTTTAGTATGAATCATTATAATACCCTTTTTTCTCTTTATGCAATCTTATTGACTCGTAATTGCACTAGTCTTACCGTAGTATACCCTTTCTTTCTGCAATGAAAAAGAAAAAGATACTAAAAGCAGGCAAAAATCCTCATTTTCATGAGGATTAAACCGATTCTTTATTCATTTGATTGTTTTGAATTTGCTGCTCTGACGGAGGATTAACTAAAGCGATGTCAAGAACCTCTTCCAACGTTTTTACCGGAAGAATCGTAATCCCGTCAATTTGTTTTATAAGAGCTTGTTGATTTTCCATTGGAATAATCACTTTTTTTGCTCCCGCATCTTTGGCTGCTTTTATTTTCGGTAATACTCCGCCGATCGGCTTGACTTGCGAATGAAGTCCGATCTCCCCGGTCATGGCTACTGTATGGTCGATAGGAATATTATGAATCGCAGAAAATATACCAGTTGCGATGGCAATTCCCGCCGAAGGACCATCAACTGGAACTCCCCCCGGAAAATTGACATGAATGTCGTATTTGGAAGGGTTAATCCCCATGGAGCGCAAGACAGTTAACACATTTTCGATCGAACCTTTTGCCATGCTTTTTCTGCGAATCGATTTCGTCTGATTTCCTATGCTTTCCTCCTCAACCACTCCGGTCACATTCACAGTTCCTTTTTCTAAAGCCGGGTTGACTGTGACCTCTATCTCCAATAGTGAACCGCTGTTTGGCCCGTGCACCGCCAAACCATTGACGACTCCTACCTTTGGCCCGTCCATGATTTTGGATTCATGTTTTGGCGTGAGCTGGCTGGAATGAACAACCCATTCAATGTCTTCTACTGTGATGTTCGACCTGTTCTCAGTCAAGGCGTTTCCGGCAGCGATTTGGACCATATTAACAACTTCACGGCCGTTTCTTGTATACTTCGTCAAAAGATTATAGCCTTCTTCTGTAATTTCTTTATCGATTTTGGCAGCCGCTTTAATTGCAATTTTTTTCAGTTCATCTTTTTCCAAATCTCTGAAAAAGACTTCAAGGCATCTGGAGCGAATTGCCGGCGGGATTTCGTGGGGCATTCTTGTCGTTGCCCCGATTAAACGAAAATCTGCAGGAAGTCCGTTTTTAAAAATATCATGGATATGCGTCGGGATTTGTGTATTTTCTTCATTATAATAGGCGCTTTCTAAAAATACCTTTCTATCTTCGAGGACCTTGAGCAATTTATTCATTTGAATTGGATGCAGCTCTCCAATTTCATCAATGAATAGAACACCTCCGTGAGCTTGGGTAACCGCTCCTTGCTTCGGCTGAGGAATTCCGGCCTGTCCCATTGCTCCTGCCCCTTGATAGATGGGATCATGAACCGATCCGATAAGAGGATCCGCAATGCCGCGTTCATCAAACCTGGCAGTCGTAGCATCCAATTCGACAAAAACAGCATCCTGCTTGAACGGGGAACTGGTTTGTTTTTTGGCTTCTTCGAGTACGAGCCGTGCAGCAGCAGTTTTCCCTACACCTGGAGGTCCGTAAACGATGACATGCTGGGGGTTTGGCCCGCATATCGCTGCTTTTAATGCTTTTATTCCATCTTCCTGCCCTACAATATCTGCAAAGCTTTGCGGGCGGACTTTTTCTGATAGTGGTTCTGACAATGTAATAGCTCTCATCTTTCGCAACTGTTCCATTTCTTTTTTGGATTCTTTGTCGATTGAAACTTTTTGGGTACGCTGATTTCTTAACAAATTCCAAAAATAAAGTCCTATCACAATGCCAAAGAACAGTTGTATAAAAAGTGCGATTCCAGTCCAGCTCAACTACGGTCCCTCCTGATTATGTATTTTCATGTCTGCAGCTAGTATTTCCTATCGGCTGAAGGAATAAACGTATCTGCCAGGAGGTTTTTTCCGTTAGCTAGCGAGCAAAAACGTGCGCACTAAAAAAGCCCGCCGAGAGAACTCGGAAGGCCTTATTGTTACGCTGACGTTTTCGCATCTTCTTGAATCACTGTACCGTCTTTTAAAATAAGCTTTGGCGGCTCGCCATCTGATACCGTTTTTCCGGTAATAATACATTTTTCAATGTCATCGCGAGAAGGGAGGTCGAACATCACATCAAGCATAATTCCTTCAATGATTGAACGAAGACCCCTCGCTCCGGTTTTTCTTTCAATTGCTTTTTTCGCAATCTCAGACAACGCTTCATCTTCAAACTCAAGCTCAACGTTATCAAGCTCAAGCATTTTTTTGTATTGCTTTGCGAGTGCATTTTTCGGTTTCGTAAGAATTTCTACCAATGCATCTTCATCTAACGGTTCAAGGCTGGCGATTACCGGCAAACGACCGATAAATTCCGGGATTAATCCAAATCTCAACAAATCCTCAGGGAGCACTTTGCTTAGAAGAACTTTTTTATCAAGATCTTCCTGTTTGTTGTCAGAACCGAATCCAATCACTTTGCTTCCTAAACGGCGCTTAATAATCTGTTCGATTCCGTCAAAGGCTCCTCCGCAAATAAAGAGGATATTTGTAGTATCAATTTGAATAAACTCTTGATGAGGGTGCTTTCGTCCTCCTTGAGGCGGTACGCTGGCAACGGTTCCCTCGAGAATTTTCAATAGCGCTTGCTGGACGCCTTCACCTGAAACGTCACGGGTGATAGACGGATTTTCTGATTTTCTTGCCACTTTGTCAATTTCGTCAATGTAGATAATGCCTTTTTCCGCTTTTTCAACATCATAGTCAGCAGCTTGAATAAGCTTCAAAAGAATGTTTTCTACATCTTCACCTACATACCCCGCTTCAGTTAAAGAAGTGGCATCGGCAATGGCAAATGGAACGTTCAGAATCCGGGCAAGCGTTTGGGCAAGCAACGTTTTTCCGCTTCCTGTTGGCCCGATCATGCTGATATTACTTTTAGAAAGCTCCACATCATCTACTTTGCTATTGCTGTTAATACGTTTGTAATGGTTGTATACCGCAACAGCAAGCGATTTTTTTGCCTGATCCTGCCCAATCACGTATTCATCAAGAATCGTGCGGATCTCTTGTGGTTTTGGAACATCTTTAAATTCAACTTCTTCTTCTGTTCCAAGCTCCTCTTCCACTATTTCTGTGCATAATTCAATGCACTCATCACATATATAAACCCCAGGTCCCGCAACCAACTTGCGTACCTGATCTTGAGTTTTGCCGCAAAACGAACATTTTAGCTGTCCTTTTTCTTCGTTAAACTTAATCATACTGTCACCCCTTATATCTTTGGTCACTCAGGAAAACTTTAGAAATCGCAGGGCTTTCCCCTTGTATGTATTGCATTTTACCATACTTTCCAAATTGACGGTAATGTTCTGTTTCGGAAGCTGCATATTCTATATGTATGACGAAATCCTGACAATATCTATCTTTCCCAAAGAAATGCCAATCAATCATAATGTAGAAAAGAAGGCACGAATGATTCGCGCCTTGCTTTACTTATGTGTTTACTTTTCATGTTACCTGTTTTTTAAAAAAAATGCAATTATTTTAACATGTTCAGACAATCACGCAGCCTGTCCCTTTTAACTTGATTTTATAAAAACAAGGCACGATTCGATCATGCCTTGCTTTGGATAACGAGCTTATCGATGTTTAATTATTTTCTACAAGAAAATCAATTGCTTTTCTAACCTTCAAGTCTTCTTTCATTGCATCAGTTGAACCGATCGCTTGCTTAATGTTTTCAACCGGCATATTGTATGCTTCAGCCATTTTTGCAAGCTCTGCTTCTACATCTTCGTCAGATACTTGAAGATTCTCCGCAGCCGCAATCGCTTCTAACGTAAGATTTGATTTTACACGTTTGTTTGCATCCTCAGACATTTGTTCTTTCAAAGCATTTTCATCTTGACCTGAGAATTGTGTGTAAAGCTCCATATTCATTCCTTGCATTTGCAGGCGCTGTTCAAATTCTTTAAGCATACGGTCAAGCTCGGTTTCTACCATTACTTCAGGGACCTCAACTTCCGCATTTTCAGAAGCTTTTAAAACAAGCTCTTCACGAAGTTTAGCGTCTGCTTCATTTGCTTTCGTTTCTTCAAGCTGTTTTCTGATTTTTTCAGTTAATTCAGCAAGTGTTTCTACTTCTTCATCTGCGTCTTTAGCAAATTCATCGTCAAGCGCAGGAAGCTCTTTCGCTTTAATTTCATGTATTTTCACTTTAAAGACAGCAGGCTTTCCAGCTAGATCTTCTGCATGGTATTCCTCAGGGAATGTCACTTCAACATCTTTTTCTTCCTCTGTTTGAAGGCCGACTATTTGCTCTTCAAATCCAGGGATGAATGAACCTGAACCAATTTCGAGTGAATAGTTGTCTGCTTTTCCGCCTTCAAATGCTTCGCCGTCTACAAAACCTTCAAAGTCAAGAACGACAGTGTCGCCTTCTTCAACTTTTCCGTCTTCTTTTACGACAAGCTCCGCCAAACGGTTTTGACGAGATTTTAAATCATTATCAACATCTTCATCTGTCACCGTAGCATCATCTTTTTCTACTTGAAGGCCTTTGTATTCTCCAAGTTTTACTTCAGGCTTTACTGTTACTTTTGCCGTAAAGATAAGACTTTCGCCTTTTTCAATTTTTTCGACATCGATTTCAGGACGGTCAACCGGCTCGATTCCAGCTTCGTCAATTGCTTTCGGATATTCAACCGGCAAAAGAATGTCTAGAGCATCTTGGTAAAGAGACTCGACACCAAAGCGCTGCTCGAATAGACCACGCGGTACTTTTCCTTTACGGAATCCAGGGATTGAAACCTGCTTAACCACTTTCTTAAATGCATCGTCTAGTGCTTTAGAGAACGTATCAGCGTCTACTTCAACTGTAAGAACTCCTTGATTTCCTTCTTGTTTTTCCCATTTTACTGACATTTATTTCCCTCCAAAATCTATTCAATTTGTGTCTAAAGTCCATTTCTGAAACAATGTGATCACTGCCACAATTCATCACTTATCAGCGCTCATTATGTATAATAAAATAACAATGAATTTCTGAATTAGGTGTCAAAATGGTCTTGACACAATATACTTTCCGTAAATGCAACCATTACATTATAACACAATGGCGCATCCTTTCAACCATAACCGATTTTACAAATAAGAAATTTCCTCGATTTCCTTAATGAATGCACATGCTTCAGTAAATCCATCTGACTGAAAGTCATACAACATATGAAGCTCTTCTAATCCGATTTCGATTCCGTACATTTCGTAACCAACCTTATGCAGCGCAGCCGCCCACAGCTGCTCACTGTATTGTTTAGGTTCAAAAGGGTAAATTACATAAATATGCCTTCTCCACAGCTCTTCTACCGCATGAAATAACGTCGGATTTTCATTTCCAAGCGTATCATCAAGCAAATTAAGCACCTTTCCGAGAATCGGCATCGCATCTGGTTTTGTTTCTTCAGATGGGTTTATGGAAATCGACTCGCCGAATTTTGCAACCTGCATTTCTTTTGCATACTCATGATCAGCTAACAGCTGCAATATCATCGTTTTGATAACCGGATGTGCATCAGGGTTCTGAAGGATTGTTCGCAATAGCCCAATGTGTTGCGATAAATTACGGTCCTTAAGTGAATGAATGAAGGCAAGCTGTTCAGACTCGTTAGTTAAAATCTTATCTGCCTGTACAGATTCATGAATCATTTCTTCGTCAAACAGAAGATCATTTTCTTCTTCATTAATCATTCTCCTGCTAAACTCCAGCAGCTTATAAAATTGTTCAGCATTCTCAGCAGGCATCTTATTTTCTTCCAGCACCGCTTCAATCGTTTTTTTCACGATCGAAAACTGTTTCAGCTGAATCAGGATTGTCATGTATACCTGCAATACGGTAAAATAATCGCCGATGCCTTCCTTCAGCATTCGTTCGCATATTTTTTTTGCATCTTCCAGCTCGCCAAGCTCAAGGTAGCATATCGCCATTCCCAAATACATTTCAGACTTATCTTCTACCCTGTATTCCATTGCCTCAGAAAAAAAGCCTAACGCATCCCGATATTGTTTTGCTTTCATAGCACTCATGCCTTTTTCGACAAGACGATCTTGTACGTTTGGAAACGGTATTATATTGCTGGTTTTCTTTTCATTCTTCATTTCCAAGTTCCTTTCAGGCATTGATTTTCTACAAGTTTACCAACACCGAATGTCAATGACAAGCGAGAAGAAGGAAACGAGAGCATCGCCTCTTCAATTCTTCCCAGAAATGATGAAAAAAACCGCCGGCAAGAGCCGGCAGCTAAGAAGTTTACAGCCATGTCTTTCTTTGTTGTTCAAATAAGGCAATCTCATCTTCCAATAACAGCGTTAATGAAATTTCATCGTAACCATTTACCAGCATTTCTTTCCAATGCGGGTCAACGTCAAATGAAATACGCTTCTCTTCACTGTCAATAATTACTTGGTTTTCAAGATCAATAGTTATTGATTTCGATTGATTTTCATAATCCTCTATCAAAGTCTTCCACTGGTCAAACGGAAGGCGGATCGGCAGCATACCGTTTTTGAAACAGTTTTGATGGAAAATATCAGCGAATGAAGGCGCGATAATGACCTGAAAGCCATAATCGCCAAGTGCCCAAGGAGCGTGCTCTCTCGATGAACCGCAACCGAAATTTTCACCTGCCAAAAGGACTGATGCTCCTTCGTATGCCGGCTGGTTTAACTCGAAGGACGGATTCGGGCTTCCGTCAGATAAATAACGCCAATCAAAGAAAGCGAACCGGCCATATCCCGTTCTCTCAATCCGTTTCAAAAATTGTTTTGGGATAATTTGATCAGTATCGACATTAATTCGGTTTAAAACTGCAGCTTTTCCTGTATGCTTTGTGAATGGCTTCATGATGCTCTCCTCCTTACACTACCGTTTTTTCTTTAAAATATTTTCTCACATCAACAAACCGGCCATGGATCGCCGCAGCAGCCGCCATTGCAGGACTAACTAGGTGGGTTCTCGCCCCTTTTCCTTGTCTGCCTTCGAAATTCCGGTTTGAGGTGGAAGCGCAGCGTTCCCCTTCCGGTACCACATCGTTATTCATGCTTAAGCACATGCTGCATCCTGATTCTCTCCATTCAAACCCGGCAGAAATAAAGATCTGGTCAAGCCCTTCTTTTTCTGCTTGAGCCTTTACTTTTTGCGAACCAGGAACGACAATCGCCCGAACATGGTCTGAGACTTTTTGCCCCTTAACCAATTCTGCTGCCTGTCTTAAATCGGTGATTCTTGAATTGGTGCACGACCCGATAAAGACATGGTCAATCGTAATGTCTTCAATTTTCTGATTCGGAGTGACACCCATATACTCATAAGCTCTGACTGCCTCTTTACGATCCTCATCAGCACCAAAGCTTTCCGGTGATGGAATAGACTGATCGACAGGAAGCACCATTCCCGGGTTGATCCCCCAAGAAACCATAGGCGAAATTTCATTTCCTTCTATTGTAATTGTACGGTCATATTCCGCTCCGGGATCTGATCTTAAATTCTCCCAATCTGCTATGGCTTTTTCCAGCTCTTCTCCCTTTGGAGCATATTTTCTGTTTTTCACATATTCAATCGTTGTTTCATCTGGCGCGATGAGCCCTGCTCTGGCTCCACCTTCAATTGACATATTGCACACAGTCATCCGTTCGTCCATTGACATATTTCTGATCGCTTCGCCAGTATATTCGATAATATGGCCTGCTCCAAATTTAACTCCATATTTTCCGATACAATAAAGAATAACGTCTTTTGCCGTTACTCCCTTTTCCAGTTTTCCATTAATACGGATTTCAAGAGTTTTCGGCTTTTGCTGCCACAGGGTTTGAGTTGAAAGCACGTGCTCCACTTCACTCGTTCCAATTCCAAACGCCAACGCTCCGAAGGCTCCGTGTGTTGATGTATGGCTGTCTCCGCATACAATGGTTTTCCCCGGAAGAGTCAGGCCAAGCTCCGGACCGATAACATGGACGATCCCTTGATCTTCACTTGTTAAGTCTGCCAATCGTATACCAAATTCCTGGCAGTTTCGTTCTAGAGCACTTACTTGCCGCTTGGCTACTTCATCATGCATGACAAAACGATTGACCGTTGGTATATTATGATCCATCGTTGCAAACGTATTTTCCGGGCGCCGTACTTTGCGGTCTTTTTGCCTTATCCCTTCAAACGCTTGGGGTGATGTCACTTCATGAATCAAATGCAAATCAATATATAATAGATCTGGTTTCCCTTCTTGTTTTTTGACAACATGCTGGTTCCAGATTTTCTCTATGATAGTTTGGGGTGCCATGACCCTTGCCTCCTTTTTAAGACGTTCATTTTTTGACTTTTACACATTCGCGTATGCAGCCGCTAATGCAGCTTTCACGTCCTCTGTTATGTCACTTGTTGTATTGAAAGCTTTGTTTCTCGTTAAATCTTTCGTTCGTTTTCCAGCTTCAAGCACATTCTTCACTGCCTGTTCAACAGCCTTTGCCTCGCTTTCGAAACCAAATGAGGTTCTTAACAGCATAGCCGCAGATAGAATGGCTGCAAAAGGATTCGCCACATTTTGGCCGGCGATATCAGGAGCTGAACCGTGCACTGGTTCAAAGAGATGGAGTCCCGAGCTTGAAAGGCTGGCTGACGGAAGCATTCCAAGAGAACCAGTCAGCATGGAAGCTTCATCGCTTAAAATATCGCCGAACATATTCTCAGTAACAATGACATCAAATTGAGAAGGAGCATAAATCAATTGCATCGCTGCATTATCTACAAGCATATGCTCCAGCTCCACTTCAGGGAACTCACGGGCGATCTCGTCTGCTGTTTCACGCCACAATTTACTCGATTCAAGAACATTTGCCTTATCAACAGATGTGACTTTCTTTTTGCGGGCAGCAGCCATTTTAAATGCTTCTCTTATGACTCTTTCCATTTCTTCTTTTTTATAAAAAAGTGTATCGACCGCAGCAGGCTCACCTTGTTCATTCACGTACCTTTTGCTTGGTTCGCCAAAGTACAATCCTCCGGTTAATTCACGAACAATGATAAAATCAACGTTTTCAATGTATTCTTTTTTTAACGGTGAGGCTTCAGACAAGCTTTCAAACACCTTTACGGGACGAACATTCGCATATAAATCAAGCTTCTTGCGGATGGCAAGCAAACCTTTTTCAGGTCTGAGATGTGACGGATTTTGATCCCATTTCGGTCCGCCAACCGCTCCTAAAAGGATGGCATCTGCTCCGCTGCAAATGTCGATCGTTTTTTCGGGAAGCGGAGAACCCGCATGATCAATCGCATCTCCGCCAATTTGGCCAAATTCAAATTGAAACTCGTGTCCGAAATATTGAGCGACGCTTTTTAGTATCTCAACAGCAGATGCTGTTACTTCTGGACCTATGCCGTCTCCCGGCAATAGCGCAATTTTCTTCTTCAAGATGGCAGCCTCCTTATCCAACTGTCTTTGTTTCTACTGCTGAAGTTTCTGTAGTTGAAAAATACTGGTTGGAATCCTTTAATAGCAAAATTCGATTGACAGCATTAATGTAAGCTTTCGCTGATGCTTCGAGAACATCTTGAGCTACGCCTCTGCCGGATCCTTCTTTTCCCTCGAATAGGACTTGAACATAGACTTGCGCAAATGCGTCTCTTCCTTTTCCATTCGACTGAATCCGGTAATCAAGCAGCTGAACTTCCTCGCCAATACAGCGCTCCAGTGTGTTGTACACTGCTTCGATGCTTCCTGTTCCAGTCGCCGCTTCATGGATGACCTCATCCGTAAACTGGTTTCGCAGCGTCGCAGTTGCCGTAGGAACCTGTGATGTTCCATAATTAACCTGCAATCCTTCTAAATCATACCCTGCTTTTCTGCTGCTTACTTTTTCTTCGAGTACAATTGCAATTATGTCCTCATCGGTAATTTCTTTCTTCTTAGCGGTAAATTCTTTGAATATTCTGAAAAAATGATTGACTTCCTCTTCCTCGAACTGAAAACCCAGTTGTTTAAGCTTGTCTTTAAAGGCATGTCTGCCAGAATGTTTTCCTAGAACGAGTGCATCTGTTTTTACTCCGACTAATTCTGGGGAGAATATTTCATAAGTCGTTTTTTCTTTTAAATATCCATCCTGGTGTATACCTGATTCATGAGCAAACGCATTGTCGCCAACTACTGCTTTGTTGCGCGGCACCGCCATCCCAGTCAGATTGCTGACTAAGTCGCTGGTCCGTTTTATTTCATCTAATTTAAGTCTCGTTTCTGCCTGATAAAAGTCTTTTCTAATATAAAGAGCAACTGCGATTTCTTCTAATGACGCATTCCCTGCCCGTTCGCCGATTCCGTTTATGACGGATTCAATTTGATCAGCACCGTTTTCAATTGCTGCAAGCGAATTCGCAACCGCCATGCCTAGATCGTCATGACAATGAGCAGAAAGCGTTACATTATCTATTCCAGGTACATTTTCTTTTATATATTTAAATATGTTTCCGTATTCAGCCGGCGCCAAATATCCGACGGTATCAGGCAGGTTAATGACATCCGCCCCTGCTTCAATCACTTTCCCTACAATTTTCGCCAAATAACCCAAGTCCGTTCTGCATGCATCCTCTGCCGACCATTGGACAATTGGAAATTTGCTCTTTGCGTATTTCACCATTTCAACCGCTTGCTCAATGACTTGTTCGCGTGTTTTTTTCAGCTTATACTTTAGATGAATATCCGACGTAGCGATAAAGATATGAATTCTTGGACTCGCTCCGTCCTTCAATGCTTCCCATGCAGTATCAATGTCACTTTTCACAGATCTTGCCAGCCCGGTGACCGAACATCCTCTTATTTCCCTGGCAATTTCCTGGACTGATTGAAAATCGGCTTGGGAGGAAGCGGGAAAGCCCGCCTCCATAACATCTACCCCAAGTCTTTCCAATTGTCTTGCAATCGCCAATTTTTCTTCAGAGTTTAGGTTGACTCCTGGTGATTGTTCACCGTCTCGAAGAGTAGTATCGAAAAAATTAATTTTTCGCACCGCTGCTCACCACTTCCTGTTTTGAACCTTTTTGGTTTTGCTTCACAAACGGCATCATTTCACGTAATTTCCGGCCAACCTCTTCGATTTGATGTTCACTTTCGTTTTGATTAATTGCACTGAATCGAGGGCGGTTCACTTGGTTTTCAACCAACCATTCTTTCGCGAACGTACCTGTTTGAATGTCTTTAAGCACTTCTTTCATTGTTTCTTTTACTTTAGCATCTACGACACGCGGACCTGATACGAAGTCTCCCCATTGAGCAGTATCAGAAATTGAATATCTCATTCCTTCTAAGCCGCCTTCATACATAAGATCAACAATCAGCTTCAGCTCGTGCAAACACTCAAAATAAGCAATTTCCGGCTGATATCCTGCTTCAACCAAAGTTTCGAAGCCTGCTTTCACAAGTGAAGTTAATCCTCCGCAAAGAACGGCCTGTTCTCCGAAAAGATCCGTTTCTGTTTCTTCTTTAAACGATGTTTCAAGAATACCTGCTCTGCCTCCACCAATTGCTTTTGCATACGCTAGTGCTACATCCTTCGCTTCACCAGTAGCATCTTGGTATACAGCGAATAGTGCCGGAACACCCGCTCCTTGTTCGTAGGTTCTTCTTACTAAATGTCCAGGACCTTTTGGAGCTACAAGGAATACATCAACATCGGCCGGAGGAACGATTTGATGGAAATGAACATTAAATCCATGGGCGAAAACTAGTGATTTTCCTGCCGTTAATTCATCTTTAATTTCTTCGTGATACACTTTGTATTGCTGCTCGTCTGGTAGCAATACCATGATGATGTCTGACTGTGCAGCTGCTTCTTTTACTGTGTAAACCTTATGGCCGTCTTCTTCAGCTTTATCAAAAGATTTTCCTTTTCGTACACCGACAACGACGTCTACTCCGCTTTCCTTCAGATTCAATGCGTGTGCATGGCCTTGAGAGCCGTAACCAATAATCCCGACTTTTTTACCTGTTAATTTGCTATCGTTAATATCACCGTTATAATATACTTTTACCATTTGACTCTCTCCTTTTGTGTTATATGATTGATATTGTTTTTATGGTTGACGGGGATGCCTGTGTACCTCTGGCAAACGCCGTTGTTCCTGTTCTTGCAATTTCTTTGATTCCGTATGGTTTTAATAATTCAATGAGTGCCTCTATTTTCGATGACTCTCCTGTTGCCTGAACAACAACACTTTCTTTGCTGACATCAACAATTGACGCCCGAAACGGTTCAATAATTCCGTTGATCTCCATCCTTGTTTGAGGTGGTGATGCAACTCTTATCAGCGCCAGCTCTCTTTGAATAATTGATTGATTTGTAATATCCGAAACCTTTAGAACATCAATCTGCTTATTCAGCTGTTTCGTTAATTGTTCAACGTCTCTTTCTTCCTTTGCATTGACAACAAATATGATTCTTGAGACGCCTTCCGTTTCTGTATGGCCGACGCTTATGCTTTCAATGTTGTAATTTCTTTTCGTAAACAGCCCGGTAATGCGATTAAGCACTCCCGACCGGTTAAGAACAGTCAGTGTGATAATTCTCTTCATGATGGTTTTACCCCCGTCATTTGTTGAATTCCTTTGCCGGGTTCAATCATCGGCATTACTTTTTCATCCGGTGCAACATGGACGTCTATGACGACAGGCTCATTCGACTGCAGTGCACTTTTCAGCTTATCTTCGGCTTCTTTTTCGGATGTAATCCGAACACCTTTGATTCCATAGGATTCAGCAAGCTTTACAAAATCAGGCTGGTTTGAAAATTTTGAATATGAGTATCGTTCTTCATAAAAGGATTCTTGCCATTGTCTAACCATTCCCAGACATTTATTGTTTAATATAACGACTTTGATCGGCAAGTTCAGCTCATAGATCACTCCCAGCTCCTGCAGCGTCATTTGAAAGCCTCCGTCACCGACAACAGAAACAACCGTCGTGTTTCTTTCTGCAAGCTGCGCCCCTATAGCTGCCGGAAGGCCAAATCCCATCGTTCCGAGTCCTCCGGATGTCACCCATCTGTCAGCCTTTTGGAAAGGATAAAACTGTGCGGACCACATTTGATGCTGGCCGACATCTGTTGTAACAATCGCTTCGCCCTTCGTAAACTTGTGAATGTATTCGATGAGCTTTTGCGGTTTAAACCCTTCTTTATCCTCTTGATACCATAGCGGATATTCCTCTTTCCACTCTTTAAGCTTTTGTCTCCATTCGCCAGAGTCACCAGGTTTTCCATTTTGGTTGATCAGCTCCTTTAATACGAGCTTACTGTCACCAACCACCGGAATTTTTGTTTCGACATTTTTGCCAATTTCCGCCGGATCGATATCAATGTGTGCTACCTTTGCGTGCTTGGCGAAATGCTGCAGATTCCCTGTTAAGCGATCATCAAATCTCGCTCCTATGCTAATCATCAGGTCGCATTCATAAAGCGCCATATTAGCCGTATACGTTCCGTGCATGCCTCCCATTCCAAGGAATAAAGGATGGTCTGCTGGAAAACCGCCAAGGCCTAGAAGCGTATGGACAATCGGAATTTGCTGCTGTTCTGCATATTCTTTTAACTGTGGAGCTGCTTTCCCATGCAAGACACCTGCTCCTGCAAGAATTACCGGTTTCTTCGCACTGCTTACAGCTTCAACCAGCTTTCTGATTTGAAGATGGTTCGGTTCAAGCTTAGGGTTATACCCTGGCAGATCTATCTCATGATCATAAGTGAAATCATCCTCAACGACTGCAATATCCTTAGGAATGTCAATCAGAACGGGACCCGGTCTGCCGGTTGATGCAATATGGAATGCTTCCTTAATGATTCTTGGCAGCTCTTTCGGATCTCTTACCTGATAGCTATGCTTCGTTACCGCCATGGTGATCCCGATTACATCTGCTTCCTGAAAGGCATCGGAGCCTATTAGTGTCGTTGCGACCTGTCCTGTAAAAACAACAAGCGGCAAAGAATCAATCATTGCATCGGCAAGCCCCGTCACCAGATTCGTTGCTCCTGGTCCTGATGTAGCAATTACCACTCCTGGTTTTCCTGATATTCTTGCGTATCCTTCTGCTGCATGTATGCCGCCTTGCTCATGGCGGGCAAGAACATGAAACATTCCGGAATTATAGAGTTTATCGTAAATTGGAAGAACTGCTCCTCCAGGATAACCAAAAATCACTTCAACGTTTTCTTTCTTCAATGACTCAATAAGCATCTCAGCACCGGACAATTTCTTGGTACATTCGGAAGTCTTTGCATCCAATTGTACTTTCATCCCCATTTTGTAAGCTCCTCCTTTAAGGCGAATCATTTTTAATCTTTTTATTTTTTATATAAAATCAAAAAAAATACCTTTCCACCCACAAATGACACTATTTTTAAATAGGTCAAAAGGGGCGAAAAGGTTTTCTATAGCTTTTCGCGGTACCACCCTAGTTCACAGCCTGAGGCTGTCTTATGGATACATGTCGTATCCGCTTTGGTAACGAGTCAGCGCTTCTTATTCTCTGACCCGGCCGGCCTTACTTCATTTCAGGGCGGCACTCAGGAGGTGAGTTCGCAAACGAAGTGGATCACCGGTTTCCAGCATTCCCGGCTCTCTGTAAGATCCTTCCTTCGAGGCTACTTATCCTCTTCAACGTTTTATCATATTAACTTACACTTAAGCTTTGATCTTTGTAATTGACTTTTTCGCCTTCCTCTGTGACACGTTTGCGGAATTCTTCCAATAATCGGTTCGTATGGACACCTGGCCTGCCGTTTCCGATCACACGCCCGTCTACCTTAATGACGGATATCACTTCTGCAGCAGTTCCAGATAGAAAAACTTCTTCCGCAGTATATACATCGTGTCTTGTAAAAGGCTCTTCACTAACTTCATATCCCATTTCTTTCGCATATTCTATAATAGCATTTCTAGTTATTCCTTCAAGTGCACCGACATATCCTGGCGGCGTCAGCAATTTTCCATTCTTATAGATGAAAATGTTATCAGCAGACCCTTCAGCGACATAGCCTTGATCATTCAGCATCAATGCTTCGCTTACACCAGCTAAGTGAGCTTCAATTCTAACAAGTACATTATTTAAATAGTTTAATGATTTGACTTTCGGGCTCAATACATCCGGACGATTACGTCTAGTTGGGACTGTGACAATATCGATTCCGGTTTCATAGAGACTTTTTGGAAAAATGGCTAACGGTTCAACAATAATGACAATGCTCGGCTTATGGCATTTATTTGGATCTAAGCCCAAATCGCCTTTTCCCCGTGAAACAACAAGACGTATATAAGCATCTTTTAATTGATTCTTTTCCACTGTATGCAAGACAAGTTCAGTTAATTCTTCTATACTATATGGGATTTCCAGCAGAATGGACATAGCTGATTCATACAGCCGCTTCATATGTTCTTTCATTCTGAAGACATTCCCATTATAAACCCGGATCCCCTCGAAAACACCGTCTCCATACAGAAACCCATGATCATAAACTGATATTGTGGCATCTTCCTTCTTAACGAACTTATCGTTTAAGAATATCCACTGTTCTCTTTGGCCCTCCATTGTTTGAAGCACCCTTTCTGTAAATAATGACAAGATGAATAGCTAGTCAGGTTCTGTACAGGATGTCTGTACAACATCATTTGCTATCTTTTGTTGAACTCATCTTACGCCGCTTTATTAGCAGTGTCAACCGTATTTTTTAAAATTATTAGACTATTTTGACTTATACATGATATTGTATCCGCTTACAATATTGATTTAACAGGAATTTAAAAAATAAAAATTTTTTTATGTTTTTTATATTTAATCGTATAGGAATCGAAGACCTTTTAAAATAAATTTGACACATTTACTGACAAAAAAAATAATATTGCTGACAATTATCCCTTTGTGATTGTATGATCTAGCCGTTTCTGATTTTATTCTCCCAACGTTTATATATATATCGTCCTTTCATCGGCTTTTATCCTCCCAACGTTTATATATATCGTCCTTTCATCGGCTTTTATCCTCCCAACGTTTATATATATCGTCCTTTCATCGGCTTTTATCCTCCCAATCTCGAAATTTATCCTCCCTTAGCTCTATTTTTTTCTGCAAATGATGTACAATTGCAGGATAGTACACTAGTCAGGAGGCTTCGCGAACATGACACATATTCATTTAACCGCGTTAGGATTGACTCTCATTTTATTTTTTATTGTTTATGCGTTGTTTGCTGCAAAAAAGCACAAAATCGCAGTCGTTCTTCATCAGATCCATCGAATCACTTACTTATTTGTCATTATGACCGGGTTTATTTTGCTGCCGATGCTGCCTTTTTCTCTCGGGCGGATCTCTAAGGTTGTGTTAGGTTTACTTACTATCGGAGTGATGGAGATCGTACTAGTCCATAAATCAAAAGACCATATCAAAGTACGTGATTGGCTGTTCTTCGTTATTTTCTTAATTGTCACCATTGTTGCAGGTTTACTGCTTCCTTTGGGCTTTTATTTATTATGATGAGAATTTAGTACTCAATCTGAAAAGACACATTCCCTTCCGTCAGGGCTTTACCTATGAAATAGCTTTATCTTTCTCTGCATGTTTTATCTAAATGGATTGGCGTTTTTCGATCCATGCAGTAAGGCTGCAGCAATTGGATAAAGCTCTGTAGGCTCAAGCCCTGCTCTTATTCTTTTAAAGCGTTTACTTTTCTTCCGCTTTAGAAGATGCGGTTTCCCTTGTTTATTCTCCAATCACCTGTGGTAATAAAGATGTGTAGCTCCCTCTCTACATAAGAACAATCAAATTGGATCAAACTAAAATGAGGAGGGTCACTATGAGGCATCATCCATTAGGACATACAAGGTGGTTAATTTCAGGCTTACTTAGCAGTATGGTTGTTCTAAATTACTTAGACAGGGTTGCGATATCAGTTGCAGCGCCCGCCATTCAAGAATCCTTTCATTTAAACGGCACAGAGTTAGGGATTGTTTTCTCAATTTATACATACTCCTACACTTTGATGCAGATTCCTGTTGGCAGTTTATTGGACAGGTTTGGGGTCGCTTGGGTTACACGGCTCGGGATGATCGTTTGGAGTTTTCTAACGGTTTTAATGGCTTTTTTGCAAGGGAAACTGATTTTGTATATTGTTCGCTTTCTCATCGGAATCTCCAGCGCTTCTGCTTTCCCGGCAGCCTCTAAAGCCACGGCTGCATGGTTCCCCCCGAGTGAACGTGGATTGGCTAATTCATTATTCGATTCAGCCGCAAAATTTTCAAATGTGTTAGGAGCACCTTTGGTTGCTGTTCTTGTTACAAGGTTTGATTGGCGAATTGCATTTTTGACGATAGGTATTATCAATGTTTTATTCACGCTTTTGTTTTGGCTTTATTATGAAAATCCTGACCGGCACAAACGGATCTCAAAAAATGAGCTCCATTATATTCAAAAACATAATACAATTCCTAGTGAAAATGCGACTCACGGGATGACTTTGCTTCTTTCCACTTTATTTCGAAATAGAAAAGTCTGGGGTCTCATGATCGGGTTTACGGGATACGGTTATACCTTTAACCTGCTCTTAACTTGGATGCCGACTTTTTTTAAGGATCGTTTCGGCATGGATATTATGTCGTCAGGATTGCTTACTGCAGTTCCTTGGTTGATTTCGACGATTTCCGGGATTGCGGTCGGCGGATGGCTCGTTGATTCCCTATTAAAAAAAGGGTATCAAGCGACAAAAGTGTACCATACCATTATCATCATCGGCATGTGCTTAGGATTTGTTTTTTTGGGAGCGATTCTAACCGATCAAGTCGCGATTGCAATTATCTGCATCTCTATCGGATTGGCAGGAATCTCTGCTACCGCGCCAATCGGCTGGTCTATCGCAGCAGAAATCGCTCCTGCAGGATCTGTTTCACTTCTCAGCTCAATGGTTAATCTGGCAAATAATTTGTTCGGCGGAATTATTGCCGTTGCTTTAACTGGCTATCTTTTGGATGCTACAGGTTCCTTTACGATGAGTTTCATCGTCGCAGGAATCGTCTTATTAGTAGGTTTGTTTTTCTATATTTATGTTCTCGGTGATATCGAACGGATTCAAATTCCGGGTAGAAAGCCAAAAAGGGGCCGCTGATTGCAGCCCCTTCTTTTTTTGCGGGAATTTGTTTAAAGAATCTTAAGGTCTGTCACATTCTCAAGATGAATGGGCGGCTGGATATCACTTGAAGCATCTGTGATCCATAATTTTTTCGATAGCATTTCAAGCCGGCAAATTCTTCCCTCGCATATGTGCAGATCTCCTTCCTGAAAATAAGTGACTTGAATCGGCTTGGCAAACTCCATCGCCTCATGAAGGATGCGATCCATTTCCTCGAGCTGATCGAAATCGAGAGCCGGCCGGATCTTTTTCTTTTGCATTTGTTTTCGTTGCAAAAGCGCTTCTTTATGCTCCGGCAAAAACATTCGGCTTCCCTCCCAAAGCATATTGCCTCTTCTTAAATGCTCGCTCATTTATAATGCCCTCCTATTTTAGCGGCGCGTTCATGGGCTTGCCCCGCAGCTGTTTTTGAAACCGCTCTGATGACAGCTGTCTCGCCAAATCGGGTTTTTATCTCATCCATCACATAACCGAGGCTTCTCTTTTTCAGCAAATCATCAAACAAATTAAGCTGCAGCATGCTATCCGTTGAAAGCTGGGTAAGACTGACCCCCAGCCGCCGCACGGGCTGCCGGTCCCAAAATTTTAAAAAGAGCTCGGAGACGGCTCGAAACACATCTGCCGTATGATTTGTAGGCTCCGGCAGCTTCATTTGGCGATGAAAACCGGTCGGGAAATCAAAGTCGGCGCCGCGGCAGCTGACGGTTACAGTCTGTCCCGTGACTCCAACATGCCGGCTTCTTTTGCACACTTCTTCGCTTAGTTCAAGGAGTATCACTTTAATTTCCTTCTCAAAGTCCACGTAATCCTTTGGCAGGGTCATTCCGTGCCCGATTGCTTTTTGTCCGTTTAATGACGTTTTCGTAACAGGCGAATAGTCAATGCCGTTTGCCGTCATCCAAAGCACATGGCCGACGATACCCCATCTTTTCTTTAAAAGCTCCAGCGGAAAATGGGCAAGGTTTCCGATTGTGCTGATTCCCATCCGGTTGAGATGATTCCTCATCCTTCCTCCCACACCGAACATTTTTCCTACAGGCAGAGGCCACATGTGGGTCTGCAGGTTTTGATCATGCAATCGAAAAATGCCATTTTCGTTTTTTTTCGCGAAATTGTCACACGCGATCTTCGCCAGCACTTTATTTTCTCCGATCCCGACTCGGGCATATACGCCGATTTCCCTCATAATTCGATCCTGGACATTCCTTGCGATTTCTTCCGGTTGTCCGAAGAGCTTCAAGCTTCCTGTCACATCCATAAACTGTTCATCAATCGAATACGGCTCGACAAGATCTGTATATTGCTCAAGAATCTCTGTAATCTGCAAGGACACATCAATATACCGCTGCATTCGGGGCCTTAACACAATGGCTTCAGGACATTTTTGCACAGCTTCCCAAAGCCTGGAGGCATTTTCTACCCCTTTCTTTTTGGCAATCGGACAAGCTGCGAGTACGACTCCGCTTCTCCTTTCCGGATCCCCCGATACAATCACAGGATGCTTTTTTAAATGGGGGTGCTCTGCTTTTTCAACAGAGGCATAAAAGGATTGCATATCCACTAAAAAAATGACTTTTTCCTTCAATAAAGTCACCTCCAAAAGGGAACAAATGTTCTGTATCACTATTATATATGAAATAAGATCGATTTATAACTAGTAATTATTACCTATGGGAGAAAAAACGGGATGGAGAAGCAGTAGGAGATGCGAAGGTAATTTCTTTTGTGTTACAGTTAGGACATAACGATTGGGGGTGCAATCGATGTTTAAAAAGCTTTTTAAAACCATAAAGCAATTTTCAGGAAGCGGCAGCGACCGAAGAAGAAGGCGACACTATAGTGACAGCAGCCGCAGGCACTATCGCTCCCGGAGCAGTTCCGGATACAACAGAAAGTATAATCCATACGGCGGCAGCAAGCGCTACAAGCACAGAGGCCATAGCAGCAGCTGATTTCCACCCTCACTTTTGCTGCCTTATCGCCCGATGAATGGCTTGCTGGACCTGTTGTCCATTAACAAACTGTTCTTCAATTCCGAGCAGCCGCTTTAACAACACTTTTGTTTCCACTCGCAAGACAAGCTCTTCTGTCCAAGGAAGGGCTTTTTTACTTTTTTGTGTGTAATCTGAATAAAGCAAAAACAGAAGCAGATCACCCAGATCGTAGTAGTCATCCTGCCTGAGCTTTAAGTCATCTTCTGTCTGGGCATTGTTTGACTGGTGAATCGCCAGACCAAAATCAATCAGGTATACCTGATCCTTCGTTACTACAATGTTGGGAATCCGCAAATCGCTGTGAAAAATGTGCTGGCTGTGAAGGTAATTAACAATTTCCGCGATGTCACGAACAAGCATAAGCGCCTCTTTTTCGTTAAATCGTTCCTTTTTAGAAAACAGCAGCTCCTCCAGGTTTTCACCTTCGATATACGTCATCGCATAGAAAGAATGCCCCTTAAAGGGAAAATCGCCAAGATAACGCGGCATTAGCGGGTGACGCAGCCGTTTCATCAATTCGACTTCCGTAGCAAACCGCTTTCGCTCCCTTTTGAAAAGGGCTTTGCTTGGTCGAAGCTGTTTGATGACGCACAGTCTATTTTCAGGCAGATCAAAAGAAAGATAAGCGATGCCGTAGCTGCCCATTCCGATCAATTTTTTGATTTGATACGTATTTGCTACAATCGTGCCTTCCTCTAGCGGCCGATCATATATCCACCGGGTTAATGTTTTCAAAAATCTCATAGAAACCTCTTTTTATGTAGTGATATTGTCATCTCATTTTACCATACACGGGCGGACTGATTATAAGGCGGTGCTCGCCAGTTTGTTTTTACATTCCCTTAACAAACGGTCTCATTCCTCTTTTATTAGAAGATTCATCTTCTGTTTTTCACTTACTAACATCCAATAATGGCACTTTTTATAAAACCGGTTTAAGAAAAATATTATAAATTTATTATGAAATTTGTTAATTTCATAAGGTTTTAACGTTAGGAAAACAATAGATGCATAAAAATTTTCATAAATTTCATTTTCAGTTAATAAAACCGGTTTAATATTTAGATCGAGGAGGTCAGTCCATGGCAACAATCAAAGATGTAGCAGAACGCGCAGGCGTTTCAAAAGGAACTGTGTCCAATGTTTTCAGTGGGAAAAGACCAATCAGCAATGATGTGCGTGAACGGGTTTTAAAAGCGGCAAGAGAACTGAACTACAGAGCAAATTATTTGGCACGCAGCTTAGCCGTACAGGAAACAAAAATTATCAGTCTGAGTATGGTACGAGGCAGCAACAAATTCAGCCCCTTTCACCTTTCTTTATTAAATGGGGTTTTGAACGAATGCACCGAGCATGGATATCGCCTATTGGTCAACAAGCTGCTTGACGAAACAGCCGAAAAGCAAGAGTTTGCGGCTGCCGATCCGATAGACGGAGAAATTATTTTAGATCCTTCAGAAAGTGATTTGCGTATCCATGAACGCTTAAAACAAGAGATCCCCTTTGTGCTCATCGGCAAGCCTGCGGATAATTTCGAAACAGCGATTTCATATGTAGACAACGATAATCAACAGATCGCCTTTCAAATCACCTGTCATCTTCTCGAATTAGGGCATAAAGACATTTTGTTTGTAAACTCAGGCAAAGAACGGACCGTCAGTAAAGAAAGAGAAAAAGGCTACAAAAAAGCGCTGGAAGACCATGCGCTCACTTTTCGCCAGGGCATGGTTAAATACAAAATAAAAAATCTTTCTTCTCAAGAATTTGCTTATGAAACTATGATGGATATGTTTCAATCACATGAACCCTTGACCGCTGTCATTACCGACTCAGATCAAATGGCATTGGGCGTTTATCAAGCGGCAAGAGATTCAGGGATCACTATTCCTAAAGATTTATCTGTTATTTCTTTTAGCAATGACGTTGCTTACCTTGATCACTTTACACCTTCTCTAAGCTTTGTCAATTTACATTCAGAATTACTAGGAAAAGAAGCGGCAAGAGCTTTGCTCGATCTGTTAGGAGCAAAGGATAGAGTCGTAAAACGGATGATTGTACCCGCCACATTTGTCGAACAGGGATCGTGTGAAAAACCGGCAGCACTTTTAAAAATCGAGGAGGAAACTTAATGTTATCCGAAAAAAAACCGTTTTTGTACCCTAAATCAATAGTCATCCTGGCCTTAATTGCCCTTTTGCTTAGCGCTTGTTCGAATGAAGCGAACAATGAGACGGGTGCCGAAGGCTCTGAAAACAAAAAGGTAAGAATGCTGACCACGGTTGTCGGCGGCAAGGATGATGCCGAGCAAAAACTATTTGTCGAAGAAATTGAAAAAAAGACAGGATTGGAAGTCGAAATGGTGAAACCCCCATCCGATTATGATCAAAAACTGTTAACATCTATTTCTTCAGGAGAACAATATGATCTTATTTATTTAACTAAAAATTTGATGGATGTGCTCGTCGACCAAGGAGCTTTAAAACAGATAAATGAACAAATCGATGGTTCAAAGATACTGTCAGATAAGGCTGTCATCCCTGATGAAGAGTGGAATCAGATTACATATGATGATGGTGCTGTATACGGAGTATTTAACAAGCTGGAAGGCGGAACAATGCCGATTATCCGCCAGGACTGGCTGAAGAAGCTAAAACTAGAACAGCCGAAGACATTGGATGAGTATTATACGGTTTTACAAGCATTTACCAAACAAGATCCGGATGGAAACGGAAAAGATGACACATATGGTTTATCAACTGCCGGCTTGTATGACCTGCAGCCATTCTTCAGTGCAACAGGCGTCAAATACAAATATGTCATCGACAAAGACGGAAAACGGACGATTCCTTATTCTACAGAAGCGGCTGTACCAGTATTTGAATGGCTGAACAAGCTGTATAAAGAAGGTATCTTGGATCCTAATTTTGTGACGAACGATACGTCAAAAATGCGGGAACTATTTTTAACGGACCGTGTCGGTGTCGTTACGTATTGGGACGCATGGGTCGGTTTGTTTAACAATATGGCTAAAAAAGAAAAACCAGACACTTCCTTTGAAGCGAAGGGTATAACAGGTGCAGAAGGTCCTGAAGGATTTATGCTGAGACGCGGGGATCCAAGCCTTTTCGCCATTCCTGCCAATGCCCAAAACGTCGAAGGCGCGATGAAATTTCTTGAATTCTGGCATTCTGAAGAAGGCAACCTGTTAAGCACACTGGGTATTGAAGGCCACGATTATACCGTAGAAAACGACAAATATAAATTAACAGATAAGGGAGAAGAACACGGGATGGATCATGGTGTTGTTACCCCAAACAACAGTCACTTTAAAAATCCAATCGGCCTGCTGCCGGGAATGGAAGAAGCGAGAGAAGTCGTAATGAGCAATAACTCGACATTAGAAATCTCTACAGGAGACTGGCCGGAAGCAGAGAAAATTGTAACAAAGTATGCATTCAGTGCGATTACAGGCGACATGCCGGCTGGCGATGCAGTGAAAACGATGCATGATGAATTGCTTTCCGCCGGCTTAATTGATCAATAACCAAAATAAGGAACAGGAGAGAGAAAGAATATGCTTCCTCTTCTCCTGTTATTTTATGCACAGGGAGACGTAAGCCTTGAAACTGATACAGAAGCATTTCAGCTTATATTTAATGTTTGTGCCAATATTGCTTTATTTTTGTATTTTTAATTTCTATCCATTAATCAGCGGATTTATGATGAGCCTGCAAAAATTCCGGCTGATCGGCGACCGGCCGTTTGTCGGGCTTGCTAACTACAATACCGTTTTGAATGATCCCGCTTTTTGGCAATCTCTTACGAACACTCTTTGGATTGGCGGCGGCATTTTATTGTTGGGATTTGTTGCGCCTATCATTACAGCGCTCGCTCTGAACGAAGTATTGCATATCGTTTTCAAACGATTTATCCAAACGGTCATTTACATCCCGCACTTGTTTTCATGGGTTGTTGTCGGAGGGATATGGATTTTTATATTGTCGCCCGACGGAGGACTTGTCAATTCAATCCTTACGTTACTCGGAAAGGAAGAAATCACCTTTCTGACAAACAAAGATTATGCAAGGCCCATCATCATACTCTCCGCTGTATGGAAGGATATGGGTTATAACTGCATTATTTATTTAGCAGCCATTACTGCGATCAACCCGACACTGTATGAAGCCGCTCGAATAGACGGAGCAAACCGGATGCAGGAAATTCGGCATATCACCCTGCCGCAGCTGATCCCGACGATGAAGATCGTTTTTTTATTGAATTTAATGGGGGTATTGCGGATTTTTGACCAAATTTTTGTCATGAGAAATCCAGCGATTGCCGGCCAGGTTGACGTATTGATGACGTATGTGTATGAAAAAGGGATTTTAAACTTTAATATGGGCGTCGCCTCTGCCGCTTCCTTTCTGGTGATTGCCGCAACCCTTGTTTTAGTGTTTATTACCAGAAAAGTTACGAAATACGATTTGGAGTGAAACCATGAATCAGCGAAAAATAGGAGAACAACAGGGATCGGTTCTTGTCCGTTGGGGAATTTACTTATTTCTTAATGTATTAGTTATCACTATGATTTTACCGATTTTGAACAGCTTTGTCGTTTCCTTTAGTTCCAATGTCGCTTCCATGCAAACTGGTTTAAAGCTTTGGCCGTCGGAATGGAGTCTTGAAGGCTATCAAACCGTGTGGACAAAAATGGAACTGTGGCTTCCGTTTGTCAACAATTCAATTGTTACTGTAGCAGGCACAATCATCCACGTGTTTTTGGCTTCAATGGCTGGTTACATGCTAATTCAAAAAGGACTGCCTGGAAAAAAATTTATGGTTACTTTCATTATGCTGACGATGGTTGTGCCTTCTGAAACAATCATGATTCCATTGTATATCGTCAATAAAGATCTCGGCCTGCTAAACACCCTTTCCTCGCTTGTTTTATCAGGATTGGTATCAGGTTTTTCTATTTTATTGATGCGCAATTTCTTTTTATCTGTCCCGGACAGCATCGCAGAATCAGCGCGCATCGATGGTGCAGGAGATTTTTTTATCTTCTGGAAGCTTTATTTGCCGATTGCCAAACCCGGATTGATGACCGTACTGCTGTTTGAATTTGTAAGCAGATGGAATCACTTTACCTCTGCTCTCCTTTATATTAATGATCCCGACAAATATACACTGCAAATTGCTTTGCAGGCGCTGGTCATTGGATCGGATTCAACATCTACAAGCACATTTTTCACACCGAATGTACGGATGGCAGGAATCATGATTGCTTTGATTCCGTTGCTGGTGATTTATCCGTTCGTCCAAAAATATTTTGTTAAAGGAATTTCATTAGGATCCACAAAAGAATAATGAACAGGAGGAGAATCGTTGGAACAGCTGCTTACACTAACTCGATTGATCACAAAAAGCGAAGAAAGAAACTATATCGAAATCCCTTTTGCGATAGAAAACGATTTGTCCCGGCTAATGGTAAAATATGAAGTTATCAGTCAAGGATCAGATCCCTGCGTCGTCGATTTGGGAGTGAGAGACCAAAGCCGAGTCAGAGGTTGGAGCGGCGGCGCTCGAAGCGAGTTTTATATCGGGATTGATCAGGCAACCCCGGGCTATACACCAGGGGACTTGAAAGCTGGAGAATGGGCGATTCTGTTAGGTGCCTACAGAATCGCCAAAGAAGGCTGCATTGTTAAGCTGACGATTATTTCCGAAGAAAAACCTTTATTGCAGAAATCTTGGCTGAAAGGTGATCTACACCTGCATACGATCCACAGCGACGGATCTTATCTGGTCAGGGAAAATGTTCAAATCGCCGCCCAGCACGGGTTAGATATTATTGGCGCCATGGACCACAATGTGACAAGCCAAAATGCAGAGTATGAAAGTTTCGGTGACATTCTTAGTATTCCAGGCATGGAGCTGACAACCTACGAAGGACATTGCAATTTATTCGGTGTTAAGGAACCTGTTCTCGATTTCCGTGCCCAAACAACGAATGAGATGAAGAGCAAGCTACAAGAAGCGAAAGAAAAGGGGGCACTTATATCGATCAACCACCCTTTTGACGACGGCTGTCCTTGGAATTACGGCTTCGATTTGGAATTTGATGCGGTAGAAGTGTGGAACGGTCCATGGCGGGAATGCAACGAAAAGGCAGTTCAGTGGTGGCATGAACAGCTTGTAAGAGGAATGAGGATACCAGCAGTCGGAGGAAGTGATACTCACCGTCCGGATCCGTATGTCCGGCAAGGCTATCCAACGACCCGTATTTATGCAGAAAAATCAGTAGCAGGAATTCTGTCAGCGATTCAAGCAGGGAACGTCACGTTGTCTTATTCACCTGATGGCCCCGCTATTGAGCTGAGAGCTGATCAAGCGATAGCAGGCGATCTTTGCAAGCCGGAGCAAGAAGTATCCGTAAGCATATCCGGACTTGAAAAAGGTGACGAGATTAAAATTATTTCGAATAGGGAAATTGAGTATACACTTGTGGTTGAATCCGGGCAATCAACCTTTCACTACTTATGGCAGCACGTAAAAGAAAGGTTCTTTTACCGGATTGAAGTGTGGAGAACGTTTCCTGCATTCGGCAAGAAAGGAATGGCCGCTTTAAGCAATCCGATTTATTTTCCACGAGAAACCATCTGATCCTTTGGCAAAAGTATCGCGTGAACAGCCAAACACAACTGTGTTCCCTGCATACACAAAAAATTTTCTTGTCATTTTATGCTTAAGCGGAATTGCCAGTAGTTTATCAACTATTTTTGTGAATGTATATTTGTATAAAATTTCCCTTACCATATTCGAAGTCGTTTTATTTAATTTTTTTTCCTATCTCATATGGGCACCTGCTTTTGTTGTCTCAGGAATGATCAGTAAAAAAATCGAACGGAAATTTTCTCTGATTATCGGCAGTATTTTTCAGCTTGTTTTTTACTTTCGTGTACTTCATCTCGGAACGGAATCCGTCAACCACGTAATTGAATTGGCGACGCTGTTTGGTATCGGTTCAGGATTTTTCTGGTTGTCGGTAAACACATTGACAGTCGATTATACAACAAAACAAAACCGCAAATGGTTTAATTCTGTTAACGGAATTTGTACGTCTTTGACCCAAATGATCGGCCCATTGCTCGGCGGATGGATCGTTGAGTTTCTGCCCAGCTTAATCGGCTATCAAATCATTTTCAGTTTCTCTCTTTTTTTCTTTGCCATTGCGATAGCACTTGCTTTTTTTCTGCCGAATTTCGGGGAAAAAAGCTGTTTTCAGTGGAAATCCGTGGTAAAGATTCATATCGACAAGGAATGGCGATATCTTGCTTACTCCTTTACATGCCTTGCATTTCGGGACGGCGTCATTTCTTTTGTGATTTCTCTTTGGGTATTTATCGTCACGGGCAGTGAGAGAGTACTTGGCAATTTTGCTTTTATGACCACGGCCTTGTCCATTGTTACTTATTATATGATCGGCAAATTCAGCAATGAAAAACAAAAATGGCCGCTGATTATTTTGGGAAATGTGCTGTTAAGTCTGTCATTTGTCGTGTTGTCATTCGATGTCAACCTTTTCTCACTAATCGTATACGGGCTTGTCTCTGCCATTTGTATTCCAATGTTCACTGTTCCTTTTGATACGTTATCATTAAACTCGGTTTCAAAGTTTGACCAACAAGGCAGGCTGAGGATCGAAATGGTAGTTGCCCGGGAAATGGCACTTAGTGTGGGAAGAATCGTGAGTGTCGGAGCATTAGCTTTCATCTATGGCTTCAGTGCTCATCCGGCAAAAATTATTCCTTGGTTTTTAATTCTGCTTATTATCGTCGGAAGCATGTGCATTGTGTTTCTAAAAAGATATAAATATACGTTATAAGCTTACATACGTCGTTACGGCGAATTCCTAATCAATCGGAATTCGTCTTCTTCATTTTGAAACAACGAATATACTGGACGAAGCCTGCTCATGATATAGGTATAGAGTAAAAACCTAGGAGGAAACCATGAAGATATTAGGAATATTTATTCTCATTCTTTTCTTATGCCTATCACTTATAGCAGGAATCGACTTACTTATGGGCTTTGATCCCTCTCATATTTTATATCATTTATTCAACCCCTTTTGGGTTATTGAAACCGGAGAATTAGTCATGTTGCTTTTCTTTCTACTGCTAACAGTCGGGCAGCAAATCTATTTCATGATCAAAAACAAAGCGAACAAACAAAAGGGATCTAGTTAGTTTTATTCATCAAACGGCTGCGAACCAACACAACCAAAAGCATTAACAGCGGAAGGCTGATGAGAAAAGTACTGTGCAGGTAATATGGTATGAAGTACCGGGCTTCTTCAGAATGCTCCACAAAATTTGAAGCAATTACCATTGATAATACAAGTAATATCACTCCTGTTGGAAAAACCACAAGCCTAAAGTTTAACTTAAACAAATTGGCCATCCCGATAGCAGCACAATAAAAATAGATGATTGCTTTAAAAAACACGGTAAGCAGTAAGGTGAAAACTACAATGACATCGAGCCGTTGGATAAAATCGAACCAATTGACCATTCCAATTGTTGATAGCAAAGGAAACGTAGATCTCTCCACATTTTTTACACCAAGTACAGCAATATTCAAAGCGGTAGTATAGCTTAAAATAAGCCCGCCTTGAAATGATGGCGGACAGCCAAACTTTTTTCACCGCTTCAGGCCGATTTAAATAAGGGTACAGCATCGTAAAAACAATCATTTCTCCAAAAGGGAAAGAGAGAAGCCTCGGAAAGGCAGTCGTAAAGACAGGCTTCCATCCATCTTCAAGAAACGGCTGCAGCTGATGAAAATCAACATACCCCGAAAAAAGAACTAAAAAATTCCCTGCAACTCCAAGAAGAAGCAGGATGATAATAAAAACCTCTGCTGATCTCGCAACTACTTCAATACCAAGATAAAGGACGTAGCAAACGGCAAGAATCATTAAAATATTGACAGCCCAATGCCGGTGTATTTGGCATAGTGGAAGAAATCAGCAAGTCACCGAATTCTCTTAGATTTCGAGCTGCTATGTACAAAAAGTAAATAATATATATAAGACCTATCGCCCAGCCTATGTAATTACCGAATATTTTTCTTGCGTATCCGGTCAAATACAGATTTGGATAGTGCCTCATGACATAATAGTGAATAAAAAATAAAACAATCCCTCCGCACAATCCGAAAAGAGTCGCAAGCCAAGCTTCTTTGCCGGCAGTTACCCCGTAACTTACAACCAGTGTAGTCCTGAGTTCAAAAATGAACATCAAAGCAAATAGTTGAATGACATTAATTTTGGCCTTTTCCAATGAGCAAGCAGCCTCTCTTTGCTTATTTAGGTGTAAATAGTTCTAATTTGCTTTCTTAAAACGGTTGCGAACCGTCGCAACTAGCAGCAAAGACAAAGGGATTAATATGTGAATAAACAAGAAAAGAGAATACGGTACAACCTTTTGCCCTTCTTCAATATGCTCCGAAAAATCCGAAGAAATAACCATAGTTAAAATAATAAGGATTAATCCTGACGGCAAAAGTATTTGATGCTTTTTTAACTTAAACAAATCAACCATTCCGATGATCGCACTATAAAAAAAGATGGAGATTTTGTAAAACATGGTTAAGAGGAAGGAAAGAACAACAACAGCATCAAGCCGTTGGATAAAATCGAAAAGGTTCACTCTTCCGATCGTCGACAGCAACGGAAACGTAGCGACTTCCATTTCTCCCAAACCGAGAACAGCAATGTTTAAACTGGTTATAAACATTAATATAATTCCGCTCGTAAATAAAGCGGACAGCCAAACTTTTTTTGCTAATTCAGGCTGATTTAAATACGGAAGCAGCATCGTAAAGACGAAAAATTCTCCGAAAGGGAAAAAGGCAATCGACGGAACTGTTTTTAAAATGGGCTCCCATCCGTTTTCAAGAAAAGGTTGCAGGTTATGGAAATCGACATAGCCTGAAAAAAATACGAGAAAACTGGCAGTAACCCCAAAAAAGATCAGGATCACAATAAACACTTCCGCGGTCCTCCCTATTGTTTCTATCCCTAGAAACAATACATAACAGAGGACAAGAAGGAATAACACGATAATCGCCAGCACTGGTGTGTTGGTTAAAGTTGAAGCACGCAGCAGATCCCCAAAATCACGCAGATTTCTGGCTGCAGCATACAAAAAGTAGATGACATATATCAAGCCGATCATCCAACCAAGATATTTGCCAGCAATTTTTCTGGCGTACCCGGTGAACGACAGATTAGGATATTGGCGATACAAAAAGTAGTATATGAAAAATAAGACGATCCCCCCGCACATTCCTAAAAAAATTGCAAACCAAGCATCTTTTTTCGCACCACTGGCAAGGCTCACGACCAAAGCGCTTCCAAGCTCAAAAAATAACATTATCGAAAAAAGTTGAATGGCACTTAATTTAGCTTTTTCCATCGTCTGTGAAGCCCCTTTGCAACTAGGTATGACAAGATATTCGCCTATTTAATATATGACTTTGTCCGCAAGCCTGTTCTCCGAATAAATGCTTGCACGTCTACGTTAATATCCGTTTCAGGAAATATTTCTTCATCCCACGTTTTTTCGATCTTTTTATACAATTTTGGATCTTCACGGTTCACATATTCGCCAAAGTGAAAAAAGTCGCTTCGTGCCTCTTTGGCTGCTTCTACTGCCATTACCATTTCCGCTTTCATTTTCTTTGCCATCTCGTTTTCAAGTTTTTCAATGGACTCATGCTTCGAGAGATCGATCGGACATTGGACTTCGGAAATTTCCCCTTCAGCCCGAGCCTTGATATCAATGACCGGTTTCCCATTTTTTATTTTCGCCTTAATTTTCAAAATGTAACGGTTCAAATCTACGGCAACGTCTTTTTCTTCCTTCTTACAAGGAAGGTTGATGTTCGTTTCGCTCACTTCTTTATTTATCCACATCGCTCCGCGCTCTAAGGAGCCATCCAGCCACTTTGTCAGTTTCCCCTGTTTAAAAACGGCAATCCCTTTGATTTCCACCTTAGTCTCAGGAGAAATCTGCTGCACATTTTTTACGCTGTTTCCATTTTCCGCGTTTCCAGTCATCTGAAGCCCAGTCAAGCTTACCCCTTTTTCGCTTAATTGTTGAATGACTTGATTCGCTTGGGTGCTGGTACCCTTTCTGCTGTTTTTCAGACTATCAGCAATCCCAACAGCAGGAACAGACTCTAATGAGGTCGTAATTTGGAGAAGCTCCTCTGCTTTATGATCTCTCGCGATTAAAATCGGAAAAAGCGTTCGAAACTGGGAATCGCGTTCAATCCAATCAAACAAATCTTGAATGCCTTCTTCTCTCGCCAGCTCCTCGCCAATCACCATTAATTGGACATGAGGAAAAAAAAGCTTCTGGGAGGACTGTGGCGAAATTTTTTGAAAAGCCTCGTGAATAGTGCTCCCTGACGCCGAGAAGGTCGTAACGGGGGCTGCTTCAGATCCCCCTCCCTGCCCTTGTGTAGTAGAGATTTTTTGCTCATTAATAATTTGGACTGTCACTCGATATTTGTTTTCAGTATCTTCGTTAAGGTCAATCCCAAGTGCACCCACAACATCCAGTTCTTGTAATTCGTTGCGATCCCAGCAGCCTGACAACAAGAAAATCGAAAGAAATGCTACTAATATGATGAATGGATTACGATTCATTGGAATCCCTCTTTGGTTCTTGATCAAGTGTATGATTTTTTCTCGGAGTCGGCCGCAAATCTTGTGTATCGCCTGCCCTCATAATTTTCTTTTGGCTAACTAGGCGAGGTCGATTAGATAAAAGCGGCTTCGGGAAACGGAGGAGCGAATCTTTCCAATCCGAAATAATCAAAGGAGCAAAGGGTGCCAAATAGGGAATTCCGAACGAGCGCAGGCTGCACGTGTGCGCGACTAATACTATGACTCCAAGTCCAATTCCGTAAAGCCCGAATGAAGCAGCCAATGTCATCATTCCAAACCGCAGTAAACGCGTCGCATCCATCATTGTATAATGGGGGACGGTAAAACTGGCTATGGCAGTCCCTGCCACGACAATGACCATGGCACTTGAAACAATTCCCGCTGCAACTGCGGCGTCTCCCAATACTAATGCTCCAACGATAGAAACCGCCTGTCCTACAGGCCGCGGCATCCGCACTCCCGCCTCCCGCAGCACCTCGAAGGTAAATTCCATTAACAGCGCCTCGATAAAAACTGGAAAAGGAACACCTTGACGCTGAGCTTGCAGACTGATCAACAAAGGGGTTGGAATCATTTCCGGGTGATACGCAATAAAGGCAATAAACAAAGACGGTCCTAAAAGAGTAAATAAAAATGCAATAATTCGAAGAAGCCGCAAAAAACTGGCAACGGTCCAATTTAAATAATAATCCTCAGCCGTTTGAAAAAATTGATTCCAGGTCGCAGGCAAAACTAACGGCATTGGCGTCCCGTCAACAAAAATAGCGACACGCCCTTCCATCAAATTTCCCGCCACAACATCCGGACGTTCCGTCACAAGAAACGTAGGCCAAGGAGTCCATATGTTATCCCCAATCCATTCTTCAATTGTGTTTGTCCCCATAATTTCATCGGCTTCTATTTTACCTAGCCGCTCTCTGACTTCGGCAAGAAGCTTTTCGTTGACTAATCCATTTACGTACAATAAAGCCACATCCGTTTGTGTAACCTTCCCCAGCTTCATCGTTTCTACCCATAGATTTGGGCTTTTAATCCTGCGGCGAACCATGGATGTATTCGTAATAAGAGCCTCAACAAAGCTTTCCTTCGGCCCCCTGACTGAAGGTTCTGTCAAAGGTTCAGCAATGGACCGTAACTCCCCGCCTTGCACAGAGCAGCCAATGGCTTTATTCACGCCATCAGCAAGAATCATGGTTTGCCCTGATATAAGTGAAGAGAGTAGCTTTTTCCATTCTGTAATATCCTCTATCGTTGCTACTGTTATAATATTTTCTTTAATGTAGGCAAAAAGTTCTTTCGGGGTCTCGGGATCGACATTATCAGTATTTTTCACGTTCTCCATTAGTCTTTCAATGATCGAAACACTGATCAGTTCTTTATCGGCCAACCCGTTGATATGAATAGCAGCCACTTTGTGCTGGGTAGGTTTCCCCATTTTAAATTGGCGAATGATTAAGTCACCGCTGTCTCCTAAAACCTCTTTAATATTTTTTATATTTTCATCTAAACTCTGGCTGATTTTTACGTCTTTAGTGGGTAATTCCGATTCTTCATAATACATCGTTTTCTCTTTTTGTTTTTTTAATAAGCGGTTCCACATACTATTCATAGTCCTGTAACACTCCAAGCTAATAGAGAAATATGTTCGGGTGCTTCATTCAAAGATAGTATCCCTGTTTTCCATTTTTTAATGCATTTGATATGAAAACCCTAATGAGATTTGATTTCCCAAAATAAAAAATAGAAAACGCTTCTTCAGGGGATTTCTGCCGGGGATGGAGTTTTTGCGACCGCTTTGGAATTTATTGCGACCACCTCTGCTTTTTTTCTGCCCGTTTTCCAAAAGATTCGACCAGCTACTGGTGCAGAACAAATCCAGTCTTCATACGTTAAGCAATAAAAAACTCCATTTAATGGCGGATGAAACCAGCCATCGAACGGAGTTTTTCATAAATACAACTATTAAGAAATCCTGCTGACAATCAGCCACACCGCTGAATATCCAATGCTTCCAGCTGCGAACGCCAGGAAGCTCGTTTCCCCTTCTTCGGAAAATTCCTGTTTTATGGCGTTCATGATCATGCCCCCCGAAAGCAATGCAAATACTGCAGAGATGGCAGAATCTGAAATCTTAACAAAGACGCTGATGATCCATCCGAGAAGAAAACCTGCCGAAAGCAGCCATCTTCCCAGTTTGTCATAGGCTTCTTTATGAGAACGGCGGAGACTGATATCATTGGACATAATATGCACAGATAATGCTGCAAAAAAGAAAAGTTTTTCAGTTATCCCTCCATTCTTTCCTTGGAGCAATAAATAACCAATTAACGTATTAAAAATAAAAAATGAGCTCATATGAATCCAAAATACCCGATGCGAAACTTCTTTTCCATTCAATTCATGGTGTTGAATCCTTGATCTTTTTACATACCATTCCAGCCCTCCAAAAAATAACAGCCCGATCATCGCTATAAGATAAGCATCGTTTTCTACTAATCCAAATGGAGTCGCTCTATCAATATTCTCCTGATGATCATTTAGATTGGGAAGAGTTTCAGAAAAAACATAACCTACCGAAATTCCTCCTGATAAGGAAAGAGCATAGCTTCTGGGAATCGTAGGTAAAGAGCTAATATGTTTGGAAAAAAGATGAAAGGCGACAAATCCAAGCGCGAGGAAAAAGCTGATCAATAACATGATTAGTCTCCTTTCTAATACTCATATAAGCTGTTAATCGAAAAAGCAGCTATACTGATCGACTTCAATTTCTTGCTTTAAGTGTTTTCGCATATCAATTCCCTTTTTGTCCTACAGTAAACTAACTTAGATCAACTCGAGTTTTTCCCAACAAAAAAAGTCGAATAAGATCATCTCTTACTCGACTTCTTTATCTTTCCAATGCATCTTATTTAAAATCACCTTTTGAATAAAAAGCCCTAGGATCACACCGGGAATAACAAATATCATGGGGAGCCATATTGGACCTAATAAGGTGCCAAAAACCGTAAAGGAAGAAGAATAAATTACTCCTATAGTTACGAAGTATGCCGCAAAAACAAAAGGCAAGAAAGAATACGGAGTCTTAGTGCCGCCTGCATCCTTATAGGCATCCCACATCGCGAAAAAATATAGACACGGGTAAAACATCAGCCAATTATAATTCGCTTGTTCAATTGCTTGAAATATCTCTCCTGTAAAGCTTAAGCGAATCGTTTCATTGAAGTTGGCCTGGATGTTAACGAGAAATTCCAAGGAAATAAATAAAATTCCTTTGATTAATTTCCTGTTTAAAATCTGTCCAAATCCGGGTAACGCAATGCTCCATAGTAATTTTTCGTGTGCACCCACATGATTTAACCCTTTACTAACTGATTACGATCATCTGCCTGCGGAGGCTCTTCCAGCCATCCATGCTTTATCATAATATTTGCCCCGTCTTCTGCATACAATGAAATTTCTGGGATGATTGATGCATAATTCATGGCGATATCTCTTCGCGGGCTCGCGGCCATTGCTGTCCCATAATTACCGATTCCGGCAGCTATCATAGCGGTGACATGATACATAATCAACTTGTCAGAAAATACTTTTGTCGTAGAATCAGAAACTGAAGCATCCCAGGTCATCGGAGCTGGCAAATCCTCTTTTCTTAAGACGTCGCTAAATAAATCAATATGCTTTTGGGCAATTTGCTTTCCTCTTAATAAGTATTGTTTCACATCCTGCTTTTGAGCGACTTGAGCAAAGCCTACCATCAAAGCCTTACCAATCGAATTGGTTTGAACGTTAATAAACAGGTGAGTGATTTCAATCCCAGTTAACACTCTTTTCCCGCCAAAAAACCCTGCTAAAAACCGCTGTTTCTCAATAAAATCAACCTTATCTGGAACTGAAATATACGGCGGCCTTAAATAAATTCCTTGATTAAGCATGACCTCTTTTGATAATTCTTGCAATCGAACGGAAGCATCTAACACACTTTTATGAAAACCGACCACATCTGTCCGAGTAACAACTCCAATGGCCAAGCTGCTTGCCGCCATACCAAGAATGGACATGTTTCGTAAATACATTAATACAAAAGAGTCAGAAAATAATTTCGGAGCTGTCGGATTCACATCTTGCTCATTAAATCCAACCGGTATCGGAAAGTCCTCTTTCTGAAACAAGTTCTGTAAGAACGAAATATTTGTTTTAGTGGCCTGTAACGCAAATTCGATAACAGGACGAACTTCCTCATCTTCTAACTTCTCTAAAAAATGCGTTAAAGCACATATGGAAGCCGTATCATTCATATACTGCGTCCACAAGCTTGCCATTTCTGCCGCTGTTAAACGAATCTTTAATTTATCTTCCATCATAACACCTCTATGTAAAAATGAATGTAATTTAATGTTATGGTCTCACAACCCATTCAAATTATTCCTTGAAATTGATATAAAAAGAAGCAATGAATCGCAGTCCAAATAGAGCATCTATTTCAAAAATTGTTTTTTACCTATTTTAATCTCTACTAGGGTAAAGCCGCTACGATTTAGAGATAGAGAAAATATAATATGGATAAAAAGAGGAGAGGAGTAATTATGATGAGTGAAAAGAAAAAGTTTCCGAAAAAATACCTTAGTTATTTCATTAAAACCCAAGTGTATTTTTTAGAGAAGAATATTGCTTATTTAGAACAAGTAAAAGAAAAATTACAAGGATCAGATGATCAAAAAAAATACAAAAATTATTCCAAAGTATTAAGAAATCTCTTAAAGGAACAAATGAAAGAACTTTCAAAATAAAAGATTCTGTTTAGAAAGTTGACGCTCGAACAAGGTACGCTAAAAATAAGAGTTCCTTGTTTGAGTTTTTTTCTTCCTGATTTATAAATTTACACCTATAAAAAATGTCAACCAATTAAACCTGGTTGACATTTTTTATAACGATCTATTTAGTTATGGTGCTTTTACAGTCTATATTGAAATCAAACGATTGAATCGCCTTGATAAAGGTGCGATTCACGGTCGAAATAATTTGGCTGAGCAAGATCATAAAACAAGTCAGGCGAAACCTGACACTTTACATAGTTTTTACATACGATACTTGCTAAGCCTAACCCCTCTGCTAAGAGATTTTCCATTTTACTATCCGGCTGAATAAGATACACTCTACATCCCTCCTTGCATACACCTTTAAAATAATGACAAATTTAATATAACGGATTAGACCGTTTACTAAGCCATTTATCCAAGTGTGGAGGTAAACCATCTTTAACTGTGAACGTAGCATGGCCTGCTGTTATCACTTCTAACGTTTTATCCTTGCTGGATACCAGCTCCATAATTGGAGAGCTCATTTCTATCGGGACAAGCCGATCATTTTCTGCTGTAATAACAAGGAGGTTTGCATGGATATTGGAAAGATCTGCATTCTTCCCTTCAATAACCATCCCTCCATTAACGAGTTTGTTATCTTTACCAATATTTTCAGTCAATTGTTTCAAAGCTTTTCCTGGAAACGGGACGTGTCCTACTGTCCATTTATTAAAGCGTCGCCAGTGGTCGACATACTCTTGGTTATCAGCCCGGGCCAAAAGAGACAAATAGTGACTGAAGTATACAGGAGAGCTAACCATACGCATCCCCGCTTCCATGAATTTCGCGGGAACAATTCCTATCGCATCTATGATACTATGATCTACCTCACCGTCTTTGAGAGCTTCAATCCATTGATCAAAGACTGGATATTGATGAAAGTCAATCGGTGCAACATTCAGAACAAGGTTCTTAATTGGTTCTTCAGATACCGCTGCATAGATTGCAGCAAGGGTTCCACCTAAACAATAGGCAATGACGGTTAGTTCTTCAGCTTCTGAATGACGAAATGCCCGTTTCACAGCTGATTGGATGTAATCCATAATATACATGTCTAGAGAAATGTCCTTATCTTCATAGCCTGGAATGCCAAAATCTAGTAAATATACATCGTAACCTGCATTTACAAACGCTTCAATCATGCTCGTTCCCGGAGCTAAATCAAGGATAAACGCTTTATTGACAAGAGAGTATACAAGAAATAAAGGGATGCTGTACTTTTTCTTTTTGGCAGGATAATACCAGAGAGTAGCTTTGTTTTTCTTCCAGACAGGAATGCGGTAGGTTGGACCGACTTCAGGCTCTGGAGTATTCCATATATCTGTGAATCGCATGAATTGTTTTAGAATATCATCATGAAGTTGACTCTCTTTTTCTGACATCATTCTTCATCCTTTTTATAAAGGTTAATAAGATCCGAAAGATGCTTTAAGATCCTTTCTCTATGAAGTTCCCTTAAAGATTTCATGGTCCAATCATTTGAAGTTTTTCCTTGCTCTTCATTTTCCTCTTTTATATCACTTGTAAATGTTGGATCATCATTCGAATTTTCATTAGGTTTTGAAAGATTTTCTTGCTCTGATTCATTGTCTAAGGCATCAGGGGTATGTTTCATCTCTCTACGAAGTTCCCTTAAAGATTTTAAGGCCCGGTCTGGATTTGAAGTTTTTCCTTGCTCTTCTTCATTTTCCTCTTTTATATCACTTGTAAATGCCGAATCATCATTCGAATTTTCATTAGGTTTTGAAAGATTTTCTTGCTCTGATTCATTGTCTAAGGCATCAGGGGTATGTTTCATCTCGTTCAACGATTGATTTAAGGGAGCGGGATCATCATTAAAAGGTTTTTCCAGGTCCTCAATTGCATCGATTGAATCACTGGAGCTTACTGAACTATCATTCGAGCTTGCATGATAGGATGTTGGATTTTCTTTTTCGAATGCATTCTTTGCATGTTTTATCACTTTCATATCGTCCAGCGATTTGTTCAATGCGTAAAGATATTCTTCTATTTGATCGATTTTCTCTTCTAGCTGAATAACGAGGTTTGCTAAGTTGTAATGATCTTTTTTGGTAGGAAAATTCAAGATGGCTGATAAGAGTTCTACATACTCCTGGATGTCTTCAATACGTTTTGCAAGAATCGGTCCTGTCTTATTAAATAGCTCAATGAACTCTTTATTATTTAATTCGTCCTGTATTGATTCGTTGAGCTTCTTTTCAAGTTCCGACCCTTTTTTCTTAAGTAGAAGCAAGGCTTCCTGTGCATTTAGCTCCGACACATTTGATCAGTCCTTCCATGAAATTTATTTAATACTTATTGATCACTAGCCTAACGTGTCAAGCTATAGCATCAGTTGCACTGGACTACAGCAAGATCAAAGGCTTTGTTTTTCTAAAATCCTTTATTTTTCCAATATACTTTTACTTTATATAATATAAACAGATGGGGCAGCTTTGGTGCGAAAATTGATATTTTTGCCCTAAAAGAATATAGATTTTCGGAACTCCAGTCTTACTATCTATTAACAATGGGTCATTACACCGTTTTTAACGATAGGAACATAAAGAAAAAACACCTTCATTAAACCTTAGAAACACAGGGCTTAGCGAAGGTGTTTTTTATATTAACTTATGTTTTGTTATTAAAAATAGTCATTTACTTACTTTCATTTGCCTATACCGAAAAGTACACCTGCTAATAGAATAAACAAGCAATTTTATTTCATACCAACTACAAGATTTTCATAAGGGGGTGTATTAATATGGTAGGCTGTGCCTATATCGCGAATGCTAAAACCGCCAATGTGTCGGTGATTAATCTCCAAACAAACGAAACTGTGCAAACTATTGAGGTAGAAAATAGCCCACACCATATCGCGATCACCAAACACTGGAGATTCGCTTATGTTACGAATAAAGATTCCGCCAGCGTCTCAGTGATTGATATCCTGACCAACATAATGAGCAAGAGGATAGAGGTTGGGAATTCACCTTGCCATATTGCGATCACCCCGGACGAAAAATTGGCCTACGTTGCCAATCAGGATTCCGCTAATGTCTCAGTGATTGATGTCGGGACGAACACCAAGATTACCGATATCGAAGTTGGGGATAATCCCTTCCATATCAAGGTTACGCCGGACGGGAAACAGGCCTATGTTTTAAAAAGGCCGTCGAAAAATATTTCGGTGATCGATGTTCAGACGAGTTCCAAGATTTCTGATATCGAAGTTGGCGAAAATCCCTCCGACATCGCATTCACCCTCGACGGGAAACAGGCTTATGTCGCAAATGCGAATTCAGAAAATGTCTCGGTAATTGATATCCATGCTAATACCTTGATCCAAACGATTGGGGTAGGCAGTATCCCGTTCCAGATCAGAATTACTCCTGACGGGAAAAAGGTCTATGTTGCAAACATTGCTTCGGATAATGTGACAGTGATTAATGTAGAAACCAATGCGATTATTCAAACGATTAAAGTTGGACGTATCCCTTTTCACTTCGCGATTACCCCTGACGGGAAAAGGGCATATGTCGTGAATGCTAATTCCTCCAATGTGACGGTTATTGATATCGAGACCAACACGAGTGTTCAAACGATAGAGGTCGGTGATTTGCCATTCCACATAGTCATCAGCCCAGACGAGACACGAGCTTTTGTTGCAAACCAAAATTCCGCCAATGTGACGGTTATTGATATTGAGACCGACTCGAGAATAACGGATATTAAAGTGGGTGATGCCCCGCTTTATATCGCGATCAACTAACTTCCATCGGAGTTCCATCATTATGATATTTGCACTTCTATTTAAATCTACTAAAAATGCCTATGTATCTTAAGGGAAGTCCATTTCCCTCTATTTAAAAATGACGTATCAAAAACAAAATTCATTTGTACAAATATAGCGTACACAGGTGCGCAACAGGAGGTATGATATGAAGATTGAAAGGCCTTGGCTAGACAGCTATCCTGACGAAATTCCTCATGATTTGACATACGAAAACAAACCGCTGCACTCTTTTTTAACAGACACCGCCAACACCTATCCCGATCATCAATCCATTTACTTTCTCGGCAAAAAAATGAGGTTTCGTGAAGTCCACGAAGCAGCGTTAAAGCTTGCTGCATATTTGCAAAAAATCGGCATTAAAAAAGGCGACCGGGTAGCCCTCATGCTGCCAAACTGCCCACAAGCCGTGATTTCATACTACGGGATTCTCTTTTCTGGAGGCATTGTCGTGCCAACGAATCCCTTATTTACGGAAAGAGAGCTGGAATATCAATTAAAGGACAGTGAATGTACAGCGATCATTTCACTCGACTTACTATATCCGCGCATCATAAAAATGAAAAAGGCAACTAAATTATCCCATCTCATTATCACAAGCATCAAAGACTATTTGCCCTTCCCGAAAAATATACTGTACAGATTTACTCAAAAGAAAAATAGTCTCGTCACGATCAAAGAAAATGAGGAAACTCACCTCTTCAAAAGAATCATTAAAAATACGAACGGTCTTCCGGAGATCATTGACATTGACCCCCTCCATGATATCGCTGTATTGCAATATACAGGCGGGACAACAGGCCTTCCAAAGGGAGCTATGCTGACTCACCGGAACATTGTCGCCAATACGAAAATGTGTGGGGCATGTCTCTATAAATTAAAGAAAGGCTCGAGAGAATCGACTTTAGGAATTGTACCATTTTTTCACGTCTATGGTATGACGACCGTATTAAATTACAGTGTTTTGCAAGCATTTCAAATGATCCTGCTTCCAAAATTTGATGCCCTTGACGCGTTGAAAACGATTCACAAGCTGAAACCAAGCCTTTTTCCAGGAGCACCAACGATCTATATCGCTCTTTTAAACCACCCGGATGAGAACAAATATGATTTATCCTCTATTGACACCTGTATCAGCGGATCCGCCGCACTGCCTGTCGAAGTCAAGAATCAATTTGAAAAGGCCACCGGCGGAAAGCTTGTCGAGGGTTACGGCTTATCAGAAGCTTCGCCAGTGACCCATACGAATTTCATGTGGGGCAAAAACAAACCGGGCAGCATCGGCTGCCCATGGCCGGGAACAGATGCTGCCATTTACTCGGAGGAAACAGGCGGAGCGCTTCCTCCTTACGAACGGGGCGAATTAATTGTTAAAGGCCCCCAAGTGATGAAGGGATATTGGAATAACCCCGAAGAAACAGCAGCCGTATTACGAGATGGCTGGCTCTTCACCGGAGACATCGCTTATATGGACGAAGAGGGGTTCTTCTATATTGTCGATCGAAAAAAAGACATAATCATTGCGAGCGGCTATAATATTTATCCTCGTGAAATCGAAGAGGTGTTCTATGAGCACGAAGCTATCCGGGAAGTAATCGTTGCCGGGATTCCTGATCCATACCGTGGAGAAACTGTGAAAGCCTATGTTGTGTTAAAGCAGCATGCGACATTGACAGAAAAAGAACTGGATGAGTATGCGAGAACGCACCTGGCACCTTACAAAGTGCCCAAAATTTACGAGTTTCGCGATGAACTGCCGAAAACAACAGTAGGAAAAATCTTAAGAAGAGCGTTAATTGAAGAAGAAAAAGCAAAAATGAACCATTGAAGAGACAAACGCAACGCAGGTGATGAATGATCAATAGTATGTATTAGATATGCAAACGCAAAAAGACATACATCACCTGCTGATTTGCGGGTTCAACTAAAAGCGAATAAGCAGGAGGAAAGAATATAATGGAAAACCTAACGTTAGCTGTCGATCAACGAATCGCTACCATTACATTCAACCGTCCGCCGGCAAATGCTTTATCTAAAGGGCTTTTGAAAGAATTATCGGAATGCCTGGATCAAATTGAAGGCAGCCCTGATGTTCGTGCGGTCATCATTTGCGGTGAGGGCAGGTTTTTTTCGGCAGGAGCTGACATAAAGGAATTTACACGCGCAATCGCTTCAAATAAAAAGACTTTTTCTGAAAGAGGCCAGCAGATCTTGGAACAGATCGAATCGTTCCCAAAGCCAATCATTGCAGCTATCCATGGAGCTGCACTCGGCGGAGGGCTGGAGCTTGCGATGGCTTGCCATATCCGGATTGCAGAAGGCGGTGCCAAGCTCGGATTGCCGGAGCTAAACTTAGGCATCATCCCCGGTTTTGCCGGAACACAGCGGCTCCCGAAATATGTTGGCACTGCGAAAGCACTGGAAATGATAGGGACAGCCCAACCGATCAGCGGGAAAGAAGCCTATGAAATCGGTCTTGTTACAACCCTTGTGAACGATCGAGAAGAAGCTTTAGTCAAAGCCTATGAATTGGCAGAGCAATTTGCCGAAAAAAGCCCGAAAACCTTAAAATACGTTTTGGAGCTCCTGAATGCAAATAAAACCAATTCTTATGAAAGAGCGCTAAAGCTGGAAGCGAAGCGATTCGGCGAGGTTTTTCAATCTCAGGATTCGAAGGAAGGCATCCAAGCTTTCCTTGAGAAAAGGAAGCCAAATTTTAAAGGCGAGTAGGTTGATTGATTTATATATTCACCTTCTTTTCTTTGAGCAATCTCGGTCACCGTTTTCATTTTGCAAGTTGAGGTGGTATTTCGGTACTTTACCTGCGCTTTTTCGCACAATCTTCTCTTTATTTGGATGATTTACGGTGGACTTATGATTCGATAGCCTGTATCAAAACCATCCCCCACATCGGGGGTTTTTAGTTCAATGAAGAAGGCAATATCGTGGAGAAACTGCTTAACGCATGATAAACATCTTTTTAGGTTCTTTCACATCCGATAAGGGTAAATATTTCGGGTCTAAATAGAGCCAATACAAAATATACGCGGGGGAAATGGTATGAACATCTTCGTTTTAATAAAGCGTACATTCGACTCAGAGGAAAAAATTACGATTCACGCTGGGGATATCGTTCAAGATGGCGCAGAGTTCATTATTAATCCGTATGATGAATTTGCAATTGAAGAAGCCATCCGCATGAAAGAAGCACACGGCGGAGAAATCACGGTTATGACAGTTGGCAGTAAAGAAGCAAGCAGAGAGCTGCGTACCGCCTTGGCTATGGGATGCGACAAAGCCGTTTTGTTTAATATTGAAGAGGACGTGATGGATCCGGATCCCTTCACGACGGCAACCATCCTCTATCACTATATAACAGAAAAACCGTTTGAGCTGATTTTAGCAGGAAATGCAACCATTGACAGCGGGTCAGGCCAAGTAGGTCCCAGATTAGCTGAACTGCTGAATATCCCTTGTGTCACAACGATTACGAAGCTTGCGATCGACGGAAAAGAAGTAGAAATGGAGCGGGATGCGGAAGGCAATATTGAAATAGTAAAATCACAGCTGCCACTCCTTCTAACCACCCAGCAAGGATTAAATGAACCGAGATATCCGTCGCTCCCGGGAATCATAAAAGCAAAGAAAAAGCCCATGGAAGAACTCACACTAAATGATCTTAATCTAACAGCAGAAGAGGTAGCGGCGAAAACAAAAACGACCTGCCGCCTATTGCCGCCTAAAAAAGCAGCAGTACGAATGATAGAAGGAGATGCGGGTGAACAAGCAAAACAATTGGCGGCTCTGCTTAGAAGCGACGCAAAAGTTATCTAACAAGGGGGGATCAATATGGGAAAAAAAGTAGTGGTTTTAGGGGAGATTAGAGACGGATCAATTCGCAAGATAACCTTTGAAGCGATAGCTGCCGGGAAAATGATAGCAAATGGCGGCGAAGTGATCTGTATGCTCTTTGGTAAAAAGGTTATTCAATATGGGAAAGAGATGATCAATTACGGAGCAGAACGCATCGTTGTAATTGAAAATGAGAAATTGGCTGATTATACTCCAGACGGCTATGCTCAAGCGATCAAAGCGATTGTTGAAAAAGAAATTCCGGATGCCATCCTTACAGGGCATACCTCAATTGGGAAGGATATTATGCCAAAAATTGCTGCAAAGCATCAAACTGGGTTGCTTTCAGACGTGATCAAACTCGAACACAAAGGAAACGACCTAGTATTTACCAGGCAAATCTATTCAGGTAAAGCCCTTGAACAAAAAATTGCATTAGGGAAGCTTGTGCTTGCTACGATCAGGCCGAACAATATATCTCCATTGGAAAGGAATGAAAACCGAAGCGGAACGATAGAGAAACTAGATATCGAGATAAAGGATATCAGGACAACAATTCAGGATATCGTCAAAAGAACAACAGAAAGCGTGGACTTATCCGAAGCGAAAATCATCGTTGCCGGCGGAAGAGGAGTCAAGAACAAAGACGGCTTTAAGCTTTTGCAAGATCTCGCGGAAGCATTAGGAGCCGCTGTCGGTGCTTCCAGAGGAGCATGTAATGCCGATTTATGTGACCTTTCTCTACTAATAGGACAAACGGGTAAGGTAGTTACACCAGAGCTCTATATTGCCTGCGGGATATCTGGAGCGATCCAGCATTTGGCCGGCATGTCGAATAGCAAAGTGATAGTTGCGATTAATAAGGACCCAAACGCTGATATCTTCCAAGTCGCGGACTATGGCATCGTAGGTGATCTATTTGAAATCATTCCGCTGTTAACGAAAGAAATCAAACAGTTAAAAACTCAAAAATAAGGACATATATTCAAGGTTTTCTCTCTATTATTTTACATCAGAACCAAGACTGCGTCCCATTCTACTATTTTTGTTAATAGGGAGAGGAATATGTCCATACATATAAATTCTCTTTGCATAAAATAAAAATAAAGAGATAAGGAGGGATTTTCTTGAGAAAAAAACTCATAAGCACAAGCTCACAAGGCTTAATGGAAGATTCATATCCATACCAATTGTATCAAAAGGCAAAAAAATTCGGAGTGTGGAATCCTCAGAATATTGATTTTTCACAGGATCAAGAAGATTGGAAAACACTTCCGGTTAAACAAAAAGACTGGATTTTGAAACTTCTCGCTCAATTTCAAGGAGGAGAAGAGGCGGTTACGCTTGACTTACTCCCTTTACTGATGGTGATTGCGAAGGAAGGCAGACTGGAAGAGGAGCTGTTCCTCACGACATTTTTATACGATGAAGCAAAACATACTGAATTCTTTCGTCGGGTATTAAATGCTATAGGTGAAAAAGGCGACCTTTCCCATTTGCATTCTGATTCCTACCGTAAAATGTTTTATGAAATTCTCCCTGAAACAATGGAACGGCTATGGCATGATCAAACCCCTGAAGCATTAGCCGATGCAGCTACCGTATACAATATGTTTTCCGAAGGAGTATTGGCGGAAACCGGATACAAAGGATTTTACGACGGATTGCAAATGATCGGCAAAATGCCTGGTCTTATAGAGGGAGTTGACAACTTAAAGAAAGATGAATCAAGGCATATTGCTTATGGAACTTTTCTTCTTCAACGCTTGATTTGTGAACATCCTCATCTTTTTGACAGAGTGGTTAAGAAGCTTGAAGAGTTGGCTCCACTTGCTATTTCCTTAAATACCGAGGGAATTATTAGTGATGGGGAAAAAGCAAAAGAATACAAGTCTGAAATTAAGAATTATTCGAAAAAACAGCTTATGGTAAGAATCGATATCCTTGCAAAGGCGAAGGGCCAAACAATCGAAGAGATTTATCGATCTACAGGTGGAAACTAGAAAAACAACTGACAACATTTTATTGCAACACATACGTAGTTTAAAATCACACCGAATGAAAACTCCCTTCTATGATTGAATAAAATATCATAGAAGGAAGTTCTCTTATTTCAATCATTCAAATAGAATGAATCTGGATTAAGAAAAATGAAAATCAACAGTAAATATCCAGTGCAACAACACTCTTATCTTTCAAAAACGATTTCTTTTGCAAATGTACTAAAAGTTCGAATGGTCAAAAAGGTACAATTGGCTTTTCAATTTCAATAAGCCATTTAAACAAAATCATCCCTCATATCTTTTTTAATACATAAATAATATACCATATGTTTTCTGTTTTGTTATTCTACTAATCTACATCGCCTCAAACGAATAAACTCGCCTAAAGACAGACGAGTACAGTTATACAACAGAGCTTATCAACTAGTCTCTGAATGAACGGTCTTTTCGAAAGGAACTGCATTTTTTTTCGTTTTCATATGAAAAAATAAATTTAAAACAATAGCGGTCAAGCTCCCGGTAATGATACCGTCACTGACAAAGATTTTTAGAGCTTCAGGAAGCTGTGAAAATAAATCCGGAACGACGGTTACACCGAGCCCTAAAGACAGTGAGCATGCAATGATAAGCAAGTTGCTCTGCGCATTAAGATTAACCGCGCTTAACATTTTAATGCCGGATGAAATAACCATTCCGAATAATACAACCATCGCACCGCCTAATACAGGAGCCGGAATGATTGTTGCAAGCTCGGCAATTTTCGGAATTAGTCCAAGGAAAACAAGGACAAAACCTGCGACTACGACCACGTGCTTCGTTTTTACTTTAGATAGCTGCACGAGCCCGACATTTTGTGCAAAAGTATTATAAGGAAAAGCGTTAAAAATCCCTCCTAATGTAATCGCTAAGCCTTCTGCCCGATACCCTTTGCTAAAATCCTTCTCATCCAACTTGCGATCACAAATTTTACTTAATGCTAAAAATACGCCTGTTGACTCAATGATGATAACGATGCTTACTAAAATCATTGTTAAAATAGGACCAATTTCAAACGATGGAGCACCGAAATAAAAAGGAGTTGGAATGTGTACCCATGACGCTTCGGCTACGCCGGATAAATCAACTTTTCCCATAAAGAAGCCTGCTATTGTACCTGCAACGATCCCTATCAATACGGAAAGTGTTCGTAAAAAACCGGTAAACACGCGATTTAAAAATAATATCAGCACCATTACCCCAAATGCCAGCAGCAAATTTGCCGGGGCTCCGAAGTCATCACTCCCCGCTCCCCCTGCCATATTGCGAATCGCCGAAGGCACAAGGGACAACCCAATCATAGTAACAACCGAACCAGTCACAACGGGAGGAAACAGCTTAAGCAGCTTTCCAAAAAAACCGGCAAACAACAATACAAACAGACCAGCTGCAATAATCGCCCCATAAATCGCATTCACACCATACTGACTCCCTATAGCAATCATAGGAGTCAGAGCCACGAATGAGCTCCCAAGCACAACCGGCAGCCCGATTCCAAACCATTTATTGTTCCATGCTTGAAGCAGTGTGGCAATTCCGCAAGTAAGTAAATCAATGGCTACAAGATAAGCTAAATCGTGTGAGCTTAAATTTAGTGCACGGCCAACTGTTAACGGAACTAATATTGCCCCTGCGTACATGGCCAGCACATGCTGTATACCGAGCGAAGCGAGAGTAAACGGATTAATCTTTTTTCTGTCCAATGAAAATCCCTCCCTATTTTTTTGCATTTCACGTTAAAAGATCTAACACAACATGTAATACTTTTTATAGTAAGGTGATTTTCTGTTTGTGTCATTGGTCATGTTAACTAAAAATTGCAAACAGTTATACACTCAATTGACAAATAATTTCTCTTACAAAAAAATCGACCATCCTCATTTTTTAGGAATGGCCGATTTATTACTTTGCTGATTTAACTTCTGGCTCACTTACAAACAGTTTATCTACTTCATGGAACCCGGAAGCATGATTAAAATCGATATGGCAGTTGAAATTTGACAAAGAGTCAAAGCAATTGATTCGATCAAATTCCAGTTCATTTAAGCTGTCTTTATCTATTCTAGCAGACAAAATGATTTTCTTTTCTTCAACGTCTGCAGCCATATTGACTACAGAATCGACAACATGAATGTAGACTACTTTTAAAGGAAGCAGCGCAAACATTTCCCTGGCAATTCTAAATACACTGTTGCAAACATACTCTTTCTGAAGATTAATGAATGTGTCTTCTGGCATCTCACTGGATAGCAGCTTGCCAGACTGCGTGAAGGTCTTTTCGCTAAAAACATCGAATTCGATTTCCATTACCTTTGCATTGACTGCTGAAACCACGAAAGCGCTACCGTATTTCAGCATATCATCAAAAGGTGCGAATTCTTTAATGACGCGGAAATATGTATCGACATCTCCGGAAATCACTTTACTGGCGAATCTAATATCTCTCACCCACGATTGATATTCTATAATGTCAATATCTCGAGATCTATAGACATTTTCTTTTAACGCTTGGAGTTTCTTTCCGTATCTTCCTAACAGCCTGGTCAAAAGTTTTGGCTTGTATTTGTTTAATTGAGCTAAGGCTTTTGTTTCAAGAGGGCCTATTTCTCCCTTTGGCTTGTTATATGGAGGAATTGAGTCTCTCACTTCCGGCCAATTAATGTGATCTTCGGCAATATGATGAATCGAATGAATTCTATTAAGCTTATTGACAGCTAATTTTGCCTTCTCCAATTCACTGTATCGCTCTCGGTTCATTTTTACATCAGCAATCTCTTTACTTTGATGGAATTCCAATGTTTTCACTGAACAATTTGATGAAGAACGGATCTCTGCAGTTTCACCACCGTGAGAACGTGAATGTACGCTATACCTTAACGGTTTTAGCGAGCTTGTGACACCAATACTTTTAGAGTTCGCATGAAAACGGGTCTCCGGAGTAATATTAAAGCTTTTTCTAGTTTTTAACCCCACCTTTACTCCCCCTTTTTTACATATTGTAGCACAAAAATATGTCTTTTAACCTATTAGAGAAATTTTTTCTAGGAAAAAAGGACTTAAAAAGGAGTTTGGATAATTGGACATTTTTAATCATTTTTAATCATTCACATTAATAAAGTCGAAATCGTTGTCGACTCGACTTATTTTGATTCAATAATAGCTATTTTTTTAGCTTTGCTCTTAAAATTGTTCAATGGTCAATAGAAGATTGCTTCCGTTTTTAGATTGATCAGCCGGTATTCTATTGAAGCCTGTACTGGTATCTTCCGCCAATCTGATTTACACTTATGACGGCTTCGAAGCCAGAAGCAGGAAAGTTAGGATTGGTAATGATCAAATGGCCTGTGGAATCAGTGCTCAAGGTAGGAAATCCTAAATTGTTTTGATCGAATGCCCTGTTAATAGACATCACTGTTACTACAGCTGAATCATTAAGCGGATTGCCGTACATAAGAAGAGTATAATTGAACTCATAAAAAGGACCGATAATTAATAAATTAATGAATGCAGTTATATTATTGTTGATTTTAACTGTTGCATTTGCTCCGGTCGTTAGAGCAAAATCTTTGGAATAAGGTTTCCTGATAACCGATATTGTGCCATCTTCATTGGTAGCTAACCGATCACAATAGATCGCTCTGCCCAATCTGCTTGTGTCGCTAAAGGACATAAAGTGCCCGCAAATATATACGTTATTCTTGGTTGAATCGACAAGTTCAACGACATTTCTTCCAATGATTTCAACTTTTTGATCGCCATAAAAATTTGTGTTCACATGCCCTTCATTTCGAACGATCGGCGTTGAATTTCTCGTCCATACGTTAATATCCAAAGGTGAATGATATGGCAGGCATCCTGGGCCAATTTTGATCTTTGGCTCCGTTTCAGAAAGTGCCTGATTAATCGTACATCCGGTACCTAAACCACTGCCATGAAAAGAATCGAGTCCATTCGTTCTCTTATACTCAAGCGCGGTTTTACATGCGGATTGAAAATCACAATGTTCGGCAACGACGTATTCAGTAAATTCACCAGCAAATTCATTATGAAGCAGAATACCTGTTTTCAACCGTCCAAACTTAATATTCCGGAAAACAGTCGTATTGACGCCTATGGCTTCAATACCGATTGTTGTATCATTTCCAATAATTCGGAAGCTGCCGATTTCTCCTCCATTTGCAGAGCCGCTGCCACCTTGGAAGACAAAAGCAGGCTCATTATTGATTCCTGTAGCATCAATGACTGAATCAAAACCCACACCTTTAATAATCGGCTGTATGAATCCTGGAGGAAAAATAATAGGTCTAGTGATTTTAATCGTATAACCAGGAATGACCAGTTCGGCATATGAATCATTTAACGAATCCGCCCATTGCTGCATTTTAACCGTTTCATCCGTCCCATCACCAACGACACCAAACTCCTCTGTGCTTCTTTGAATACTCATTTAATTCGTCCTCCCCTATCTTGCATATTCTATCGAGAATATAGATAAAAAACCTCTTTTGTCTATCATAATAAATAGAACAAAAAGAGGTTCGGGCGGAATGGTCTTTAATTTTCTCTTTGCAACTGCCATTATTTCAATTATTCTGCTCTTTCGAAAAATCTAATTTGACCAGCTTCTTTGAGAGAATACGTAATAACCAAGGGAAAAAGAAGCCAAATAATACGAAGTAAATCGGTATGCCGTACCACGTTTCCCAATATATATTTTTCATATATCCTACTTGAACCAAACCTGATTCTAAGAGAAAAGACAGAAATGTAAAAAACACTGTAAACACCCATTTTTTTTGCGGGATGTAAAAATTCACATAAATCGTGGCAATACTTGCAGGAACAAAGGTAAGAAGAAACGTGTCACTTAGCTCTGTCGTATTTTTCTTTGCTATGTCAAACAGATCGATTGGTACAGCGGCTACGGTATCAGCTAACCAAGTAATATCTCCGGCTACCCCTAAAGTAACAAAAATTCCCGTCCACGTTAAATTTTTTTTAGGCATAAACAATACGATCAATAACAATGCCACTCCTAGTATCCATACATACCATTCACCTTCAACCTTAAATATTTCCATTTCATCACCTACAGGGAGAAATTGATAAACACGATCTTAATTAACGATTATTTTCCTCTGAATCAGAAATTGGCGAACCAGTAGATGTATGTTCGATGACCCATTCACGAGCAATATCAGAAACTGCGGACCAATCTGGAATTGTGTCATTGTGTTGTTGAATCCAGCTCAAACAAGCCTGAGGATCAATACTGTGCTTTTCGCACTCCGAGAAAAACGACTGGATTGTAGATTCATTACAGTTTTCCCATGACCCGCAAGTTGATCGCCAAATATCTTCAATTTTCTTATGTACGGTACTTTCATTTTGGTCTTTCATTAGTCGTCCCTCCAGCACTATTTCAATGATATATTCATATCATTCCCAGTGACCAAAAAACTATGTAGCAATTATCAAGATATTATAAAGCGGAGATACTCGAAACAAATGATGTATTTGAGGTATAATTAATATAGTGTTTCCAGATACAAAAAACAGCTTAGCTCATAAAGTGAACCTTCAATCCGTGGGATCCCAAGGTTTGTTAGGTGAACCTGACCTAGCTTTTACGGGCAGCCTGTGCCCTGCCTGGACTTTCCCTTGAAGCAGGGATCTTACTGCCTGTTAACGCGGGATAGAATTTATATTTTTTTAGATTTAAAGTCGAAAGAGAGTGAAACAAAGATGGGCCGTAAGTGGAATAATATTAAGGAAAAAAAGGCGTCAAAGGATGCAAATACAAGTCGGATCTATGCAAAATTCGGCCGTGAAATTTATGTAGCTGCCAAGCAAGGAGAGCCTGATCCGGAATCGAATCAAGCGTTACGCGTCGTACTCGAGCGGGCAAAAACGTACAATGTACCGAAAACGATTATTGACCGTGCTATTGAAAAAGCGAAGGGCGGTTCAGAAGAAAATTATGACGAACTTCGATACGAAGGCTTTGGACCAAACGGATCAATGGTGATTGTAGACGCACTAACAAATAATGTGAACCGTACCGCATCAGAAGTTCGCGCTGCATTTGGCAAAAACGGCGGGAACATGGGAGTTAGCGGATCTGTCACCTATATGTTTGATGAAACAGCTGTCATTGGACTTGAAGGAAAAACGGCAGATGAAGCTTTAGAAATCTTAATGGAAGCTGATATTGACGTACGCGACATATTAGAAGAAGATGAAGCCGTTATCATTTATGCTGAACCCGACCAGTTTCATGCCGTGCAAGAAGCTTTCAAAAATGCCGGAATTACTGAATTTACAGTTGCCGAGCTCACAATGCTTGCACAAAACGACGTGACCCTTCCAGAGGATGCCCAAGCACAATTTGAAAGAATGGTGGATGTATTAGAAGATTTAGAAGATGTCAGACAAGTGTATCACAATGTTGATTTAGGCGAATAATGCATGGAGCAGACTGTTTTCTATAGGTCTGCTTTTTTCTTACTTCAGGTTCATGGATGATCGAAGGGGCAATTGGAAAGTATAGATATAAATCGTAATAATGCTAAAAAGGATGATTCATATGATTTATATCTATAATGATTATGGCGGAACCCATACGACTGCCATGGCAGCAGCGTATCATTTGAAAAATTTGCCTGTCGATCGGACGCTGACAAAGGAAGAAATATTGAATGTGAAATATTTTAACAAGCTAACTCCTTCTGATATTGGAAAAATCATTTTTCACGGAATCGATGAGGATGGAAATTCAATTTATACCATTGGTCGAAAATCCTCCAAACTTGTTGTTCCTGCGTTAAAAAACTTAAGCCTATTATTGCAGAATACATATCAGGGAGATGAAAAAATCATTTATTCGAACACCATGCCAACTGTTCCTTTCGTTATGAAAATTGGCGGATTTCTTTCCAGACAGTTGAAAATTGATTTTCTTGGTGTCCCGTTACTCATTTTAGGCGCGAAGCAATGCTACCGAGATATTATCCGGCTGGTTGAGCACACGAAAGAGGTTGGAAAATCGACAAATGATAAGGTCGTTGTGTTGGAGAATGAGCAATTTAAATAATGTTGAAAACCTTTGGACTTCTAATTACGAAGGTTTTTTATTTTGTCATCTTTTAAATGAATATATTTTAGTCTGGATCACCAGTAATAAAACACCAGGAATTAAATGGTCTTGATTGATCCACCCCTCAGCCGCTAAACAACCTATCCATAGGATTTTTCTTCCTTTGATCACGCAGTATTTTTTTACTACAATGGAATAATAGATCAGTTTTGGAGGTTTTTTATTATATGAAGAGATTTTTGGCATCAGACAAAAAGACTTCCAAGAATAAACTTTGGAAGTCTCTGAATTAAGGAATTTCCACAAAAAAACGAATCAAACGTGATATTCATCATTAACTTTTCTCCAAAAGTAATCAAGATTGCTTTGAAAATAAACGTAATTAATACCAACAATTATGTTCAAAACAACAATCACACCTACTAAGACATACACCTCTGTTGAGAACCCCAGCCAGAATAAAGATAAACTTATAATTGAAATTAAAGAAATAAAAAAGCTAAAAGTTAAAGACCTTAAAGCATGAACATTGCCTAGCCGATAACTGTATATTCTTTGGATATCAGATCCATTAGGGTGCTTCATAATTTTTTCATCAAGCTCAAATTCTTCTCTAAAGTACTTCGCCCATTTTTTAGTAAAGACAAACCCAAAAAGCATGCTTATCTGATGGATTAAGTGCCCGATTATAATACCTATTCCTATAAAAAGCCCCGTAAAAGCAACTATTGCTGCCCCATTGCTTTTAATAAAATACATAATGAAAGTGCTATCTTTTAAAGAGAAATAGATTAATAGAATCGATAAGTATACCCAACCAGGAATCCCCCATCGAATAGCATGCTTTGTTTCAAAATTCATGAAACACCTCCTCCTTTCAATAGAGAACATTCACGAATACGCTTTCAATCTAATTCAGCAAACAATGATACTCAATCTGAAAAAAGAAAGAGAAGAAATTTTCTCCTCATCCCCTTTGCTATTATAAATCAATCATAGAACATGACGGTCACATATTTGCCAGAGTAATCAAACACAAAAAATTCAGCCTTGTTATTGTCTCCGTCTACATATTTCCCGATATTATTAAAATTGTAACATTCACCAGGCGAAAAGTAATTTGCCCCTACATAATCATCCTGATTGTCACCTGCATCATCTTCATACAGATGAAGCGTTACAGAAAAGTTTGATTTTGACGAAAGGCAGACCCTAAAATCTCCTCCACCGGAATATACAGGATTACTGGAGTAAATATAAGTATACGTGCCTAGCTTGTCCCATTCTCCTGCTCCAGCGGTTCTAATGGGATAACGAGTGCACACATGATAGTGAGTAATACAGCACTAGCTTTGTTGAATTTCATTTTGATCCCCCCTTGATTTTTTGTAAACCATACTGGAAAATTATATATTTATTTACCAATTAAATGAATGGGGAATTATTCCCGAAAAAATTTGATCTTTCTTTCCCAACCTCAACCACAAGGCGTAAAAAGACGAACAGCTTATGCCAACTTTCTACCATGGTTGCAGCTCTTCGTTATTTATCCTATGATAAAATATAAAAAGGAGCGCTGTGGGTGGCAAGAACAAAAGCATTTGATACGAATGAAGTTCTACATAAAGCCATGTCCGTCTTTGGGAGTCGGGGCTATGAAGGCACCACGCTACCGGACTTAATAAACGGACTGGGCATTGCCCGCCAGAGTTTATATGACACATACGGCACTAAGCGTGATTTATTTCTTTCGTCTGTAAAATACTATTTGGATCAAAAAAATCGTGACCTACAGGAACTGATTGATCACCCTGGAACGGTCACTGACAAAGTGGAGCAGGCTTTCACCATGATGATCAGGGTTCTTGCGGATCCAGACCTGCGCCAGAAGTGCTTCATCATCAGCAGCGCAATTGAGCAGGCGCCTCATGACCAAGAGCTGGCTGCCTATATACATGAGAATACGAAACAGGTGGAACACGCATTTTATACGATGTTAGAGCGAGGGATGGAACAGGGCGAACTAAGTCAGGAATTAAATATTAGCGACCTGTCCCGTTTTCTGACCCATGAGCGAATAGCCTTGGTATATGCAGCAAAGATGGGAATGGATGAACAGAATCTGGTCGGCATCATGCAGATTGTGCTATCCATTATCAAGCCGAATGAAGGAAATTGAGTTCTACAAAAGAAAGAGCTGTCCCCCGGTCATCTGTGATGGCGGTTGGGAAAGCTCTTCTGTATAGTTGCGTATGAAAAGAGTCGGCTTTAGTCCGGTCTCTGGCTGTTAAGCAGATTTAAACCAGTTCTTATTATTCTGGATGAAATCCTCTAGTGAACGCGGCTTTCGTCCAGTTACCTGAAGCACAGTGTCTGTAACCTGGTCTTCCGATCCTTCCACGCGGATACGGTGGTCCAACCCCGCCAAGAAAGTTGCATATGGAGCAGGTATGCCGGCAGCTGTCAGCGCCTGCACCAACTGATCTTCCGTAATGGAGAGATGCTTTACGTTTAGGCCGGTAAGCTTGTGGATCAATGCGGCTGCTTCAGCATAACTGAGTGATTGAGGACCAGTAATAATATGCTCCCTGTTGTGCGGTACTTTATCAGTTAACGCATGAAAGCCGACCTCGGCAATATCTTCTGCATCTACGAATCCCACTTTGCCGTCACCGGTAGCGGTAAAGATTTGCCCTCGCTGACGCAAAGTATGTCCGTGTCCGCCTTCGGTGAAATTCTGCATGAAATAAGAAGGACGCAGCACGGCCCATTCAGGCGCGTGCTCTTGCAGGTACTGATGAACGGAGCCGAAAACTGGTCCATGCTCCGAAATCGATGCGCTGGATAGCAGAACGAATCGGCGAATGGAAGCGTCGAGTGCTCTACGAATGAAGGGAATCATGACTTCTTCGGGATGCATATCCGTCGGCGCAACAAGATAAATTGCGCTAATACCTTGCAAAGCCATTTCGTGGTTGGCGTCATCATCATACCAGTCAAAGAGTACATGGTCAGCCCGTGCACCGTCCATTTTAGATACGCTACGTCCGGCACTTCGGATGAGATAGCCTTGCCTTATTAGAAGTTGCGCGATACGGGAGGAAGTTTTCCCTTGTCCCCCGGTGAGCAGGATGCGAGTTGATGTTTCGGTATGCATGAGAACAGCTCCTTATAATCAATCAAATAGCTACATCAAAGTGCTAACGGATTCCAGTAGTCCTGATACCGGACAATCTTGCCGTCTTTAACCTCTACTACAGAAATATATTGCTGTTCATAAGGTTTACCCTCCGCCAGGATGGTACCGCTTGCTTCAAACTGTGTAAAGAACACCGGGGAGTCAGCCGACACATGAACAATAGGTGTCGTAAAAGAAGTAATCACAAGTACATTTTCCAGCAAGTCAAGGTGCTGCTTCAGAGCTGCTTTGCCTTCCAATTGTTTTGGGTACGGTTTAGGAGCATAAGGAAATTCAAAAATTACTTCCTCATCAAACAAATCGAGCATAGCTTCATAATCCTTGCGAATAAAACGGTCTGTGAAAAGTTGCATGATTTCTTCGGCCTGTTCGGAAGAAATGGTACTCATTCAGATTCCTCGCTTTCTTTGGCAGAGTATACCTCTATAGTGAAAAGTCAGAGGGGTATGAACTTACAATACCAATTCCGTACTGATTGGTCAAATATATTCGGACTGATTGATCTTGAATCAAAAAGCTTTCAATCGGTTACAAATGTTAAACACCGATTTAAAACAGTATGGAAAACTTCGAATTCTTTCTTTTAATAAATAAATGAAGAGTTTAATCTCTCTTTGATCCTCATATAATTACTTCCATCATATCTGCTCAATATTTTCCGCTTTACATCTTTGAATACAAAACGGTGAGATAGTTGAAAGCCCTTTTTATATGAGGAATTTTTTATATGGGGTATAGAAATGGATTTTATGTGTGGAATGAAAATCTAGACAAATTTATTCTAATAATTCCGATCACCAAACAAATTAGAAGTACATAAAATGCTTATAAAGTTTTATTGCTCAGGTAAAGAGGTGAAAAAAATTATGGTTTCATACTTGGATTACTCATCTCCATCGGCTCAATTCACATTTGACGTTAATAATAGCCCCTTATTTAAAAAGGATAACAACAATTTTATTAACGTATTAGGTGTGAAACAGTTAAATACATTGGAAAATGTGTCTCTATTAGACATTTTTCTAAGTGCTAATAATGTTGTAGAACCACAGGCGTAAATTGGATGCATGCTATAAAGTAAATTGAAAGCGGCTACTTACAAGGACAGCGAAAATAAGTGAGATTCGGGGTCAAATAATCGAAAAATAGACAACATATTATAAGAGAGCGAAAAAGTAAAATGTACCCTATAGAGTAAACACTAACACTGTCTGCTTGTAGGGTGCTTTTTTTGTATGAATATGTATATTTGTAATATGAGACTAATACTTCATCAATCACTAATTTTTTTCGAGTTTTCACTATTGCTAGTTAAGAGGTTCAAGTGTATGCTTATTTTCTCTTAAATCCAAATATAAGACTGCTTAATCCCATTAAAAAACCTCCGGCAATACCGATCACGACTCCAAACAGAGTCCATTCAGAAATGTAAATCCCTAAAAGAAATAGCGCTAAGCCTATAATAAGTATTAATTTATTCATTATTCAACCCTCCACTCCTAAAACTTTCCTCTTCAACTATAACATAGAATTTAATCATTATAATTATTAAACAGCATAAGAAAAAACGTCCTAGGAGAGAAACTCCGATTGACGGTTTAGAAAGTGTACGATCTTTTTGGAAAGATTGGATATAAGGAACATAACAAAGCCTTTTACGATCGTTAACTTCCAAAATAAATGAATTTCCAATGATTCTTACCCGTATATAAGAAAAAGGTAAAATACCTAGTATACTAAAGTATCGCAGAATGTTTACAATCTGGATTTTTCCACACAAAAAAAGCAAGGGATACATATCGCTTAACCCCTTGCTATGAGTGACTTTTAGGACGCGCTCGGAAGGATGCGAACCCCCGGCAAGACGTGGTACCGGAAACCGTCAGCCTTAAAACAACCTGTTTTTCGAGATACACCTTCATCAAGAACCATGATTATTACATGCATTTTTTCGTTTCACAATGACTACACTCAAACAAAAACTGTGTTATAAAAACAAATTCCTCTCCCGCCTAATTAAATCAGTTTGAGGTCTCCTTTAATAATTGAATACATATATAAATCATCAAATTTACCACATGTATATTCATAATGCCTTAATAAACCTTCTCTTTTAAACCCCTGCTTTTCGACTAATCTTTGTGATGATAAATTCGCAGGTTCAATTAGAGCCTCAATTCTTTCCAGTTCAAAGTATTGAAAACCAAATTTAATAACAGCTTTTAAGGCTTCACCAGCTATTCCTTGCCCCCAATAACTTTTACTTAATTCAAATCCTACTTCAGCTCGATAATGTCTGGGGCGCATATTAAGAAAGCCACAACTACCTATAACTGCACCAGAATTTTTCTGTGTAATCCCCCACCTAATTCCTGTACCTTCTTCCAATATTGATTTATACCACCTTATTTCACCCAAGACATCATCAGGTGATTCGTATGGTTCTAACCCCATATGTTTCACAACGTCTTTATCAGATAGGTATTTAAACATATCATTAGCATCCTCAAATGACACTTCTTTTAAAATTAATCGTTCTGTTTCTATGATAGGAAATCTATCCATCAATAACTCACTCCTCCCCAAAGCATTAGCTTTAGTTATCTCCATTCTTTAGTTAATAATATCCAACTCAATTAATCAACTTAATTATCATTTTTAAATGAATTTTCCCATTAAGCGTACTGGTAGCACTTAAGTTCATCGAGATAAGCAGATAAAAAAGAACCTTTTGAAATAATCGCATTCTTCCAAGACTACAGGCATCTGAACAAGCATTTATGCATTATCCTCATATGAATATAGCAAAGAGAATGGTTAAGCAAATTGGTAAACAAAAAAAGTAAAAGAAAAAAATCCCCTTAGAAAGGGCTGTAGGGTATGAACGAACAATCCCCCCGCTTTGTCTGCCTCACTTTTGATGATGGACCTTCGGCTTACACTGTTAACATCCTGGATATTCTTAAAACATATCAAGCAAGGGCAACATTCTTCATAGTTGGATCAGAAGCACAAAAATTCCCGGATATAGTCAGGCGGATCCACGCAGAAGGGCACGTGATCGGCAATCATACATGGAGTCATCCGAAAATTACCAATCTGTCAAACAATGAGCTTCAGGAAGAAGTTCATTCTACAAATCATCAGATTCAGCAAATAATTAATATTACTCCTGATTTATTTCGTCCTCCCTTTGGACGAATCAATAATCGAACTTCAGCCGAACTAAAAAAATTGGGAATGACGCCAGTTTTATGGAATGTATCTAGTTGGGATTGGTTGAAGAATATGGATTCTGATATTTTATCTCTGTATGTCAATGTAAGTCTCAAAAGAAATAATATTATTCTGCTTCACGATGGTGATCAATTTTGCGGCCCAAGGAATAATACGGTATCTGCATTGCCATCTATTATCGAATATCTTTTAAAAAATAATTATTCTTTTTTAACGGTTCCAGAGTTTCATCAAAATGGTTTTAAGACAGAGAAGTGGAATATTCGGCACTTTCTACGTCATTTGTAACTTTTTTTAATACTTATTTTGCAACAAAGCTTTTTATTAAGAAGGATCAAACAATTAATAATGATGTTTCTAAATTACATTAGTAATGGATACTCTTATTATCTTTTCTTTACCAAGAAAAAAATCCAATCATACTCAAACGCTCTATCATAATTTGTAAAGGACAAACATTTTTATGTAAAGGAGGAATACTTCATGAAGATGAAGCAGTCAACTAGAGAGAAAGTGAAATTCTCTATTATTATTCCTGCACACAATGAAGAAAAATATATTGGTAAATGCTTAGACTCGATCTTGGAGGCAGCTAAACGCTGTGAAGGGAAAGTAGAGATCATTGTAGTCCTGAATCGATGTACAGACAAAACTGAAAAAATTGCAAAGTCTTATAATTGCATTACAATAAAAAATAATGATAAAAATCTTTCAAAAATTCGGAATGCCGGTGCAAAGATCGCAAGAGGAGAAATATTAGTTACGATAGATGCTGATACAAGAATGACCCCGAAAATGCTGGATAAAGCAGACAAGTATCTATCGTCAGGAAGGTATATCGGCGGAGGTGTTAGCGGAACTTTCGATAGAAGGTCATTAGGAATCACAGTATCTTTCCTATCTTTAGCCATTCCAGTCTATTTAAAATACGGAACGAAATCAGTAGGCATTTTCTGGTGTTATCGCAAGGATTTCGAAGCTATTAATGGGTTTAACGAAAAGATTTTTATGGGAGAAGACATTGACTTTGCCCTCCGGTTAGAAAAATTGGGAGAGAAACGTAATAAACGATACGGTACGATTCATTTTGGCATGATCACATCCTCGAGAAAGTTTGATCGATACGGGGATTGGTATTTGATGGAAAACCCGAAATTGAGAGAAGCCTATCTCAAAGGAACTGACTCAGCGCTAGCCAAAGAGTACTATTATGATTATAAAAATTAATCAACCTTTTAAGAAGAGTACGAAACGGATTTCTAGCTAGACATTATTTAAAATAGCTGATATCTGCATGATCTATATTCTAAGCTAAATATATTTCCATCGTTAAAAATGAACTCCTTGTAATACGATAGCCAGAACATGTGCGGGTGAAAATGCATTGCTGTTATCAATGCACTGGGACATACTTTTCGAAAAAAGACTGATATATCTAGATTCTCAAGATTAGAAATAACAGAGTGATTGATGTATATCAGCCTTTTTTGTAAATTTTTTTGGGTTAAATCAATGGTAAGTGAAGAGCAAATAAAACATACATATGAAGAAGGTGACAAAAAAGATAAAACAATTACATATGGATTCCCAGATTATAAGTCATGGTTATGTAATGGTTACTATTATCATCTTTTCTTTACCAAGTAAAAAATCCAATCACACTCAAGCGCTCTATCATAATTTGTAAAGGACAAACAATTATATACAAAGGAGGAATAATTCATGAACGAGATGAAGCAGCCAACTACAGAGAATGTAAAATTTTCTGTTATCATTCCTGCGCACAACGAAGAAGAATACATTGGGAAATGCTTGGACTCAATCTTGGAGGCAGCTAAACGCTGTGAAGGGCAAGTAGAAATCATTGTAGTCCTGAATCGATGTACAGACCAAACCGAAGAAATTGCAAAATCTTATAATTGCATTACAATAAAAAATAATGATAAAAATCTATCAAAAATTCGGAATGCCGGTGCAAGGATTGCAAGAGGAGATATATTAGTTACAATAGATGCTGATTCAAGAATGGCTCCGCATATGCTGTATAAAGCAGACAAATACCTATCATCAGGAAGGTATATCGGCGGGGGGGTTAGTGGAGTTTTTGATAGAACCTCATTAGGAATCATAGTATCGACCATGGCTTTGGCCATTCCGATAGTTTTAAAATACGGAACGAAATCAGTAGGCATTTTCTGGTGTTATCGCAAGGATTTTGAAGCAATTAATGGATTTAATGAAGAACGTTTTATGGCTGTAGACGCTGACTTTGCCAGCCGGTTAGAAAAATGGGGAAAGAAAAATAAGAAACGATACGGAACGATTCCCTTTGCCATGATCACATCCTCGAGAAAATTTGATCGATACGGAGACTGGTTTTTAATAAAAAATCCAGAAACGATAAAAGCCTATCTCAATGGAACAAACTCAGAACAGGCCAGAGAGTTATATTATGACTATGAAAACAAGCATGAAGAAAAATAGCTGGACATTTTTTTGGAACCGGCTGATATTTGCATATCAACAAATCGTTTGAAGCCTAAATATCTCCACCGTTGAAGATGAAGTTCCTACAAAATGTTTGCGGGAACATGTACGGATGAAGCTTTTTATCTTTATGTGGTTGAGACAGTGCCTAAAAGCTCCAACTAATGCTTCCCCATACCCATTTGTAAATTACATGTTCACATTCATCAAAATTACTAAACACTTCTCTGTGAAGTTCCTGCAAAAACTTTGCTACTTCCCTTGTAATCGGTACGTCTCTCCCCTTCCTATTTTTCGAAACCTGGGAAGGTATGTGAATCGGAGAAAGCATCACATTAACTGCTTCATTGATACTTAGGATAAACACTTTATCTCTCCACTGAGCGTATTCAATGATTTCTGGCCTGGTTGGAGTAGTAGCTTTAGGGGGGGGGCTGGATTAATATACTTTATAAACAAGAAAATGGACCCTGAAAAAAGATCCCATCTATTACCACCAATTTAGCCGGAGTTTATTCGCAGATGGGAAAAGTGCTAATCATTGATACCGACAATCAGGGGAATGCTGCCCTTTCTTTTGGATTGAATCCAGATAAATTTGAAGAGACGCTTTATAACACGGTCATGAGGGCAGGTAGGTGGAGTTTCGGGATGTTTGCAATCGACAACAACGCCACAGCCGCGCCCAATGCCTTAAAGCCAACGACAAGCCAGTTCATCACCGTGATGCCGGCCGTGTACTCGGCAAGTGGACCCCCGGCGAAATGGTCTGTGACCTCGAAGACGATATTGACCACCGCAAACGCGATGCACCACAGAGCCATCAGGACCCCGATCACAGTGACACCTGGCCCTGGGGAGCGAATGGACTTGGGATGATCGGTTGAGGCGGCAGGAATGAAAGCTAGAACTAAAGACATGAAAATCTTTTTTAATTTCACCTTTGTTATATCCTCCTTTTTATATCCAGTCCAATCATTCGTTTAACATTCATAATAAAATCACCTCAAAACCATTGTACTCAGCAAAAGGAAAGTCGAGGTGACCTCAAGTTTAAATCTAGTTTAAGTTTTGGTATATGACAAGCAGAAGTATGCCTGGTTTCCCAGATGCGGGTTTAATCATCTTCTCTAGAAAAATTAAAAGATAGGCTTTTTTAAAATATCTTGAGTAAGTTTGAACTTACACAATTTATTTAACAAACCCTTTATTTGTTAGGTTCAGCTGGAACCGGAATATTTTCAAGGGCTGCTCCGACTTTTTTGTTCGACTGATTACTTACAGCTACAGCTAAATCACCTAGCGAGACAATGCCGACTAATTTGTCATTTTCCACAATAGGAAGTCAACGAATTTGAAGCTGGGACATTATATTGGCAGCTTCCTCAACTATCCCGAAGGGTACTTTCCTGAGAATTTGGGCCTGATTTATCATCTAAAAAATAAGAGCCAAAACCCTTATATTCCAAGGATTTTGACTCTTATTATTGGATGAGATTCGAACTCCCGACCGGCGGCTTAGAAGGAGAGTGATCTTATTGCAAGCGTTGGGTAAATGCTTATAACAAAGCGTTTTATATCAAGGCTTTTAACCTTGAATGACATGAAAATTACCTAAAATAAATCAATATCCCAAGGCAACGAAACACTAACAACCCGGGAGTGTAAACTAAATTAGGAAGCAAGAGTCGTACGTTCTTACACTTACACAATTAAATCACACTCATATTTAACAGATTCACTACAAATCATGAAAGTTAATTCGAGAATATTTATAATAAGTTCTATTTAAGCAACACTAATACTTGATTTGTTCCTGTACGCTTCAGTACACGATATCCTTGCACTGATTTTGTCGCGATTCCCTCATCATTTGGCCTGCAATAGCCATCAACTTCACAAGTGCCATCATCTCGAACGAGTACTTGACCGATTAACCCAACAGCCACCCATTCCGGCCGTCTTACACGAGGGATATATTCTTCATCAGGATTCCATTCTGGATTAAGCATTGGCCGTATTTCTATTCTTTCTGGAATAAGAACATTTCCTTCACTATCTTTTTCAGCTGGAACGGTCACTTCATGATATTTTTTTCGTCCCCATTCATCAGTAAGATATTTTCCTTGCCAGCGTAACCCGGCACTATTTCCAAGAAGACTTGGAGTAGCACTAGTAATACCCAGAATATATGAATCACTAGCAGTTGCTTTTTGAACTTTATGACCAATTGTTGTCACAAAATATCCTACATCAATCGTTTTTGCATCTACAGTTTCAAACATTTCAGCATAATCGGCGGCTGGACTACCATATATTCCATCGATAAACATATTACCATTATTTAAAAGTTTTCCAATAAGTCCAGTTAGATCATACGGAACAGCTCCAAAGGCAACATTCCAAGAATAAGTTGGATCGCCATTTAGATTGTTAACGGCTCCATTTCGTCCCATAATATGGGCTCCTTCAAAGCCATTTGTTGAGGTAAGGAGACCTTCAGAATGAGATAACTCCCCATTGGCCATTGTACCTGATCCTTCAGCGTGTGAAGAGTTTCCACTTGCGGTTGTACCGTTTCCTTCGGCGTGTGAAGATTCCCCACTTGCTGTTGTTCCTGATCCTTCGGCATGACTCCCCTGAGCTAAAGAGTTAGTCGAAACCCCTTCGGCATGGGCACCATTTGCATTTATACCTGTACTTGTTGATATTCCCTCTGCATGCGAAGCAAATCCATTTGCTGTTGTATTATTGGAACCTTCGGCATGGGAAGCCTCCCTATTTGCGGATGTGAAGCTACCTTCAGCATGTGAAGAATCACCACTTGCCGTTGTGAAGCCGCCTTCTGCATGTGAATTAGATCCACTTGCCGTAGTTCCTGATCCTTCTGCGTGAGAAGCTCCCCCACTTGGCCATTTTATATCATTCCTTTTGTTTAAAGTAATTAAAATTCCACAAAAAAGAGCTAATAGTCAGATAACTTTAATTTGAAAGAAAATAAACTTTTAAGATTGTTCGTTCATTATAAATATGTCCCTATCAATTATTTGCATGGATAAACTCATCAACTATATAAAAATTTACACATTTGTCTTATCGGTTAGAGAAAGGCATACAGAAGCGGCAAATAAATAGGCAAAATGAAGATTTCTTATAGGGGTTAAATTGAAAATTACTTTTTTGCTTAAAGAAAATATCAAAATGTAATCTGTTATACACAGGCTAAACTATTCTCCATAACTAGGGAGGATTAGTTGATGAAAGAAGAATTGAACATTGTAGACATAGCTCTAGAACAAAGTAATTATCATCATTTTTAATTTAATAAATCGAATCATGATCCATTGATCGTGGAGGGTTGCTTTTAACAAACGGATAGGAGATCTATGATTCTAGCAATTAGATCTTGCAGATATATATACGAATCAAATATTTTTCTATTAATTGAGCACAAGTGTCTACACCGTATGTTTTCTCCTTCATAAGTTATTTTATGCAACAATAAAGGAGGACCAAAAATGAAAGCTAGCCAACCTCAATCTATCGCAGTTATTGGTTTAGGCTTTGTAGGGCTGCCATTATGTCAACTATTCCTGAAAAAAGGCTATACATTGCATGGTATAGATGTAAACAAAGAGAAACTTAAAAATATCGCTCAAGGTTCAGTCCAAAACCAAGATGTCGACAATGACTATTTAAAGCAATGTATTAATGAAAAACGTTTTCATCTTCATGATACAGGAAAAGGTGTGACTAGCGCTGAAGCTATTCTCATTTGTGTTCCAACTCCGTTAACAAATAAAGGTGAACCTGAACTTTCCTATATCAAACAGGCAATTGCTAACATTTTGCCGTACTTGAAACACCATCAGTTGATCTCTTTGGAAAGCACAACGTATCCAGGTACAACGGAAGAACTTCTACTTCCTAAACTTATAGAAAAGGGCTTCCAAGTCGGAAAAGATTTTTATCTCGCATACTCTCCTGAACGGATTAATCCCGGCAGCGATGTCCCACTAAATAAAATTCCAAAGGTTGTAGGAGGGATGACACCAAAGTGCTTGGAAAAAGCTAGCCAAATCTATCAAAGCGTATTTGATGACGTGTTTGAAGTATCCTCGACACGAACCGCGGAGATGACAAAATTGCTTGAGAATTCGCAACGCTTCATAAATATCTCCTTTATTAATGATTTTGCAATACTTTGTGAGAAAATGAATATTGATATACACGAAGTGATCGATGCAGCCAGCACAAAACCATACGGATTTACCCGCTACACTCCTAGTGCGGGAATTGGCGGCCATTGCATTCCAGTCGATCCTTTGTATCTTGCATGGAAAGCAAAAGAGTACGAGCATGAAACGCCATTCATTAAGCTCTCAGACGAAATTAATAAAATGATGCCCACTTATGTCACAAATAAAATAAAAGGCAGCCTATCATCCAAGACAATACATCAATCTCCTTCAGTTCTTCTAGTTGGTGTGGCTTATAAAAAAGACGTAAATGATGTTCGAGAATCAGCTGCTCTCCCTATTATAAAACTTTTACAGGCAGATGGATTTCACGTCGATTTTTATGACCCTCATGTTCCTTCTATTTTTATTGATTCAAAACCATATCATTCAATTGATGAAGAGTCCCTCTCCTCTTCTCAATACGATATCGCCGTGGTTTTAACGGATCACAGTGATCTTCCATATGAAAAGATTTATTCTTCTGCTTCTTATATCATCGATAAAAGAAATTTATTTCTTCCAACTTTAAATGACTCTGTGTAAAAAGGAGAGTGGGCTGTATGAGGTTGAATAAATTACAGGTGGAGCAGGATTTATAGGTTCCCACCTTACAGAACATTTACTAGAGAAGGGGTATACCGTTGATATTGTCGTTAACTGATCTGACGGAAAACGAAAGAGTATTTACAGGATGTAATGAAGCCTCCATGTTTCACCTATCATGAAGGATCGGTGCTTAACAGAGAGCTCATGGATTAACTTATACGAAATAGTGATATGATCTATCAAATGGCAGCTGTATGTTAGGTGTAAAAAATACGGTTGATGATCAATTGAAAGTTATGGTAGGAAATATTGAGGACATTACACGAATTATTTTAGAGTTGGCTTATCGCTATCAAAGAAAAGTTTTTTCTTCTACTTCCGAAATATATGAAAAAAACACCAAACATCCATACACTGAAAGAAAGAACAGGTTGCTTAGAGATCCGTCTATTCACCGTTTGGTGCTTTGCTACCACAAAATCACTGGATGAGCACCTTTGCTTTGCTTATGTAAAGAAGGGGCTTCTAGTCACAGTCGTCATTTTTTTAATGTATACGGTCCGCGGCAAACGTATGCGTAAGCTTGCTTATACTCTAAGGAGCACTTTTTTGTTTTTTTTATTTTAAATTATTTGATTGAGTGTTACTTGCGATCCAAAAAGGAGTTCGAATGAACGCAAAACTGAGGTAATTTCTTAAAGTTTGATTAACTTATTTTCTCATCGAATATACTAATCATTTAATCCCTTTCCATTGAGAATTTTCTGCATACATTTTTCAACCCTTGACACCCGAGTTTTGGATTGTTTGGGCCCCGAAAAATAAAGAATGTATGCTCTTTGCCGTCCCGGCGTTAATGCTTCAAAAGCAGTTTTCAAGGCAGGGATTTCATCGAATTTATTTTGAAGTTCTTCAGGAATTATGAATTCTGTATTCTTTTTATAATTCACTTCCAAACCGGCTTTTTCAACTTCAATGGCTTCATAAATATAGGCTTTCAAGATTGTTTCCATTTCAACTATTTCTTGAACATTTGTGAACCGAATCTGGCGCGCCGCCTGTACATTCTCCGTTTGTTGGATTAGAATCCCATGGGTATCCTGTAACAAGGCACCTTTGTGAAACAGAAGCGCACAATATTCTTTAAATCCATGTATTAAAACTATGTTTTTTTTCTCAAACGTGTAACAAGGATGCATCCACTTAAATTCTTCGGTGAGCTCACAGTCAAGAACGATATTTCTCAACTTCTCATATTCTTCCTTCCACTTTTTAGCTTTACTTAAAAATTCATCAACCTTAGGATTCATTCTACTATTTGTCATCAAGGAACACCCCTCTTCAATTTTTCGATCAGCTGACAGCAAAAATGAAAATTCTCAATTTCTTCAATTCTTTCAGTGACTTATAGGCTTTACTTGAATATTCATCAACCATGAATCATTCCCGCCAAAAAGTTGAACAGTCTGCTTTATCCTGAATATTAAATTCAATCATTTTCTCAAGCAATTCGTAATTTACCGGCTCATTCCAGGGAATTCGAAACAAGCCTTTGGTAGCGCTGTACCCAGCTTGTGCAATGTCATCGGCAAAGTGCGCAATGACAACTTCTTCGGGTGAAACGCTCAAATGATGCTTCGCTGTGGAAAAGCCGATGATAAATGTGCCGTGATCGGAAAACATTGGCGTATTCCACTTAATTTGCGCTTCCAAATTTGGGAATTTATTAGCAACCCACGCCAAAATTCCCTCTGTTCGACCGCGGTTGTCGGGGTGATCGATACCAGCTAAATATTTCACAAAAACTTCCATGTTGTTCCCTCCTAAAAGAAAAGTTATGTCGTTCAGAGTAGTTCCTAAAAACAAATTCGTCGTAAAACTCCTCACAGTCCACTCTGACACGTTCTTAAACAACACCAATTTCCAACTGTATATTTTGGTTCCCTATTACTGTCTAGATCCTCACGTGTAACAGCAAACTTCTCTAAAGTATTAGGACAATTATATCTTTTAAGAACTAATTCAGTTTCTTCTAGGAGTATATACATGGGCTCTTCCCTAAAATACTGTAATCCAGTTTTGATTGCTGACCAAATTTTGGGTTGAGCCATAAAATAGGCACTCCACCAATAGAACTCGGCCTTTGATTCAATTGCATGATCATAATACATATGAAAAACAAACAACGCTTTTTGTCCAGTGGATAGCTCTTTATAAAAAAGTTCTTTTACCATCGAGCTATTCTCTTTAGCCATTCTACTTTTATAATCCAAAATCAACGGTTTAAAACAGGCATTAAACAGGGCTTCATCAGCTAAGGAATCGAACTCTTGTCTTTTCATCTGTACTATCATTCAAATATCACTCCTTATCGATTATTATACAGTAATTGAAAGATATTCAGATCTAGAATTTAATAGTCTACATAAACCGTCTTTTGCTTATTAAAAAAATGGCCCTATTCACAAAGAAAGGACACAATTCTTCCTTCAGAAATGCGCCCGATTATTGAAGATCTTAATCTTCAGAATTTCAACTACAATATTAATTCTTATTGAACTAAGGGTTTGTTATCTTTAGGATAAGCTAATTTATTTTTTCTTCTAATTTTTTATCCTTAAAATTCAGTTTTAGGAAGGTGACAGAATGATTAACTATTCAGGAACACCTAAAATAGAAACCGACCGATTAATCCTTAGAAAGTTTGAACTCACAGATGCTCAAAGCGTTTTTGATCATTGGCTTTCAGACGAACGTGTAACTGACAATCGAATCAAAGGAGCACACAAGACAGTTTCGGAAACGATGAAGAGGACCGCTAAGATTGTAAGTGAATATGCCAGTAAAGAATTTTGTTACTGGGCTATTGAACTTAAAACAAGCGGTGAACTAATTGGAGAAATCGATTTATATAATTTTGACATTGCCACTGAAAACTGTGAGGGAAGTTATTCGCTCGGATACAAATGGTGGAATCAGGGCTATGGAACTGAAGCATTAAGAGCGGTTGTGGAATTTGGATTTAGGCATATGAATATTCACAAAATATCTGCAGCACATAACCTCGATAATCCAGCTTCCGGAAAAATTATAAGTAAAGTTGGGATGGAACAAGAAGGAATCATCAGACATATGATTCGCAATGCCAAAAGTCAATACAAGGACTGTGCTGTTTATGGAATTCTCCAAGAAGATTATCTTAAAAACAATGTCAATGCCCATACCTATATCCTTAAGTTAGAATGATAAAATACGGTAATCCAATATAAGTTGTTCAACTAACTGGCAGGATTGTTTAAGAAATTGCTCTATTAATAGGAGGTTTTAGTTAGTGATTATAAAAAAAATTTCTTGCAAGGTAACAGAAAATCAAAAAGAAATTTTTTATGAACATCAAAAGCAATGGAAATCACTTAGTAAGGGAAAAGGTTTTTTAGGTCAAATTGGTGGTTGGAGTATAGAACAACCATTAACAGCTTGTATCTATTCTTTTTGGGAGAATCAAACAGATTATCAGAAATTTATGGAAGAGCAACATGACCAAATCTTTGTAAATTTAGGGCAAGAAAGTACCTATGAATCTTTAGATGTAAGTTTGTATCAAGAAGAGTTAAGGATTCCTGGGTCAGTAGATAGTATTGTTAATGTTCTTAAAATAAGTAATTATATGCGAGTTGCCTTGACACAAGTTAAAGAACATAGAATTAATCACTTTATTGATATGCAGAAAAATGTTTGGAATATAGGAATGCAAAAATCGGAAGGGATGCTTGGGGGAATATTTGCCTGCTCCCAAAAACAAAAAAATGACTTTCTCGTTTTAACAGGGTGGAAGAACGAAGTATATCATCAAAACTATACGGAACAAAATTTTCCCGAATTATTAAAAGTAGCAAAACCTAAGAATGATTTATTGGAACTTACAGGAGAACAATTCAAAATTGAAGAAGCATGGCGTGTCTGTCCGATCTACAATTAAACTGCTTGATGATGTCATTGTCGAGATAATATCTCTTTTGCTTGTCCGTGCCCCATGACTCCTTTACTGTTGTTTCAACGAACTTCGCAGTCTACATCCAAAGGAGTAATGAATTTACTTCTTGAGGGTCATCATAAGCTTCTGCTAAACATGTTATCCTTCAATTATAAAAAGGAGAGGTTATAATGATTAAAGGGCTATATGAGGCACATTTGCCAGTCAGTGATATGGAAGCTTCCATAGAGTTTTACAAAAAATTAGGCCTAGCTTTAGCACACAAAGGAGAACATGTATCTTTTATGTGGATTAAAAAAGGGAAAAGTTGGATTGGTTTATGGGAATCTGAAGAAGTGAATCTTCCCTACCACCCTTCAATTCGTCACATAGCTTTTCAAGTGGATCTAGAAAACATTTCTTCTGCAAAAGAATGGTTACATTTAAAAAATATTGATGTAAGTGAAGCCTTTGGATTTGAGCCAGCCAGACAACCGTTGGTATTAGATAATGACCCCCAAGCTCACGCTGCAATTTATTTTAATGATCCTGATGGGAACTCATTAGAACTTATTGCACCACTCAGGTTAGATGTAAATGAATCATTCGAAAAGATGGAACTTACTGAGTGGTTACGATTAAAAAAGTGATTGAGTGAGTGATAGATTTCAGTAGTCTCTTGTTTCCGGACAATTCAAGTGTAAATGATATTGGAGTTTGTGTGTATTTTTTATGCTTAATTTTCTATTACCCCAACAAATATTGTAGAGCCCTTTTTGAGGGCTTTTTTTCAAAATGAAATTGGGATAAATTTATAACTAAAAAACAAAAAAGCCAAAACCTTTATATAAAAGGATTCTGGCTCTTATTTTTGGTACGTCCCAGGAGAGATTCGAACTCCCGACCGACGGCTTAGAAGGTCGGTGATCTTCTTTGAGTGGTTGGATAAATGCTGATAACAAAGCCTTTTGTATCAACGTTCTTTAACCTTAAATGACATGAAATTCACTCAAAATAATTGATTATTACTCGATTCCTGCCCCATTTCTGCCCCAATATAAGAAGATGAAATAAGAAAGTAGCTGAACATAAATTAAGAATCCCTACATAATTGTTAGGCTTCTGTTTTTATGCAATTTCAAGATCTAATCTTTATCAGGATCATTTTGTTTTTCATCTTCGAACTAGAGATAGATAAAAAAGAAAAACTATCCTAACGATTAAGGGTTCCGTTTTGAGGAGGTTTTAAAAAATTTTAATTAAATCGAACTATTACGACGTCTTCCGACTTTGAAATAAAAACGTAATATTCTTTGAATCGATTCATGACGTATAATAAGAAAAAATGTAGAAATTTAAGAACATCAACTCCATAAAAAATGCACTATAAAGTATTGTGGTGTTACCAGTTTAAATTGGTTATTAGGAGAATTATATATACATATTTAACTGATGTTACAGATTATTAGAATAGTAGTATATAAACCCTACAGGAGTACCCCATTTCTTAATGTCCTAGATGTCAATGAAATATTGCTTAAAGTTGAATATTTTTTTGTATACCTTAAATTCTTTGATTTTTTATAGGAGGAGTTTTTTTGAAGCGTAAGTTTTTATCGATTAGTTTAGCAACTGTTGTTTGTTCTTCCGGATTAATCATTCCATTATCCCAAAATCATGCATTAGCTTATGAAGACTTAGACAAGAAAAAAGAAGGTATTCAGAACAAACTATCTGAGAATAAATCGAAGTTAATAGAGAATGAAAGGAACCGTTCCACTCTTGAATCACAGGAAAAGAACTTGAACGCCGATTTGGAAAAAGTTGATACAAAAATTGTAACTACTAACACTGCAATCACAAGCAGGGAAAAAGAAATAGAACTAACCAATAAAGACATTGAAAAACTAAAGAAAGAAATAGAAGAAATCAATAAAAGAATTAAAAAAAGAAATAAACTGCTGCAGGATCGGGCTCGCTCGTTACAGGAAAGCGGTGGGAATGTAAATTACATAGACGTACTTTTAGGTGCTCAAAGTTTTTCCGATTTTATAAGCCGCATTTATGCTGTAAGTACTATTGTAGATGCCGATAAAGAACTGCTTGAAGCGCATAAAAAGGATTTAGAACTTGTTAAACAAAAAGAAGCAGAACTAAATAGCAAGCTAGAAAACTTAAAAAATGACCTTACAGAGCTTGAGTCATTAAAGACCGAATTGGAGAAACAGCAAAAGGGAAAAAATAAATTGCTAGAGAAAGTAAAAAAAGATCAAAAAGAATCTGCAGATGAACTCGGTTCTCTTGAAAACGAAGCGGAAATTTTAAAGCGTCAGGAAGAAGCGATAAAAGCGGAAGAAGCGTATAGAAAACAAAAAGAAAAAGAAGAGGAAGAAAAGCGAATAGCTGAAGAAAAGAGAAAAGCGGAAGAAGCAAAGCAGCAATCAGAAGAAAAAAGAATTTTGGAAGAAAAAAAGCAGCAATCAAATGAAAAAGATACTACGAATATTCCTTCTTCTCAATCGTCTGTTTCCGAAGAACCTGTTACAAAAGCTTCAGAACCCACGAATTCCAATACTTCAGGATTTATCAGGCCAGCTCCAGGAACATTAACATCAAACTTTGGAGCTCGATGGGGAACTACTCATTTTGGGGTAGATATTGCTCAAGCTGGTTCAGATGTTCCGATTTATGCAGCTGCCGCAGGTACTGTTTATAGCTCTCAATATTCTTCTAGCTATGGGAATGTCGTTTTTATCACGCATAACATTAATGGACAAACCTATCAAACCGTATATGCCCATATGTCTTCTAGGCAAGTAAGCACGGGTGATCGTGTAGAGCAGGGTCAAAGAATTGGAACAATGGGAAATACGGGAGATTCACAAGGTCAGCATTTGCACTTTGAACTACACAAAGGGCTATGGAACGGAGCAAAGTCTAACGCAGTCAATCCAGTACCTTACATACAATAGATTTTCTCTTATTAAAGGGCTGACAACAAAAGTGGTAAATACCTTTTGTTGTCAGCCCTTATTTTAACAGCATTTATTTGCTTCGTTTCTTTTGGTTGTGTAAAAAAATTTTTAATATACTAACCCCTTTTAAAAACACGGAATGTCTGGTGCAATTCAAACTATTCTCTATGCTTACTATGTGAGGGACTATTAGAACTCGTATCCGGTTCTACAAAGAATGGCACACTACCTGGATCTATCATTATCCAGAATCCCAATAAAACTAGACCTATCCCGATCACCTTTGAAAAACGTTCACCTGTAGGTAGGATCTTCTCAAGGAAGGTAAGTAGCGTGATAATTCCCATCCAGAACAGATTCATCATCCCGACTGCAAACAAAATGACCATCAGCCCCCAGCAACAACCTACACAATGAAATCCATGTTCAACTCCCATTCGAATCGCACCCATCCGGCCCCCACGCCACCCATTTATCACATAGTGAAGAGGATTTCGGCAATGACGTAAACACGCTTGTTTAAGAGGAGTAATTTGGTAAAGACCTCCTAAAACCACAGTGAGACCGGCAACGATCGGTCCTTGTTGATCCCATGCCAGAAAAGAAAGGTCTAAAGAAGCAATGAACCAATAAAGTCCATAAGCGATTAGACCATATGCAACCCAGGCAATTAAATATCCTATCAGAAAGATCCATGTTGGTACAATCGGTATCCGATGACTTTGGGCACGATTAGCTGACACTTTGGCAAATGTCAATACCATTGGTGTAACAGAAGGCAACATCATCGCTGCCGTCATTGTTACCCACATCCCAACGTACCATCCCAATGTACCAAGCTCCATTCCAGGACCACTATCCATTTTTCCATAGTGATCGAGTGTAATCATCCACGCTATGATTGTCATTCCCAAAAGAATCGCAGCTAGTGGAATGTTACCGATTGTCCGTGTACTTAGCAAACGAACAATCAACGATTGTTTGATCTCTGTATTCATCAAAATTCAACTTTCCAGTCAAAAGGGATATGCTTACTGGATTTCCCTTTATATTCATGAGAAAAATCAAATCCAATGGCCTTATCGTCTTTAACGACTCCCCAAGTGGCAATTTGTCCTGGACCTGTTTCAGAACCAGGTGGGTTATGCAGTTGAACTCGACGATTTGGATCTGCTGTTGGTCCAGTTAAAGCTGCCGCACCAACAGACACCTTACCTGGAATCTCGGCTCGCCAATAGGCTAAGTCATCTGCAGCATCAAATTTGATTGGTGCATACTCAATTCCACGTAGTTCTCCAATGAGACTGCCAAATTCTCCGGCCCAGCCGCCTACCTTACCAGTGAAAATCTGTTCAAGGGCCTCACGCTGTTGTTGATCAGCACGCTCATCGATATAGAACATCAACTTCATCGTCGCATTTGGATCGCCTATCCACATATTTCCGGCAAATTCACCAAGAGCAACCACCCCTAAATCATCCAATTGTATGTCATTGTAATACCCCTTATGAACTTTCCATACCAAAGTAAAGAGACAATCACCATGTGTAGGCTCTTGTGCAAATGTACAAGGACAAGGAAGTTTACAGCTACAGACATCAAACCATTCTCCTTTTAAATGCCACTTTGTTTTTGACATTTCCATCCCTCCATTAATTTTTTAAGATTGTTTCATTTTCACAGCAACATCTTTTCACTCAATTCCAACCTTTCAATTTATTATACGATACTCCCCTATAGTATATGATCATAAAAAAGGGTACTATTGTATATTTAAGTCGTAAAAACGCTAGATGTTAACGTTCACTCTCATGATTCTTAAATGTTTTACCATCATGGTAGTAAAGTTCAGAATCTAAATTAACACTTCTTTCTTCTTTTAATTGACGAATAAGTTCTTCACTTTTTTCTTTATTCATTTTCTTATACCAGGTTCCATGTGGATATAGAACAACAATTGGACCATGTTTGCATTGGCCATTACATAATGTTTTTGTTGTGTGAATCTCATTTTGCAACTCTAATTTTTTTACTTCTTCTCTAATCGTCTCCGTGACTTCTTCTGCTCCATTCCTCGTGCATGTTGCCCCGTTGCAGATTAATAGATGTTTGCTAAATCCCTCTAAGTTCATAAAAATTCCCCCTGTTCTTCCTGTTTTATTTGACCTCTATGACAAATGGATAGCTGCCCACTTTGCCATCAAATTTAAATTCTCCCCACACTTTGTAGATCCCAGGTTTATCAAATGTTGTTTCAAATATTGTCTTTTCTTCTGATGCAGGGTGCACATGGACAAATTTCTCACCATTTTCATCCAAAATCACAACGTGGCCTAAAGCTCCCAAATAGGGTTCTGGAGTACTCCCTTTCGTATCAAAACGCAATGTAACATCTTTGTTTATTCCTAGATCTGTCGTTGTTAATTCAACTGTCTTTTCATTGATTGTTTTTGTTAAGTTTGTATCAGGCTTCAGCGAATTGTCCTCATGGATCCCATGACCTTTACCTACATTCAGTTCGATCGGTTTCACCTCATAAGCAAGGTTTTTTGGTTTAATATCTATAAACACTTTATAAGAGTTTTCAGGTAGATTGAATTTCTGAGTATAAAGACCGTTCCCATTTTCCTCAGGATGTAAATGGTAATAATCCTCCAGGTCTGCACTCACAATGATCAGATGCATGATTTTTTCGTGAGAGATCTCTAATTCAGGTGCATTTTGGTCTTTATCCTTTAGATTAATGGAAATTAAACCATTTTCATATTTTACGTTTGTGGCCACTTGGCTTTCCTCATGAGCTCCATGATCGGAATGCTCTGAATCTGCACCATCGTTTTCTTGACTAGCATGATCACCGGTATGTTCTTCTTTAGCCGTTTCTGCGGAGTGGGTATCTGTGTGACCGTTATTACTATCCACACTTGCATATACTGTATATCCGCCAATGACTAACCCGAGATAAACAATGGCTGAAATCCCCCAGGTCAAAATCGTTTTTTGTTTCATAAAAACATTCCTCTCAATTTATTAGATTGATTATCCTTTTAACTTAATCCTTTGTAATCTGAGTGCATTTAACACAACTGAAACGGAACTAAATGCCATTGCGACTCCCGCAAGCCATGGGGCAAGAAACCCTAGTGCCGCAATCGGAACGCCTAATGCATTATAAGCAAAGGCCCAAAAAAGATTTTGCTTGATATTTCGAATGGTCATTTTACTCATAAAGATGGCATCAGCAATACTATTTAAGTCTCCTCTGATTAAGGTGATATCAGCAGCCTCCATGGCTACATCAGTACCCGTACCGATTGCCATACCAATATCTGCAGTAGCTAACGCTGGCGCATCGTTAATACCGTCACCGACCATCGCCACTTTCTTTCCTGCTTTTTGAAGCTTTTTCACTTCCTCTGCCTTTCCTTCTGGCAGAACTTCTGCGATCACATGGTCAATACCGACCTCATTTGCAATAGCTTGAGCTGTCTGCTTGTTATCTCCTGTAATCATCACAACCTCAAGCCCCATCTTTTTTAACCTTTCAATCGCTTTTTGAGAGGTTTCTTTAATGGTATCTGCAACGGCAATCAATCCAGCAAATTGAAGATCAATTGCGACTAGCATTGCGGTCTTACCTTGCTTTTCTAAGTTTTCCATTGTAGGCATTATGTCTCCAACGTTAATGTTGTTTTTCTCCATAAGCCGGCGCGTTCCGATAAGCAAGGATTTGCCTTCAACTTTCGATTCGATTCCAAAGCCAGGAATCGCTTCGAAATGTTCAGACGTTTCTAGTTCAATACCTTTTTCTTTAATGCCCTCGACAATTGCCTCAGCTAACGGATGTTCGGAATTTCTTTCTGCTGCACCGACTAACTTTAAAAATTCCATTTCTTCAGATCCGTTTGACAGAATAACATCTGTAAGTGTTGGTTTTCCATTTGTTACAGTTCCCGTTTTATCAAGGATCACGGTATCCAATCTATGAGTCGTTTCAAGATGCTCTCCGCCTTTAAACAAAATTCCATATTCAGCAGCTCGGCCAGACCCTGCCATAATGGAAGTAGGAGTGGCTAGGCCTAGTGCACATGGACATGCGATAACTAGTACGGCAATTAACTTTTCAAGAGCTACTGCAAATTCTCCGGGACTTACAACTAAGTACCAAACTAGAAATGTCACAATGGCTATTCCAACTACGATTGGGACAAAAATTCCTGAGATCACATCGGCTAAACGCTGAATTGGTGCTTTTGATCCTTGAGCTTCTTCGACTACTTTGATGATTTGAGCTAAGGCCGTTTCTTTTCCCACCTTTGTTGCTTTTACCTTTAAAAATCCGTTCTTATTTATCGTGGATCCTATGACTGCCTCTCCAACTGTTTTATCGACAGGAATACTTTCGCCTGTAATCATTGACTCATCAAGGGCAGATCTTCCTTCAAAGATCACTCCATCTACAGGTACCTTTTCACCTGGTTTCACATAGACGATATCACCAGCGATTACCTCTTCAATGGGTATAGTCAATTCTTCCCCGTCTCTTACCACTGTAGCCGTTTTCGCCTGTAAACCCATAAGCTTCTTAATGGCTTCAGATGAGCGTCCCTTTGCTTTTGCTTCGAACAGTTTACCTAATATAATAAGAGTGATTAACACAGCACTTGTTTCAAAATATAATTCGACCATATGTGCATCAGAGCCTATTGATATAATACTTAAGTAAATACTGTAGAAATAAGCTGCAGAGGTGCCAAGCGCAACCAAAACATCCATGTTTGCACTTTTATTCCGTAATGCTTTATAAGCACCTACGTAAAATTGCCCGCCAACTAAAAATTGAACTGGAGTTGCAAGCGCGAGTTGAACCCAAGGATTCATGAACATCTCAGGCAGCCAAATAAAAGAAGTAAATTCAAAATGACTGACCATCGCCCAAAGTAAAGGGATGGATAAGATCGCAGAGAAAATAAATTTTCCTTTTTGCTTTTCAATTTCTTTTTGTCTATGATCAACCTTTTCACCTTGAGCTTCTTTCTTTAGTTCTAAACGATAGCCCAATTTTTTGATGGCTTCCTTCATATCCGCAGCCGACACTTCATCAGGGTTATATTCTACAAGAGCAGATTCTAGAGCAAAGTTTACCGTTGCGGTTTGGACGCCATTTAACTTATTTAAACGTTTTTCAATTTTATTAGCACAAGCAGCACACGTCATGCCACTTATATCAAATTCAACTTTCTCACTCATTACTTTATATCCTAAAGATTGCACTTTTTCATTAAATTGATGTACATTTGTTTTAGACGGATCAAAGGTTACTTTTGATTTTTCTAATGCGAAATTTACGTTCGCATCCTCTACTCCATCTATTTTTTTTAGACCTTTTTCTATTCTTACTGCACAAGCAGCACATGTCATACCGGCTATCTGAAGTGTTGTTTCTTTTTTATCACTCATAACCTTTCACTCCTATCACCACATACTCTGGTGGGGTATATATTTTTGGGAATAAAACGTGCCGCCGAGACAGCACGCTATTTCAGTTCCTTAATGACAGCTATGATCGTTAGGCGATTAACTCACCCACCTCATAACCTTGATCTTCTACCACGAAAGTAACCCAACTTTATTCTTAATACTATACATAGGTATAGTATATTATTAGTTAAAAGAAATTGTGCCTTTAATCAGCACGTCTATAATTTTTATTGGACATCATAACCTTGGTCATCGATTGTTTCTTTGATTTTATCAAGGGTAACTTCATTTGGATTAAATTCCACATCAACAGTTCCTGAATCTAAGCTTACATTAACAGCAGAAACTCCGGTTAATTCCCCTACACTACCTTCAATTGATTGGACACAATGGCCACATGACATACCTTGTACACTTAGAGTTATTTTTTCCATATCGCATAGTCTCCTTTTTTATTTTTTCATTAATTTTTGAATGGTCACCATTACCTCATCTAAAATTTCCGTATCTCCTTCTTGTATTTTCTCTAGAACACATGTCTTCATATGTCCTTCAAGTAAAATTCGAGCAACACTATTTATAGCAGATTGAGTCGCAGATATTTGAGTAATGACATCATCACAATACGTATCTTTTTCAATTAATCCTTTTATTCCACGAATTTGTCCTTCAATTCGATTTAATCTTGATACTAAATTATTTTTCACTTTATCTGAATGATGACTTTTTCTTTCACCATCTGATGAACAGCATTCATCGACTTCAACCATATGATCAAGGCTTTCTAAATTAACTGACATTGGATCACCTCCTTAATTACATATTACTATACCCCCCTAAGGTATGTAAAGTAATATTTTTAAAAAATTTAAAAATAGGCATTTGGCCATAAAACTTTCGATAAACATAATCTGAATGACATTAAATTTTGTCCTTAACAATTGTTAAGTCTTGAGTACTAGGTTAATCTTTTCAATGTATTACAAATTATGGGTTTCTTTAGCTTAAGCACCTATCCCATCTTTATTGAAGATAGGTGCTAGGTTGTAATTTGTTCAAACTTTATTTAGCCGATAGCTCACTTTCTGTTACCCATTTATGATTTTTCACTTCTTCGCCACCATTAGTCGGAGTGAAATCAACCATATATACAGTCGTTTTTTCGGCTGAATCAATTTCAGCAGTGGCCCCGTCCATACCTTCCATATGATCTGCATTTACTTTAACTTTTGTTCCAGTCTTTAATGGTGCCTCACCAGCATCTTGTAACTCTTCATGAATCACCCATTTATGATTTTCCACTCTTTCTCCACCAGTTGTCGGGGTATATGAAATCGTATAAACGGTCGTATCATATGCACCTACAATCGTTGCCTCAGCCCCCTTCATACCTGCCATGTGATCTGTTTCGATAATTGCATGACTTCCAACTTTATAGGTTGGATTTTCTGCTTCCTTTAAACCTTCAGGAACTTCACCTGAGCTAGAATGGTTCATGTTATCATGATCCATTCCTTCCATATCTTCCGTTTTTTCCTCATGTTCTGCGTGTTCATTGTTTTTTGTGTTTTCATCATTAGCGTTGGCGCAGGCACCAAGTACTAAGAAAAGAGTTGCAATTAAAGACAATATAACCTGTTTTTTCAGCATGAAAAAAACCCTCCTTTTTTACAGTACCTTGATTTTTTTCTTATTTGTCCTTCAATTTAATGTAATCTTTTTATTAAATTATTTTTCATTTTATCTGAATGGTGACTTTTTCTTTCACCATCTGATCAACAACATTAATCGATTTCAACCTTCACCTCCTCAACAATATATTACTTTACCCCCCTGAGGTATGTGAAGTGTCTTTTAATAACCTTTCAAAATGCTTAAAATCAAGAAATGTTCTAGGTGAAGCAGTGGCGGTTAAGTCGGATCTGGACCTTTTAGTTATGTTCAATGGTACGTTGAGTGACGAAGAGTTGACGGAGTTAAAGACGCTTACTAAAGCAATGTCTCGAAATTATCACTCTTTGGTTCGCGATGCAGGCATAGCAGTTGCAAATTACGACTATACGATTGATCCGGCGAATTACTACGAACAGGCATTTCTTAAGGAACTCTGTGTTTGTGTCCACGGAGAGGATCTTCGAGAACGATTCGGTCCTTACAAACTCACATCGGAGATAGCGATAAGTTTTAATGGAGATTTTGACGAAGTTCTTGCTCGGACAATTAGCCGGTTACAAGCAGCCTCCGAAGAGGAGTTTAAAACACTGTTACAAGGCCCCGGCGCTCGATTGGATGGAAAACCTGGGCCTCTTTCCTCTTCTAGAATTAATAATTGTTATAAGGCATTCAACAATTTACTTGCTAGAGCAACGGAATGGAAGCTGATTAAAGAAAATCCAGCTGATCCCGTTAATACGCCAAAAGTTCGGAATAAAAAAAGTGAAGTATACACCAAAGAAGAAATTCAAACCATCTTTGAAAAATTAGAAAAGGTTGACTTCAGGTGGCAAGTATTAGTATCACTTGCATTCGTCACAGGTGCACGTGAAGGAGAATTAGCTGCACTTGAAGACATTCATATGAATTTTGAAAAAGGTTCTATATATATTGAGCAAGCTATAACAGAAGTGAAAGGAAAAGGTGTCGTTGTAAAATCTACTAAAAATGAACGGCAAAGACATATTTCTGTACCAGAACAAATAATGAATATGATAAAAAAATTGATCCATATTCGGAAACAAGAAAAATTGATCCATATTCGGAAACAAGAAAAATTCAAAGTCGGGTCACAATGGCAATGGGAAGACCATTTATTTTTATTTGGAAATGAGTTTGGAAAACCACTTCGCCCCGACTCTATTAGTCAATGGTGGAAACGATTCACAACTAGACATAAAATCAAGCATATTCGGTTCCATTCACTAAGGCATACATCTGCCACTCATCTTATAAATGAAGGTGTACATGCCAAAATTATTCAGGAACGACTAGGACATACGAAATTGGATACAACCATGTCTATTTACGGTCATGTAATGGAAGAGGCTTACCAAAAATCTGCAACTCATTTTGACACATTTTTTGATAAGAAAATTAATTCTCAAAAGTAAGCAAAAATTTTCTGCCCCAATCCTGCCCCAAATGCTGTTTTTAAAGTCTATAAGGTTGATGAATAAATAAAAAGCAAAAGAGCCAAAATCCTTATAAAATCAAGGATTTTGGCTCTTAATTTTGGTACGTCCCAGGAGAGATTCGAACTCCCGACCGACGGCTTAGAAGGCCGTTGCTCTATCCTGCTGAGCTACTGGGACATGATTGGTATGTATCATCTGCTTATTATCAGCGACAAGATTTATTATATTAAGAATGCAATCAAAAGTCAATAACATTTTTCATTTTTTATGAGTGAAATGAGGAAGAAAATTCTTCCTCACCTTTTTTTATTCCAGCTGAAAGTTATTCCTTAAATCCTTAATTTCGTGTCCGTTTTCGTCATAGAAGTGAACGGCTGCTGAATTTTCTCTGTAGGAAAGAATGGCGTAGCTGCGTTCTTTTCGCATTCTCGGAAGCAGGATACTGCCGGGGTTGATAAATAGGCGCCCGTCAAACAATTCACTGCCCGGGTTGTGGGAGTGGCCGAAGCAGATGACATCCGCTCCGAGCTCCTGGGCCCGGTAGTTGATTTTCATTAAGGATTCTTTGATCCCGTGCAGGTGCCCGTGTGTAAAATAGAGTTTTTTATCCTCGATTGGCATCACACGTTCCTTTTCAAAGCCTTTTTCAAAGTCACAGTTCCCTTTGACAACTAAATAAGGCTTCAGGTAAGGATGGGTAGGTGAGAGCTCAGAATCTCCGCAATGGAGCATTAGATCAACATCGTCTTTGTGGCGTTCGGAAATGATCTTGAGGATTTCTTCATCCCCGTGGCTGTCGCTAATGATGAGTATGTTCAAACCGGCTCCCCCTCTCTCCTTCTATGAGCTTAGTAAGGCAGACAGCTTCTTCAGCGCCTCAGCTCTGTGGCTGATTTTGTTTTTTTCTTCGCTTGTCAGCTCTGCCATTGTTTTGGTTTTGTCCTTCACAATAAAGATTGGATCATAACCGAATCCGTTTTCGCCCACAGGTTCTGTCGCAATGTAACCTTCGACGACTCCCTCAACCGTTTTGGTTTCTTCTCCGGGGATACTTACGGCGAGAGCACATCGGAAACGGGCGGAACGGTCTTCTTTTTCGATTCCTTCCAGTTCTCTCAGCACTTTATTCAGATTGGCTGTGTCATCCTTCATTTCTCCCGCATAGCGGGCAGAGTAGACGCCGGGGCTGCCGCCTAAATAATCGACAGATAATCCGGAATCGTCCGCAATTACGATTTCATGAAATTGCTTTGAGATTGTTTCTGCTTTTAAAACCGCGTTTTCTTCAAACGTATGGCCGGTTTCTTCAATTTCTTGACGATATCCAATATCTGCAAGAGATTTGACATGATAGCCAATCGGCTCCAACATTTCTTTGAATTCCTTCAGCTTTCCGGCATTGGTCGTGGCGATAATTACTTCTTTCAATCTCATCATCCCTTTTAGTTCTATTTTGTTTCAGAGATCAGTTCTCCTAGTGCTTTTTTCTGGATGTTGATTAGATCATGAATCCCTTTTTCGGCAAGATCCAGTAATGAGTTTAGCTCTTGACGTGAAAAGGTTGCTTCTTCTCCTGTGCCTTGAAGCTCTACGAATTTTCCCGTACCCGTCATAACGACGTTCATGTCAACTTGTGCGTCCGAATCCTCTTGATAATTTAAATCTAACAGAAGTTCCGAGTTTTTGCCAATCCCTACGGAGATCGCGGCTAAATAATCAGTGACCGGCATTTTTATTCCCTTGCTTTCGACTAACTTGGAAATGGCAATGACCATTGCAACGTAGGCTCCTGTTATAGACGCCGTTCTTGTGCCTCCATCCGCCTGAATGACGTCACAATCGATCCATATGGTCCGCTCTCCTAAAAGCTCAAGATCTACTACAGAACGCAAGGCTCGTCCTATCAATCGCTGAATTTCCATCGTTCGGCCTGATACCTTGCCTTTTGAAGATTCACGAATGGTCCGCTCGTTCGTTGCTCTGGGCAGCATGCTGTATTCTGCGGTGATCCAGCCTTTCCCTTCTCCTCTTAAAAAAGGAGGCACGCGGTCTTCGATCGATGCATTGCATATGACTTTCGTTTCTCCGCAAGAAATCAAGACTGAGCCTTCCGGATGTTTAATAAAATGTAAATCAAGTGAAACTGGACGAAGCTGATTCGCTTCTCTCCCATCAATTCTCATGAGTTCCCTCCGTACAAAAATGAAATAACGAAAGAGGCAGCGGATTCGCTTACCTCTTTTTTATTAGTATATCAAAATTTCATGGTTAAAAACCAGTCGTATTCACTTGTACGGGTCTTGTCACTGGCTTTGAAAGCTTGTTACCTTCTTCTGTTTCCAGATCAGCTTTTCCATTGACCATAAGTGATACGCTTTTTATATCGGGCTGCTCGGTCATCGTTAATACGATACTGTTTAACACGTGACTTGAAATCACTTTCTTTTCCTCGTCAGCACTTCCATAAATTTCTTCGTTAAAGTCAAGGGTAAGGTCACCATCTGTAAGTGTAGGGTCACTAGCAAGCTCAAGATCACCTGAGAATTCAGACAAGAGGCCTTTGTTTCCGGCATCCGGTCCTTCTGCCAACTTCTCTACCGCTGCTTTTATATCATTTGTTTCAGATTTTGACACCCTTTCTGTAACAGGAACATAATAGGTTGCATCATCAGATTGACCGATATAATAAACGGTGAGCGGTCTTGTCGCGGTAAAATCCGTGACGCTTGCTGTATCCAAGTTAATCCCGTCTTCTCTGCTCAAATCCTCGGTAATAGGAGTTCCGCCGACTGGCATTTCTTTTAAATCATGCCCATTCATTCGAATTTTCACTTTATCGACAGTAGGAAATTGGGTCAGTGTCCATGTGATCGATTGCAGGATTTTTTGTTCGTCCTCTGGCTGATAGTTTTTAAATTCATTGGAAAAGTCTGCAATCGCTGTTCCATCCTTTATATCAACACTAACGGTTGTGTCTTGTGGTATCACTGCCCTAAATCCGTTTGGAAGGAGCTCAGTGATCGGTCCTCCGGTTACCAAATATTCAAGAGCCTTCTTGGCGATCCCTTCATTTTTTGGCAGTGGCAGCGTTTGCGGAACGACGTACCCATTCTTATCAATTAAATAGATTTCCGTCTTTACTATTTCAGCTTGCTCTTCTGAAGCTTCTCCGCCATTTTCGGCAGTCTCTTCAGACTTAGCCTGTTCCATTTCCTCGGCGTTGTCCTCATAGGTTATATCATGCTCCGGCGGATCGATTTCCTCCGAAGCATTATCAGATTGAAATAGTCCGCATCCAGAAAGCAGCAGCATAGCAGTACATACTGAAGCAGCCATTCCAAAGGTCCTTTTTTTCAGCATACTTTTCCCTCCTAAGGCAGTTTGTACTACTATGTATACGAGCCTATTTTTGAATTAGACCTTTCTTTCAATAAAAAAAAGGACCCGCTTATTCGGATCCATTTCTATGGTTTTAGCAATGCGCCTTCTAAACTGATTTTCTCAACAAACTCCAATTCATAGCCAAACCACCTGCAGGCAATTTTTTTGAAGCCGTCGCGATCGCCCGTCGTGAAGAATTGGTGCGCCTTAAGAGCCTTCGATTGATTAAGAAGACCTTTATACGAAAGAATCGTACTTACTTCTCTTGCAGTTTCATCTCCAGAAGAAATAATAGAAACCGCTTCTCCCATCACTTTTTGCATCGTTTCCTTCAAAATGGGATAATGTGTGCAGCCTAAAATAAGCGTGTCAATTTCAGAGCGTTTAAATGGCGAAAGAGAAGCTTTTACAACCTCATCAGCTGTTTTCTCTAGAAAAATACCGCTTTCGACAAACGGAACGAGCATGGGACAGGCGACATTTTTCACCTTTAGCTTGCTATTTAACGAATGAAGCGCTTCTTCGTAGGCTCCGCTTTTAATCGTATTCTCTGTGCCAATGACTCCGATGTTGAGGTTTTTCGTTACTTTAATGGCTGTTCTCGCACCAGGCTCGATCACGCCAACCACTGGAATTTCAACAGATTTGCTAATTTGTTCATGTGCAATAGCTGTTGCTGTATTGCATGCGATCACAAGCATCTTTATGTTATAGTTCTTGACTAAGTATTGGGTCATTTCCCACGTGTAAGCAAGGACTTCTTCTTTTTTTCTGGGACCGTACGGGCACCTGTTTGTATCCCCGAGATAGATGATCTCTTCATTTGGCAGCTGTCTGATCATTTCTCTTGCTACCGTTAATCCGCCTACACCTGAATCAATAACCCCTATCGGTTGATCCAAAAAAACCGCCTCATTTTCTTTTCATTTCTTGCTGCAGCTTTACGAGCGATCTTTCAAATATGTCTACTTCTTCCGTTGTGAAAGAAGATAGCATACTTTGTAAGTATTCTTGTCTTTTCTTGATTACTTCTTGAATAATCCGTTCCCCTTCCGGCTGCAGATGAATTCTGACAACCCGGCGGTCGGATGGATCCTTTACCCTTTCAACAAGGTTATTCTTTTCCATTCTGTCTACTAAATCTGTCGTTGTGCTGCAGGCCAAATACATTTTAGTGGAAAGCTCGCCTATAGTCATATCTCCAAATTCGTAAAGCCATTGCAGACCTACAAACTGAGGAGGAGTGATTGTATATTGATTAAGGATTTCTCTGCCTTTTTGTTTAATGATGGCTGAGATGTGGCGCATTGATTTTTCTATATCTGCTATGTTCTCAAACGATTTGCTATCATGCATTACGATGACCTCACTTGAAACCGATTTAATTTATGCTACACCTATTCTGTAGCTTTTTTAAGTAAAATGCAAGATAAATTAGAAAAAATGACAGCGATTACCGGGAGTTTATACCTATAATGAATATTTTTTTCCACTAAAATGAAATAACCGGCACCTTCTACGCTGCAGAAGGATTACCGGTATCATTTAGAGCTCTAGCTCACCCATTCGAAGAAGCTCAACAACAGCTTGTGAACGACCTTTCACGCCCAACTTCTGCATTGCATTAGAAATATGATTGCGTACGGTCTTTTCACTAATATAAAGCTCACTTGCAATTTCCTTTGTTGTCTTGTCTTGAACGAGCAACTCGAACACTTCTCTTTCTCTTTTCGTTAGTAGCGGCTTAGATTGATATTCTTTCTCCTTCAAGTATTGTTACCCTCCTTGCTAAGGTGAGAGCTGATCGGAAACGAATGGGTTTCGATATAGTCCTGATATCATATGTAACTGCTATCAAGGTGGTGACGTGAATCAAGGAGAAAGCATCAATTGTTATGACCTAATTTTTTGGAATAAAAACACCTCTTCAATTATGGAAGAGGTGTCAAGCTTTATTCCGCTTTGTCGCTTCCGAAGAAATTCCGGAATGCCTGCAGGCTGGTGTCGCGATTAAGAGCGGCAATGCTTGTTGTTAATGGAATGCCTTTCGGGCACGATTGGACGCAGTTTTGCGAATTTCCGCAGCTGGCCAAGCCGCCTTCGTCCATTATCGCATTCAAGCGCTCTGATTTGTTCATTGCTCCGGTTGGATGGGCATTAAACAGCCTGACCTGTGACAAAGGTGCAGGTCCCATGAATTTCGACCGATCGTTTACGTTTGGACAAGCTTCCAGGCATACTCCGCATGTCATGCATTTTGATAGCTCGTACGCCCATTGCCGTCTTTTTTCCGGCATTCTCGGTCCGGGTCCTAAATCATAGGTGCCGTCAATGGGTATCCATGCCTTTACCTTTTTCAATGAGTCGAACATGCGGCTGCGATCAACCTGTAAGTCACGAACAACTGGGAAAGTTTTCATAGGTTCGAGCCTGATCGGCTGCTCCAGCTGGTCAATTAAAGCGGTACACGATTGGCGCGGTTTGCCGTTGATGACCATCGAACAAGCGCCGCAAACCTCTTCCAGGCAGTTCATATCCCATGTGATAGGAGCCGTTTTTTCTCCTTTTACATTTACAGGATTTCTCCTAATTTCCATCAGCGCCGATATGACGTTCATATTCGGACGATATTCGATTTCAAATTCTTCTTTATATGGACTGCCCTCAGCAGTGTCTTGTCGTGTGATAATAAATCGGATCGTTTTATTTTCACTCATACTTTACTCTCCTTCTTCTTGGAGTAGTCCCGTTTACGCGGAGTGATAAGAGAAACATCCACATCTTCGTAGTAAAATTCCGGCGCTTCATTGTCGCCTGCATGCTTCGCCATTGTTGTTTTCAGCCATTCTTCGTCATTGCGATCCGGATAATCCGGTTTGTAATGCGCGCCCCGGCTCTCATTGCGGTTATAGGCGCCAAGAGTGACTACTCTGGAAAGCTGAAGCATGTTGTTTAGCTGACGCGTAAATACCGCACCTTGGTTGCTCCATTTTACCGTATCGTTGATGTTGATTTTTTTGTATCGTTCCATTAATTCCTGAATCTTGTCATCGGTTTTTAACAGGTTGTCATTGTTGCGGACGACTGTCACGTTATCAGTCATCCATTCTCCCAGCTCTTTATGAAGCACATAAGCATTCTCCTCGCCGTCCATGCCCATAATGCCTTCCCATTTTTCTTCCTCCTGCTTTTTAAACGAATCATAAAGCGAGGATGAAAGGTCTTCAGCTGACTTCTCGAGCCCATTGATGTATTCAACTGCTTTTGGCCCCGCCACCATACCTCCGTATATCGCAGAAAGAAGAGAATTGGCGCCAAGACGGTTGCCGCCGTGCATGCTATAATCACATTCTCCGGAAGCAAATAGGCCTGGAATGTTCGTCATTTGATCGTAATCGACCCAAAGTCCGCCCATTGAATAGTGGACAGCAGGGAATATTTTCATTGGCAGCTTGCGCGGATCATCACCCATAAATTTCTCATAAATCTCGATAATTCCGCCCAGCTTGATATCAAGCTCTTTCGGGTCTTTATGGGAGAGATCAAGATAAACCATGTTCTCCCCATTAATGCCGAGCTTTTGGGAGACACAGACATCAAAGATTTCCCTTGTTGCAATATCACGGGGGACGAGATTTCCGTATGCCGGATATTTTTCTTCAAGGAAATACCAAGGTTTTCCGTCTTTATACGTCCACACCCTTCCGCCTTCGCCCCGGGCTGATTCACTCATTAATCTGAGCTTATCGTCGCCGGGGATCGCCGTCGGATGGATTTGAATAAATTCTCCATTCGCGTAATAAGCGCCCTGCTGATAAACGATAGATGCTGCAGATCCGGTATTAATCATGCTGTTTGTCGATTTCCCAAAGATAATCCCCGGTCCTCCTGTTGCCATGATGACAGCATCCGAACGAAACGTTTCAATTTCCATCGTCGTTAAATTTTGTGCTGAAATTCCGCGGCAGACGTTATCTTCGTCCAAAACTGCCCCGAGAAATTCCCAGCCTTCATATTTCGTGACAAGTCCCGCCACTTCGTATCTGCGAACCTGCTCATCAAGTGCATATAGCAGCTGCTGCCCCGTCGTCGCTCCGGCATACGCTGTTCTGTGATGCTGCGTTCCGCCAAATCGGCGGAAATCAAGCAGGCCTTCCGGTGTCCGGTTGAACATCACACCCATGCGATCTAGCAAATGAATAATTGCGGGAGCTGCATCGCACATCGCTTTTACCGGAGGCTGGTTCGCTAAAAAGTCACCGCCGTATACGGTATCATCGAAATGTTCCCAAGGAGAGTCGCCTTCCCCTTTCGTATTGACTGCTCCGTTAATTCCACCCTGTGCACATACAGAATGCGAACGCTTGACGGGAACAATCGAAAAGAGCTTGACTCTTGTTCCTGCTTCAGCTGCTTTGATCGTTGCCATTAACCCGGCCAATCCGCCGCCGACTATGACTATACTAGAATTGCTCATGCTCTACCCCTTCTCCCTCTAGTGATCTATTAATTACACAAACGCAAAGATGCTGCTTACTCCTACATAAGTAAGCGCTATAAAAACTGCCAATGTCACGTATGTACTGATTCGTTGAGAACGGGGAGTAACGGTAATTCCCCACGTAACAGCAAATGACCACAATCCGTTAGAAAAATGAAAAATAGTGGATACGACACCGACTAAATAAAAGCCTAGAAAGAACGGATCGCTCAGGATATTCTCCATCATATTGAAATTGACTTCCTCACCGAATAATTGCGCGGCAAGATAAGTCTGCCATACGTGCCAGCTGACAAAAATTAAGGTTATAATGCCGGAGATTCGCTGAAATACAAATAACCAATTTCTCGCAAAGCCAAATTGGTTCGCATTGTTTTTTGCCGTAAATGCAATATAAACCCCGTATACTGCATGATAGATCAAAGGAATAAAAATGATACATGCCTCCAACACATATCTGAACGGCAGATTCTCCATAAAATGGGCTGCATTATTAAATGCTTCGGGCCCTCTTGTGGCGAAATTGTTAACCACAAGGTGCTGTATCAAGAACACACCCACAGGTATTACACCAAGTAAGGAATGCAATCTTCGATACAAAAACTCTCTGTTCCCCTCCATAGTCTTACCCCCTAGTTTGAAAACTACGAATTAATTGAAAATAAATTTTTCTCTTCAGGAAATGTAAGCACTTACTGAAGATTTTTTTGACAATTTCATTTTACTCCTATGTTAAAAAAGCGTCAAGAAAACGCGTACATAATTTATTTTTTAAAAAATACTATCAATTCAGTTTCATTTTTATTTTATTAAGATATAATTTTAATATTTTTTGAGAATCATTAGGCAGCTGAATGATCAAATGGCTGATATACGATATAATAAACTCATGTGAGAGGGGAGATATGCAATCTTGAGTAATTACGAAACAAAAATCGAAAAATTCAAAGAAATGGAAGTGTCCGCTTTTGCCTATGAACTAATCAAAGAAGTATTAATACCGGATTTACTCGGTAGTGAATATCCCTCTATGATGTACTGGGCAGGCAAAAATATCGCCAGAAAATTCCCCCTTGACTCATGGAATGATATCCCGGCTTTTTTTCAAGAAGCAGGATGGGGAAACCTTGTCCTAGTTGAAGCAAAAAAGAACAGAATAGAATTCACGCTTGATGGCCCTCTTGTTTCCAATCGACTAAAACATCAAAAAGAACCAAATTTTCAATTGGAAGCAGGATTTATCGCGGAACAAATTCAAATGTTAAATAACAATATAGCGGAATCCTACGAACAAATTAAAAAACGAACCGATAAAGTGGAACTGACGGTGAAATGGGATTTGAAGGACCGCGTATGAAAAAGTGAAGGTGGATATTAAAAAAGCGGTCCGGGAAATTTTCTCCCGGACGCTTTCTTTTTTAGGGCACGGTAAAATATTTTGTGTCAACGGGCAAGATCTATTAGTGTATCGTTCGATTGATTTAGTGGACCAATTTTGTACGGGTTATCGATTAATTGCACCGATCACGGTCTTTTTTGCACCGTTAGCCAATTAATTGCACCAACCAGATCCTTTTTTGCACCCTTATCCACTTAATTGCACCGTTCAGCTACTTTTTTGCACCCTTATCCACTTAATTGCACCGACCTGATCCTTTTTTGCACAATTCAACCAAGTAATAGCTCCAATCAAACGATTATCGCCTGTGTCTACAACACAGCGGAGGATTGCTTGGCGAGATCGAATGCGTCGTGCAATGCTTCGACCGCTTTTACCATATCCTCTTGATCGATCACTGTAGATACTTTAATTTCTGATGTGCTTACCATTTTCACTTGAATATTTTTTCTTGCTAACACGGCGAACATTTCTGCGGCGACTCCTGGGTTTGAAACCATCCCTGAACCAACGATTGATACCTTCGCGAGCTTGTTTTCCGTTTCAATTTTTTTGAATTTCAGCGCATCCTTGTAGTCTTCGAGCACTTCTACTGTTTTTTCTAAATCATCGGTTTTTACTGAGAAGGAAATCGATGTATGGTTTTCGCTTGTCGCCGATTGAATAATGATATCGACATTGATGCTGCGTTTCGCAAGCGTTGTAAAAATAGTGGACAGTGTCGTTAAGCCGGTAGTTAGACCGGTAATGGTTACTCTCGTGATTTGATCTTCAAAAGCAATCCCTCTGACAATTAAATTTTCTTCCATTGAAGCAGCCTCCTCTATTCTTGTTCCTGGTACAGATTCCATGCTTGACCGAACTTCGAGCGGAATTTCATAGTTTTTTGCAAATTCAACGGCTCTTGGATGGAGGACTCCGGCACCCAAATTCGCCAGTTCCAGCATCTCATCATAGGAAATGGCATCCAATTTTCTTGCTGATTTCACGACGCGGGGATCGGTTGTAAATACACCTGGGACGTCTGTGTATATATCGCATTTCTCAGCGTTCAGTGCTGCGGCCAGAGCGACGGCAGTTGTGTCTGATCCGCCCCTTCCAAGCGTTGTGATCTCAGAATCGGAAGACATCCCTTGGAATCCTGCGACTACAATAATTTTTCCTTCTTTTAGCTGCTGGTCTATTTTATCCGTTTTGATATCTGTGATTCGGGCATTGCCGTGTACTCTTTCAGTTTGAATGCCTGCTTGCCAGCCCGTATAAGATATCGCATCATATCCTTTTTCAGTAAGCGCCATTGTTAATAGCGAGATTGTCACCTGCTCGCCTGTTGATAGAAGCATATCCATTTCTCTTTGTGATGGACTCTTTGTAATATCACGGGCAAGATTGACGAGTAAATCAGTTGACTTGCCCATTGCAGAAACGACAACGACGACATCGTTACCTTTCTTTTTTTCTTCAATGACACGGTTTGCTACATGCAGAATTTTTTCAGCTGAACCGACTGAGGTTCCGCCGAATTTTTGTACGATAAGACCCATTGCTACCACCCTTATGATTAATTAGTGACCGTTATGTAAGGAATGCACTCGGGACGACGCCTTTTCTTGCCAGAAAAAAAAGCAATAAGAGTAGATTCTCTCATTGCTTTTACGAAACTAGTGACAAGTCCGGACAATGAGATAGCCCTCCAGGAGTCATTTCCTGACAGCCCTGCATTTCTTAAATGCAAAGCCAGCAAATTCTGTTGATGGACAGAATTCACTTCGGCGATCCTTCCCTTTCTGCCTTTTTCTTAGAATCCACCATTCTCGAAAGGCTTACTCTTGAAGTTCGCACCTCTATCTTCATAAACGATCTATTAAATTCACTCACATTGTAGCAAACTTTCAGCCCAATATCAATTTTGTTTTTTTAGTTCATCCACTAAAAGCTCTGCGGTTTTTAGCGGGATGCCCGCATCTTGAAAGTCTTTTATCGTAGCTTCTCTCATTTTTTTGACAGATCCGAATGTTTTCATCAGCAGCTTTTTCCGCTTTTCGCCGATCCCTGAGATGTTATCCAGCACAGATTGAAAGGCAGACTTTCCGCGAAGCTGCCGGTGAAAGGTAATCGCAAACCGGTGGACTTCATCTTGAATGCGCTGAAGCAAATAAAATTCCTGGCTGTTTCTATCCAGTTGAATCAATTCCAGAGGATCACCGATGATCAGGTTTGATGTTCGATGCTTGTCGTCCTTAACCAATCCCGCTACGGGAACGTCAAGGCCCAGCTCATTTTGAAGCACATCAACCGCTGCGTTGATCTGTCCTTTTCCGCCGTCAATCAGGATTAAATCAGGCAGAGGAAGCTCCTCTTTTAACACTCGGGTATACCTTCTGCGGATGACTTCTCTCATGGAACCATAATCATCAGGTCCTGTGACGGTTTTAATTTTATATTTTCGATATTCTTTTTTATTCGGTTTTCCATCCAAAAACACGATCATGGCCGATACCGGATCGGTTCCTTGAATATTTGAGTTATCAAAGGCTTCAATTCGAAACGGGGTATAAATGTTCAGCGCCTCGCCCAATTTTTCGACGGCACCGATTGTTCTCTCTTCATCCCGTTCGATCAATGAAAATTTTTCTTTTAGCGCCAGTTTGGCATTTTTATGCGCAAGCATGAGCAGATCCTTCTTCTTTCCTTTTTTCGGCTGCAGGACAGACGTATTTAACAGCTGTTCTACCAGCTGAATATCTACACTATCCGGAAGTAAAATTTCCTTCGGCAAAAAGTGATTGTTTTTGCTGTAAAATTGTCCGATAAAAGTTAGAAACTCTTCATCCGCTTCCCGGTACATTGGGAACATGCTGACATCCCGTTCGATCAGCTTGCCTTGCCTGATGAAAAAGACTTGAACGCACATCCAGCCTTTATCGTATGCATAGGCAAATACATCCCTGTCGACTTGGTCCGTCATCGCCATTTTTTGTTTTTCCATCGTGGAATCAATATGGGCGATCTGATCGCGTAATTCCTTTGCCCGCTCAAATTCAAGGTTTTCAGCAGCCTCGTGCATTTTTCCTTCTAATTCTTTTTTTATTTGGTTGAAGCCGCCCTTTAGAAATTTTGTAATTTCATCGACCAGTTTTTTATTCGTTTCTTCTTCTACATCGTAGACACACGGTGCGAGACATTGTCCCATATGATAGTAAAGGCAGACCCGATCAGGCAGCGTGGTGCATTTTCGTAACGGGTACAGCCGGTCTAGCAGCTTCTTTGTTTCTCTCGCCGCGTAAACGTTTGGATAAGGGCCGAAGTAACGCCCTTTATCTTTTTTGACATTGCGGGTAACGATCAGACGAGGATGCTTCTCGGCGGTTATTTTAATAAAAGGATAGGTTTTGTCATCCTTCAGCATGACATTATATTTTGGATCGTATTTTTTGATCAGGTTCATTTCCAAAATGAGCGCTTCTATATTAGAGGAGGTGACAATATATTCAAAGTCTGTAATTTCGCTTACGAGACGCTGGGTTTTTGTATCATGGGAACCTGTAAAGTAGGAGCGCACTCTGTTTTTTAAAATTTTTGCTTTTCCTACATAAATAATGGTCCCTTGCCTGTCTTTCATTAAATAACAGCCGGGCTGGTCAGGAAGAAGTGCGAGCTTCTCTTTTATTTTATGATTCACGAAGAACACTTCCTTGCTTTGCGAAATAGGGGACTTTCTCTCCCCAATAAGAGTAGTGTACCATTTTTCCGAATGTTTGTTTGGAAAAATGCATAGAAAAAGCGACTCCTATTGGAATCGCCCTGAAAAACTCTTACAGATGTTTGTTTACTAATTCTTGCAATGCCTCTTTTGGCTTAAAGCCAACTGATGTTTCAACAACTTCGCCGTCTTTAAGGATAAGCAGCGTTGGAATGCTCATCACTCCATATTTGCCGGCTGTTTCTTGGTTTTCATCTACATCGACTTTTACGATTTTTAATTTATCTCCCAAGTCCTGATCAAGTTCTTCAAGAACAGGCGCGATCATTTTACAAGGTCCACACCAAGGTGCCCAAAAGTCTGCAAGAACGACTCCCTCTTTTGTTTCTGTTGAAAAGCTTTGGTCAGTAGCTTTTACGATAGCCATTTACTCATACCTCCAATTTAAATTATGGATTTTAGTATAGCATTAACCGTAATCGTTACGCTATTAAATTGCTTGGTAATACTATACCCATTCTCCAGCATATTCACACCAAAGCTTTCCGTTTAAAACATCATACTATTTATGGATTTTTAGCTGTTTGAATTCTTCTGTTAACAGCGGAACAATTTCAAACAAGTCGCCTACGATTCCATAGTCCGCGACTCGGAAGATATCTGCGTCCGGGTCCTTATTAATCGCTACAATCACTTTGCTATTCGACATGCCGGCCAGATGCTGGATTGCCCCCGATATCCCGCAGGCAATATAGAGCTCCGGGGTAACCACCTTGCCGGTTTGCCCAATTTGCAGAGAGTAATCGCAATACTCTGCGTCACACGCTCCTCTAGAGGCACCGACAGCGGCTCCTAATACTTCTGCGAGCTCCCGCAAAGGCTTAAATCCGTCTGCGCTCTTGACTCCCCTGCCGCCGGCAACGACGATTTTCGCCTCGGATAAATCCACGCCTTCTGCGGTTTTTTTGACGATGGCTTGGACCTTTGTCCTTACATCCTTTATCTCGACTTCTACTTTTTCAATCGTACCTTTTCGTTTTTCATCCTGTTCTAATGGAGACATGTTGTTCGGCCTGATTGTGGCCAAAACAAGCTGATCTAATGCAATTTTTCGTTCAAAGGCTTTTCCCGAATAAATCGGCCTGGTAAATACGAGATTCCCGCCAGTTTCTTCGAGATCGATCACGTCAGAAAGCAATCCTTTCTCATGCTTAGCAGCAATTTTTGGCATAATATCCTTGCCGATTGAGGTATGTCCGGTAAGAATGGCATCTGGTTTTTCTTTTTCAATAATCACTTCGATTGCTTGAGCATAGCCGTCCGGTGTATAATACACGAGCTTCTCATGTTCTATCGCAATGATGCGATCCGCTCCATATTTGATCATCTCTCCCCCATATTCGTAAACGCTTTCACCAATGAGTAAACCAATTACTTCTCCGCCATTTGCAATGATTTTCCCTGCTGCAATAGCTTCAAAGGTTACGTTGCGAATTGATCCATCCCTTATTTCCCCTAAAACCACTACTTTTCTCCCCATATTGATCCCCCTTGTTAGATGACTTTCGCGTCGCTTCTTAGCAAAGCTGCCAGTTGTTTTGCTTGTTTGCCTGCATCTCCATCCAGAAATCGTCCAGATTTTTTTTTAGACGGCAAGAAGCGTTCAATCGTTTTTGTTTTCGCCGCAGCGTCTTCATCTGTGAGATCAAGATCATCAAGCTCAAGTTCTTCCAGGGGCTTTTTCTTTGCTTTCATGATTCCCGCAAGCGCCGGATACCTCGGTTCATTTAAACCTTGCTGAGCGGTTACAAGGAGCGGCAGGGGTGCAGTTACTTTTTCAAGATCACCCTCAGAATCTCGTTCTATTTCTGCGTCTTTGCCGTTGACAGATAGCTTCGTAATGGTTGTGACGCAAGGGATATGCAGCAGCTCTGCCAGTCGCGGGCCGACCTGGCCTGAGCCGCCGTCAATAGCTACGTTTCCCCCTAAAATAAGGTCAAACTGCTTTTCCTTCAAATAGTGATAAAGTATGGTTGAAGTGGAGAAAGGATCCGGATCCTCCAGTTCACCATCGATATTTAACAAAACGGCCTTATCGCACCCCATAGCCAAAGCAGTTCGAAGCTCCCTTTCCGCATCTTCCCCGCCGACCGTCACAACCGTAATTTCTCCACCGTGAGCTTCTTTCAGGCGAATGGCTTCTTCAACTGCATATTCATCATAGGGATTAATAATAAACTCTGCGTCTTGTTGGTCGATCTCACCAGCTCGAATTGTAATTTTTTCCTCTGTGTCAAATGTCCGCTTCATTAAGACAAAGATGTTCATATCACATTCCCCCTCCGAGTCGTTACATCTATTACTCGCCTTTAAAGTTAGGTTTCCTTTTCTCAAGGAATGCCTGGATTCCTTCCTTCGAATCCGAAGATTGAAAAACCTCGCCGAATCGCTTCGCTTCCAGCTTTAATGCTCCTTCGTAAGTATAGATTTTGTTTGCATGAAGAAGTTCCAAAACGAATTCCAACGTTTTCGGGCTTTTTTCGGCAAATTGCTCGGCTAATTCATAGGCTTTAATCAAAGCTTCTTCCCGGTCGTTTACAAGTATTGTAACAAGACCTGATTCATAAGCCTCTTTGCCGCTGATCGGTTGAGCTGTCCCTATCATTTCCAGAGCTTTCGCAGTGCCAACATATTTCGGGAGCCGCTGTGTTCCGGCAAAACCGGGGATGATACCTAAGTTTAGCTCTGGCATTCCGAGCTTGGCACCGCCTTCTGCAATCCGAATATGGCAAGCCATCGCAAGCTCCAGCCCTCCGCCAAGTGCTGCTCCGTGAATAGCGGCAATGATTGGCTTTGGAAATGATTCGATCCTTTCCATGATTTGCTGGCCTTTTTCAGCCAAGTCTGTATAATCGGACTCATTTGCAAGAGTAGTAAATTCCTTTATGTCGGCACCAGCCGAAAAAAATCTGCCTTCCCCGCAAATAATGATCGCACGGACGTCAGAGTTAGCTTCAATTTGATCCAGACATTCTGATAATTCTTCCAAAAGCCCTGTAGATAAAGCATTTGCCGTTGGACGGTTCATTGTAATAGCTGCGATTCGTTCTTCGACTTCTAACGTTACGTTTTTCATTGAAGTATCTCCTCCTGATTATTCGCTGCGTGGAACCCGTAAATCAACAGCTGATGTATGTCTTCTGCAAGTCCATCTAATGAATATTTTTGGTCATTCATTACCCACGTGGTCACCGTCTCATCAATCGTTCCAAAGATCATTTGCCTTGCCAAACGGACATCAAGTGATTGTTTAAACTCTCCTGATTCTTTCCCCGCTTGAATAATATCGTCCAAGATAAATAAATACCCTTTTAAAATTTCATTAATCTTTTGACGGAGCGCAAGATTTGACTGTCTAAGCTCGAGCTGGGTGACAATAGCCAGATGTTGATTTTCAGAAAGCAACGAAAAATGCTGTTTAATCAGCCGTGATAATTTCTTTTCTGCAGTATGTTCGCTTTGAATTTCTTTTTCCATTCTTTCGATAAATTGCCCCATTTTTTCTCTGAACACTGAGATCAGAATATCCTCTTTGCTTTTAAAATAGAGGTAAATGGTTCCGTCTGCCACACCTGCCTGCTTGGCGATTTTTGAAACCTGCGCCTGATGGTAGCCGTTCTCTGCGATTACGATGACAGCAGCGTCGATGATCTGCATATACTTTGGTCGTTTTTCGTTCACAATTTCTCGTTCCTTTCAGAAAAAATGAATGGTTATTCATTCATCTTTATACTAAAAAGAAACGCCTTGATTGTCAAGATGAGACGGCTCATTGACAGCCTGGCGGCTCATGTTATTTCGTTTGGTTCATCTTCTCTTTCTCTTCTTCAATTAATGCTCTTCTTAATATTTTTCCTACCGTTGTTTTCGGCAGTTCATCGCGAAACTCGTAAACTCTTGGCACTTTGTATGATGCAAGGTGTGTTCTCGCATACTCATCTAGTTCCTTTTCTGTCAATGTCGCATGTTGCTTTAACACAACATAGGCTTTCACAGTTTCTCCACGGTAGGAATCAGGAATCCCGGCAACGACTACTTCCCGGATGGCCTCGTGCTCATAGAATATCTCTTCGATTTCACGCGGGTAAATGTTATAGCCGCTAGCGATAATCAAATCTTTTTTTCGGTCGACAATATAAAAGAAGCCCTCTTCGTCCATATAAGCGATATCTCCGGTGAAAAGCCAGCCATCCCTCAATACATTTGCTGTTTCTTCGGGGTTATTCCAATATCCCTTCATCACTTGGGGCCCTTTAACAATTAATTCGCCTCGTTCATAAGGAGGAAGCGCTTCGCCTGTTTCCTCCGAGTAAATGGCAGCATCTGTTCCTGGCCAAGGGCAGCCAATGCTCCCCGGCTTGTTTTTGCCCCACATGAAATTCGCGTGGGTCACTGGCGAAGCTTCTGATAAGCCGTAACCCTCGACAAGCTTTCCGCCGGTGACCTTTTCAAATTGATGCTTGACTTCGACAGGCAGTGCGGCGGATCCGCTGATACAGGTGTCAATGGAGGATAAATCATATTTGTACACTTCCGGGTGGTTTAAAAGAGCGATGTAGAGCGTCGGTGCACCCGGAAAAAGGCTTGGTTTCAGCTTATGAATCGTTTTCAACGCGTCAAGCGCATTAAATTTTGGAAGCAGAATCATTTGAAATGCTTGCAAAACGCTTAGATTTAAGATAGTGGTCATTCCGTAGACGTGAAAAAAAGGTACAATCCCTAAAATCGATTCCGATCCTTTCTTTAATTTGGAAAGCCATTCCGCGCACATCTTCGTGTTGGCGGCAATGTTCTGATGGGTCAGCATTGCTCCCTTTGGAAGGCCGGTTGTTCCGCCTGTATATTGCAAAACCGCAATATCATGAAGCGGGTCAATATCAACCGAATGTAAACTTTCTGCCGTATTTTTGATGATACTTTGGAAAAGATGAGTTTCCTCATTTTCTTTAATATGAACCAGAAGGTTTTTCCTCTGGCTGATTTGGTACAGCTTATTTTTCGGGAAGGGCAAATAATCTTTGATGCTTGTGAAAATAAGATGGGAAATTTTTGTTAACGCTTTCATTTTTATGATGCGCGGATATAGTAAGTCGAGTGAAATGATCGCCGTACATTCACTGTCCTTTAATTGATATTCCAGCTCTCTTTCCGTAAATAACGGATTTGTTGGCACGACAATGCCTCCAGAAAAGAGAATGCCGTAGTATGAAATCACGGCTTGGGGGCAGTTTGGCAAGATGAGAGCAATCCGGTCGCCTTTTTTGATGCCGATTTTTTGCAAGTATGCAGCAAACTTTAACGCTGCTTCGTGGACTTCACGAAACGTCATTTTTTTGCCAAGAAAGTAAATAGATTGATGATCGGGAAAGGTGTTTGCGGTGTCTGTTAAAAAAGAGTGCAGCGGTTTGTTTTCGTATGCCAAATCGTGGGGAAGTTCGTCAGGATAGCTGTTTAACCAAGGCTTTTCAACCTTCATAGTATGCCTCCTTGTCGCGCTCTTTCATTTGATACTTAGTATAGCAGATGAAAATAGGTATTGATACGAAATTTTTTATAGCAACAGTTAAATCAGCGTGTATTATCGTTTTTCTTTATATTAATTCCGGCGGCGACTAGAAATGAACCGATGATGAACATGATGTAAAAAGCATGACGTGATAGCCCTAATTAATGACGGAGGATAAAATAATCATTATTCCCATCAAGCAGCCCATTTCCTTACTTCTCCTTTTACTTTATTCATTTTCCTCCTTCCCAAAAGTATCAAAAGGGGTTGGAGATAAAGCTCCAACCCCTTTATTTTATGCATAAAACAACAAATAAATAATTCCAATTATCACAAATAATCCGCATGCTGCAAATAAGACCTTCGCCAATTTTTCCATCAAAAGGCTCCTTTAAATACCGGCGGCGACTACAAACGATAATGCCAGAGAAATAACGAGGGAAATCAAGCCGACCGCACGGTTATCCTGTTCGATTTCTTTATCAATTTTAAATCTCGGCGTTAAAAACTCAAAAATGAAATAGCCGATAAGCAGCATGACAAATCCATATACTCCCCACCCGATCATTTGGAGCAATGAATCGTGCTGAAGAATGCTATGGTGAAAGACGTTGGCGATTCCGAGAATTTTACCGCCTGTCGCCATTGCCACGGCAAGATTTCCTTTTTGGATCTCTTCCCAATTTTTGTAGGAAGTGACCAATTCAAAAATAGCTAAAAATAAAACGAGGCATAAGACCGCCACGCTGTAATAGGCGGCAATCTGTACTAATTCATTGCTCCAGAAAGAATTTGTCATTTCTACGTGCTCCCTTTTTATCTTTTAATGTTTGAAGGGGTCAAGACCTCCATTTGATTTGTTCGATGTTGTAACTGGCGATTATTTTAATTCGACAATGGTAACCCCTGATCCGCCTTCCCCTGCTTCGCCAAAACGGGTATTTTTCACGTTTCTATGGGATTTCAGGAGTTCTTGGACGCCCTTTCTCAAGGCTCCCGTTCCTTTTCCGTGAATGATCGATACTCTCGGATAGCCTGCTAATACTGCATCATCGAGATATTTTTCAACACGGCTCAGAGCATGTTCATAGCGCTCGCCTCTGAGGTCGAGCTCGAGAGACACGTGATAATCTTTTCCTTTAATCGTCGAAAGGGCTTTTTCCTGTTGAGGAACAGAATTTGATTTCACAAATTCCAAGTCCTTTTCTTTCACCTTCATCTTTAAGATTCCGATTTGTACGTTCCATTCATTATCTGCTGTTTTTTCAAGAAGGGTTCCCTTTTGCCCGAAGCTCAAGACTTTTACTTCATCTCCGGCTTTCAGCTCTTTCTTTGTTTGAGCTGTTTTTTCTGGTTTCTTCGATTTTGAAAAAACCGGGATAGCTTCCTCCAGCCTTTTTTTCGCTTCAATCAGCTCGTGGTCTTTAAAGGCTTTTTGGTCATCGCGAATGGCACGCAGCGATTTGATGATTTCCTCTGCTTCTTTAGAAGCTTCAGCGACTTTATCAATCGCCTTTTTTTCAGCCTCTTCAAGAAGCTTATCCTTCTTCTGATTCCATTCGATGATTTGTGATTGCAATTCATTATGAAGCTTTTCTGCTTCTTTTCGGTAAGTTTCTGTTTCCTTCAGTTCTAGTTCTGCCAGTTTTTTGCTGTCTTCCAGTGAAGCAATCATAGTATCCACTTCATTGTGCTCACTGGACATTTCCGCTTTGGCTCTTTGAATGAGCGCTTCCGACATACCAAGCCGTTTTGAAATTTCAAAGGCATTGCTTCGGCCCGGCACGCCAATCAAAAGCCGATAAGTCGGCGAAAGCGTCTCAATGTCAAATTCGACACTCGCATTCATTACCCCTTCACGATTATAGCCGTATGCTTTAAGCTCTGGATAGTGGGTTGTTGCAATGACCCTCGCATTCGTCGTATGAACTTCATCAAGTATGCTAATGGCGAGGGCTGCACCTTCCTGAGGATCCGTGCCAGCTCCGAGCTCGTCAAATAAAACAAGGCTTTTGTCATTCATCTTCGCTAAAATATCAACAATGTTTACCATATGAGAAGAAAAGGTACTCAGGCTTTGCTCAATTGATTGTTCATCGCCAATATCGGCAAATACCTGTTCAAAAACCGCAGCTTCCGACCCGTCTTCTACAGGAATGTGAAGACCTGCTTGTGACATGAGTGTCAGCAGCCCCAGTGTTTTCAAGGTTACCGTTTTTCCTCCAGTATTCGGGCCGGTGATAACAATCGTCGAGTAGCTTCCGCCCAGCTCAATATCGTTAGGAACTACCTCATCCGCTGGCAGCAATGGATGTCGGGCTTTTTTAAGTAGCACATAACCCTCCTCATTAATTTGAGGCTTCGTTGCTTTTATTTGTTTGGCATACTTTGCTTTGGCAAAGATGAAATCCAGCGTTTGCATGATGGTTACGTCCTGTGACAGGTCACTTGAGTGTTCGGCCACCTTTTCTGTCAAATACTTAAGAATCCGTTCAATCTCCTGCTTTTCTTTTACTTTTGCCTGCTGGATCGTATTGTTCATGTCGACAATCGCCTGTGGTTCAATAAAAAGCGTGGCTCCCGAAGCGGATTGATCGTGCACAATTCCTCCGTAGCTTGCCCGGTACTCTTGTTTTACAGGTATGACAAACCGTTCATTTCGAATCGTGATAATCGCATCTGACAGCATTTTTTGGGCAGACGAAGAACGCAGCATCGATTCGAGCCGGTCTCTAATTCGGGATTCAATCGTCCGAAGCTGCGTCCTTATTCCGCGTAGTGTGTCTGATGCATGGTCGAGCACTTCCCCATGGTCATCTACACACATATTGATATCCTTTTCAAGCGCAGATAACGGAATCAGCTGGTCTGAATACTCTTTCATTCTCTCAATTTCTACTCCGTCTTCATACAGCGAATCCAAAAAATGCTTCATTTGCTTGACAGAATAAAGAAGCGAAGATACCTCTGTTAGTTCAGCAGGGCTTAACACACTGCCGATCACCGACCGTTTTAAACTCGGCCTGATGTCCGTCAATCCGCCAAAAGGAGCGTGCCCTCTCAAGCGGATAACGGTCATGGCTTCATCTACTTCATCCTGCCATTTTGTCACTTCTTCCGCTGATTGGGATGGCTGGAGCTGTTCCAGCATTTCTTTTCCCAGAGATGAAGAAGCATGGGCTTTTGCCTGTTCTTTTACTTTATGAAATTCAAGTGATTGTAACGCTTTATGCTGCAATATTTTTAAAGCCTCCTTGCACTTATCTTTTCAAAAATTCACGTACTTCGTCCAGAGACCGTGTATTCAATACACTGCTTTTTGGGGTCCAGCCTTTTTTGGCAGCAGAAACGCCGGCAGCCATGTCGTTCAGCATTGCTACATTGTGGGCATCTGTATTAATTGCAATCGTTACGCCGGCTTGGTTTGCTTTGATCAAATGCTCCGTCCGTAAATCAAGCCTCGCTGGATTTGCATTCAACTCGAGAGCTGTTCCGGTCTCCTTCGCAAGCTCAATAAGCTCATCAATATCGATTTCGTAACCGGATCTTCTGCCGATCAGTCTTCCGGTTGGATGGGCGATTAAATGGACGTGTTTATTTTTGAGTGCATTTTTTAATCGGTTCATAATGACATGCTGTGGCTGTGAAAAGCTAGAATGAATTGAAGCAATAACAAAATCTCTTGTTTCCAGCAGCTCGTCGTCATAATCAAGCGTACCGTCCGGAAGAATGTCCATTTCCACCCCTTTGAAAATATGAAATCCTTCGAGCTCTTGATTAAGCCTGTCAATCTCTTCTCCCTGCAGCCTCAGTCTTTCCGGAGTTAATCCATTAGCAACACGCAAATATCTTGAATGGTCGGTAATCGCCATATATTCGTAGCCTTTTGCTATACAGGCTTCCGCCATCTCACGAATCGAAAATGCGCCGTCACTCCAGGAGCTGTGCATATGAAGATCGCCTTTTATATCCTCTTTTGAAATGAGACTCAAGCTTTCATTGTAATGGTCGGTTTCTTGTCCGCTTTCTCTGATTTCTGGAGGAATGTACGGAAGATCGAAGTGGCGGAAAAATTCCTTCTCGCTCGAAAAGGTTTGAATCGTTCCTGTCTCCAGCGACTCTACTCCATACTCGCTTATTTTTTCACCGCGCTCTTTTGCGATCTGTCTCATTTTAATATTATGGTCTTTTGATCCAGTGAAATGATGGAGGGTCGTCGCAAACTGTTCGTTTGACACTATTCGGAAGTCAACACCGATTTCATCCTCAAAATCCATATTCACCGACACTTTTGTTTCTCCAGCAGCTACGACTTCTTTAATACGCGGCAATGCCAGCAATTGATCACGGATCAATTGCGGATTGTCTGTTGAAATAATATAATCCAAATCCTTAACGGTTTCACGCATTCTGCGCAAGCTGCCGGCACGGGAAGATTGAATCACGCCTTGAAACGCAGCCAAATGCTTTTCGATCTCATCAGCCACAAGCAGGGCAAAGCCAATCGGGTACCTTTCCGGTCTTTTTCCCGCTTCACCAAGCAGAACAAGGAGTTTTTCTTCCGTTTTTTTTCCGAATCCGGCGAGCCCTTGGACTTTATTCTCTTCACAGGCCGCCTTTAAATCTTCCGCATTTCGAACCCCGAGATCCTTATATAGCTTGGCAATTTTCTTTCCTCCAAGCCCCGGGAGTTTTAATAAAGGCAAAAGCCCTTCCGGCACCTCTTTCTTTAGTTCATCCAGAGTGGATGACGTTCCGCTTTCCATATATTCTCTAATAATTGTATACGTTCCTTTTCCGATTCCCGGCAAGGACAGCATATCATCGATTTCAGATAAGCTTCTGTCATCCTGTTCGAGCGCCGCGGCCGCTTTCCGAAAAGCTGATATTTTAAACGGATTATCCCCTTTTAATTCCATATATACAGCGATCGTTTCCAATAACTTTATGATGTCCTTTTTATGCATCAATGAAACACCTCTAATAATCTATTTAAAAAAACTTCTCTACCGAAGAGAAGTTACACCTCCGTACTGGAGCCATAAAGTATTTATCAATTCTGACAGATATGGAGTGTGATTAATGATCAAGTTCGATAGTGAACTGCCTTGTAAAGCATCTTGGATTTGCGGTGCAGGAATCAAAGCCGCAATAAATAAAAACACAAACAAAAATAAATAGACTTCGAGAAATCCAAGTACTCCGCCTAAAAGCTTATTCACTTGTTTTAAGACGGGAAGCATGGCCACAAAATCGAGCATCGACGCAATAATCCGAAGAGCAATTACAGCCAAAATAAAAATAATGACAAAAGAAATGGCATTATAATAGCTTGATTCCATATTTCCGCTAAAAAAAGCCAGCGCCTCCTGCCCTTCGCCAAAATCAGGGTACGGAACCCATAAACGAACTTGCGGAGCAAGATCATCATAAAACTGGCGGGCAATCAGGAACGCAGCAATAAAGCTTATCAGATGGAGAAGCTTCAGGATAAAGCCTCTTCTCAGGCCAGCTATAGCCCCTATGATAAGCATGATCAACAGGATAATATCTAGCATAGGTTGTTCAATCCTTTTCTCTTAGTTGATGCTCGAGTTTTTCATACTCTTCTTTTAGTTTTAAGTAATCATGTACGACATTAACAGCTGTTAAGACAGCCAATTTATTTATATCAAGTTGAGGATTTTTCTCATTTATTTCACGCATTTTATCATCCACAATTGAGGCTACATGCCTCATGTGGCTTTTTGTTTCTTCACCAACAATTTTGAATTGCTGGCCATATATGTCAACTGATGTTCTTATTTTTTGACCGTCAGACAAGTTTTCTCCTCCATTCCGTGAGAATCCTAGATTCTATCATAACATGATTACTGTTTTATTGGAAAGACGAGCCCTTTCAGATATGATACACTTTATAGACAATGATTTGACAGGATAAAGGAGAATAACTATTTTGGCTCATTTCGTTTTAAAAATAAATAAAGACCGCATATTGCAAATGCGGCAGTATTACCGCAACCATTTAGTAACCCCGGCTCCGGCGCATACAAGCTTTCAAGCGAAATTGCCTGGCTGCACCGTCACCGCGTACCTCTCAGGAAAAGTCCTTTTTCAAGGAAAACAAGCAGAAACAGAAAGCAGCCGCTGGGAAGGCGTACCGTCACAGCCGAAAGAAAAAAAAGCGAGAAAAACGACCCCTTATTCCCCGCCGGAACAAATTGCAAGTCTATCCGTTGTGGGCTCCGACGAAGTGGGGACAGGAGATTATTTCGGGCCGATCACTGTTGTTGCTGCTTATGTCAGTAAATCTCAGCTTCAGCTGGTGAAGGAGCTGGGCGTTAAAGACAGCAAAAACCTAAAGGACCCGCAAATAATCACAATCGCCAAGGATTTAATTAAAACCATTCCTTACAGCCTGCTCGTGCTGAAAAATGAAAAATACAATGACCTGCAGCAAAAAGGAATGAGCCAAGGAAAAATGAAAGCGATTCTGCACAACCAGGCAATAGGAAATGTATTGGAAAAATTAGCAGGCGAAACGCCAGATGCAATCCTTATCGACCAATTCGCGGAACCAGACGTTTATTTCAAGCATCTTAGCGGTAAAAAAATAATGAAAGAAAACGTATATTTCAGCACGAAGGCAGAAGGAATCCACCTTTCTGTAGCAGCAGCCTCGATCATCGCGAGATATTCCTTTTTAATGGAAATGAAAAAGCTCGAAAAGAAATCGGGGTTTACGATTCCAAAAGGAGCAGGCGCTCTTGTCGACCAGGCTGCGGCACGGCTCATTGAACAAAAAGGCGTAAACGCATTGGCGTCTTTTACAAAGCTGCATTTTGCCAATACCAATAAAGCCAAGCTGTTGGCTGAAAAGAAGGGACGGGGCTGATTCGTTTTTGACCAGCAATCTATTAAAGATGTCGAACCGAATCAATGGCAGTGAAATTTTATATATAGGAGGAGCAGGTCTATGAATTTTAATTTGAAAGAAGCTATTGAGATTCTGGAGCGTACACCTCAAACATTGGAGTATTTTTTATCGGGGCTATCTGATGGATGGCTGGAATGCAATGAAGGCGAAGGAACATGGAATGTCTCTGAAGTGATTGATCACCTGATTGAGGGAGAGAAAACAAATTGGATACCCAGATTAGAATTTATTCTTCAAGAAGGTGACAGTAAACCATTCACCCCATTTGATCGTTATTCACATCTAAATAACAGGGCTGTAAGATCGATTGAACAAAAATTACTTGAATTTAATACGATTAGATCACAAAATATAACCAAGCTTAAAGGCCTTATTGAACCTGGATTGCACCTTGAATTGACAGGTTCACACCCTGTACTTGGTGTAGTGAAGTTACGAGAATTGCTTTCTACTTGGGTGGTTCATGATTTAACGCACATTTCTCAAATCGTACGAGTAATGGCCGAGAGATACAGAGCAGATGTTGGGCCTTGGAAAAAATATTTAGGTATATTGAAAAAGGAATGATGATATGAGAAAAAGGTCAGACCTCGGGTTTGATTTTTTTTTGTTTATTCCACAAGATATCTCGTTTTTTTACACGCGTTAATCAAAATTGGTTCCTTTCTCTTTGCGTTGTGATAGCTTTTAAAAATTTTTTTCTCTTTCATTTCACCTTAAAATTGCAACGTATATAATTGATAAAACAGCACTTAATAACAATGATATAAGCCAATCTCTTTTTCCTGTCATCTTAAAAAGGATATTCAAAACTGAACTAATTCCAATCAATAGGAAGAAAAACATCATAATAAGATCCATTTTCCTCAACCTCCCTTTGTTTAATATATCTCCCACTGAATGAAGTTTCATTTTATCCGAACCTTATTGATCATTAAGCATTTTACCAACAACACTGTAACGATTTATGCTTATTTCTTTAAATATTACATTAACAGTTTCTTTAGGTGCATTACTCTTAAATCAGAAAGAAACTCGTAACAGAACATACATACCGTTACGAGTTAAAGATTGATTTAGCCCTGCGCAGTAGGACGGACGATAACCTCGCTTACATCAACATCGACCGGCTGATCGATCGCGAAGGCGATAGCGCGTGCGATCGCCTTCGGTGACATTGCAATGTCCCGGTATTCTTCTAACTGAATTTTTATCTCCGAATCTGTCACACTTTCCGAAAAGCTTGTCCGCGTCATGCCAGGCGAAATGATCGTTACACGAAGATTATTGCCAGCTTCCTGACGCAACCCCTCAGAGATGGCACGTACGGCATACTTCGTGCCGGAATAGACTGATTGGTTTGGTACAGTCTTATGTCCTGCTGTAGAAGCGGTGTTGACGAAATGCCCAATACCCTGTTTGCGGAAGACGGGTAGTGCTGCTGCGATGCCGTACAAAACCCCTTTAATGTTAATGTCGATCATCCGCTCCCAATCCTCAACGCGCAGGTCGTCAAGGGGGGAAATGGGCATAACGCCAGCATTGTTTATGAGTACATCAACTTTTCCGTGGGTATTTACAGCGTGTTTCACCAAATTTTCAACATCGTAGCGTTTTGACACATCTGTTACCTGATAGCTAGCTGAACCGCCATTTAAAGTGATGGAAGCGACCAATTCTTCAAGGTTTTGTTTTCTTCTTGCGCCAACAACAACGTGAGCACCTTGCTCTGCCAACAAAGTTGCGGTTGCCTTTCCAATACCACTACTGGCGCCGGTAATGATAATGACTTTGTCTTTAATATTTGACATCATAGCATCTCCTTTATTAGATATTAGAAGTTCTACTTCATGGTAAATTATTATTGTTACTATAAGTCAAGCGCTAATATTTTTATAAGTAAAACATGATTAAACAGATGTTTTTGGTATTTTATTTTCCTTTTTGATACGATTCAATGTATAGTAACTATAACTGAAAAGAGGAGAGTTATATGACATATTCGATGAAATATGTGATGAATCATTTAAATGTGTCTGCTAATACACTTAGATATTATGAAAAAGAAGGGATTTTAAAAAATATTTCTCGTGATTCTAGTGGTCGAAGAATATATAACGATGAAAATATTGAGTCGATAAATTTCATTCGTATTCTAAGATTGACTGGAATGTCTATCGCCAACATAAGGAAGTATTTCGAACTTTACGAATTAGGAGATGATACATTATTACAAAGAAAAGAAATGATGATGCAACATAAATCAAGAGTAAAGAATAAAATTAATGAGTATCTTAATTATTTAGATGTTATTAGTTATAAAGCAGCTATGTATGAACTCAAAGAAAAAGAATATAGACAAAAAATTTAGTCCTATTAAAGCTGCAGTAACATAATAAAACTGAATGCTTATTAAAACGATAAGAATCCATTTTGATCAAACTTTTTTCAAAATGGATTCGTTTTATTATGTCGCTTGCTTAAATTTATAAATTTATAAGCAAAAAAGCTTGCCAGGGTCTACCCGGCAAGCTTCCTTTAATGTCTTAATTTTGCTTGATATGTTTCTTCCAACGTATTCAGTACGTTTTGATGGATGTTTGTTACTTCTTCTTCAGTTAGCGTTTGCTCAGGGTTCAGGTAGGTCAATGAAAAGGCGATTGATTTTTTGCCTGCTTCGACATGCTCGCCTTCGTATACATCAAATACCTTTACTTCTTTAAGAAGAGTTCCTCCTGTTTCTGAAATAACTTTTTCCAGCTGTCCGCTTGATATTGTTTGATCAACGACGAGTGCTATATCCCTTGTCACCGATGGATATCTTGGAATTGTCGTGTACAAAAGTCCGCCTGTTTCTACAGTGAGCAGAGCATTCAGGTCAAGCTCAAAGACGTAGGTTTCGTTCAAGTCGAGCTCTTTTTCATAGCTAGGGTGAAGCTGCCCGACAAAGCCGATTGATTTCTTCCTAAAATAAATTTCAGCCGTGCGGCCCGGATGGAGGTCTTTTTTGTTCGCCTGTACATATTCAATCTCGTCGAGTACGTCAAGCTTGCTGAACAAGCCCTCTGTGATTCCTTTTATGACATAAAAATCGGCTGCTTTTTTCTCGCCCTGCCACAGCTGTTTGTGCCACAACCCGGTAACAAGACCTGCGACATGCTCTTTTTCTACTGGCTTAGCCCCTTCTTCTTCGGACAAATAAACTGAGCCGACTTCATAGAGCGCGACTGAATCCGCCTGCCTTGCAAGATTATAGGCCGCAGTATCAGCCAAATGAGGAAGTAAGCTGTGCCTTAAAATGCTGCGTTCTTCACTCATCGGCATAGACAGCTTCGTTTGATACGATTTCTGAAGGGCAAAGGCTTCTACTTTCCGCTCATTCGTTAACGAATACGTAATCGCTTGGGACAATCCTGCGCCTTCCAAAAATCTTCTGACCTTTCTGCGGTTTGCCTGATATGGCGTTAAACCGGTTGTTGATAGAGAGCTGATAACAGGCAAAGTCGACGGAATGTTGTCATAGCCGTAGAGCCTTGCAACCTCTTCAATGAGGTCTTCTTCAATCGTAATATCTCCTCTTCTTGAAGGCACGGTCACGATCAGCACATTGTCTGCTTCTCCTGTTGAAAAGCCGAGTCTGCGAAAAATATCAACGATTTCTTCCTTTGAAATCGACATGCCAAGGACATTGTTGACCTTTTCAACAGACACATGCACATTATTAGCCTCTATCGTAAGGCTGTCTTGTTCCACGGTACCTGAAAGAACTTCACCGCCGGCATATGCAGCAAGTAACGCAGCCGCGCGATCTGAAGCTAACCGTACCCGGCTTGGATCCAATCCTTTTTCAAACCTCATGCTTGATTCGCTTCGCAGTCCGAGGTCCTTCGATGCCTGACGAACGGTTTGACCGTCAAAATATGCTGACTCGAGCAGTACGGTTGTTGTCTGATCTGTTACTTCAGAATCTGCTCCGCCCATTACTCCCGCTACAGCTGCTGGAACAGAACCGTTTGTAATGACCAAGTGGCGTTCAGACAATGTACGTTCTTGATCATCCAACGTTTGAATCGCTTCATCTTGAAAAGCCTTGCGAACGACAATTTCAGAAGAGCCGAAAGCATCATAATCAAACGCATGGAGCGGCTGCCCGTATTCCAGCATGCAGAAGTTCGTCACATCAACGACGTTATTATGCGGCCTGATACCAGCGTTCATCAGCTTCGTTTGCATCCAAAGCGGCGATGGACCGATTTTCACATTTTTGATCACTTTTGCCGTGTAGAGCGGATTAGCCGATGGATCCTCAACCTTTACAGAGATATAATCGGAGGCTTTTTCCGAGCTGTTTTCATATAAAGCTTCAGGAAGATTAACCTCACGATCTAAAATCGCAGCTACTTCATAAGCAACTCCGAACATGCTTAAGCAATCCGAACGATTCGGAGTAAGTCCCAGCTCCAAGACTGCGTCATCAAGCATAAGAGCCTCAATAGCGTCGGTGCCTGTCTCTGCATCGCCCGGAAAAACAAAGATTCCCTCCGCGTAATTTTTCGGTACGAGTTTGCCTTCAAATCCGATCTCCTGGAGCGAGCAGATCATTCCGTTCGAAACTTCGCCTCTGAGCTTGGCTTTTTTAATTTTGAAATTCCCAGGGAGAACTGCACCAACTGTGGCGACAGCAACCTTTTGTCCTTTAGCGACATTCGGCGCGCCGCAGATGATTTGAACAGGTTCTTCCTCTCCAAGGTCTACTAAACATTTATTTAATTTATCGGCATTCGGGTGCTGCTCGCATTCAAGGACGTGTCCGACAACCAGACCTTTGATACCGTCACCCTTCCATTCAACAGCTTCCACCTCGATGCCGCTTCTCGTAATTTTTTCAGCTAACAGATCTGGTGTCATTCCTTCCAGATTGACATAATCTCCTAGCCACCTGTATGAAACTAACATGGATTTCTCCTCCTTTTACGCCTGCTTGAATTGAGATAAAAACCGGATATCGTTTGTGTAAAAATGGCGAATATCATCAATGCCGTACTTCAGCATGGCAATTCTCTCCTGTCCCATCCCGAACGCAAATCCTTGGTACTCGTTCGAATCAAATCCTGACATTTCCAGCACATTCGGGTGTACCATGCCGGCGCCGAGCACTTCGATCCAGCCTGTTTGCTTACAAACCGAGCAGCCTTTGCCGCCGCATTTAAAGCACGATACGTCCACCTCAACAGATGGTTCTGTAAACGGGAAAAAGCTTGGACGCAATCTGATTTCGCGGTCTTCACCAAACATTTTTTTCGCAAATAATTCAAGCGTCCCTTTCAGATCACTCATACTGATGTTTTTATCGACAACGAGCCCTTCGATTTGATTAAACTGATGGGAATGAGTGGCATCATCATTATCTCTTCGGTACACCTTGCCGGGGCAGATAATTTTTACAGGACCTTTCCCTTTATGCTTCTCAAGTGTGCGAACTTGAATCGGGGATGTTTGTGTACGAAGCAGGGTGTCCGCCGTAATATAAAAGCTGTCCTGCATATCGCGTGCCGGGTGCTCTTTTGGCAGATTTAATGCTTCAAAATTGTAGTAATCGGTTTCTACTTCAGGTCCTTCTTCTACCGTATATCCCATGCTGATAAATAAATCCTCGAGCTCCTCTGTCACGATCGTCAGCGGGTGTCTTGCCCCTAATTTGACAGGGCTTCCGGGCAGTGTGACATCAATGGCTTGCTCTTCCAATTTCTTTGCGATTTCTGCTTGCTCAAGCGCTTCGTTTTTTTCAGAAATGGCTGAAGCAATCGATTCCCGAACTTCATTGGCGAGCGCCCCCATGACAGGTCTTTCTTCCGCTGAGAGCTTGCCCATCCCGCGCAGAACCTCGGTAATCGGCCCTTTTTTTCCAAGATAGGCTACTCGCACTTCGTTGACTTCTTTTAAAGAGTCCGCCGAAGTGATTTTATCAAGAGCTTCTTTTTCAAGCTGTTTTAACTCTTCCTTCATTGTTTCATCCTCCTTATGCTTAAAACCGTAATTATTTATTCAACAAAAAAACGCCCCTCTTCAAAAAAAGGGACGTTTGTGGCCGCGGTACCACCCTTAAACCAAAGACATGCCTTTGGTAGCTTCATTGACATAACGAAAGATTGCTCTTCCGGTTCACCTTTACACAAACGATGTGGTCCCGGTGACAACTCAAGAGGTGAAAAGTTATTATTTTTTCCATAAAATGCTTTCAGTCAGCGGCATTTATTCCCTGTATGGAGACGAATAATAACAAGTCCTCTATCACGGTTTTTAAAATATTACCTTTATTATAGTGAAAGAGTGATTTAGTTGCAATACCAAACCTTACCCATTTAGATGATAGAGCAAAATTCCTGCAGCAACGGCAACATTTAACGATTCCGATTGCCCATAAATCGGTACATATAAATTTTGGTCGCTCTTTTCCAATAACTCAGGATCTACACCAGCCCCTTCGTTTCCAACGATTAAAGCAAATTGATCGCTGGGGTTGATTTGATTATAGCTGACCGCATCCTGAAGAGCGGTGCCGAATATAGATATTCCCTGCTTTTTTAATTGATCTGTAAATTCGAGAAGATCTCTTTTTTCAAGCAAAAGATGAAAATGCGACCCTTGCGCCGAGCGAAGTGTTTTCGAATTATACGCGTCAACCGTCCCTTTGCCGAGAATCACTCCATCGATCCCCGCAGCATCAGCTGTCCGAATGATCGTCCCTAGATTGCCGGGATCCTGTACAGCATCTACTAATAACCATTTTTCCCCCTTCACTTCAGGTGAACGCTGCATTTGGCAAACAGCCGCAATCTGCTGCGGGGTTTCTGTTTCTGAAATTGCTAAAAAGGCATCTTCGCTTACAACGTAACAATTAATCTGAGGATTCAAATCTTTCGGCAGGTTCGTTTGATCCGTCAAAATGAGTTCTTTGACAGCTCCCTCTGATTTTAAGGCCTCTTCTACCAGATGAAAGCCCTCGACTAAAAAGGTGTTTGTTCTGTCGCGCTCTTTTTTTGTGTGAAGCTTTTTCCACTCTTTCACTTTTTGATTTTTCGCCGATTCAATGTATTTCACGTTTCTTTTCTCCTTTTTCGTTCACGGTTAAGCTTATTCTATCTTATCTTAAGTTACATACATAATAAACCTGAATATGAGAAACAATACATCTATAAAAGCTACATAAAAGGAGAAGATTGTGATGGATTTAAATTTGAGAAAAGCCGTCATTGCCAATGTCACAGGAAATGATCAAGAGCAGATCGAACACACGATTGTTGACGCCATCCAAAGCGGCGAGGAAAAAATGCTTCCCGGACTTGGTGTTTTGTTTGAGGTCTTATGGCAGCATGCATCGGATACCGACAAAAGCGAAATGCTGGAAACACTTGAAAACGGATTAAAGCCTGAATAACAGATTAAAGCCGCTTCCATTAATAGGAGCGGCTTTAATTTTTTTATCCTGGAATCGATGCTTCATAACGAAGATCAGGATTTTTCAAGATTTCTGCCCATTTCTTAATTGCTGTTCCCATAATGACAAGGCCGAGCGCGAGCATAATGATCGATAAAATTCCGTTTAATACACTGTATCCAGCAGCTTCCGGATTCAGATACACATTTTTCACCATCCAGTAGCCGGCATAATTGACTGTTACGTATAAATAAGCAAGCGGAATAAGACACGTCAGCATATAACGCCGTTTATCGGCAATTTTCAAAATCACCGTTGCACCGATAATCAGCCCTACTGAAGCCATCAGCTGGTTGGAAACACCAAATAAGGCCCAAATCGATCCAATATCACCTGAATAAAGAAGATACCCCCACATAAAGCAAGCTAAAGCACTCGCAAAAATAGAAGCCGGAATAGAGTCGGTTTTTTTCAACGGTTTATAGACCTCGCCGAAAAAGTCTTGAATCAAGTATCTTGCCACCCTAGTTCCCGCATCAATCGCTGTTAAAATAAACACAGCTTCGAACATAATAACAAATTGGAAAAAGAATGAGGCAAGATTGCTGAAAAATGGGAGCCCTGTGAAAATGTAGCTCATGCCTACCGCCAGTGTAACCGCACCACCTGTTCTTCCTTCCAAGTCTAGTCCAATTTCCCGGCTAAGCTCTGGCAGATGCTGGACAGTCATCCCAAGAGTGCTGAAAACTTCAGGTGAAGAATTAATCGCAAAATAGTCTGCCGGCTGCAAGGCAGTTGCAGCGATCAAAGCCATGATTCCGACAAGGCACTCTACAAGCATTGCACCGAAGCCGACGACTTTAATATCACTCCATTTGTTCAGCATTTTTGGCGTTGTTCCGGATCCAACGAATGCGTGAAATCCCGAAATCGCTCCGCAGGCGATCGTGATCGAAATAAACGGCCAAACAGGTCCCGCAAGCACTGGTCCGCCTCCATTTACAAACTGAGTAAATGCCGGAAAATGAATCGATGGATTAACGATAAATACACCAATGATTAGAGCAATAAAAACTCCAATCTTCATAAAACTGCTTAAATAATCCCGAGGCGCAAGCAAAAGCCACACAGGAAGCGCCGCCGCAAAAAAAGCATAAACCGGAAGTGCAATTGCAAGCACTTTCGTATCAAGAGTCAACAGATCTCCCAATGCCGTCCCTTGAATTGCCGGACCTAAAAAAACACCGATCATTAATAATATAAATCCTACGGTAGAAGCAAGCTTTAAATTCCCTGTTTTTTTGTAGTAAATCCCTACCCCCATTGCAATTGGGATTGTAATTCCCACGGCAAAGGTTCCCCATGGGTTTCTTTCTAACGCATGAAGGACAACCATGGATAATCCCGCCATTGTGATGACGATAATAAATAACATGGCAAGACCAGTGCAAAAGCCCGCCACCGGTCCGAGCTCATCCTTCGCCACCTCTGAAAGCGATTTTCCTTTCTTGCGCATGGAAGCCAATAGAACAACAGCGTCATGTACGGCTCCCCCAATTACAGCTCCGATTAAAAGCCACAGCAGCCCTGGCAAATATCCAAACTGCGCGGCCAGTATCGGACCAACAAGCGGTCCCGCTGCAGCAATTGCCGCAAAATGATGACCGAAGGATACCCATTTATTCGTCGGCACATAATCCTTGCCATCCTCAAATGTATGCGCAGGCGTTGGTTTTGCATCATCGAGTTTCATTACTTTTACCGCCATAAATGTCCCATATAAACGGTAAGCGATCATTAAGATACACATTGAAGCAATTACAATTGTGATCGCGTTCATAACACCATCCCCCTTTTGCTTGTTCTCTTTTCACTATACCACAACATTGTAAGCGTGTTCATGGATAAAATTTAAAAACCTCTCCTAAAAAAGGAGAGGAGCTATCAGTCTTCATAGGTAAGCTTGTGAACAGTTTCGCTATCAAGCCGTTTGATCACTTCAACAAGCAGTTTGACCGCATTTTCATAATCATCGCGATGAAGCATAGCCGCATGTGTATGAATGTAACGGGTAGCAATTGTGATAGAGAGTGCAGGAACTCCGTTTGCTGTCAAATGAATCGAACCTGAGTCTGTGCCTCCTCCGGCAATTGATTCATACTGATACGGGATTCCGGTTTCATCAGCTGCTCCGACTACAAGCTCCCTAAGACCTTTATGAGAAATCATTGAGGCATCGTAAAGGATAATTTGCGGCCCTTTCCCCATTTTGCTTTGTGCTTCTTTCTCTGATATCCCCGGAGTATCCCCAGCTATCCCTACATCAACAGCAAACCCGATGTCAGGCTGAATCGTATTTGCCGCAGTTTTTGCCCCGCGGAGCCCGACCTCTTCCTGAACTGTTCCTACCCCGTAGACAACGTTCGGATGATCCACACCCTTCAGGCCTTTCAAAACATCAATGGCGATCGCACAGCCGATCCGGTTATCCCAAGCTTTGGCTAGAAGAAATTTTTCATTGTTCATTACAGTGAATTCAAAATACGGAACGATTTGATCACCGGGCAGTACACCCCACTCCATCGCTTCTTCCCTGCTTGTTGCACCGATATCTATAAACATATCCTTGATGTCCACAGGCTTTTTTCGTGCTTCAGGAGGCAAAATGTGCGGAGGCTTCGAGCCGATGACACCTGTGATGTCTCCTTTTTTCCCTACAATTGTTACACGCTGGGCAAGCATCACCTGTGACCACCATCCGCCAGTCGTTTGAAAGCGAATGAAGCCCTTGTCATCAATTTGCGTCACCATAAAACCTACTTCGTCCAAGTGACCGGCGATCATAATTTTTGGGCCGCCTTCTTTTCCGGTCTTTTTCGCAATTAGGCTTCCCAGCCGGTCCGTCGTCACTTCATCAGAAAAAGGTTCGATATATGACCTCATGACCTTTCTCGGTTCGCTTTCATTTCCAGGAATCCCTTTTGCGTCAGTTAACTCCTTAAGCATTTTCAATGTTTCATCCAGTTTAGCCATTTATGTATAACCTCCCTTTTCTTTATGATCCTTATTATACAGAAACACGGCAGACTCATTCGACTAATTGCTTTTTAGATAAGAAAATTTTTTATAAGGCCCAGTATATCTTGTATATAACGGAAGAAAAAATAGGAAGGCGATCTCCTTCCTCCCTTACACTTACACGATCCGACATAGCACACTGTCCTCTCTTTAGATTCATTTAATTTCACCTTGTTTTTAGTCAGTAATAGTTATACCAATTCTTTTTATATGTGGACCCTTATTTTTGATTTTATTGATTGAAAATGCACCTATTTCTTTTGTTGATTACACGTGAGTGCCGCCACACGCTTGTTCATCTAGATCACTGATAGCTACAAACCTAATAGTTTGTATGGAGGATGGCAGTAAATTGATAACAGTCTTGGTGGAGCCTGGGGTTTTCTCAACCTCTTCTCTTGGAAGGCTGCGAGTTGAAATCAAATGATTTTCTTCTATAATTTCATGAATATCTTTTTCCATTATAGCGAAATAGTCTTCTGGAACAGCCCCTTCAAATTTAATATCAATTCTCACTCGATTATCCTCATAAATCTCATTACTTGTAGCTAAAGCTCCGAATTCATTATAAAGATGGCCCGCAATGACATGTAAAAGAGTATGGTACCTCATAAATCTGTATCGTCGATCCCAATTGATTTGGGCTGTTACCTCTCCTACAGATAGGTTTGTAGCATCATCTAGGTAATGAACAATTTCACCCTGTTCTCTTTTTACTTGTGTAACTTCGAATTCATAATCTCCTTGCTTTAAAACACCTGTATCAAACGGTTGTCCCCCGCCAGTTGGATAAAAACAGTCTGGTTTAAAATTACTTTATTATCGCTAATTTCTTTAATAACGGTTTTACAACTAACTTGTCTGATAACTGTTCTCTAAAAATAATTCTTTTTCCATGTGTCATTTCTCCTTATCCATGAATAGTTGAATAGACAATAAATACTGCAAAATAAATCAAAATAACCCCTAAGCCTCGATCGAACCAATGGCTGTATCGTTCATAAAAAGTTCTAAATTTTTGATAAGAAATGACGGTCGAAATAAACGTAAACCATAGACCGACTGCTATAACGATTTCAGTTCCATAAATCCAACTAGCCGTATCAGCTGAAATAAATTGGGAAAAACACTTAAGAAAAAGAGTGCAGCTTTCGGATTTAATACATTACATATAAACCCCTCACGAAAACCTTGTTTTACGTTCTTATCCAATTCTTGCTTTTGATCCAGTGCCGGATTGTTCTTTATTTTGCTTAACAGATTTAATGGCATGGAATCCTAACCATAATAAATAAAGGGAACCTGCTAATTTAATAGTTATAAATATACTCGGTAATTTTTCAATAATATAAGTGAAACCTAAAATCGTGTATGTTATATGAACAAATAAGGCTGAAGCAATACCTAACGCTGTTGCAATCCCTAAACGCCGACCAAATCCTAAGCTATTTTTCATCACAAGAAAAAAGTCTGGTCCAGGAGAGAGACCAGATAAGATGCCAATTAAAAATATTTGCAAAAACATATTAGTCTTCTCCTTTTTTACTTTTTTTATTTAAAAGCTCATTCGTCACAATATAGAAGAGATCTGAATCACCTTTCCAAATCTGATTCATTTTTTCTTCTGAAGAGTGCTTACTCATAACTTTCATCATAATATCGTGACGGATATACTCCTTAGCCAATAACACCAACATAAGATCTTGTGTATGCACGGCTGACGGAACCAAGCAAGCCCTTTGAACTTGGATGTTTTTTCTATTGCATACTCTATTCATTTTTAGTTCACAATACACAGATTCAGAGAAATTCAAGAAGTCCAAATCCTTTGAAACATACACGTTATTACAGGTGAATAAAAAAGCACTATTTTATTCATTTTATTTTTAGAAAGAAGTCACTATTTCGGCTGCTCTCTTTTTCTATAGGACTTATGAAATTATGAAAGAACCTGTTCAGTTAACGGAGTAATTTAGATGTATCAAGAATATACACTGTGGAATGATAAAGTCCATAAAAGTGGTAGAAGGTCATTCACATCAAGAAGAAAGAAATTGTTAGGCATCACAGATCGTGATATTTTTTCTATGCAATTGTTAGATAAAGAATCACTTCAAAAACGTGATTTAAAGCTGTATTCAATCTTAAAAGATGAGTTTGCTCTTTGCCCGGCATACAAAAAAGACCAGATCAGCATCTGATTTGGTCTAATAGAACATGAAATAATAAACACCAAGCCCCACGTGCAAAATAAAGCACACCGGGACTCCGAGCCGAAAGCTTATGTGCTTCGTTTTATGCCGGAAGTAATACATGCCGGCACCGATGCCAGCTGATCCAAAAAGCAGGCATACCACCCAAAGATGCGACTCGGAAATCCGCCATTTGTGTTCGCGTGCCCTTTTTTTATCAATTCCCATCAAAGTGTACCCATAAAGATTGATAAGGACGATGAATAGAGCGATATAATACAAGGAACGTCACCTCGGAGTCATTTAAAACTGAAAAAGCCACCCAAATCGAGTGGCTTTTCGTCATTATTTAAGTTTTGATTTTGCTGCATCAGCAAGCTGATTGAATGCAGAAAGATCGTTCACTGCAAGATCAGCAAGCATTTTGCGGTTCACTTCGATTTCAGCAAGCTTTAAGCCATGCATTAAACGGCTGTAAGAAAGACCGTTCATTCGCGCTGCTGCATTAATACGAGTGATCCAAAGCTTACGGAAATCGCGTTTTTTCTGACGGCGATCTCTGAAAGCGTAATTGTATGATTTCATAACTTGCTGATTAGCAACTTTGTATAATGTATGTTTTGAACCAAAATAACCTTTGGCTAATTTAAGAACCTTTTTACGGCGTTTACGTGTAACTGTTCCACCTTTTACTCTAGGCATTGGAATTCCCTCCTACTAATTTTCGAATTATTTCATGTTAGCAAGCATTTGCTTGATGCGTTTGAAATCTCCAGCGCTCACCATGGCACTTTTACGAAGCTTTCTTTTTTGTTTTTGTGACTTGTTGGCAAACATATGGCTTCTGAATGAATGAGAACGTTTCAACTTTCCGGAACCTGTTCTTTTAAAACGCTTAGCAGATCCACGATGAGTTTTCATTTTTGGCATAGATGTTTCCTCCTTATTGCTTTTCGTTTTTAGGCGCTAACATTAAGAACATGCTGCGGCCGTCCATTTTCGGTTTCGTTTCAACTGTCGCCACTTCCTCGCATGCTTCAGAAAAACGATCCAAAACGCGCTGGCCGATTTCTTTATGGGTAATCGCACGACCTTTAAAGCGGATCGAAGCTTTCACTTTATCCCCTTTTTGCAGGAATTTAATGGCGTTGCGCAACTTCGTATTAAAGTCATGCTCGTCGATTGTGGGACTTAACCGAACTTCTTTTAAGTTAATGATTTTTTGATTTTTACGTGCTTCTTTATCCTTCTTCTGCTGTTCAAATCTAAACTTCCCGTAATCCATGATTCTGCATACAGGCGGTTTGGCATTTGCAGCAACTAATACAAGGTCAAGATTTGCCCGACCGGCAATTTCTAGCGCTTCCTGGCGGGATTTAATTCCCAACTGATCGCCATTTTGCCCAATCAAACGTACTTCACGTGCACGGATACCCTCATTAACCAATTGATCTTTGCTAATAATTAGCCACCTCCATAGAATGTTTGAATTGATTCACAACTTTAGCTTTTGACTTTTTCATTGTATCTTTACAGGCAAACAAAAAGTGCGGGCACCACAGACGGCACCCACACTCGAACATTTAAGGAAATAATTAAAAATGTACGGTTAACCTGCCAACTACAAGAATGTGTCAATCAGGTGAGAAGCGGGTGCTTCTTCTTGTGATGTATATTCAATTCTCACTTAGTTTACACGAAGTTAGATAAACAGTCAAGAAACACTTCTTTAATGCAACTTTTTTAGTTTAGCATGGAAGAATTGGAGATGCAAGGGATTTTCGTTTCATATCCTGATTGCAGCAGTGAATAAAGTACCCTAATGGAACAGGAACTCGGGCTCCGGATACTGGTGTGATAATTGATCGTTTTATGAATTGCATATGATTTTATTTCATTGAAAATCACCCTCCCTTGAAAAATGAAAAAACAACACCGTCTCTGACTAATTTTTATCAATAGAATAATAATTTTAAGAGTATATTGCACTTTCAATTCTACACAAATTTCACATAATTTAATTTTTAATGTCGATAATAACGTTAAAAAATGTATTGAGGAGTAAATGCCTTTATGAATTTGCATCCTTTGATTAAAGGAATAGGGAATGATGATGGCAATATAAAATTAATCGCCGATAGAAAAATTAGAGGTGTTACCGATACTTCCAAAAACGTCCAAGACGGGTATTTATTCGTAGCAATCAAGGGCAATACTGCAGATGGTCATTCCTATATTCAAGAAGCTGTATCGAAAGGTGCTGTTGCTGTTGTCGGAGAAGAAGAAATAAGTAACCTTTCTGTGCCTTATATAAAAGTTGATAACACTAGAAAAGCATTAGGTATCATTGCGAAAGAGTTTTATGGAAATCCTTCGAACGATAAAATAATGATTGGTTTAACCGGGACAAATGGTAAAACTACTACAAGTTTTTTAATTAAACATATTCTTGAACAAAATGGCTTTTCTTGTTCCTTAATTGGAACAATTCATTACGTTATTAATGGAGAACAAATAGCAGCCGTTAATACCACACCAAGTTCTCTAGTATTAAATGATCTGCTTTCTAAAAGTAAAGATGAAGTTGTTATTATGGAGCTTTCATCCCACGGGTTATCTCAATATCGAGCAGAAGGCATGGAATTTAATATTTGCATATTTACAAATTTAACTCATGATCATTTGGACTATCATACATCCATGGAAAATTACTTTGAATCTAAAGCAAGTCTTTTTAAAAAAATTAAAAGTAATGGACAAGCAATTATTAATATAGATGATATCTGGGGAGAGAAGTTGGCGAATATATTGAAAGATCAAGGAGAGAGGGAGGTATACACAATAGGGAAATCTCCTGGCTCAGATCTTAAAATACATTCCGCACATATAACAAGTACAAGGATCTCAGATCACTCAGAGGAATTTGAAATTCAACTTCCAATGGCAGGTTTACATAACTTATATAATGCCGTAATGGCATTTGCAGTTGCCGAGCAGTTTAGAATAAGAAAAGATAAAATCGTTTCAGCAATTGAAAGTTTTCAAGGAGTCCCAGGTCGATTTGAAAATTATAAGTATAAAAACGGAGCAATGATAGTTATAGACTATGCACATACAGCAGATGCGATATTTCATTGTTTAAAGACTGCTAAAGACTGTGGAGCTAACAGACTTTTTCATGTTTATGGATTTAGAGGTAATAGGGACGTCAGTAAGAGAAAAGAAATGCTCAAAATTTCATCTGAACTAAGTGATAAATATATTTTAACATTTGATGATTTAAATGGCGTACCTCATGAAGAAATGAGAGCTTCACTCGAAATTTTAAATAAAGAATTCGGTAATGAAAAAGGTATAATCATTCCAGATCGAACGGAAGCTATTACTTTTGCTCTAAATCTGTGCAGTAAACAGGATTGGGTTGTGATTACTGGAAAAGGCCATGAAAAATATCAGCATATTTTTTCATTACGAACTTCCTCAGATCTTGAAACAGTAAAATATTTGAACAGTAAATTTTTTAGTGAATGAAATTATTTATTTTTTTTAGATTATCCCACAGATAATAAAGTGAACCTTCAATCAGTGAGGGGTTACTGCCCGTTAATACGGGATAAAAAGAATTGCCAGAAAAATTTCACCTTTATCATCCTCACCACCTATTGTAAAATAAACAACGAATATAGAATAAACCTGAGGAGACGAATATGAGAGCCGTATTTTTTGATTTGGATGATACCCTTTTATGGGATGAGAAAAGCGTAAGTACAACTTTTTATCACACATGTCTTGAAGCAGAAAAGAAGTATGGACTTGATCCGAAAGAATTTGAAGAAACTGTGCGCGAGGCGGCAAGAGACCTGTATATGACATATGAAACTTACCCGTACACAGTCATGATCGGCATCAATCCTTTCGAAGGTCTTTGGTCCAATTTTAGTGAACCAATCAGCGAAGGCTTTAAGAAGTTAAACAAAATCGCACCCGAATACAGAAGAAATGCTTGGACAAATGGCTTGAAGGCTGCCGGCATTGACGATCCGGAATTCGGGGCTTACTTAGCCCAGTTTTTTGCTGACGAACGCAGAAGGCGGCCGTACGTCTATGACGAAACATTCGCTGTGCTTGATCAACTGAAAGGAAAGTACGAGCTTTTGCTTTTGACAAACGGCGATCCAAGCCTGCAGAAGGAAAAGCTTGCCGGAGTTCCAGAGCTTGCGCCGTATTTCAATGAAATTGTCATTTCCGGCGATTTTGGAAAAGGAAAGCCCGATCCCGGAATTTTCGAACACTGTCTCGATCTGATGGGACTTTCGAAGGAAGACGCCATTATGGTTGGAGACAATTTGAACACGGATATCCTCGGAGCTTCCAGAGCAGGTGTCAAAACAGTATGGGTTAATCGAAACAGCAAAACGAATGAAACGGAAGTCAAGCCGGATTACGAAATCAGCCATTTGGAAGAGCTGTTTCCGATTCTTGGCGAATAAACGAGACTGGGAGTGACTGCTAGTGTGGGGTCACTCCCTTTTGAGATTTATTTTGTGAAAACTTCAGTGCTTTGAAAACTCCTCATCAAATACGCAAAACCCCTGTTCTTATTTTAAGAAGGGGGTAAAAAAATAAAACGGATTATTTTTTTCGTAATCGCGCCAATTTGTTCATAATCGAGTTCTCTGAACGATTTTTAGCCTTTATAACTAACTTTTCCTGTCTCAACTAATTCCTTCAGCCCCATAAACATTAAATTCCAGCCATGTTCAGAGCCTTCGTGATACTCTCTAAGAGCTTTTTCGATATCAGATTTTGTCCAATTTTCTTCATGAGGAACGATGATGTTTTGTGTAAATGTCATTTCACAGCCTTGCTGAATTTCTTTTAGCTCAACTGTAATTGTATCTTCTAATTCGCTAAATTGCGGCATCTTAAAAGTAAACACTAATTTAGTTGGAGGAACAATTTCTAGATACTCCCCGATCGCTCGATAATCTTTTCCATCTCGATGATCAACAATTTCCCATGTACCTCCTACTTGAGGATTATTTTGAGCCACCTTATTTGTCCCTTCTAATGTAAAGAACCATTTTCTCATCATCTCTTGGTTCAGCCATGCATCAAAAACTCTTTCTGGTGCTACATCAAAAATCCTTGTCATTTTTAAAGTGGTTGTTGAAAAATTTTTCACCTTAATCCTCCTATATGTAGATTAATGTTCTTTCTTTTTTGCTTTCAATAGCTCATTTTCAAGAATATCAAAACGATTACTCCAAAATCTCTCATAAAAACGCAGCCATTCTGTAGCTTGAGATAATGATTCGGTGTTTAAGCGGCATAAGTGTGTTCTTCCATTAACCTTCCTTTCGACTAAGTTTGCTCGCTCCAGAACCTTTAAATGCTTCGAAATGGCAGCCAGAGACATATCAAAAGGCTCTGCTAATTCAGATACTGTCCTTTCTTTTTGAGACATCATATGGACCATTTCTCTTCTCGTTGAATCAGCTAGAGCATGAAATATTTCATTTAAATGATCTTTATTATCGTTAACCATGTAGTTAAATATAGCAGAATCCCCGATTATACTCAACTGATCAGTTAAAATATAAACAATACATCCTTTAATGATAATTCCACCCTTTATTGGAATAACATTACTAACGTTTTAGCGACTTTATTATCAATTGAAAAATATTTATTAGAATCTCTTGACCCCTCCCTAAGAGGAGACTTTACGATCTTTATTAGAGGTGATGAAAATACTTTATACGGTAACAGAAATCTCAGAAGCAGCAAATGTAACGATCAAAACGCTTTATCACTATCACAAAATCGGTCTTTAATCCCGCATCACCGGGCAGTAAGACCCCCACCTCGGAGATTTCATGTATCCTCAGAAGTCTAGATGGGGGGATCAACTGCCCGTAAAAGCCCGATTAGTTCACCTAACAATCAGTGGGGGACAAGCAAAAACCCCCACTGATTGAAGGTTCACTTTATTGCCATACAAAGTGAATGATGCCGGCTATCGCTTTTATGGAATAAAAGAACTGGAACGATTGCAGCAAATCTTATTTTATCGTGAGCTAGACTTCCCTCTGAAAAAAATAAAACATATTTTAGATGGCAAATCTGATCGAGTAACGATTTTATCTAACCAGAAAGAGCTTCTGCTTGCCCAAATCAGAAAAACCAAGCGCTTGGTGCAGACGATAGACGAAACGATTGATCATGCCATGAAAGGAGAAAAAATGAAAAAATCAGATATGTTTAAAGGATTTAAAAGTGAAAATGAGTGGAAAGAGGCATTACAAGAGCAAAACACTCATCTGGTAGAAAATTATGGTTACGATTTAATTGAAGATCAAGACATAGATGTTGATTCATTAAATGAATCTGCTATTGAAGCCCAACAATTTATGGAACACATGGCAGATGCATTAAAGAACGGGGTAACGCACGATGACGCAGAAGTGCGCTCCTTAATTAGTAAACACATCCGCTTCTTAAATGAACATAGTCAAAACATAGAAGCAGAAGATTTCGTAGCGCAAACCAAATTCTTTTTGACCGATGATTTTCATCGTCAAATGATTGAATCAAATCAGACAGGGCTCTCCTACTTTCTTTACGTAGCGGCAGAGTCATTTGCAGCAGCTAAATAACGACCATTTTTTGAATAAATCCGACCATTATGACGATATTTCATCCCATTATTTAATTTATCCGACCGTGGACAAATTCACTTGAAAAACATCGAGACTTCCTTCGATGTTTTTTTTACAGGAATTTAATGATAAGACAACGAATTTAAGGTGAGTAGTATCAATCGGAGGCCGATCGATGAAATATTTACAAAGTGAGTTCACTCCAGATTTGAAGGAAAAGATTAATCGTACTGAAGAGCAATTAAAAGCCCATTTAGAAAAATTGGTAAGTGAGTATAATTCTGTTTTCACCAATAAAAATTTAGATTTTGAAGCTGGAATCGAAATAGAGGGAAGCGACCCCTTTCAGCCTGGATACCATTCATCCATTTCAATAGGAATAGCTGATGAAAGCAATGAACTACTAGATATACATATCATAAATATATGGGAGTGCGAAAGTTATTTCTTAGGATTACCGATTTCAAGAAACATTCCTGGCAGTAAGATTGCCGGTGAATTTCTTGATGAATCATTTGAAGATATATTAATGGAATTAAATGAGTACATTGAAGAACAATTATAATTAGATTAATAAAATAGTCGTTTAATCGGGTACAAACAGATAAGAAAACAGGCCTATCCTCTGCTTTCGGATAGGCCTGCATTTTTGTCCCTGCCAAAGAAAAGGACCATGTACTTACTTCTTCAACTCACCAGAAATCTTTGCAACAAACTCTTCCAGCGAAACAGTTTCGGACTTTTGCTCTCCGTATTTCCGGATGTTTACAGCGCCGTCTTTTGATTCTTGATCGCCGACGACGAGCATATACGGGATTTTTTGCATTTGTGCTTCACGGATTTTGTAGCCGATCTTCTCATCGCGGAAATCAACCTCAACGCGCATTCCCTCGCGCTGCAGACGAGCTTCCACCTGCTTTGCGTAGTCAAGGTGTACGCTAGGAGATACAGGAATAATCTCGGCTTGTACCGGTGCAAGCCACGTAGGAAGAGCTCCTTTGTATTCTTCAATTAAGAAGGCAACGAAGCGTTCCATTGTCGACACGACGCCTCTGTGAATGACGACTGGGCGGTGCTGCTTTCCGTCTTCACCGATATAGGTTAAATCAAAGCGTTCCGGCAAAAGGAAGTCCAACTGCACGGTAGAAAGGGTTTCTTCCTTGCCGAGAGCAGTTTTAACCTGAACGTCGAGTTTCGGGCCGTAGAACGCAGCTTCTCCGTCTGCTTCAAAATAATCATGGCCGAGTTCATCCATTGCATCCTTTAACATCGCCTGGGCTTTATTCCACATCTCATCATCATCAAAATACTTTTCTTTGTCTTCTGGATCGCGATAAGACAAACGGAAGGAATAATTCTCAAATCCAAAGTCCTTATAGACCTCTTCAATCAAATGCACAGTACGGATAAACTCATCTTTAATTTGATCAGGACGTACAAAGATATGGGCATCATTCAGCGTCATGCCGCGAACCCGCTGAAGGCCTGACAATGCGCCGGACATTTCATAACGGTGCATCGTGCCAAGCTCGGCAATCCGGATCGGCAGCTCACGATAGCTGTGTATGTCGTTTTTATAGACCATCATATGATGCGGGCAGTTCATTGGGCGAAGAACCAGATCCTCGTTGTCCATTTCCATGATCGGGAACATATCATCCTGATAATGGTCCCAGTGGCCTGAGGTTTTGTATAGATCTACGCTGGCCAAAACCGGAGTATAGACATGCTCATAGCCAAGGGTGACCTCTTTGTCTACGATGTACCTTTCGATCGTGCGCCTGATGGTTGCACCCTTCGGCAGCCAAAGTGGAAGCCCCTGGCCAACCTTTTGCGAATTGGCAAACAGCTTTAGCTCCTTACCGAGCTTTCTATGGTCGCGCTCCTTGGCTTCTTCAAGCAGGCGCAAATGCTCTTTTAATTCTTCCTTCTTGAAGAAGGCTGTACCGTAGATTCTTTGCAGCATTTGGTTGTTGCTGTCTCCGCGCCAGTAAGCTCCGGCCAGACTCAGCAGTTTAAATTCTTTGATTTTTCCGGTTGATGGTACGTGAACGCCGCGGCAAAGGTCAAAAAATTCTCCTTGCTCATAGATGGTTACTTTTTCGCCTTCAGGAATGGCATCCAATAGCTCAAGCTTTAACGGATCTTCGATTTCTGCAAACCTCCGCTTCGCTTCATCGCGGGAAACCTCCACACGTACAATCGGAAGATTTTCGTTAATAATTTTCTTCATTTCTTTTTCGATTGCTGGAAGATCCTCAGGCGTGATAGACTCCTCCAAATCAATATCGTAGTAAAAGCCACTTTCAATGACAGGCCCTACTCCTAATCTCACGTTCCCATATAAGCGTTTAATCGCCTGAGCCATTAAGTGAGCGGTGCTGTGCCTCATAATTTCCAATGCTTCATCCGATTTATCGGTAACGATCTCAATGGCGCCGTCTTCTTCAATTGGCGTTTTTAAATCAATGAGCGATCCATTTAATTTCCCGGCCAGAGCTTTTTTCCGGAGTCCCGGACTGATTGATGCCGCGATATCCTCTGTTGTTGTGGTTTTTTTAAACTCCCCCTCTGCGCCATCGGGAAATGTGATTTTTACCATATCTGACATCTTTGTCACTCCTTTTCTTATATAAAAAAACGCCCGTCCCCTAATAGAGAACAGGCGTTTATGCAAAATAAAAAGCCCGTCCCTATGAAAGGGACGAGGCTTGATTAACGGAATCGTGGTTCCACCCTTTTTCCTGCAGAGCTAAAACCATTCTCTGCAGCTTTTCATCAGTAACGGGAACTCCCGTCAGCCATTACTAGACTTAGTCGTTTACAGCTGATGTTCAAAGGTGGTAAGAAACATGCTCCTGATTAGGAAGCTTTCAGCCGATGGCTTCCCTCTCTACAAATCGGTGTACAAATTACTCGTGTCCTTATCAAAACATTTCTATGCAAGTGTATCCGTATTATAAATCGTTTTTTCACGAAAATCAAGAAGGTTCTTTTGATTGCTTAAAAAAAACCGTACGCTCCTTGAACGCTTTAAGACTGTATAAGCGGACTCTTTCTTGAAAAATGTTTTGAATCGTTTGTATCATTGCATGTTCAATATCCTTCGTGTAGATCTCAATTTGCAATGGGGCAATGCTGACAAGAGGCGCTAACAACAGGGAATCAATATACATTGGGTGTTCTTTTATAAACTGCCGGTCTATGTATTTTTTCTTTTCTTTTTCTGACATATATCTCAGTTCCCATATGGCGAATTGGTGATCATGGACGATATGAACCTTCTCCAGCTTTGGTTCGTTTTTATGCACATAATCTCGGAGCGATTGAATGAAGTTTTGGTATTCCTGCTCCATCTTGTATTCCTCTATCGCGGACTCCACATACTCCCTAAGCCGTTCATGATATTGCGCTAAACGAAACGTCATAAAGGAGCGGATGGAAAAGCTGCCTGATGACAAAGGAATTTGTGCTAATTCTTGATGAATATAACGCTCTCTGGGAGGTTTATCTTGAAGAGAGGGAATGACGACATCACCCTCAATTACGCTGTGTGCCAAATGAAGAATTTGTTGCTGCTCTTCGTGGTCGAGAAAATAATAATTTCCTTTAATGATGGCTGTAAGACATTCGTTTTCCTTGCATTCTAAAATGAATTGCGCCACTAAAGGCTTCACGAATTCTTCAATGCTTATAGAAGGCTCAGAAATTTGTATGCCTATTTTGTTCGTTCCTTTATGGATCACTACAGGATACAGGATTTGTGCGGCAGCTATATTTACATTTTGTAAAAACGCTGCGGTATCATGATCGTTTTCAAAGATAATTTCCAGCATATTTGTCCCCCCTAACAACATCTGTTACATGTATATGGGACAAACAAAAAAATAGACCTAAATTTATGCCGGATCCAAACTGCACCAAGCCTCACTGTTTGAAAAAAAACAGCTCCTCTTTAAAAGAAAGGAGCTGCTTCAATTATTTTTTCGGCGATTTTCGCCATCTAGTTTTACAGGCTGTGCCAAGTACAAAATTCTCTCCATGAGTCTTGCTGCTTTGACCCCTTCTTTTTCTCCCCTTTGGGAATAAGTAAAATGGTGCTCCAATTCGTCCGGGGTAAAGTTGGAGGAAAAAAAGGTTGGCAGCTGCTGCGACATGCGATGCTGAAGAATGGTGCCGAACACTTCATCCCTAACCCAGCTGGACATCGATTCTGCACCGATATCATCGAGCATTAAAATAGGGGCTGATTTAACCATTTGCAGCTTTTCTTCAGTTGTCTGATCCTTGAGAGAGTTTTTTAACTCTCTCGTAAATTCCGGAACATAGACCAGCATGGACGAGCAATTTTTATCAGCGAGCTCATTTGCGATTGCTGCTAAAATAAAGGTTTTTCCCACACCGAATTTCCCGTGGAGGTAAATCCCTTTCCCTTTTTTATCCTTTTTATAATTCTCAATAAATGCAGTAAGCTGTTTATAGACATACCTACGACTTGGATCTGTGCCATCAAGATCCCGAGTCGTTGCCTTTAATAGATCTTTTTGCATGTACATGCTTTTGATCATCGCTTGTTGCTTTGCCTCTTTATCCGCCTTACGTTTCGTCTGGCAGACATCATACCTTACATCAATTGTTTTTCCGTTTAAAGTCAGCTCCGGGGTAAAACCCTGAAGCAGGTTTCCGCATTGCTCCAAGCTCGGGCAGCCTTCACAAGATTTGTTTTGCTGGACAAACTCGTAAAGCTTATTTAAGCTTCGTTCAATCATTTCCTCATTGATTTCCTGCTTGTGCTCGTCCATAAACCGCTTCACCTGCGGATTATCCAACACTTTATTCTTCATCTCACGCATACGCTCTTTAAAATCAGTTCGTCCCGTTACTGCCTTTAATGATTGATTTATAGACTCCAACATTCAACACCTCCTTTTTTACTCTCCATTGATCCCTTTAAAAGCTTCAAGCATTTTTCTCTTTTCCTCTTCAGAGTTATCTGAGATCACTGCTGATTCAGAAGATGATGGCTCCTGCTTCTTGTTATCCTTCAGCCAGTCAGGCAGCTTTTCTTCCCGGATCGTTTTCTTGCCGGTATTTCCTGTTTTTTTCCTTCCTTCTGCCCATTCCAAATATTTTCTGTTCTCTTCGATAGCAAGCTGCATCGCCGAAGAGACTGTTTTAATTTGCTTTCGTGCCCAATGAGAAGCAATTTTTAACACATAATTTCGTGTAAGCCTCATATCTGTTTTCAGCAGCACATAGTATATCAATACATTTGTCACGCCCGGCTCAAGCTTCTGATCCAGCATGACTTCCTCTATCAGCTTCAAATCAGATTGAGTCGGTTCGACCCCTCCTGAAATGTCTTTCAGCAGCTTTCTGGGAGAAATAGTGTTTAACTGGTCAATCAGCTCTTGATCCAATGAATCTATTTCACTATTTGCATTTTCAGAGTCTCTTAAATGGAACGGCTGAGTCCTTTCAACAAGATTAGGCAATACTTGTCCACGTTCCAGCTGATACCATTCACTAGCTGACTTACGTAAAGCCTCAGGCTCGATTCTATCCTCTTCGCCAATCGCGCTCATGACAACTTTTTGCATTTGCATCGGGTCGATTCCATATAAAAAGGAAAGTTTAACAATCAGTTCCTTAACAGATCTCGTAAGTGCTTGTTTCGGAATCAGCGTATCAGAAAGACCTGCCTCAAATAACTCAAAATCAAACGTGTCTTTCGATATTGTAATCGATTGGCTTTTTCCAATCTTTAAAAACTCGTCCCCTACATCAGGCGCCAACGAATCAAACACATCATCAGACACCTTCCATTCACTTGGCTGTACAGAGGAGAAAACCTCGCTGAACGGTTTTGTAACATTGACTGCGTTTTCCGATACAGCAGGGTGGGAATACCGTTTTTTCAGCTGTTGAAATTTTTCTTTTCCTATTCGATTGTAAAGAAAAACGTTAAGCATACCGTCTTCAAAGAAATCAACTGGTCTGAGAGGAGCCTGCAACTCGTAAATAAACAGCTTTTCCTCAGCGGATTCCTCCAAATATGTTTTTAGAAGCCCTATTCCCTCTAGCTTTGCCCGTTCTTCATAGATAACATGCAAATTCGTCTGCATCATAGCCATAAGGTGCTTGTGAGTTGCCGTTTTTGCCCAAATACTATGCTGTTCAAGCTCACCCCACATCGTCATATATAAGCTGAATGCGATCGGACCGATTAACGGCTGATATAGCAATGTTAAAATTTGTCTATCTGCATCCTGCAGTAGTGAATTACTTTTCACAATATAAGGATCGATAGGCAGTATGTCTTTCCAATGTGTTCCCATACAATGTCAACCTTCCGATTTTGTTGCTTCTTTCTATTTTACACTGTTTTGCCTGGACATGAAAACTGACGAACTTAAAAAAGCCTGAAGGAATGTCTTCAAGCTTTTATTTTTGCAGTTTATTGCTCTTTTTTAATTAAGTCTTTCAGTTCATCAATAAATACATTAATATCCTTGAATTGGCGATAAACGGACGCGAATCTTACATATGCGACCTCATCTACTTTTGCCAGCCTGTCCATGACCATTTCTCCGATCAGCTCGCTCTTAACCTCCGACACTCCCTGGCTCCTCAGCTCACGTTCGATGTCATTGCATATATCTTCAAGCTGGGTTAAGGCAACATGCCTTTTTTCACAAGCCTTAATAAGCCCCCGCAAGATTTTATCACGGCTGAATTCCTCACGAACACCTTCTTTTTTTACAACAATCAATGGAATTTCTTCCACCTTTTCAAATGTCGTAAATCGAAAGTGGCATTGCTCACACTCGCGCCGTCTTCGAATAGATTTTCCTTCGTCAACTGGACGAGAGTCCAACACCCTTGTCCCTTGATGTTGACAGGAAGGGCACTTCATAACATCAACTCCTGACTATCGCGATTCATTTTTTTACATTTTACCGGTTTGTGATTTGGATAATTTTTGATCTATCCTCTCATACAAGTTGTACACGACCCGCTTGCTGTTGCCAAAGTCACTGGGAAGGCTGGTTTCTGTCAAAACATTAAAATCAACTGCAGTTTCAAACGGGCGCACAGAGACTACTGTAGCCACCAGGAATCCTTTCCGCGGTTTGTGGATGGATGCACTGATCTCCCCTCTGTCTTCACTTACAGAAGTGATTGAAATCCCCTCGAAGGCGTTTAATACTTCAACAACCTCCTGCAATGTTTTTTTCGCATTCGATTTGTAATATCTGCTCTTTAACCTTTCGTCCCAATGCTCGTCTGATGTTTCCGTATTCGTTGTAAAAAAGCTTTGAATAGACCTCATTACACTCATCGTATTTTTCCCCTTTTTCATTCTATTTCTATTTTACAAAAAAATCCGCAAAAGAAAAAGCGGAGAAAAAAAGGGAATATCGTACACAAAATAAAAAAGAGCCGGGCACATCAAAAGCATTTTATGCTCTTGGTTCCAGCTCCTTCTTCCTGCGTTCTTCTTGATTTTCTTGCATGTGAACGGGATCAAACCCTTTTATAGCGCGTTTACACGGGCTTGTTTGATTTGAACAGGCCCCATTCCTCTAGGGATTTCTATGTTTTCCCTTGTTTCTGCATCTAGCGCTTCAGCAATATAATCAGCCGCAATATTCGGGTCAAGATCACCACACGTATAAACATCGATGCTGGCATAACCGTGTTCTGGAAAGCTGTGAATCGTAAGATGTGACTCAGAAATAATAACAACTCCGCTTACTCCTTGAGGCGCAAATTTATGAAATGCAACCTCGCGAACCTCAGCCCCTGATTTTAAAGCGGCATTTACAAACGTTTTTTCAATAAAATCCATGTCATTAAGCTTGTCAAAATCGCAACCCCATAATTCCGAGATCACGTGACGCCCCATTGTTTCCATAGTCATGGACCCCCCCTTAACAAAAATTTAAAGAAGTGAAGTTCCAAGCAATAGACCGCAAATAATACCACGGGGGAAAGTTAGTCCTAAGAGGTCCTAACCCTTTAAGTATTGACGATTCAATTGCGAACGAGAAGATCACGAAAAATAGTATACTTTGTTTGTGATATTTTTGCAACAAAAGTTTTGTCCAGGGGAGAAAAGCATAATTAAGTTTTACCCATGACTTCGTGCGGGTTAAACCACTGACATTTGTTTCATTTTGGATGAGACGAAAGTAGCAAGCTCCACAACTCTGCAGGAATATCCCCATTCATTATCATACCATGCCAAGACCTTCACCTTGCGTTTTTCCATGACCATTGTCGTTAAGCAGTCGACCACAGCGGAATGCGGATTTGAATTGAAATCAATTGAAACCAGAGGCTCATATGTAGTTCCCAATATTCCATAAAATGAACCTTTTGATGCATTCTCAAAAGCAAAATTTATTTCCTCAGCGCATACATTTGTTCTTACATCTACTACTAAATCGACTAAAGAAACATTCGGGGTCGGTACTCGCAGAGCGAGCCCATGCAGCTTTCCCTTTAAATGGGGAAGGACTTCTGAAAGAGCTTTTGCTGCACCGGTTGTAGTAGGAATAATTGATTGTCCGCAGGATCTTGCCCTTCTTAGGTCTTTGTGAGGGTTATCAATTGCATTTTGATCATTTGTGTATGCATGAACAGTAGTCATTAAACCATTCTCAATTCCAAATGAATCGTCAAGAACTTTGACAACTGGAGCAAGGCAGTTCGTAGTGCATGATGCATTTGAGATGATCGCATGCTTATCCGGATCAAATTGCTTCTCATTGACACCCATCACAATGGTAATATCTTCATTCTTCCCCGGAGCTGTTAATATTACTTTTTTCGCCCCTGCTGTTATATGCCCTTGTGCCATTTTTTTCTCATTAAATTTCCCTGTAGCCTCAATCACAATATCGATCCCCATCTCCATCCAAGGAAGCTGCTTTGGATCTCTGTGATTCAGTAAAAAAACTTTTTTTCTGTTCACTATCAGGCTGTCACCATCAACCTGCACATTTGCACCGTATACTCCGTGATTTGTGTCATACTTTATTAAATGGGCCAATGTTTCAGGTGGATAACTTGCATTAATTGCAACAACATGCAGCTTGTCATCAAGCATTGCTTTTCTGAAAACCATTCTGCCGATCCGTCCAAATCCGTTTATTGCCACTCTTGTCTTACCCACTCCTAGTCCCCCTCGTTTAATATGTTATACTTTTTACACATTATTCACAAATTAGTATAACACATTAAAATCCACCTGCCATCGTTTTTTATAAAAAAAAGAGCACGCAATCTGTGCTCTTCTAATTCGCCGTAAGCTTATTTAATATGCGATAAAGCTGGGCTTTCGTTTCGCTTATTTCTCCAGAATTGTCAATGACAGCATCCGCTTTTTTCTTTTTTTCTTCAAGAGGAAGCTGGGCATTTATCCTGTTTCTAGCCTGCTCTTCAGACAAATGATTGCGTTTCATGAGACGATCCAGCTGAAGTTCTTCTGACGCCGACACAACCAAAATATAATCAACAAAATGCTCCAAGCCGCTTTCAAAAAGCAGAGGAATATCTAAAACCACAAGCTTGTGTCCGCTCTGTATGAGATCATCCCGTTGATTAACCATTTCTTTCCTGACCTCTGGATGGATGATTTGATTTAATAACTGTCTCTTTTGTTCATCAGCAAATACGATCGATCCAAGCTTTACACGATTCAACTCGCCGCTTTCCATTAAAATGTCTTTTCCAAATGCTTCAATTATCTTTTTAAAAGCTGGCTTCTCTTTAGCAACTGCTTCCCTTGCCAGAATATCGGCATCAATTACCGGAATTTGTTCCTTTTTCATCATGTCCGCAACCGTACTCTTTCCAGTTGCGATCCCTCCGGTCAGACCTATTACGATAGTCAAAAATTTCTCACATCCTTTTAAAGCTTCCATAACCCGATAATAATTAAAAGAAAGCCCGGAACCCAAGCCAATTTATCCATCCAGCTCCATTTTGAAAAAACATGTCCAGCCTTTATGCCGGCAAGAAGAAAACTTGAGCTCATGATTGCCACGGACAAACTCATATCCAGCGGAGAAAATCCGAGCATAGATGCCCCGATACCCGCGCCTAGAGCATCTATTGAAAGAGCCAAACCTAAAAGAAAAGACTCTGCACCATTGATCGTACCAGAACGATCAATGTCCGCACTGGTCGGTTTCCGGAGAATATGAATGACAATTCCTAACGATTTCAATTCAAGATTCATCAAAGTTTTTTCATTAATCAGCGTTTCCTGTTCTTTTTCTGGCCGGAAAAATTGATACATTACCCAGCTTCCCATCACAAGAAGAATGATTCCTCCGAATTTTTCCGTTACTTGATCAGGCAGCAGTTGAGTAAGAAAATGCCCTGCAAACATGGAAAAAAGCAAGATGAATCCCGAGCAGCAGGCAATGACAAAAACCGCCTTAAGAGGAATTCTCATTTTTCTCAACCCATAAGTAAAACCTACAGAGAAGCTGTCTAAGCTAACGGCAAATGCAAGCAGAAGCAGCGATGCAAACGACGTCATATTCAACTCTTCCTTTCTGCTAAAGCAAAACGAATGAACATCTGTGTGTTGAACATTCTAAATCATATGCTTTAACAGCTTGAATAAATGATTCGCCTCGCGCACCATGTTTAGCGCTTTTGGCAGCTTGCACAAAAGTGGGTTCCTCTGCCTCCGACTACTATTTTGCTAATTGGAGATCCGCACGTTTTGCACGGCTCCTCTTTTCTGCCATACACAAAGAGCTGAAGCTGAAATGCTCCTTCTTTCCCTTCGGAATTTACATACGAGCGAATGGTGCTGCCGCCGGCATCAACCGCTTCTTTTAATGTCAAATAGATTTCCCGGTGCAATTTTTCGATCTGCATGGGAGACAAACGATTCGCAATCGTCTCAGGATGAATGCCTGCCCGAAATAGCGTTTCATCGACATATATATTTCCCAGCCCGACGATAATTGTCTGATCAAGCAAAGCATTTTTAATTGAGCGCGCCGTTTTTTTTAGTTTTTCTTCTAAATAAGCAGGCGTGAACCTATCAGAAAATGGTTCTGGACCAAGCTGTGACAGAGGAAGCTCCTTTGTTTCCTCTCCAGGCGAAAACAAATGCATCGTTCCAAACTTCCTGACGTCGCGGTACCGTAATTCAGTCCCGTCTCCAAAGCGAAAAATCACGTGGACGTGAGGATCATACTCATCACTTTGCTTATACAATCCATAGCGCCCTTCCATCCGGAGGTGAGAGACGAGTACATAATGATCCAGCCTCAGCAAAAGAAACTTGCCTCTTCTGCCAACAGAATGAATCGTTTCACCGACTAGAGCTCTTGCAAAGGCTTCTGGCTCTGCCGGCTTTTTAATTATTTTGTGCCATCTGATTTCAACTTCACTAATTTCTTTGCCAATGATCAGTTCTTCGAGCGTGCGTCGGACCGTTTCAACCTCGGGCAACTCCGGCATTTCTTCCACTTCCTCACTTTACTTAGCATCATACCAAGAAGGTCCATGAGAATAATCCACCTTTAAAGGTACATCCAATTTCAATGCATTTTCCATGACTTCCGGAACGAGCTTTTCTAATATGTGTATTTCTTCTTTTGGTGCTTCAAATATTAATTCATCATGGACCTGCAGCAATAGCTTTGATTCAAGCTTTTCTTTTTTTAGTGCTTCTGCCATATCAATCATAGCTTTTTTTATGATATCCGCTGCGCTTCCTTGAATCGGGGTATTCATCGCCGTCCGTTCGGCAAAGCCTCTCAGATTAAAATTCCGGCTGGTGATTTCCGGGATATAACGCCTTCTTTGAAGTAAGGTGGTTACAAATCCTTTTTGCTTCGCTTCCTGAATCGATTCATCCATATACTCTTTTACGCCTTTAAAGCTTTCCAAATAGCGGGTAATAAATTCTCCTGCCGCTTTACGGGTAATACCAAGGCTTTGTGACAGGCCATAGTCACTGATGCCGTACACGATGCCGAAGTTCACCGCTTTTGCCTGTCTTCTCATATTCGCTGTAACTTCATCAGCTTCGACATGAAACACATCCATTGCCGTTTTTGTATGAATATCCATATCATTTGTAAAGGCCTCTATCAAATTTTCATCCTTTGATATGTGGGCGAGAACCCGTAATTCGATTTGAGAATAATCAGCAGCAAAAATCAGCCAGTCCTTTTTTGAAGGAATAAAAGCTTGACGGATTTTACGCCCTTCTTCTAAGCGAATTGGGATGTTTTGCAGATTAGGGTCAATAGAGCTTAATCTGCCGGTTTGGGTAAGCGCCTGATTAAAGCGGGTATGAACTCGGTGCGTATCCTGTTTAATGACCTTTAACAATCCCTCAACGTATGTAGAATGAAGCTTGCCGATTTGCCGGTAATGCAAGAGATACTGGACAATTTCGTGTTGGTCAGCCAGCTTTTCCAGCACATCCGCTGAAGTAGAATAGCCCGTTTTCGTCTTTTTTATGACAGGCAGCTGAAGCTTATCAAACAATATGACACCAAGCTGTTTCGGAGAATTGACATTAAACGGTTCTCCTGCGAGTTCATGGATTTTTTCTTCGACTTCCTTCAGCTTGGCCGATAACTCGGCTCCCATGTTTTTTAGACGGTCGATGTCCACCTGTACCCCTTCGCTCTCCATCTCTCCAAGGATAACAGACAAAGGCAGCTCTAGATCCTCGTAAAGCTCCAGCTGTTCATTTTTTTTCAGGTCGTCCAGCAAACGATCATACAGCCTGGTAATCGCCATCCCTTTTCTAGCAAGGTGGTCAGCAAGAGAATTCTCTTCTGGACATGCTCTTTTTGCTCCTTTTCCGTAGACCGTTTCATCGGAAGAAACGAGTTGGATCCCTTTCTCTTTTGCGACACTGGCAACATCCTCATACGAGCTTGCCGGATTTAATAGATACGCGGCGAGAAGCACATCGAATTCAGCGCCTTTTAAATGGACTCCCTGCCATTTAAGAGCGACTTGAGCCTTCTTGCTGTCAAAGATCCATTTCTTCTTCGATTCATCTTCAAGCCATGCTTTAAATGCTTCTGAAGCTAAACCTGCTTCAGAAGGTATGAAAAAGGCACCAGAATCATTCACAATCGAGAAACCAACAATCGGCTCATCATGGTAATGTTCACTCATTTGTTCAACGACGAGTGACGAAGGAGATAAGAGTATATCTTCTTTTACTTCGCTGCAAATTTCAACCTGAATTTCCTCCAGCTCTTCTTCTTCACCAGCAGACTCTCCTTCACCGAGTTTTTCAAGAAGGGTATTAAAGCCCAGTTCTTTATATAAGCCAACTACCTTGTCCATCACAGGTCCGGCATAGGTAAGCTCAGCAACCCCCACTTCAATCGGGGCTTCTGTTGTAATGGTCGCAAGCTCTTTGCTCATAACAGCCTGGTCTTTAAATTCCTCAAGCTTTTCTTTCAGCTTATTCCCGGATACTTCGGAAATGGATTCCAGCAGCTTCTCTACAGTATCAAATTGTTTCAGCAGCTTAATTGCCGTTTTCTCACCGACACCTGGAACACCCGGAATATTATCTGAGGAATCTCCCATAAGGCCTTTCATATCAATTATTTGTTTCGGCTCAAGCCCGTACTTTTCTTTCACGTGGGCAGGAGTATAATTTTCTACTTCGGTAATGCCTTTTTTCGTAATGGCAACGGTTGTATGTTCAGAGGAGAGCTGAGTCAAATCCTTGTCGCCTGACACGATTTTAACGGTATATCCCTCTTTCTCCGCTGACTTTGCAAGCGTACCAATGATGTCATCAGCTTCAAAATTTTCAAGCTCGTACGTTTTCACCTGATACGCATTTAGCAGCTCTCTTATAAAGGGCATCTGTTCAGATAGCTCTGGAGGAGTTTTTTGGCGGCCGCCTTTGTATTCTTTAAAAGTCTTATGTCTAAACGTTGTTTTGCCCGCATCAAATGCGACGAGCATATGAGACGGTTTTTCTTCCTCAAGCATTTTCGTCAATATCATTGTAAAACCGTACACAGCATTTGTATGGATGCCTTTTTCATTATTTAGAAGCGGCAACGCAAAAAAGGCGCGGTATGCCAAACTATTGCCGTCCACAAGCAGAAGCTTTTTTTGTTCTGTCATTCAATTCTCCTCCTAAAAAGCCCTAATCGTATCTTTTATCCCGTATTAACGGGCAGTAAGACCCCCACCTCAAGGTTTTGAGTGTAAACGAGCAATCCTAGGTGGGGGCTGATTGAAGTTTCACTTTATTTTAACAAAGTTCATAAGGAAAGAAAAATGAAGGGAAAAACGAAAAAAGGGACGAGAACACGTAGGTTCTCGTCCTAAAAATGGCTCCTTGGATGAAGGGGTTTTCGAAGATAATCTTACCAGCCCTTCATTAATTCACCGTGAAAAGAATGTTAACAATTTGTAAACTTAGAGATTTCGATTTAATTCAATCGTAAAAATCGTGCCTTTTCCTAATTCACTTTCGACGTCAATTCTGCCTCCGTGAATTTCAATGATATGCTTTACGATGGCAAGCCCAAGTCCGGTACCGCCTGAATTGCGACTTCTTGCGCGATCCACTCTGTAAAACCTTTCAAAAATTCTTGGGATATGTTCTTTTTTTATTCCGATGCCTGTGTCTGCCACCTGTGCAATGACCTTATCCTTCAATTGTTTTAACGTAACATTGACTGAGCCTTTCTCAGATGTATAGGCAACAGCATTGCTCATTAGGTTTATAAAAACTTGCTTTAAGCGGTGTGGATCTCCTTCTACCTCCACTTGCTCCTCAGGCAATTCGAGCACAATATCAATTCCTTTTTCTTCAGCACGATAAGAGAGGATATTGGCAACATCATTAATAATTTCTTTAATGTCACATGTTTCAGCAACCAAATGAAAGTCTTGCTTTTCTAATTTTGATAGCTCTAGCAGATCGTGGATTAATGATTCCAGACGGTCGCTTTCTTTTAGAATAATTGAAAGAAAATGAGAAAGAGTTTTTTCATCCTTCATTGCGCCGTCCAGCAAGGTTTCCGAGAATCCTTTAATCGATGTGATCGGGGTTTTTAATTCGTGGGAAACGTTGGCAACAAAATCTTTCCTCATTTGCTCAAGCTTGCTCATTTCTGTAATGTCATGAAAAACAAGAACGATTCCCTTCCATTCCTCATTGTTTCCGGTAATTGGAGCACCTTCCACTTCAAAATAGCGCCTTTCTATGCGAAACGGAAGATGAATCAGCCTTTTTGCTTTCGATTCCGTCATAAAGATTTCTTCTACCAGATGGATGACTTCTTCATGCTGAAAGGCCTCATAATACAAATGATATAAAAATGTTTCCGGCTGAATTTGGAATTGCTCCTTAAATGCCCGGTTGACTAAATTAATATAGCCTCTTCCATCGATAAGAATCAGTCCGGATCCCATATTCTCGATTAAGGTTTGCAATCGGTCTTGCTGCATTTGCTGGGCACGGGTCATGTCCTGTAAATTTCTAGCTAAAATATTAATCGATTGGCTCAGCATGCTCGTTTCATTCATATGCTCTTCATAGGTTCTTGCATCATAATTTCCTCTAGCAAGCTCCATGGCAACCTTCGTGGCTGATTCGATCGGCGTCGTATACCTGGACGTGATTTTCAGACCTGTAAAGAGCAGAATTAACAAAGCAACACCTAATCCCCCTGCCAGCGCCCACCACATTTGCCGTTCCATCTCTTGCATTGAGTATGCAGGACTGCTGAGCAGCAGATAACCTTGTTCTCCGTTTGCCGCATCGAAGGGTACAGCATAATGCAGAAACCGGGAATCCCAATCTTCCACTTGAAATCCAGGTAATTCACGTTCATGCTCGAGCATTTCTTTTATGATGGTTTTATCATGATTTCCATTGTGTCCGCTCTCAAAAATTACATTCCCGCTTTCATCCAGAAGCATGGCCTGCCCCTGTAAATGCTGAACTGCTTTTTTTAAGAGATCTTCGTTTTCTGCAGACTTGAGATTTTCTGTATCCAGCAAGGATTCAACAAGCCCTGCTTCATGCCGGATTTGATCGTTTGCTTTTTCTTCATAAAATCGGTTAAAAAGCAGATCCAATATCAGCCCAAGGGCAATAAAGACTGCGATAACCAAAGTAAACAAAGCAAGAAAAAGCCGTAAACGAAAATTATTCATTCGCTTTCGGCTCCTCGAGTTTATATCCAAGACCCCTGATTGTTTTTATATAGATCGGTTTCTTAGTGTTTCTTTCTATTTTTTCACGCAGATGGCTGATATGCACATCGACAATTCTCGTGTCGCCTGCGAAGTCGTAATTCCAAACTGCGCTTAAGAGCTGGTCTCTCGTTAGCACTCTTCCTTTATGGCGTGAAAGGTAAAGTAAAAGCTCGAACTCTTTTGGTGTCAATTCAAGCTGCTCTGACAAAAAGTAGGCTTCATAATGCTCAGGAAGTATTCTCAGATCACCGATTCTCACTTGTTCTACATCTTCATCCACATCATTTTCCGGAAGAAAAGAAGCAGTCTGAGACCTCCTTAATATCGCCTTTACCCTTGCAACCACTTCTCTTGGGCTGAACGGTTTTGTCATGTAATCATCTGCCCCGAGTTCAAGGCCAAGCACTTTATCAAATTCATCGTCTTTTGCAGTTAACATGAGAATAGGAATCATCAGTTTCTGCTGTCTAAGCTGCTTACAGACCTCAATACCATCCAATTTTGGCAGCATGAGATCCAAAACGATGAGATCCGGATGATGCTCGACAGCTTTTTGAAGGGCTTCTTCCCCATCCATTGCTGTCTGGACATCATATCCAGACTGATTTAGGTTATATTGAAGAAGAGTCAGAATTGATTCTTCATCATCAACGACTAAAATGTTTTTACTCATTTTGTTCCTCCAGCTTCAAATTTCCCCAACATCCATTTTCTATCTATAATTCACTATTTATCTTTATTTTAACGAAACCTTCACAATTCGACAAATGATATTTTTGGAAGCTTCTTACGCAAAAAAAGAAACCACTTCTGTGATTTCTGAATGTAAAGTGCAGTTTCATCCAGTTATTTCTCAAAGCTTGACTTGCACTTTTAACCGTTCTTTAACACGGAAAAAACAAGAAGGCCTAAAAAAGCCTTCTTGCCTAACAATTACGTTAGAGACAAAACGTTCATGACATTTTTAACAGATTCAGCTGATCGATTCAGCTGGATTTTTTCATCATCGGTTAATTCAAGCTCAATAATTTTTTCTAGTCCGTTTCCGCCGATAATCGTTGGAACACCGAGGAAAATGCCATCGTACCCATATTCGCCTTCGAGATAGGCAATGGCCGGAAGAACGCGGCGTTGGTCCTTTAAAATGGCTTCAATCATTTCCACTAACGATGCCGCAGGAGCGTAATATGCACTGCCGTTTCCTAGAAGGCTGACAATTTCTCCTCCGCCCTTTCTCGTCCGTTCAACGATTTGATCAATCCGCTCTTGCGGAAGAAGGGTTTGTAGCGGAATCCCTCCTGCATAGGAGTAGCGGACGAGCGGAACCATGTCATCACCATGCCCTCCTAATACAAAGCCGGTAATATCTTTAACAGAAAGATTAAGCTCCTGAGCGACAAATGTTCTAAATCTCGCAGAATCTAATACTCCCGATTGCCCGATTACGCGTTCTTTCGGAAGACCTGACTCTTTGTACACCGTATAAGTCATGGCATCAACAGGATTCGTCAAAACTACAATTGTACAATCAGGTGAATATTTCACAACTTCGTGTGTTACGCTGCGCATAATTTTTTCATTTGTCGTCACTAAATCATCACGGCTCATTCCAGGTTTTCTGGCAATTCCAGCTGTAATTACGACAATATCGGATCCTGCGGTATCTTCATAGTTTGAAGTGCCGGTTACATTCGCGTCAAATCCTTGAACAGGACTTGCTTCAAGCATATCCAGCGCCTTGCCTTTAGTAGGGTTCTCAAGCTGGGGAATATCCACTAACACAACGTCTGCCAGCTCTTTTTGGGCTGTTAGAAATGCTGTTGTTGCTCCTGTAAAACCGGCTCCAATGACAGAAACTTTGCTGCGATTCTTCTTTCCCATTCTCCCAATCTCCCTTATCGCGTTTTTGTCAATCTTTAGTCCATGTTTTTAATAAGCTCGTCTCCAAATTCGGAGCACTTCACTTCAGTGGCACCTTCCATAAGTCGCGCGAAATCGTAGGTAACGACCTTGCTTGCAATTGTTTTTTCCATCGCTTTTAACACTAGTTCAGCGGCTTCAGTCCAATTTAAGTGCTCTAGAAGCAGCACGCCGGACAGGATGACTGATGATGGATTTACCTTATCAAGACCAGCATATTTCGGCGCCGTTCCATGAGTCGCTTCAAAAATCGCATGTCCGGTTTCATAATTGATATTTGCTCCCGGAGCAATTCCGATTCCGCCGACTTGGGCAGCAAGTGCATCTGAAATATAATCTCCGTTAAGGTTCATAGTCGCTACAACGTCAAACTCGCTTGGTCTTGTAAGAATCTGCTGCAAGAATATATCAGCAATGCTGTCTTTAATAATAATTTTGCCTGCTGCTTCAGCTTCGCTTTGCGCTTTATTCGCTGCATCCCTGCCTTCGCTTTCTACAATGCGGTCATATTCAGACCACGTGAACACTTTATCGCCGAATTCTTTTTCAGCCAGCTCGTAGCCCCAATTCTTAAAGGCGCCTTCAGTGAATTTCATGATATTTCCTTTATGAACAAGTGTGACGGATTTTCTTCCGTTCTCGATAGCATAGTTAATCGCCGCACGAACCAGACGCTGAGTACCTTCTTCAGATACAGGCTTGATCCCGAGTCCTGAAGTTTCAGGGAAACGGATTTTATTAACGCCTAATTCATTTTTCAAAAAGTCGATTAGTTTATTCACTTCATCAGAGCCTTTTGCATATTCAATGCCGGCGTAAATATCCTCGGTATTCTCGCGGAAAATGACCATATCTGTGTCTTCCGGACGTTTTACCGGAGAAGGAACGCCGGTAAAATAACGGACCGGGCGAAGACAAGTGAATAGATCGAGCTCTTGCCTAAGCGCTACGTTTAATGAACGAATTCCCCCGCCGACTGGAGTAGTAAGCGGTCCTTTAATCGCAATAAAGTATTCGCGGATGACTTCAAGAGTTTCTTCAGGAAGCCACTCTCCTGTTTTATTATAAGCTTTCTCTCCTGCATACACTTCTTTCCATGAAATCTTTCTTTCACCATTGTATGCTTTTTCAACAGCAGCTTCCAAAACCCGTGAAGCTGCATTCCAAATGTCAGGTCCTGTCCCGTCTCCTTCAATAAAAGGAATAATCGGATGATTTGGAACATTTAATACTCCATTAGAAACAGAAATTTTTTCTTGTGCCACAATAAAACCTCCTAGATATGTAATAGGGAATAAAAATAGGCTTGCAATGGTCTGCACAATAATGTGCATTTTATTTGCAAATAAGAGGTTCATAATCATCAATGATAGAACCTCTTACTACCATACTAGATTCTTTCATCAATAGGAACATATTTTTGCAAATCCGGACCCGTGTATTCTGCACGCGGGCGAATCAGGCGATTGTTTTCATACTGTTCAAGAATATGCGCCAGCCATCCTGATGTTCTGCTTACGGCAAAAACCGGAGTGAACAAATCATGGTCGATTCCAAGGCTATGGTAAACGGACGCGGAGTAAAAATCAACATTTGGCGGTAATTTTTTTTCAAATGTGACGACTTCCTCTACTTTTTTAGAAATGTCATACCATTTGGATTCACCTGTTAAATTGGTCAGGCGCTTGCTCATTTCCTTCAAATGTTTCGCTCTTGGATCCCCATTCCGATATACTCTGTGGCCAAATCCCATTACTTTTTCTTTTCTTTGAAATAACGCTTGGATATGAGACTCTGCATTTTCCACATTGCCAATTTTAGTCAGCATTTTCATGACCCCTTCATTGGCTCCGCCGTGAAGAGGGCCTTTTAAAGCGCCAATCGCTGCTGTTATTCCGGAATAAACATCAGAAAGTGTTGCTACACACACTCTCGCTGTAAATGTAGAGGCGTTCAGTTCGTGGTCTGCATGAAGAATAAGAGCTTTTTCTAGAGCCTCCACTTCAACCGGCGATGGATCTTTTCCCTTTAGCATATAAAGAAAATTTTCGGCCAGGCTGGTATCTTTCTTTGGCTGTATAGGCTCTAAACCTTTACGGATTCTGGAGAACGCCGCAACGATTCCCGGTATTTTCGCTTGAAGGCGCACGGCTTTCTCGTAATTCGCTTCCTTGTTCATCTCATCGGCATTATCATCAAGCATGCCTAGCATTGATACAGCAGTTCGAATCGCTGCCATTGGATGCACGTTTTCAATTGGATACGATTTGAAATGATTAAAAATTTCTTCGGGAAGAACAGCATTTTCAGACAGCTGCTTCTTTAATTCTTGCAGCTCTTCTTGATTCGGAAGCTTTAAATGCCATAGCAAATAAATTACTTCTTCAAAACTAGCATTCTCTGTTAAATCATCAATGTCGTAGCCTACATATGATAGTGTATCATCAATAATCGAACTAACAGCAGATGTAGTTGCTACTACCCCCTCTAAACCTCGTGTTGCAGTCATATAAATCTCTCCTTTTCAATAAATTTCCCCTTTTTATCGAAACACCAAACCGCTGACAAACCCCTTTATTTCCCGATTTACCAAAAAAGAAAATGCTTACATTTTCATGTATTACAAAAAATTTAGAAATTTGCAGCAATTTATTAGAGATAGGCATTACCCCATCTAGGTGCCTACCCCCATTATAAACGTTAATGGATCATTTGTTAAATGTTTAACTATAATTTCCCCGCTTATTTTTTTCGCTTAGTTGTCCTTTCCTATAAGTGATCTTCGCTCATTCAAATCACTTTTATATTAATTTATGTTTTCTTAAAAAAATCATATCCTAATTTTCTAATGATGAAATAAAAGCTTCAGGAGAATAATTTTACGGCTTGCATCACAAGGTATGCAATTCCCGCACCGATTAAAGGACCGACAGCTACACCTTTAAAAAGGGATACAGCTAAAATCGTTCCTAATACGAGCGCAGCGGTAATATGGGGATCTTCAGATAATAGCGTTAATCCGTTTTTAGCTATAAGCGCAACTGCAATTCCTGAACCGAGTGCGATCCATGCATACGAGGATTTTAACGATTCATAAAGCTGATTAAAGCCGATTTCACCCGTGGCAATTGGGGCAAGGACGGCAATCGTTATCACTGTAACTCCCCAATTGATTCCTTTTGATTGCAAAAGCGGCAATAATTTGTCACCGGCTCCCACAAGCTTGATCACGAACAAAACAGACACAGCAATTATTAAAGAATTATTTTTGGCAGCCAACGCTATAAGAAGCAGCAGGAGCAAAAATAAATTGGCTTGGCTTATGATTGTCATTTAAATCCCCCCTTCTCTATCATAATCATTTTTTTTGGGAATAGGATGAGATATGGGACATGCCGGAACCAGGAGGTGGCTGATGTGATTCAATCCCATTTAGCTATCCTATATCGAGCATTTATTGTGCTTTTTTTATTAATAGGAAGCCTTTTTCTTCTCTATATTTCCTTTTCGTATATCTATCCTTTTTATTTAGCGCTCATCATTTCGTTGGTTATCCATCCCCTTGTTGAACTTTTGGAAAAACGCACGATGTTTCCAAGAAGCATCAACGTGGCTTTGGTTCTGCTCTTTTTTTTGCTGGCAGGCATCGGTTTGATGTCAATTTTCATTGCAGAAATTATTTCGGGAACCGCTTATTTGGCAGATTTTTTACCGACTCAATTCAATCGGATTTATCTCATTTGGGAGCGAATATTTTCAGACAAAATCATTCCGCTTTACAACCAATCCATGAAATTTTTTTACGGTCTGGAATCCGGACAGCAGGAATCGCTCATCCGTCAATTTGATCGGTTCAGTGAGCAAGCTCTAAGCAACTCAGGCACTTTCATTTCCAGAGTTCTCGAAAGTATCCCGCTCATGATCACTTCAATTCCCGGGACGGCCACTGCAGTCGTTTTTTCCCTGCTTGGAACATTTTTTATCAGCAAGGATTGGTACAAATTAAAAGATATTATGACAAAGGCTATTCCAAAGCAAGTAATTGACAGCGGAGAAGCGGTGGTTGCGGAACTTAAAAAAGCGTTTAATGGATTTATCAAAGCACAGCTTCAGCTGATCGGCATCACATTTTTAATCGTTTTAACGGGCTTTTTTTTGATACAGCTGGAACACGCAGTGACGGTCGCCTTGCTCATTGCAATTGTAGATTTGCTTCCGTATTTAGGAACCGGCTTTGTATTTGTTCCTTGGACGATATATTTGGTGCTTTCGGACCAGCTTCCTCTCGCAATTGGGATCAGTATTATATATAGTGCCGTTTTAATCATTCGGCAATTCATGGAACCAAAAATTCTTAGCAAATCGATTGGGCTTGATCCACTCGCCACATTGATTGCCTTGTTTGCAGGTTTTCGGCTGTTTGGATTTTTAGGGCTGATTATCGGACCGGTCATATTAGTTATTCTTCAAACCCTTATCAATACGGGAGTCGCATATGAGATTTGGCAATATGTTGCTTCCGGCAAAAAAAAATGAAAGGCAGCCTGCATATACAGGCTGCCGTTTTCATTGAATAATTTTTATACGGTTCTTTTCAGCTCTTTTTCTAAACCAATTGATAATAAACGGCTTTATCCATCTACGGGTAAACGGGATAAGCAGCAAAATGCCGATAAGATCCGATAAAAAGCCAGGCAGGATCAAAAGTAATCCTCCTGCAAAAATGCACAGGCTTTCTACGATCGAATCTCCTGGCATTTTACCGTACTGAAGATCGCGCTGCACTTTTCTGTAAACGGCAGCTCCCTGTTTTCTAGATAGCAATCCCCCGAGTACCCCTGTTAGTAAAATGAGCAAAATCGTTGGTAAAAACCCGATTAAGTCTCCTGAAAGAATAAAGAGGATAATGTCTATTATCGGAATAGCAATTAAGACAATTAAAAACTTTCTCATGGATTGTCCCTCCTCATTTATAGTTTACAAGAGAAATAATCAGGCAAAGCATAACAGTTTTTTATAGGATGCTTGTACGTCCTTTATACACCGCACCTTGTGTTGAATCAACCGTAATTTCATCGTCGTCGTTAAAAATGGAAGTAGCATTTTCAAGACCGACAATAACAGGGATACCTAAGCTGAGGCCAACTACCGCCGCGTGGCTTGTAAGGCCGCCTTCCTCTGTAATTAACGCGGATGCCTTTTCTAGTGCTTCCATCATATCACGGTCTGTACTGCGCGTTACAAGCACAGAGCCTGATGTCATTTTTTCATTAGCTTCTTTCGCATTATTTGCAACGACAACATTACCATACGCAGATTTTCTGCCTATTCCTTGTCCCTTTGCAATAATATCGCCAACAATATAAACCTTCATGAGATTTGTTGAACCAGCCTCTCCTACCGGAACACCAGCTGTTATAACAATCAGATCCCCATGGTTGACAACTCCGGAGTTAATAGACTCCTGTACAGCCCCTTCGATCATCTCATCGGTCGTTGAGCACTTGCCGCCGCTTGTAGCAACGACACCGAATACTAAGGCTAGTTTACGGCTTACAGAAGGACTCGTCGTTACAGCAACTATCGGAGCTTTCGGGCGGTATTTGCTGATCATTCGCGCTGTATGGCCGCTTACGGTTGGTGTTACAATTGCAGATACATCAAGATTGATCGCAGTATGGGCTACAGATTGTCCAATTGCATCCGTAATTGACATGCCGACCTGCTGGCTTCTTGTAGAAAGAATATCTTTGTAATTAAGCGCCTGTTCTGAACGGGAAGCAATATTATGCATTGTTTGTACAGCTTCTACAGGATAAATTCCAGCTGCAGTTTCACCTGAGAGCATAATCGCATCTGTACCATCAAAAATTGCATTAGCAACGTCACTTGCCTCCGCTCTTGTCGGACGCGGATTACGCTGCATGCTGTCCAGCATTTGCGTAGCAGTAATTACCGGTTTGCCGAGCGCGTTGCACTTTCTAATTAATTCCTTCTGAACTAATGGAACTTCCTCAGCAGGAATTTCAACACCCAAATCTCCACGAGCAACCATCAGTCCATCGGAAACTTCAAGAATATCGTCAATATTGTCGACGCCTTCTTGGTTTTCAATTTTAGGGATGATTTGGATATCCGTTGCATTATGCTCTTCAAGCAGCTCGCGAATTTCTAATACATCGGAAGGGCGGCGTACGAAGGAAGCTGCGATAAAATCCACACCTTGTTCAATTCCGAACACAATATCATTTGCATCCTTCTCTGTAATTCCAGGAAGATTAACACTTACGCCTGGAACATTCACGCCTTTTTTATTTTTTAACGTTCCGCTGTTCATAATCGTCGTTTTAATTTCATCTGAACCTTTATTCACTTCTGTAACCTTCAGGCCGATTAAGCCATCATCAAGCAAGATAATGGAGCCTTCATGAACATCTTCGATTAATCCTTCGTAGGTGATAGAAAACTTTTCTGTCGTTCCGATTACTTCTTTCATAGAAACAATGATTTCGGATCCTTCTTTAAGCTCAATCGCCCCGTTCTCCATAGTATGAGTACGGATTTCCGGACCTTTCGTATCAAGAAGCAGTGCTACGTTTTTTCCGATGCTTTCGCTTGCTTTGCGAATATTTGAGATTCGGGCACCATGCTCTTCATAATCTCCGTGGGAAAAGTTCAGCCGTGCAACATTCATTCCCGCTTCCATTAAATTAGTGAGCGTCTCAACACTTTCACTGGCTGGTCCTATGGTACAAACAATTTTGGTTTTTCTCATACGTCGACTCCTCCTTAAATGGATAACTCTTGCGATAACTTGTACATGTTTTGATCTACTGAATGTTTCTGATCTAATATTTCCAGGATGTCATGGTTGACCAGTTCATTGCTCTGAATTCCGACACAGCGTCCACCTTTTCCTTCAAGCAAGAGTTCTACTGCATAGGCACCAAGCCTGCTTGCTAATACACGGTCAGCCGCCGTCGGAGTCCCTCCGCGCTGAATATAGCCTAGTACTGAAACCCGGGTTTCTAAACCGGTCGCTCTTTCGATTTTTTCCCCGATATCAACACCGCTTCCTACACCTTCGGCCACAATAATAATACTGTGTTTTTTGCCACGGTCATGTCCGCGTTTCAGCTTAGAAACGATGTCTCCCATATCATAGTCAGCTTCAGGAATTAAAATTGATTCCGCTCCTCCGGCAAGTCCGGACCATAATGCGATATCTCCGGCATGCCTGCCCATTACTTCCACTACGTATGTACGTTCATGAGAGGTCGCCGTGTCCCTGATTTTATCGATTGCGTCAATAACTGTATTCAACGCTGTATCAAAACCAATGGTAAAATCAGTTCCAGGAATATCATTATCGATCGTCCCCGGCACACCCACACACGGGAATCCCATTTCAGTCAGCTTTTTAGCCCCCATGTAAGAGCCGTCTCCGCCTATAACGACGAGACCTTCAATACCAAACTTTTCTAACTGGGCAATTCCTTTTTTTCTGCCTTCAATCGTTTTAAACTCAGGGCATCTTGCAGTGTATAGCTTAGTCCCGCCTCGATGGATAATATCCCCGACTGAGCCTAACTCAAGCTTTTCAATTTTCCCACTGATTAAACCTGAATAACCATTGTAAATCCCAAAAACTTCCACTTCCTGATAGATTGCCTTTCTGACAACCGCACGAACAGCGGCATTCATTCCTGGTGAATCTCCGCCGCTTGTTAATACTCCGATTCTTTTCACTAATTCGTCACCTCGAGAAAGCTCTTATTACTTCTAACATACCATTTTCACAGGGCCAAAACAAATAATAATAGGGAACTTTATGTAATTGAATCTACACAGACTTTTTTATTATACTATTTTATTTTAATATTTTAAACAAATTTTACGTAATTATTTATATGATCACTGTTTTTCGACCGCACTAAAAGCGTGAAGCCTAAATGGCTCACGCTTTATTTTACTTTATTTCTGCAAACTCGTTTTCAGCAGATACTTTGCCAATAGCTTTATATTTTTCATATCTTTGTTTCAAAAGAGAAGCTTGATCTAATTTGATCAATTCCTTTAACGACTCTGTTAAAGTATCTTTAATAAGTTGAGCCTGTTTTTCAATATTACGATGAGCACCGCCTCTGACCTCTTTTATAACAGATTCTATAATACCCAGTTTCTTTAAATCATCCGCGGTGATCTTCATCGTTTCTGCGGCCAATTTGGCTTTACCCGAATCCTTCCATAAAAGAGCTGCAGCACCTTCTGGAGAAATAACCGAATACGTCGAATTTTCAAGCATATACAAATGATTGCCTACTCCAAGTGCAAGAGCTCCGCCGCTGCCGCCTTCTCCGATTACAATACAAATAACCGGTACAGTTAAATCGGCCATTTCAAAAAGGTTGCGGGCGATTGCCTCGCTTTGTCCTCTTTCCTCAGCCGCTTTCCCCGGGTAGGCTCCTTTCGTATCAATAAAACAAATGATTGGTCTTCCGAACTTATCAGCTTGTTTCATTAGCCGTAAAGCTTTTCTGTAGCCTTCCGGATGCGGCATGCCAAAATTTCTGCGAATGTTTTCATTTGTGTCTTTTCCTCGTTGTTGGCCTATTACGGTCACAGGAAGGCCTTGGAACTTAGCAATTCCGCCAACAAGGGCTTCATCATCTCCGTAAAGCCGGTCGCCATGGCACTCAAAAAAATCGGTAAATAAATGCTCGACATAATCAAGCGTCGTGGGACGCTTCGGATGTCTGGCAATTTGGACTCTGTCCCAAGGCTTCAAATTCGTGTAAATATCATCTTCCAGCTTGACAAGACGCGCTTCAAGCCTTGAGATTTCCGCACTTAGATCAACAGCTGAATCCTTTGTGAATTTTTTTAACTCCGATATTTTTTCCCGCAGTTCAATTAGCGGTTTTTCAAATTCTAATTCTCCAACCATTCCAGTTCACCTCCTGTTTGGTGAAGCTTTAACAATTGTGCCAGCGTGCTTTTCATTTCCGCTCTATGGACGATTGCATCCAGCTGTCCGTGTTTTAATAAAAATTCAGCGGTTTGAAAGTCATCCGGCAATTTCTCGCGAATCGTCTGTTCAATAATTCGCCTTCCTGCGAACCCAATTAATGCACCAGGTTCAGCCAAATTAATATCTCCAAGAGAAGCGAAGCTGGCAGATACCCCGCCGGTTGTAGGATGGGTCATAATAGATATGATCAAACCTTTTTCATTGCTTAAGAATTTTAATTCGGAGCTTGTTTTTGCCATCTGCATTAAGCTAAGAACGCCTTCCTGCATTCTCGCTCCCCCTGAAGCTGTAAATATCAGTAAGGGATAGCGTTTATTTTTTGCTAGTTCTGCCGCTTTCGAAATTTTATCTCCGACCACTGTGCCCATGCTCCCCATACGGAAGGAAGCGTCCATGACGGCAATGACTGCCGGAATCCCTTCGATTTTACCTTCGCCCGTGACGACCGCCTCATTTAATGAAGTCTTTTCACGGTCTTTTTCCAGCTTTTCAAGATAGCCAGGAAATTCAAGCGGGTTATTTGAACGCATGCCTTCATTGAATTCTTGAAACGATCCCTCATCAAAAAGGCTGCTGATTCTCTGCCTTGCATTCATCTGCAGATGATGGCCGCAGTTCATACAAACTCTTAAGTTTTTGTCCAATTCTTTTGTTAAAAGAATTTTTTTGCAGCTTGGGCATTTGGTCATAATCCCTGCAGGCACGTCCTGGTTCACTTTATCTGCTGGAACAGAAGCATATTTTTTCTTTTTTGTAAAAAAGTCCTTTAGCAAGTGACTACCTCCCTTTCCTAAAAGGGTATTTCTATAACATCATGTCCATTTCCTCCGCCGATTGATACGTTTGAAAGGATCATGAGATAACTTTACCGAAACTATTGTACTTTTTTTGTCGAAGGCTGTCATCCTTCATACGACATTTTCACCTGATACAAGCCTTTACCGCAATTTCGATAAGAAGCTGAAAAGGCTGATATATCAAGGTTATAGAGCGGTAATTATGATCATTATATTTCGATAAGAAATTTTTGCAAATGAAATAGTGAAAATGAGCAAAATGTGGAGGAATACTTGTTTTTTATTCCAAAAGAACTACAAGAAGGAAATTAAGGAAAACAACGCACTTGCCTCGACAACACGAGACGAGGGTGCGAAAAAAGCGAACCCGAATTGCAATTTTATTCAATGATCGCCAGTTTTCTTGTCTTCTCAGCAACTTCTTCAGGATCTACGTCAATTCTAGCGACCCCGGTTTCCATTGCAGCCTTAGCAACTGCCTTTGCGACAGCTGGAGCTACTCTTGCATCAAATGGAGCGGGTATAACATAATCCGGACTGAGCTCATCCTCAGAAACTAGGGAAGCAATCGCTTCGACAGCTGCGATTTTCATTTCTTCATTGATGTGGGTTGCCCGCGCATCAAGCGCTCCGCGGAAAATGCCGGGAAAAGCCAGCACATTGTTAACTTGGTTCGGAAAATCAGACCTTCCAGTACCTATAACTTTTGCTCCCGCAGCTTTAGCCTCCTCAGGCATAATTTCAGGATTCGGATTTGCCATTGCAAAAATAATCGGATCCTTGGCCATTGAAGAAATCATTTCTTTCGTCAATGCCCCTTCAACAGAGACGCCGATAAAAACATCCGCACCTTTTACTACATCTTGAAGGGAGCCTTCCTTCTTTAAAGTATTCGTAAACTTAGCAACCTCAGCTTTTACAGGATTCATGCCTTGCGGGCGGTTCTCATAAATAGCTCCTTTTGAGTCACACATGACAATATCTCTCACACCGAAATGGTATAGCAGCTTAATGATAGCGATTCCAGCAGCACCGGCGCCATTGGCGACAACTTTTATCTGGGATAACGATTTGCCAGACAGCTTAAGTGCATTCACCAGACCGGCAACAGTGACAATCGCCGTGCCGTGCTGATCATCATGAAAAATCGGTATTTTTGTTTCTTTCTTCAAGCGCTCCTCTATGACAAAACAATTTGGGGCAGCAATATCTTCAAGGTTGACACCGCCAAACGTAGGCTCGAGCAACTTTACCGTTTCTACGATTTTATCTACGTCTGAAGTTCCTAAACAGATAGGAAAGGCGTCGACTCCGGCAAAGCTTTTAAAGAGAACTGCTTTGCCTTCCATAACCGGAAGTGCGGCTTCCGGCCCGATATTACCAAGCCCGAGCACTGCCGTACCGTCAGAAACAACAGCTACCATATTGCCTTTCATTGTATAATCATACACTTTGGTCTTATCGTCGTATATGGATTTACAAGGCTCAGCCACTCCCGGTGAATAGGCTAAGCTCAAATCCTTTGCATTCCTTACCTGGACCTTGGATTTAGATTCCAGCTTTCCCTGGTTTACCTTATGCATATGTAGTGCTTCTTCTTTCAAAGACATTTTCTTCACTCCTTCAAGGGGACTGTAAATGTATACTGAAAATTCATGTATCTGCAAAAAAATGGCGCACATTAAATGTAAAGCAGAATGGATTGCCTGTCTACGATTTCATGATGACATTTTTATCACCGACGAGCTCTTTTAATCGGTATAATGCAGTATGCGACGCATTTAGATTGTACATTGGATGCAGTTTTACGGTTTGTTTTTGTTTTTCATAGTATATATACACTTCAGTCATTCCTTTATTGCCTATTAAAACGCCTTTGATCTTTTCCAATAACTCATTCGTATGCATATGCTCTTCAATTTTTATATACATTGAAGGATGTTCATCAGCCGACAAGTTTTCGATTGGATATGCTTTGCTCACGATAAGCTGCCGTTTTTCATTTCTAAATTCCATTCTTCCTTCTGCTAAGACTAAAGCTCCTTCAATCAGTACATGATTGTACTCTCTAAGTTGATCAGGAAAAATGACGGCTTCAAGCTCTCCCGTTTCGTCACTCAGCTGCAGAAAAGCCATAGATTGCCCGTTTTTTGTACGGATGACTTTCATTTTGCTTAACAATACACCTGCTTTTGCTTTCTTGAATCCTTTCTTGTGCAAATCAGCGATCTCACTCGCGCCTGAAGCAGATAACTTTTCGCGGTACGGGGAAATCGGATGGCTTGAAAAATAAAAGCCAAGAACTGACTTTTCAAAGTTGAGCAAATCAATAACAGGGAACTCTTCCATCACTGTGTATTTAGGCTTGATCGCAAACATTTCCTCTTGAAACAAGCCGAGCTGGTTTCCTTGATCGCCAAACAAGGCCGTATGCTCCAGGGCTACATCGAGGGAGGCCAGAAGGGTTGCCCTGTTTTGGCCAAATTCATCCATTGCACCTGAAAGTACAAGGGATTCCAACATTTTACGATTCAAAGCAGATTGCGATAATCGGAAGCAAAAGTCAAAAAGATCGGTAAATCTCCCCTTTTTTCGCTCTTGAAACACTTCTTTTACTGCCGCAACCCCTACGTTTTTTATTGCTTTTAGGCTGTATCTTATTTTTCCGTTTTCGACCTTAAATGCATACTCGCTGTGATTTACAGACGGTCCCAGCAACTCAAGTCCCTTATCTTTCGCTTCTAATAGATAGTTGGATATCTTTTCCTCATTTCCAATCACGCTCGTTAAAAGGCCTGCCATAAAATTTAAAGGGAAATGTGCTTTTAAATAGGCAAGCTGAAATCCGATCATACTATATGCAACAGCGTGGCTTCTGTTAAATCCGTAGTTTGCAAATTTGACGATTAAATCATAAACTTCATGGGCAACGCTCTCCGCATAGCCTTTTTTCAGGCAGCCGTTTACAAAATGCTCTCGTTCTTTATCAAGTATCGATTTTTGTTTTTTTGAAACCGCTCGCCTAAGCAGATCTGCTTCACCCAGTTTAAAGCCCGCCATTTCAGAAGCGATTCTCATAATCTGCTCCTGGTATACGATGACACCATACGTGTCTTTTAAAATTTCCTTTAGCTTGGGATGTGGATAATCGACTGATTGCTTACCGTGCTTCCGATCAATAAAGACCGGGATATTCTCCATTGGTCCTGGCCGGTAAAGTGCATTCACTGCGACAATATCTTCAAAACCGGTGGGCTTCAGCCTTTTCAGCACGCTTCTCATTCCCGTCGATTCGAGCTGGAACACTCCTGTTGTATCCCCTTTTGCTAATAGCTCGAACGTTTTTTCATCCGATTTTGGTACCTGTGAGAAATCAATTTCAATTCGTTTATCTTTCTCAATCAGCCTTTTTATCGACTCAATTAAAGTGAGATTTCTCAAACCTAAAAAATCCATTTTCAATAAGCCGAGATCCTCAAGATGCTCCATCGAGTACTGTGTAAGATAAACCCCTTCATGGCCATCTTGAACGGGAATTACATTTGTTAAAGGCTCCTTGCTGAGAACAACTCCCGCCGCATGGGTAGAGGCGTGACGGGGAAGACCCTCGATCGTCTTTGCAATTGAGAAAATCCGTTCATATAAGGGGGAGTCCAATAATGTCCGATCCAATCTATCCGATTCGCTTCTGGCTTTGTCCAATGTAATTCCAGGTCTCGCAGGAATCATCTTGGCAAGCTCATCCGATTGCTTAGGGCTGATGCCCATCACTCTGCCGACATCTCTAAGCGCTGCTTTGGCCGCTAACGTTCCGAACGTAATAATTTGTGCCACGTGACTCACTCCGTATTTTTCCTTTACATACTGAATCACTTCGTCTCTTCGATTATCAGGGAAGTCAATATCAATATCGGGCATGCTGATCCGCTCAGGGTTTAAAAACCGTTCAAATAACAGGTCGTGCTCAATCGGATCCACGTCGGTAATATTAAGTACGTAAGACACCAAAGATCCAGCAGCAGAACCCCTTCCAGGACCAGTCGCAATCCCCTGCTCATGGGCATGCTTCATAAAATCCCAGACGATTAAAAAGTAATCGCTAAAAGCCATGCCACTAATAATTTCGAGCTCGTATTCCAATCGTTTCATGTAACGGGAATGGTTAAGCTTTCTCTGATCGATCCCGGCTAAACAGAGCTCTTTTAAATAGCCGTCCGCTGATTTTCCTTCAGGTAAAGGATAGGCCGGGAGCTTCGTCTGGCCTAATGATAAGTCAACATGGCAGACTTCTGAGATGCGCACGGTATTTTCCAAAGCATGTGGATATGCACGATATAACTCGCTCATTTCTACAGATGACTTGAGGTGAAGTTGTTCGTCCACATCGTGATAGTCTGAAATTTTCTCGCCGTTTTTTATCGCCTTCAAACATGTGTATGCAAAACGATCTTTTTTTTCGAGATAATGGACATCCCCTGAAGCTACAATGGGAATCCTGGTTTTTTCCGATAAATCCACAATCAAATCAGACAATCGCTCATTCGTTTTATAGGGCTGAAGAGAAAGATAAAAATGATTATTTCCGAAAATGGAATTTAGGTGAATCGCCGCTTCCTCTGCTTCTCGTTCTTTCCCGTTCAGCAATAAACGTTCTATGTATCCTTTTTCTCCAGGCGTCAGCGCAATGATATCCTTGCTGTAGCTTTTCAGCCATGCTTCTTTTAATCCTTCTTTTGATTTTGATTGAAGGACGCTGCTGATTTTTAGCAGATTTTGATAACCTGTATTCGTTTTCGCCAGCAGCACCAACGGAAAGGGGGTTTGTTCTGTTCCGCTAAAGACAGAAGCCGTTACTCCCAAAATGGGTTTCAGCCCGTGTTTTTTGCATTCTTTGTAAAATTCAACTGCTCCATACATGACGTGAAAATCTGTTAAAGCAATCGAATCAAACTCGAGCAAAGCAGCCTTTTTTGCCAAATCCTTAACTGATGCGGCACTGTCAAGCAAGCTGTAGCCGCTTTGCACCTGTAAGTGTACGAAAGACATCCTGGCCCTCCCTTCTTTTTAGAAAAATGACCTTTACCTACTATTATATGATGCATGTTAAGAAGAAACAAACGTTCTTATTCAAGCTGATCATACTTGTCTGCCCCAGCCCATATAGTAGAAAAAGGCGAGGTGAAAAAAATGAATGAGAGTGAATCGTTTCTCCCAAACTTTATTAACTGCTATTTTATCGCGTTAGGCGTGCTTTTAGGCGGCTCATTTATCGGCGGAATCGGAGCTTATTTATCCGGACAGCCTCCGCTAAGCGTCATTGACGATTTGGCAAAAAATTTGAAGATCTGGGCGCTCGTCGCAGCGATTGGCGGTACGTTTGATGCCGTCCACAGCTTTGAGCGGGGCATATTTGCCGGCAACACATGGGATATGTTTAAACAGGTTCTCTTAATCGTATCTGCAATGGGCGGTGCCAATACAGGACAGCTGATTATTTCATGGCTGACCCAGGAGCACATTTCTTCATGAGAATCCCGCCTTATCATAAAAAACCGAGCTGGGAGCGTTTTTTTGCCGGGATGATTTTCGGAGCCATCGTTACCTGGTTTTTCTTTCTTTTTACATACGGTACATTCCAGCAGAAGCAGGTCACACTCATAAAGGAGCAAAGAGAGCACATTTCGGATCTGAACGAACAGATTAAGCTTTTTCAGAACGACCTCTATAAATTGAACGAAGACAATAAACGGAAGCTGCTGATTCAAAGCGTGGAAGTGAACCTGATCAATGCCGAACAGTACAGAATTTCACAGCCCGACCGATTAGCCATTGAAGAGGAAATTAAAGATCAAATATCCGAGGTCATCACAAAGGATATTGAAAGTGTTTATCAAACGAAAGAAATTTTAAAGCGTTCAATCGAAAACAAACGCTTTAAAGGCGACGGCCATGACTATCAAGTAAAAGTAGAGGAGCTCATCATTTACACAAGGCTCTCTGTTCAGCTCAGGATTTCTTTTGCCAAATAGAAGCAGGCAAAAAAGGCTTTCAAAGTAGAAAGCCCGAATCCATTAGAATGCTTTGCACAGCTCTTCCAGGTCGTCAATAATTTCACTGACAGTGCTCCATTCTGAAATCGATGCTCCGGCGGCTAACGGATGACCGCCGCCCTTATATTTTTTAGCGATTTCATTAATGACTGGCCCTTTCGATCTGAATCTTACTCTGATTTGATTTTCTTCTTCAACAAAGAATACCCACGCTTTAATGCCTGATATGCTTCCGAGTGTCCCTACCAGCTGAGAAGCCTCAGTTGCGGTAACTTTGTATTTCTCCAAAATATCTTTTTTGATAATGACGGAAGCGACTCCGGCTTCAGATAATTCAACATGCTGATAAATGTAACCATTGAGTTTAACCACTTGCAGTTTCGTTTCATATAATTGATCGAACAGCACTGTAGAAGAAAATGGATATTCGATCAGCTCCCCCGCATATTTTAATGTCTTTTTCGTTGTATTTGGAAAAAGAAAACGTCCGGTATCTCCGACGATTCCGGCATAAATCAGCTCAGCGGCTTTCGTGGAGATTTCCCAGCCTGCATTTTTTCCTTCAAGGTAAAGCTCATAGATCATCTCACTAACAGAACTTGCTTCGGTATCTACCCATAAAAGGTCCCCGTAAGGGTCTTCATTTGGGTGGTGGTCAATTTTAATAAGCTTATCGCCTTTCCCAAAGCGGGAATCGCAAATCCGCGCTTGGTTCGCGGTATCACAAACAATGACGAGCGCTCCTTTATAAATCTCATCTTCGATTTCATCCATCGGATATAAAAAGGAAAGGGAAGGCTCAGGAGTTCCAGCCACATAAATTTTTTTATGCGGATACGATTGCTTCAATAGTTCCGCAAGCCCGCACTGGGAACCATAAGCATCCGGATCTGGCCTTACATGTCTATGTATTATTATTGTGTCATATAATGATATCGTTTTTATTACTTCACTTTTCATCCGTTTGCTCCTTTTTTGAAAGACTTCTTCATTTCATTTAAACACAACGAGGTTAAAAGAAAAACATTTACAGCTAGAAAGAAATCACAACTACCGATAAAATAAGAATGTGACGACTGACAATTGGGGGAAAAATTATGCTTGTTCTTACGTTAATCATTTGTCTTTTTGCCTTTGCCTACTTATTTTATAAAGTGCGGGCCATCCGTGCGAAACGTTCGATTGAAAAAGACGTTTTAAATTCGAAATCAAGCATGTCACTAGGTCTGTTTATCGTCTCTTTCGGCCTGAATCAGCTTCTATTAAACCGATCTACTTTGGCCGTAGTCATCGGAATCTTGTTTATTTTGGTCGGTGCCGGCAGTGTTTGGGCTGGCTATAAAGCATACAGGTATTACAGCCCTATTTTTGAAAAAGAATTGCAAAGAGAGAACCATCATGCATGAGGGGCGGCAAAATCGTCCCTTTAGCTTCTTTCCATGAGCTGTACCATCATCATAGCTTTGCCGACAATGTTTCCCTGATGAAACACTTCGACGTCCAATTTTCCGAACTTCCTGCCGACTTCAAGTATTTTCGGTTCGATTTCAATCACGGCCTCCATTTGAACAGGCTTTAGAAAAAAGATCGTAATATTTTCAATCACAACCTCGCCTTTTTTTCTTGATCGCAAATATCGGTTGGCGGCCTCGGTCAAAATCGTCGTAAATACCCCATAAGAAATGGTGCCAAGCTGATTTGTCATTTGCGGGGCAACTTCATACTGATAACGGGCCCCACTCGTATCCTTGCTTTCTTCAGTTTCTTTGAATCCTCCTGCTACGATGTCATCAAGCTTCTCTCCAACCTGGGGCTGCTTTTGAATCATTTGCAGAGCCTTTAATACATCCTGTCTGCTAATCATTCCGATGAGCTTTTGATGATCGTTAATAACCGGCAATACTTCGATCCCTTCCCACACCATTAGCTGGGCAGCAGAAGCGACCGAGGTTTTTCCGATCACTGTTATTGGTTTTTTTGTCATCACTTTTTCAACCAAGACATTTTTATCAAAGCCTGCAATGTCCTTCGAAGTTAAAATTCCATGGATCCGCATCTGTTTATCTATAACGGGAAATCTGCCGTGACTTGTTTCCGAATTCTTTTCATACCATTTCTCCAGCTTGTCTGTCGGCGAAAGATAGACTGTCCGCTCCAAAGGGGTTAAAATATCCTCCACCATCACTATCTCTTTTTTTATGAGCTGATCGTAAATCGCACGATTGATCATAGCAGCTACTGTAAAGGTATCATAACTTGTCGAGATAACCGGCAATTCATGCTGATCAGCCAAGCGGATAATCTCTTCCTCCGTATCAAAACCGCCGGTCACAAGCACCGCTGCGCCAGCCGCCAGAGCATGACGATGCGCGTCAGTCCTGTTGCCGACAATCAGCAAGTTTCCGGCTCCTGTATATCTCATCATTGCATCTATTTCCATTGCCCCAATGACAAATTTATTCAATGTCTTATGAAGTCCTGATTTCCCTCCGAGGACTTGTCCATCTATTACGTTAACGACTTCTGCATACGTTAATTTTTCAATATTTTCTTTTTTCTTTTTTTCTATTCTAATCGTGCCGACTCTTTCAATTGTACTGACGAACCCTTTGTTTTCTGCATCTTTAATGGCGCGATAGGCTGTGCCTTCACTTACTTTCATCTCTTTGGCAATTCTTCTGACCGAGATCTTTTCTCCCACTGGCAAAGAGTCAATAAATGTCAAAATCTGTTCGTGTTTGGTTGTCAACCTGTTCACCTTCTAGAATCAATTCTTACTATGTATTATAATAGGTAATCAGAATTATCCGCAATACGACGTTGCCTTGTATTCCCGGCAAAAAAAACAAGCCGCCTAACTTCAGGCCTGTTAAGCGAACTTGTTTGCACCCGCATAAACGGTCAGAAAGCCCCACTCCCCGGGAACTTTCAGTCATCATTAGGATTAATTGCCCCAAAAATCCGGAATTGGTTCACCTTACAATTCGATTGAATCTCCGACTTCCATTACCTTTCCTACACCGCCGGGCAGGCTTTCGGCAAAGGCATAAGGATCCTGTTTGATCGGCGGAAACGTATTATAATGAATCGGAACCACTCTTTTTGCTCTAACCCATTCAGCTGCAATTTTCGCATCATCAGGACCCATCGTAAAATTATCTCCGATCGGTAAAAAGGCAAGGTCAATTGAGTTGAGCTCGCCAATCAGCTTTAGATCAGAAAAGAGTCCAGTATCACCTGCATGGTAAACCGTTTTATCATCGACCGTCAGCAAGATCCCTGCTGGCATGCCAGTATAAATAATTTCTTTATTTTCCTCATCCGTCACAGCAGAACCATGAAACGCTTGCGTTAATTTGACTTTGCCGAAATCGAATTCTCTTCCTCCGCCAATATGGAGCGGGTGAACCTTTATGCCTTTCCATCCCAAATAAACTGCAAGCTCATTTGGAGCAATGACAAGCGCATCATTATTCTTGGCAATTAACTCCGTGTCCCCCACATGGTCATTATGTCCGTGTGTAAGTAAAATGACATCCGCCTTGACATCGTCTGGTTTTAAATCCGTCAAATTATTCCCAGTTAAAAAAGGATCAATGATAATTCGGTGGCTTTTTGTTTCCACTGCAACTACTGAATGGCCATGAAATGATACTTTCAATTGTTACACCTCATTTTTTTAATCGTTTATACTTTTTTCCCTGAAAAGTTAAGAGTAAAACCATTAACGGCTCGAGGAAGCTCGTAAAACATCCAGTCCTCCTGCAGCCTCAATCACAGCTCCGGTTATCATATCCGAATCTTTCTCACAAAGAAACGTAATAATTCTTGCTATGTCTTGCCCTGTACCTGAGCGGCCAATCGGAGTTTTGTTTTCCTCTACAGAACGTGCATAATCAATCGATGCTTCTTTCATTTTGCCAACGATATCACCGGGACAAACCATATTGGCGGTAATGCCTGCATCAGCTTCCTCGATGGCAATTGATTTGGTCAGTGATACTAACCCGGTTTTTGCAGCTCCATACGCGGAACGGTGAAGCCAACCGGACGCATGGCCGGCTCCTTGAAAGCCATATGTAATGATTCTGCCAAACCTCTGGCTCCTCATGGCGGGAATGACCGCCTTGAACAAGTGAAAGACAGCGCTTAAATTGCCTTCCATCATTTCATACCATTCTTCGTCTGTATAGTCTGCAAGTTTCTTTCTTTGAAAAATATAAGGACCTGCATTGTTTATTAGAAAGTCCACTCTGCCAAATTGGGTTAAGGCTTTTTGAACCAATTGGCGCATGTCATCCTTTTGTGTGGCATCCCCTTTGATAAATTGCAATCGATCAAGGTACTGGCTAAACTGCTTTTTCAACTGGTTAACGGCTTCTTCGTCCTGTCTGTAATTGACTGTTACTGAATAGCCTTTTTCAAGCAAAGCTTCTGTCACTTTCCTGCCTAACCCCTTTGATCCAGCGGTTATCAAAGCATGCCTTCTCATCTTAGCCTCACCCCCAAAGCTTGTCTTTTTCACTACAACTTGACTTTACTACAAAATTGCAAATATATCATTCCTAAAGCACAAAAAAATAAGCCACCCTAAAAGGATGGCTCGATTTTGGCAAGTTATTCTTTCACAGTTGACATGATAGATTTTGCCTTTTCAATAGCTTCTTCTACCTTCTTAAAACCGGTTCCGCCCGCACTCATTCTCTTCTTAACTGCCGCATACGGATCTAGTATCTCAAATACGTCCTCTTCAAAGAGATGGCTTGCCTCACGGAACGAATTCAATGAAAGATCAAGTAAATATTTATTTTCTTCAATGCATGTGTAAACAAGTTTTCCAACCACTTCATGAGCTTCACGGAAAGGCATTCCTTTTTTCGCCAGGTAGTCGGCGAGCTCGGTTGCATTTGAAAAATCCTGCATCGTAGCTGTTTTCATTATGTTCTCGTTGACTTTCATGCTTTCAATCATACCGGCAAAAATCTTCAAGCTCCCTACCACTGTTGTCACGGTATCGAACATACCTTCCTTATCTTCTTGCAAATCCTTATTATAAGCAAGCGGAAGTCCTTTCATGATCGTAAGAAGTCCGGTTAAATTACCGTATACCCGACCAGTTTTCCCGCGAATTAATTCAGCCATATCTGGGTTTTTCTTTTGCGGCATCATGCTGCTTCCAGTAGCATAAGTATCATCAAGCTCAATGAATTTGAATTCCTGAGAGCACCAAAAGATAATTTCCTCGGCAAATCTGGAAAGATGCATCATTAAAAGACTGCTATTCGATAAAAACTCGAGAATAAAGTCCCGGTCACTCACACCATCAAGGCTGTTTTCATAAATCGAATCAAAGCCAAGAAGCTGGGCGGTATATTCCCTGTCAATAGGGAACGTTGTCCCGGCAAGCGCCCCGCAACCAAGAGGAGATTTATTGATTCGTTTCATGGAATCAGAAAAGCGCTCCTTATCCCTTTCCAACATCCAAAAATAAGCCATAAGGTGGTGGGCAAACGAAATCGGCTGGGCACGCTGAAGATGGGTATAACCGGGCAAAATCGTTTCCACGTGCTGCTCAGCCTTTTTGATTAGCTCGTGTTGGAACTCGCCAATCAGCCCTATGACCATCTCTGTATTCTTTTTTAAATACAGGTGCATATCTGTCGCTACTTGGTCATTCCGGCTCCTTGCCGTATGAAGCTTGCCTCCTAGAGGGCCGATCTCATCAATCAAAAGCTTCTCCAGATTCAAGTGTATATCTTCATAATCGGTGCTAAACTGAAGCTCGTTGTTTTTTGCTTTTTCAAGAAGACGCTCCAGCCCGCTTTTGATCTGGAGCTCTTCTTCTCCGGAAATAATCCCGGTTTTTTTCAGCATAGCAAGATGGGCAAGAGACCCTGTAATATCTTCTTCTACGAGTTGCTGGTCAAATGAGATGGAAGCTCCAAATTCATCGACCCATTTTTCTGGTGTTTTTTGAAATCGGCCTCCCCACAGCTTTTTCATGCTTTAACCTGCTCCTTTTTGTTCACCATACTGTTTACTTTCGTAGGCAAGCCCCAAAGCTCAATAAAGCCGATCGCTGCATTATGATCGAACGCATCTTCTTTTGTATACGTTGCAAGCTTTTCATCGTAAAGGGAATATTCGGATTTGCGCCCTTCGACAATAGCATGGCCTTTAAATAGTTTTACGCGCACGACGCCTGACACATTTTTTTGCGTCTCTTCTAAAAATGCTTGAAGAGCCTTAGTCAGCGGAGAAAACCATAAGCCGTTATAAATGACTTCAGCCATTTTTTGTTCAATGACAGGTTTAAAATGAGCAACTTCTTTAACTAAAGTTAAATCTTCGAGCTCTTTGTGTGCTTTTAAGAGCGTAACAGCACCCGGACATTCGTAGATTTCTCTTGATTTGATACCAACAAGCCGGTTTTCCACATGGTCAATTCTTCCGACACCGTGCTTGCCTGCCACTTCATTAAGCTTTAAGATGATGTTCGCTGGAGTATAAGAAACACCATTCAGCGCAACAGGGATACCTTTTTCAAACGAAATTTCGATCGTTTCAGGTGTATCCGGCGTATTTTCAAGCGGCTGAGTCAAATCGTAAGCTCCTTCCGGAGGTGCAGCCCAAGGATCCTCTAATACACCACACTCATTGCTTCTGCCCCAAAGGTTTTGATCAACGCTGTACGGGCTGTCAAGTTTGATTGGAACCGGAACTCCGTGTTTTTGGGCGTATTCAATTTCTTCCTCCCGTGACCATTGCCAATCACGAACAGGTGCAAGCACTTCTAAATCAGGATTTAGAGATTTGATCGAAACTTCAAAACGAACCTGGTCGTTTCCTTTTCCAGTACAGCCGTGAGCTACAGCTTGAGCATTTTCTTGCTCCGCAACCTCGACCAGCTTTTTGGAAATCAATGGACGGCTAAGAGCGGAAACAAGCGGATATTTTCCTTCATACATCGTATTCGCCTTTAATGCAGTCATGGCAAAATCAGCGGCAAACTCTTCTTTTGCATCGATCACATACGATTTTGATGCGCCAACCTGAAGTGCTTTTTGCTGAACAAACGCTAAATCTTTTCCTTCACCAACATCCAGGCAACATGCAATGACATCATAATTTTGTTCTTGAAACCATTTTATCGCAACAGAAGTATCAAGACCTCCTGAATATGCAAGGACTACTTTTTTCTTTTGGACCATTTTGAAGACCCCTCTCACAGATGTGTATAAAAATTAGTTTTTATTCATAAAAATGCATTTGATATGTATATACTCTAACAAGTTATTTTTCTTTTTTCAACCTTTTCATAAAAAAAATTCATCCACTCGATTGGATGAATAAAAAGGTTAAGTATTTGATTGCCTATCCTTCCTTATTTCCCTTATCACATGGGCAATTTCCGGTACGATGAGTTTATTCATTGCAAGCTTAACGGCACCGCTGGATCCGGGTGTGGAAAAAACGGCTGTATGCATAATAACTCCTGCTTCTGCTCTTGAAAGAATCGCTGCTGAACCAATATCCTCTGTATAACTAAGCATCCTGAATAACTCGCCGAACCCGGGTATCGTTTTATCAAACAAAGGAGATATCGCCTCTATCGTGACGTCTCTTGAGGCAATTCCCGTCCCGCCATTTAAAAGAACAGCATCGGTTTCATTATCTCTGCATCCCGCAAGGACACATTCTCTTATGGCTTCAAGCTCGTCCTTTACAATGTGACGCCTGATGACAATATGGCCAGCTTTTTTTAGGAGTTCAATCATTAATTTGCCGCTTTTATCGGTTTCATAAGTTCTAGTGTCACTGACCGTTATAACATGACAGGACACCCGATTGGGCGCTTCTTTTTTGTGTTCCTCTACGCTCATTGTTTCACCCCTGAAAATTAATACATAAAAAGCCTTGTAAACAGTATACACGATTCTGTTTATAAGGCTAAATGAAAACAAAACATAACCATGCACTGGGGTTCATAATTTTATCATTTGCAGGATTAACGGCGCTCCTTCAGTCGGTACGTCAGATGTTTTCAATATGATGGCTCCGCTCTGTACATCGTAGCTTTCCTTAGGCTGCAACACTCCGTTTATAAAAAGATTCATGTATGATACTTTACAAGGGTCAAGTATGACTTGCTTTCCTAAGTCATTGATTCCATCTTCTTCTGTGTAAATTCTTTTTTGGCCATCTGAAATCGTATAAAACTCATAAATGTTTAATTTCTTAGGTATATGGAATTGAACCTCTTCTGAAGCTACAGTCGGTATAGTAAGCAATGGTTTTTTTACATTTCCTTTATCGTTCATTTATTCATCACTCCGAACTACTGAAACTTCACTTTGACAGGTAAACAATTCGGACTTCTGCGGACAATTGACTTCATCCTTCGACCTGGATAAATCCTCTACATTTTATCAATTCAGTTTAAAAATGTGCCTGTTTATTTTTTAATCCTTTATAAAAAATTTATAGGCAACTGTCTATACATTTACATAATATGAAGTGATCTGATGAAAGGGAGGGAAAATGATTGCCACTTCAAATCATGAAGCCTGCAATTACTACTGATTCAACAGTTACTGTAGTACCAACAGTTAAAAGATTTTTTAACGAGGCTGCAGAAACTGTAACCGGAAAAGGAAATTTAACAATTGCTGTTGAAGACTTCTGGACAGATACTGGAGCAGACGCAACTGCACTTCCTGCATTAACTGCAGATAATAGTTATTACAACGTTTATGTGAATGGTGTACTGCAAATGGAAGATTTATTAGACTACACTCCCGGAGGTTCAGGGACTGGGAAACTTGTCATTACTGTCCCTACAGGCTCAACTATTGAACAACATTCTCCTGTAGTTCTGGTTGTTACTTACTTCGCTCCAACATCTGATATCACTATTTTCAACTAATCTTTTGGAGCCTCTGAAATTGGTTATTCAGAGGTTTCTTGTGGGAAAAACTTGTGTGGTTGCATGGATTCCGGCCTGTTAGATCATGCGGATTTTCCTCCGGCGATCTTCCGAACAAGACCTGCCTCCTCCTAAATGTATTACGCAGCCAAAATGCCGGCGGATCTCTAAGAAAATGCAATATGTATTTTCTCAACAAATAAAAAACAACCTCCTCTCATGCTGGTTTATAACATGAAAGGAGGTTGTTTAAATCACTGTTAAATCAACGTTTTTTTCGCAATTCTTTCTACGTCTCTGGCAATCATGACTTCTTCATTTGTTGGAATAATGATTACCTTTACAGGGGAATGCGGGTAGTTGATAAATGCTTCTTCACCGTGCGTATTATTTAATGCAGGGTCCCAGTATACGCCCATGAACTCAAGTCCGTTAAGAACGCGTGAACGAACTTCGGCGCTATTTTCACCGATTCCGGCAGTAAAAATAATCGCGTCAATTCCGCGCATTCTTGCAGCGTATGAACCGATGTATTTATGAATTCGTTCTGCAAAAACATCTAGGGCTACTTCAGCACGCTGATTTCCTTCAAGGGCTGCTTCATGGATATCACGAAGGTCGCTGGAAAGACCGGAGATTCCAAGTAGTCCGCTTTTCTTATTTAAGACGTTCAGCACTTCTTCCGCTGTTTGGCCTGTTTTTTCCATAATAAAAGGAATCAAAGCAGGATCAATGTTTCCAGAGCGTGTACCCATCGCTACTCCGGCAAGAGGGGTGAAGCCCATAGACGTATCAATTGATTTGCCGCCTTCTACTGCTGCGATGCTGGCACCATTACCTAAATGGGCTGATATCAAACGAAGCTCTTCCAAAGGACGTCCAAGCAGTTCAGCAGCACGTTCCGTTACGTATTTATGGGAAGTTCCATGGAATCCATATTTACGGATGCCAAATTTCTCATAATATTCATAAGGAAGGCTATATAAATAAGATTGCTCAGGCATTGTTTGATGAAACGCAGTGTCAAAAACAGCAACTGCAGGAACTTGCGGAAGTATTTCCTTGAAGGCTTTAATTCCAACGAGGTTTGCCGGATTGTGCAGCGGAGCAAGTTCTGAAATCTCTTCGATCTCCCTGATCGTTTCATCCGTCAATAAAGTCGAATCGCTGAATTTTTCTCCTCCGTGGACTACTCGGTGCCCAATTCCGTCAATTTCATTTAAATCTTGAATGATTTGAAACTCAGTGAGCTTTTTCAAAAGCATTTTTACGGCAATGGCATGATTCGAAATGTCTGTTGTTTCCGTGTTTTTTTCACCGTTTACAGAAATGGTGAATATGCCTTGATCCATACCGATCCGTTCAACTAAGCCTTTCGTAAGGACTTTTTCACTGGGCATTTCAAACAGTTGAAATTTTAATGAAGAGCTTCCCGCGTTAATTGCAATGATTTTGGACATGAATGTCGCTCCTTTTACTCAGGTATATAATGAAAATTCAACGTTTACAAGGGTATGTCGCTTGGCCCTTTTGAATTTTTCAGGAAGTATTTGTTCTGCTCCAAGCTATCAAGCAGTATAAATGATCTGTAAAAAACTACTTATCAATAATCTGACTTATTCATTTAAACATTGAAAAACATACTTTGCAAGCCTTATCAGTTATGATAGTGCTTTCATTTTAAAATTATTTTCTGGAAAAAAGAGTAAACATAAGCCTTAAAAAACAAGACAGAACTTCACCGTTCTGTCTTGTGGTCTGTATTTTCCTTAATCCATCGTTCCAATTGATTCATTATACGTACCATGCCATTTTTATCAGAGAATGAAGGAAGATCGGCAGCCAAAATTTGCTTGGGCGCTGTAATGTTATCTCCTTTTTTCCGTAATACAAGTATGCTTTTTCCGAAGGATTCGTTTTTAAAAATAGAAGAAGGGAGTTTTAATATGGCATAAATATAAGCTTCTTCTGTTAAAAACGAGGTGAGCTTTTTGCTTTCCGGTCCGACGAACAGCTGATTTGGAATAACAAAAAACAAATGGCCTCCCGGTTTTGTATATCTAAGGCTCTGTTCAATAAATAAGTAATGTGAGAAGGAATGACCTTCATCTGCCTTAAGTTGATAACTCTTTGCGGCTTCGTCATTTGGATAATAACCAACCGGCAGATCACTGATGATCGTATCCACTTGCTCGGCAAAAACGAGCTGTAGGCTGTCTTGATTAAAAAAGCTGACTTCTTTCTTTTGCATATCGGCTTGTATAAAAGCAAGTTGTATTAAAATATCATCTATGTCTGCCCCATATATTTTGCCCAACTTGCCGGACATATGATTCAAAACGGTAAATAAAAGATTTCCCGTTCCAACCGCAGGATCCATTATACTGACCGGCTCTGTCCCTTGATTGAATTTATTAAATAAATAACTAATAAACAAACCAATCGTATCAGGTGTCATTTGCCGGTTTGGATGGTAATTTTTCATACTTTTTAACAAAGACAGCTGAAGAGCTTTTCGAACCGTTTCTGCCTCAAGCTCATCAATATCATCATATTTCTGTAATAGCTCTTTTATCTTCTCGGCTTTCTCCTCTGATAGGTCCAGGTGCAGGGATTTTTCCAGGAATACTTCACCTGCTTCTGCAAGAGCTTCCAGATAGGATACCTGCAAATCTTCTGAAATAAATTCGGCAGCTGAATCCATAAAATCGTACAATCGTTCAATATTATTTCTTTGCATTGCTTACTCTCCTTAACCTCCATCGTTCCCGCCAGAGGTGAGCTTTATCCATTGTTCATCATAGCGAAAAAAAAAGCCCCGGTCAAAACCGAAGCTTTTCGTGCCCTTATTTTACAGCTGATTTAGCTGCCTCTATTGCTTTTTCATAGTCAGGATGATTCGTTGCTTCACTAACGTATTCTGTGTAAACAACTTTCCCGTTCTCATCCAGAACAAAAACGGCACGGGCGAGCAACCTCAATTCCTTAATATAGACACCGAACGCTTCACCGAAAGACATCTCACGATGATCAGACAGTGTTTCCACGTTTTCAATGCCGTTAGCTCCGCACCAGCGCTTTTGCGCAAATGGTAAATCTGCACTTATTGTATATACATTCACCGGCCCTAAATTTACTGCTTCTTCATTAAATTTGCGAGTTTGCGCATCGCATACGCCTGTATCCAATGATGGAACTACCGATAAAACAGCAGCTTTTCCTTTAATTTGTGAAAGTGTTACCTCTTCCAAAGAATTAGACAATACTGTAAAATCAGGTGCCTGATCCCCTACCTTTACTTCTTCACCTATTAGCGTTACAGGATTCCCTTTAAATGTAATTTCAGCCAATTCAATACCCTCCTTCAATATGTATAGTTCTACTATAAAAGAGATTAGGCCATTCTGCAAAGCAATATGATTATAGTTATTCAGGCAAAAAGCCAACTGCATATGCAATCGGCTTCTTTACAATTGAATATCTTCTTGAAGATTTTTATCTCTTCTATGATCTTTTTCGTTCTTTTTAAACATGTCTTGGATCCGCTCAATCGCTTGCGGCGCGGATTCAACCAGTTTTTCAAGCAAATGGGTATTTTCATCCAAATGAAGCATTCTGACCCCTGTCGATCCTACAATTAAAAAGGCGATCGGTGTGATTGATACCCCGCCTCCGCTGCCGCCTCCGAATGGAAGCTTATGCTCTTTTCTTTCTCCATCAGCAGATTTTGATTGGAGGTTTGCGGCGTTGAATTCACTGCCGCCTGCTGCAAAACCAAACCCCACTTTGGATACAGTTAAGATTACACTGCCATCCGGAGTTTCTACAGGGTCACCTATAATCGTATTGACATCAATCATTTCTTTTAAGTTTTCCATTGCCGTTTTCATTAAGCCTTGGATCGGATGATCTGCCATTTTCTTTCCTCCTTACACAGCCTGAGATGGTTTTTTTCTAGCTTTTAGATTCTAAAGGCTGAGGCTTATTGACAAGCGTTCGCTTGCTCCCTCGCCAATATGTAAGTAATCGAATCGCTGCACCCATAGCATGTCCCATCCGGAAAGATAATATACACGTCAGATTCGTTTTTGACTCAGCGTGAAAAAAGGAAGGAATCACTTCAATTTCAGGCCTGATTTTCAATTTTAAATTCTGATCCAGCAAAGCAATACACGAACCTTTGATGGCCCACGCGCTCCCGCATATGATTCCTGTTAATGCAGCATCATTTATTCCGATTACAGATTTCCATCGGAATTCAGTTACATGAACATGCTTTAAAAATCGTCTGACTATTTTTTGCAAGTGAACGACCCGCTTTTTTATTTCATTAAGTTGTTCGAAGTAATTTTGCATATCTTCACTGCCGACTTTTCCTTTGCTTTCTTTCTTTCCGACATTGGATTCTGATTTTACATCAATCGTTTGATCCTCTTTATTCACCTTTATCGAAGGGAATTCTTTTTTGATTTTCACCAATCCCCCCAGAAGCCTGATGACAATCGTGAGTCTGTCATCATCTTTGTCATGCTTATATCTTATAGTTATTGAAATTTTCATAACAAATAACAGGGCAACAAGAATTAATCCAAAAGCTAAAAAAAACATAGGAGAAGCTTTCACATCCTTTCAACAAAGCATTATCGCCAAATGGAAATAAAATAAACCTGGCTCTAAAAAGCCAGGTTCCGTTCATTGTTTTTTATAAAGTTTTTCGTGAATGACCGTTGTATCAGCAAAAAAATCATGAATACCCTGTTTCTTCGGCGTCACTCCGACAACGATATATAAAAAAGCGAAGTTATGAATGTATCTCCCGATTACTTCTCTGAATAACAGAGAGCTCCACGTCAGCTCTTTTTCCTTACCTATTGAAATAACCTTAAGGCCAAACACCATTTTTCCGAGCGTTTGATGAAAAAAGAAGGTCATCAGGAAAAAATACAGCAAAAACAATATGGAGATAGAAACAGTATATGGCGATATTGTGAAAAGCCCGACCTTCTTTTCAAGATTCAATAAGGTAAAGAGCGGCTCTACTGTTAAATTCGTAATGCCCCAAACAACTATGCCATCAAGCAAATACGCCCAAAACCTGATCCAAAAGCCAGCATAGGCATGCTCTGTTTCAAAGTTCCGCGTATCATGGGCTGTCTCATGTGAAGCTTCTTTGACTGGATTTCCATCATCGAATGTTGAGTCCATCTTTCTCCCTCCTTATTTAGAATACAAGTACATGGCCCGAGGAGAATTCCCCTGTGACAGCAGTCCTGTTAAATTTAAAAATTCTGCTTCCTTGCCAAACACTTTACTTGCACTCATCGAGAGTAACGACTGCCAGCTGGCATTTTCTTCATACCCAACGACCGATGCACCCTTTAGATTTTTATTATCTTTTTTCATTGCGGCAATTGCATCTTCGTAGTATCCAAGCTCATCAACTAAATTTAAGTCCTTCGCTTGACGTCCGTCATAAATGCGGCCGTCTGCGATTTTTTTCACCTGATCTTCAGGCAAATTCCGTCCGTTCTCGATTACGTCAACAAAACCTTCATACGCATTATTAACAATTTTTTGAAGAATCTCTCGGTCGCCTTTAGTCATATCTTTTGAAGGTGACATAATATCCTTATATTCGCCGCTTTTTACGGTATCAAATTTAATTCCGAACCTGTCGGCAAGCTCTGCATAATTCGTTCCTTGCATAATCACTCCGAGAGAACCTGTCATCGTATCTGGAGCGGCAAAAATTTTATCCGCAGACGTTGAAATATAATATCCTCCGGAAGCCGCCATTGTGCCCATTGACACGTATATCGGTTTTTTCGTCTCCGCTTTGATTTCCTCTAATTTTTTATGTAATTCTGCACTTTCGACCACTCCGCCTCCAGGTGAATTTACCCTAAGGAGAATTCCTTTAATAGAGCTGTCTTCCTTTGCCTGATCAAGCATCTTTAGAAACCCTCTATGATTATAGCCTGATGAATCAAGGAGTCCGCCGCCGTCACTGCCGGTGTCTTGAATCGTTCCGTTCACCTCAAGAACAGCTATTTTACTGTCCACTGCCCCTTCCTCAATTACGTTTTCCGTGTACTCATTTCCTAAATCAGCTGCTAAATCACTGCTTGAAAATTCAAATATCGCCATAAATAAGCTCATCATTGCGGAAATCAAAAACACTCCTAATGCAATGGCTAAAGCAATCCAACGTTTTGCATTCATTCTAAGTCTCCTCCTCTTCCTTTCTATACGTACTGCAAATGTAAAGGTTTCAATCTTTCAATCGTACATACAATCATGATAAACTTAAACAAAGGGTATTTTATCATATTAAGGGATTATGGGAAAATATTATTCATTTTACAAAATGGAGGAGACGTATGGATCAGCGACGAAATGTATTTTTCTTTCACAGTAAAGACGAAACAACGATAAGACAAGTAGATAAGTTGCAATCTCTAGCAGTGGAGCATGGGTTTAAGCTCGTGGACAATTACGAAGACGCTAATATTATTGCTAGTATAGGGGGAGACGGGGCGTTTTTGCAGGCTGTCAGAAAGACCGGATTCAGAGATGACTGTCTGTATTTTGGCATCTCCCAGAAAAAACAACCCTATTTGTACTGCGATTTTCAAATCGATGAAACGGATAAAATGATTGAAGCAATGCGGAATGATCAAATCTCCGTAAGGAAGTATCCCGTCATAGATATAACGATTGACGACACAAACCGATTTCATTGTTTAAATGAGATTTCGATCCGTTCCGGGATTATAAAAGCCTTCGTCATTGATTTGTTCATTGATGATTTGCATTTTGAAACCTTTAGAGGAGACGGATTGATTATTTCAACGCCTACCGGAAGCAGCGGCTATAATAAATCGGTCCATGGGGCACTTGTAGATCCGCAAATGGCATGTATGCAGGTAACGGAGCTTGCTTCATTAAATAATAATACATACAGAACACTTGGTTCGCCATTTGTTCTTAGCAGCCAGCGAAAACTGCGTCTCGAAGTAGTTCAGGACGGCAATACCCACCCGGTTATCGGCCTGGATAATGAAGCGTTAAGCATCAAGCATGTGAAACAATTCGATATCGGCATTAACGGTAAGACAGTCAAAACAGTGAAGCTTAAAGATAATTCTTTCTGGCAAAAAGTGAAAAGAACATTTCTCTAGATTTGAAAAAGCAGGCGACCGTTATGAGGCGCCTGCTTTTTTACGACGATAAACAATTTCCCCGGCAATGACCGTTTGTTGCACTGTGGCCAGATGAAGATACTCTTTTTCCATTTGAAAAAGATCTTTATCTAATATAGTAAAATCGGCATCATATCCTTTTTTTATCATACCGCGCTTATTTTCTTTATAAATGATCGCGGCACTCCCTTTCGTATACAAGCTGACTGCTTCAAAAACCGATAAGCATTCGCCTTCATTATAAACCGTTTCGTCGCCTGGCTGGCTGCTTTTGCGAAGAACGGCCGACTGAATGCCGAGGATCGGGCTGACTGGTTCAATCGGTGCATCTGATCCCCCGGCACAAGGTATCCCTGCTTTCAGAAGAGTTTTCCAGACAAATGAGCGACGCACACGTTCCTCACCTAACCGGTCAATCGCCCAAGGAAAGTCACTGGCAAGAAAATGGGGCTGCAAATCAAGACATACAGGAAGCTTTGCTGCTTTTTTGACAAGCTCACTATTCACGACCTGGGCATGAATGATTCTGTCATGCCGTCCTTTGTGCGGAGGGAGTTTTTCTAAAACAGAAAGCACCTTTTCAAACGCAAGGTCGCCTATGGCATGCACAGCTACTTCCATATGATGCTGTCTCGCTTTTTCAACAAGCTCATAAAGCTCCTTTTCCTTATGAATTTCCACTCCATTCGTATCCGGATCATCATGATACGGCACCTTTAACAGCGCTGTTCTCCCCCCTAAGGCTCCATCTGCAAAAAGCTTCATAGCACCATATTCGATATACGGGCTTTCTTTTTTATCCAACTGAAGCCATTCGTCCAATGCCAGATGATGGACAAGCAAATGGGCGCGAAACAGCAGGCCTTCATTTGCGATCACTTCCTGGTAGGCGTTCATCGGATTAGCCGCTAGACCGTAGTAAGAAAGATCCTCACTATGTCCGCCAGTTAGTCCTTTTTCATAGCAATCCTGTATTGCTGATCGAAGAGCACGATTTAAATAGGCAGAGTCAACAGTCGGCAGTACTTGATAAACCAATTCTTGAGCCTTATCATGCAAAAGGCCGGCAGGGTTGCCGTTTTCATTCCTTACGATTACTCCGCCTTCCGGATCCGGGGTCTGTTTTGTAATTCCAGCCGCATGTAACGCTTTTGAATTGACAACGATTGCGTGCCGGCAAATCCGTTTCAGCAGGACAGGCCGATCAGGAAAAAACTCGTCCAAATCTTCCTTCGTTAAATATGAAGGATCAGAAAAACGATTTTCATTCCAGCCTTCCCCTATTAACCAGTCATTCCCGCTTACATCCGTCTCAGCAAGTCGAATTTTTTTTATGATTTCCTCCTTGGATGTACACATTGATAAATCAAGCCGAATGAGTTTTTCTCCATGGCCGATCAAGTGAAGATGGCTATCCACGAAGCCCGGAAACATCGTTGCTCCCTTTAAATGCTGCTCTTTTGCATCTATGTATTTTTCTTTCATAGCCTGATAACTGCCCGTATCCAAAATTTGTCCATCTTCGACAACAACAGAGTCGACGGTGTGCCCTTCCTTTTCCATTGTATAGATGGTTCCCCCATACCATAAAGACTTCAAAACCGATCACTTCTCTTTCTTTTCGACCATTTTACTCCATCTTATCATAGAAAAACAGGCATACGAACGCTTCTCTCTGAGAAATACAAAAAGAGTGGGGAAACCCCCACCCATCAGCCATTCTAATTAATTTTTTATTGAGGTGTAGAACCACCAAGTTGTTGTTGAGCTAAAGAAACCAAACGTTTCGTGATTTCTCCTCCAACTGAACCGTTAGCGCGGGAAGTTGTTTCAGCACCAAGGTTAACACCAAATTCAGTAGCGATTTCATACTTCATTTGGTCGATAGCTTGACTAGCACCTGGAACTACTAATTGATTACTGGATCTATTTTGAGCCATGTGTCTCACCTCCTTGTGAGTATAGAATGTGTAATAACACATGGCTTCATTCACAGAACGGCTGGTAATTGTTTGTAATTCCTATATTCTCATTTTCCGCTTTAAAAAAGACCGGCAAATGCTTTATTTACATCTTCAACATGATGAATCACGATTGTTTCTGCTTCGGCGGCAGCCTCTCTCATAAGCTCGTCAAAGTCGACAAAGCTTTCAAAATGCTCCACCTTTTCTTTTTTTGGCCGTGTCTTCGGTGCAGAAGGCGTAAATATCGTACAACAGTCTTCGTACGGACGTATGCTGATATCATAGGTGCCTACCAGCCTAGCTTCTTCAATAATTTCATTTTTATCTGTACCAATTAACGGACGAAGGATAGGCGTCGACGTCACTGCATTGATTGCATACATGCTCTCTAGGGTTTGGCTTGCCACTTGACCCAGGCTTTCCCCGGTAATTATTGCAAGTCCTCCTTGCTTTTCCCGGATCATATCTGTAATTTGCAGCATCATTCTTCTTGTCGCAGTCATCGTATAGTTTTCCGGAATTTGTTTTTGAATCCGCTCTTGGATTTTAGTGAATGGGACAATATGCAGGGCAATCGATCCTGCAAAAGCAGATAGCTCTTGAGTCAAATCCATTACTTTTTGCTTTGCTCGTTCACTTGTGTAAGGAGGACTGAAAAAATGCACGGCCTCGATGCCAATTCCTCTCTTCATTGCTTTGTAGCCTGCGACCGGACTATCGAATCCGCCGGAAAGCATCAGCATTGCCTTGCCTCCGCTGCCGACCGGAAGGCCGCCTGCGCCCATTTCATCCTTAAACGTTAAGTAGGTCTCTTTTTCTCTGATTTCGATTCGCAGATGAATATCAGGTTTTTTCACATTCACAGTTATTCCCTCAACATTTTTTAAAATATGAGCGCCGATTTCGGCGTTCATTTCATTCGAATCAAGCTCGAATTGCTTATTGGCTCTCTTCGTTGAAATTTTAAAGGTTTTTCCCGCAGTGTAGGTTTCCTGAATCGAAAGCAAAGCTTTTTTCTTTATTTCTTCCAAATCATTTTTGCAAGTAATTGCTAAGCTGAATGATTGAATGCCAAACACCTTTTTTAATTGGCGTGATATAGCTTCAGGGTTTTCATTATTTAATTGAAGCAGCATCCGGTCTCTATTGGAAGAATAAGAAATATTACCGAAATTCCTGAGAGCAAGTTTTACATTTTTCTTCAGATGCTCGATAAATTTTTTTCGGTTTTTTCCTTTCGTTGAAATTTCGCCATATCGAATTAAAATCGTATCTCCCAGCATCGTTCTCACCTCGTTAATTCTCTTAAATGCCCTATGGCTTCTTTTAGTGTAGTTATCACTTCAGGGACCATTTCCTTTGTCTGCCCGAAACTCATGCTTATTCTTATACTTCCGGAAGCTTCCTTCTCGGTTTTGCCCATTGCAAGAAGCACCCGGCTCGGCTTATGCAGGCTGGATGAGCAAGCAGATGTCGTTGAAACGTAAACGTTTTTGCTTTCAAGCATATGAAGCAGAACCTCTGCTTTCACCCCGGGTACAGAAAAATTAATAATATGCGGAGCACTTTTCTCAAGCGGGGTATTTAGCTCGACACCAGGAATAGCAGACAGCTCTTTTAAAAATAAGCCTTTCGCTTCCTTCATGGTTTGATCATTACCTGCAAAATTCTGAAAGGACAGTCTCAGCGCTTTCGCCAATGAAACAGCTCCTGCCACGTTTTGAGTTCCCGAACGAAGGCCTTCTTCCTGCCCGCCTCCTGAGAGTAACGGATAAAGCTTTACGCCTTTTTTGACAAGCAGAGCGCCTGTCCCTTTTAAGCCATGAAATTTATGACCTGAAACCGTACTTAAATCGATATTTGCTTTATCAAACGATAACGGAACTTTGCTAACTCCTTGTACATAATCAACATGGAAGCAGACATTCGGATAACCTTTGATGACCTTCCCAACTGCTTCTATAGGCTGAATGGCACCCGTTTCATTATTAACATGCATAATGGAGACTAAAATGGTGTCATCTCTCATCGCGTTTTCGAGCTCAGAAACGGATATTCTGCCTTCATGATTAACGGGCAGAAAGGTCACATCAAACCCAAAGTCATCTCGCAGCTGCTCAAGTGGTTCCATTACAGAAGGATGCTCAATTGCCGTGGAAATAATATGTTTCCCTTTCTTCATCCGTGAGAATGCAAGCCCTTTTATGGCAAGATTATTTCCTTCCGTTCCACCAGAAGTAAAAAAGACGTTATAGTCTTGAATTTGCAAAATTTCGATGATCTGATCCCTCGCTGTTTGCAGCAATCGTTCAGACTCAGTTCCCATTGCATGCAAGGAGGATGGATTTCCGAAAAATTTTCGGCTGACTTGTCCATACACATCAATAACTTCTTCATAGGGGATAGTCGTTGCACTATTGTCTAAATATAACATTTTTATCACCTTTCATTCTTACCCAGTGTACGTGATCCATGCCATTAATAAAAGTGAAACATTCTTAGAGAAGGAGAAAGGGATGAAGATTGGCATGTTTCACCCTATCATTTCCATAGCGGCAAAAAAAAATTACACCCTTACAGGCCTGTTCGGCCTCTGGGGTGCAATTTCCTTATTAGTTTATTGGGACAGCTGTTCTTTTTCGTAATACTCAATTCTTCTCGTTGATCCTGGAGACACTTTTTCAACAGCTGTTACGGCAATATCGTAAGCCGATTCATAATCAAACGAATGAAATTTTCTTTCTGCCTCATTCAATTGCTCTGAAAGGATCTCGTTGCTGCTTCTAAACCGGTTGCCATATTGGATAATTCTTTCAATAAAAAAAACCCGTTCGACTAATTCATCGGTTTGTTCTTTCACTTGAAAAACCAATTGCTCCGCTTCAAGCAAGCTCTCATTTACAGCAGCCATATTCAATGGAAGGCCGTTAAGTTTTTCGTGAACCTCCTTCACCCGTATACTTGCTTTCTCAAGAAGGGTTTTAAGTGATTCCGGTACTCCGGGAACATTGCTCGTTTTTAGTTTTCTGCTCGTTTCCGAAATGGAATGCTTTAAATGGAGGATTGATTCTCTTGCCTGCAGCTCTTCCTTCCTCAGGTCCTGAAGCATTTTCCGGTATTCATCGTGTTCCCTTTTTGCTTCATTCATTTGGTTTTCTAGATCCCCGATTTCTTCTTTTAATAAGGAAAAAGCCACGTGCTTATGGTCAAATTTGTTTTTTAACACTTCAAATTGTTTTGAAAGCTGCTCCATTCGTTGATCAAAGGCATCTGCCTTTAGCATTTCATCTCGGCTGAGCTGGTAGCTTTCCTTCACAAGCTCAGTTTCTTCGGTTGTTTGTATTTTATCTTTTTTCAGCTGTTCAAATGCGTCTGTCAGCTCCGGCATTTTGGTTAATATCTCTCTGCCATTATCAACCTCAAGCTCAAGGTGATCATAAAGGCTTTGCACTGCTTCATTGATCACCTGAAGCAGTTCTTCTGCTTCATCCAGCTTAACGTCATGAATCAGTACCTGCTCAGCACGGCCCAGCTCTTTTTGAAGGGCCTCAATCTCTCTGTCTACTTGTAAGTGTTCGAGATTGTACCCTTGATCTGTCATTTCCTTAAATCCATCCATTAGGCTGTTTAACTGATTCGGCAAGGTTTGTTTGACTTCCGCCAGCAATTTGGGGATAACATCCATATTCGCCTGAAGCCGTTCAAGCTCTTTTACTTCAGCCTGGAGAATCTCTCTTGCTGCCATATAGTTCCCGTTCTCTGTTTCATTATCGAATTGAGCGAATCCTTCATTAATCCCTTGAAGATCAGACTCTAATTTCGAGTACAAATCACCGTATAAATGGCTGTAGGCTAGAAGATTTTTTCTTGCCTTTTTGTAAGTTTCTTTTGCATTTTCAATTTCACTGCGGTTCTTTTGTTCGCTCGAAACAAGATCGTTAATTTCTCTTAAAATATCTTCTATATTCGATTCCGCGGCAATCAGCAAATCATCGATATGGGCAAGAACCTGATTCGATTTTTTAAAACGGTACTTGTCCGCATACTCCTCCGCTTCATACAAAAGCTCCTCAACCTTTGGCATATGGCTGGTTACAATTTCATCCCATTCTTTTCTCCAGCGCTCAAAAAATTCTTCTGTTTGCCCGGTCATGTTCAGATGCTTAATTTTTTGCATTTCTTCCGTTATAGAGCGATTTAGTATCTGTATTTTCGCTCCCTCAAGCCGATCAATTTCATTATAAATTTTTCTTCTGAAAAAATAGCTGATCGCAAAAATAATTAGCAGCGCGACCAACAAGACAATGACTAACTCCATAATGAGCCCCCTTGTTGTATAAACTTGTTATGTCAGGGTATAGTTTCTATGTAAATTGAGTGTATGTAAATATTTTATCTATCGTTTTCATTGTTAATATGATACCATGTAACCAACATTTTTTGACCTAAATTTCAAAATTTTTTACAGCAATACGACAGAATTAGACTCGAGGTGCCAAAATGATAAAACAAGACGGACATATTCACACTCCTTTTTGCCCTCATGGCTCGAGCGACCCGCTAAAAGCATACATTGAGGAAGCGATCAATCAAGGATTCGGATCGATTACTTTTACCGAGCACGCTCCCCTTCCGGAAGGGTTTAATGACCCTGTCCCCCAAAAAGACAGCGCCATGCCTTTGTCCCAGATGGAGTTGTATTTAAAACAGGTTAGCGAAGCCAAACAAGAATACAAACAACAAATCGAGATTAAGGTTGGGCTCGAGGTTGATTATATTAACGGGTTCGAACAGGATATCACATCATTTCTGGACACCTATGGCCCACAGATCGATGACAGCATCCTTTCCGTGCATTTTCTGCCTGCAAATGGTGACTTTCTTTGTATGGATTACGATGACTCGACTTTCGGCGAATTGATATCGATCTACGGAACAATTGAAAATGTGTATGAAGCGTATTACAAACAGGTTTATTCTTCCATTATAACACCACTGGGACGATATAAGCCAACCCGAATAGGCCATATCGCCCTCGTGAAAAAATATGTGGAGCGTTTTCCTTACATAATGTCAGAACGGATACGGAACCTGGTTTTATTGTGCTTGGATGAAATTTCGGCTTCCGGAATGGAGCTTGACTTTAACACGTCAGGTCTGAGGAAAAAATTAGCTAAGACCATTTATCTTGAAGAATGGATGATTGAGGCGGCTCTACAAAAAAAAATCCCGCTTATTTTTGGGTCGGATGCCCATCAAGCAAGCGATATCGGGTATAGCTACCATCGATTTTCGGAATCGGTTATCGGATAGCAGAGAAACCTGCTGTCTCGTTTTTGTGTTCAAGCATACTGGTCAGCCAAATTTTGACCTCTTTAAAATAAGCCTTATAAAAGTATTCTTCATGCGGCTGCAAATGCAATACCTCTGAAATGTATTGGGGCTGCAAATAAGGCATTGTGAGAAGCGACTTTAATTGAATCATAAAATGCGGGACAGGCAGTCCAATAAATTCTTTTTTTCGTTTTCCTTCTTCTATAATCGTTTGGAGAATGTATTTCTCTTTTGTTAAGTACGTAGTCATAATTTCACGATTGAGGGTACTGTCAATCGTCACTTCCCGATAAACAAAGCGTGTTAATTGACGGTGGTTATGCTGATAAGATAGAATGTCAAAGATCAAACTCAGCAAACATTCCTTTGCGCTTATATAATGTACTTTGTCGTAGCCTTTTTCAACAATTCGAATATAATCTTCGTAAAACTGGGAAACAAGAAATTCCAACAGTCCGCCTTTTCCTTTAAAGTAATACGAAATATGGGCAACGTTGACATTGGCTTCTTTAGCGATTTCTCGCACGGAAGTTCCCGAAAACCCCTTCTGGTTAAACAGCAGAATGGCAGCATCAACAATTTTATCTTTCGTCGTAGGTAAAATATCTGATTTCATTTCTTGATCACCCTCCTTACTAAAAAAACATTCAATATTTTTTTCATAGTTCCTGTGAAAAAATATCGACATTATTGGCGCTATACAGCCGTTTGATGTCATCTTGTAGAAGAAAGTGAGTGAAACAAGTGTTTCATGTCGAAAAATACGAAGGTAATTTAGAAGAAAAATACAACATGGTGATTAAACAGCTCGAGGCACTGCTTGAGGGCGAGCCAGACCTTATCGCAAACTTGGCAAACGCCTCTGCATTGCTTTATCAATTTCTTGGCGATGTAAACTGGGCTGGTTTTTACTTGGCAAAAGACGGAGAACTTGTTTTGGGACCGTTTCAAGGTCTTCCGGCATGCGTCAGAATTCCCTTTACTAAAGGGGTATGCGGGAGTGCCTATTCAAATAATAGGATCGAAAGAATAGATGATGTCCACGCTTTTCCGGGCCATATCGCCTGCGATGCAGCGTCGCAATCCGAAATCGTTCTGCCCATTTTGAAAAACGGTGAAATCATCGGCGTATTAGATATTGACAGCCCGATAAAAAGCCGCTTTACTGAAACGGACGAACACTATTTACAAGCATTTGTGCAAAAGCTGGAAGCATTCATTTAATAAGAAAAGGCATGGACTAGAAATTGTTTCATTTCTTTAGTTCATGCCTTTTCTTCATATTGATCAAAAACGACCATCTTGTTCTTTCCATTCCGTTTTGCGGTATAGAGAGCTTCATCAGCTTGTTGGAACAGGGTTTGCAGCGGCTTCATTAACTCCTCTGACCAATAGGAAACACCTACTGATATCGTGACCGCAGGATTTGTGCTTTTTCTTACTGCTTGAATTAACCGCTTTGCTACCTTTATTCCAGTCGGCAATTCAGCATGCGGAAGATAGATAGCAAGCTCTTCACCGCCCCACCTTGCCCCTACATCATGGTCGCGAATATTTTCATGAATCACACCTGCAACCTGAATCAGAATATTGTCACCCGTTTGATGGCCGTAAGTATCATTGATCTTTTTAAAATTGTCAATGTCGATCAAAATAAACGTGCCGCTATTATCGTATTTCATGCTGTAGTTGATTTTCTCCTCAAGATAGCTTCTGGAGTAAAGTTCCGTCAACTTGTCCGTTTTTACAAGGTATTCAAGCTTATCTCTCAACATCGAATTTGTTACCGCTAACGTGGAGTGATGAATTAACGATTGAAAAAGCTTGAACATATCAAATGTAAATGCGTAGACCTGCCTCTTCAAGGCGATTGCGTAGCCCCGGAATTTGGAATTCTCGATCATCGGGACACTCATCATAGAACCGTAGCCATTTTTACCGAACACAGCCTTGCCATTTCCAACAAAGACTCCGTTATGTTCTTCTGAAAGCTTATTGCTGACAAATTGGACATACGGTTGAGCCGCTTTTGTCTGAAAGAAAAATGAGCTTCCCGGCAAGCCTTTTGTTTCGCCCAGATGATCAATATAAAAAAAACCCACCTCATCTGCATCAAAATAATCAATCATCCGTTTGCTAAGGTCTTTCATTGTTTCGGATAATCGTAATGTCTTATTCAATTGATGTGATGTTTCATTAATCAGGCGTAAATTTTTTATTATGGTTTGAGATTGCTCATACAAACGTGCATTTTCAAATGCTTTACCCGCCGCTTCAGTTACTATTAAAATAGAGGATATCATTTCATCCGCGAATGCAGTGCCATTCCCCGTATTGACATAAAGTACTCCGTAGATCCCCTGCAGCCCTTTAATCGGCAAGTAAGCGGACGATTGATCTTCATACTTTATTTCCCCCGACAGGTAAGCATCTAGTGCAACTGAGTTTGTCTCATCGTCTTCAAAGCTAAGCACTCTCGCAGGGATTTTTATGTTTTGATCCTGATCGTGTGAAATCAACAATAAAAAAGAAAGATCCGGAAAAATATGCTTTAGTTTTTCTACGAGCGCCTTCAGCACATCTTCCTTCTGCATAAGAGAGTGAAACAATTCGGTTAGCACAAACATTTGCTTTTGACGGTTATTTTCCTTGTTCGTTTTTTCATGGTGATAGCAATTGTTTAAAAAGCTCTCAATTAATGAGAGAAGACCAGATGGAATTGTTTCCCCGTCATCTGTACGCAGTGAAAAACAGCCATTCGATTCTTTAAGCTGTCCAGCCAGCTGTTGTGCTGAAAGCTGGTTATTTTCCACATCTGCTCGTTGCAAATCATTAGAAGACTCTGATAATATCATCGGTAATGGCGAGTATATTGTTTTCAATGCTACTGCAAGCCAATGAAAAGCTTCTTCATAAGTTTGATCATCCGGCCGTTTTAATAGGAAATCCAGCATGCGCTGCTTTAGAGCAGCTGTTTTTTCATTTAGTTGCTTGTTCATTGTCTATACCACCTGAAATCGTCCAATAATGATTGATTCTCTCGTTCATTCTACAGTAACTATATCACAAAATGTAACTATCAAAGTGGTTGACTTACGCATTTATAAATTATATAATCGAATTTGTGTGAAATATTGCAGCCTTTTTGTTCGGCATCGATGTGGCATGTTGTTCCTTATCGATTTCGTAAGGTGTATCTTGTAACTCTCTGCTGCTGGAGCGAGGATACATGAAAACATCATGTGCATGGTTGATTGTAACAAACGGTTTTTATTTTCCACAAAATAAAACCAAAGGAGGAGTCATTATGGCTCGTTATACAGGTCCTAGCTGGAAAATTTCCCGCCGTTTGGGAATTTCTCTTAGCGGAACAGGAAAAGAATTAGAAAAACGCCCTTATGCTCCAGGTCCCCACGGTCCCGGACAGCGTAAAAAATTATCAGAATATGGATTGCAATTGCAAGAGAAGCAAAAGCTTCGCCATATGTATGGTGTGAATGAACGTCAATTCCGCACTTTATTTGATAAAGCCGGCAAAATGGCTGGTAAGCACGGGGAAAACTTCATGATTCTTTTGGATCAACGTTTAGATAACATCGTTTATCGATTAGGTTTGGCACGTACTCGCCGCCAAGCACGCCAATTGGTAAACCATGGCCATGTGCTTGTTGACGGAAGCCGCGTTGATATCCCGTCTTACCAAGTAAAACCGGGACAAACAATCAGCCTTCGTGAAAAATCACAAAATCTAACTGCTGTTAGAGAAGCGCTTGAAGTAAGCAATTTCGTACCAGAATATGTTTCTTTTGACGCTGAAAAGCTTGAAGGCACACTTACTCGCCTTCCAGAGCGTTCAGAGCTTGCACCTGAAATCAATGAAGCTTTGATCGTTGAGTTCTACTCACGTTAAGCTTTTGATCACATGAACAAAACCCTAGAAGTTGAGCATCTCAACATTCTAGGGTTTTTATTTTCATTTACTGCCTTATAAACTATTCTTTTCGTATCAACTTTATAAGTAAAAAACCACCACCTTTTACAAAACTAAAAAAGGTGGTGGTTTTTTCGTTTATTTATAAATAACCAGAAAATATTTCTTTTTCCCGCGGCGCAGGACGGTAAATTTATTTTCAATTTTATCCTCTTCAGAAAGAACATATCCGACTTCAGTTTGTTTTTCGCCATTAATAGAAACGGCACCGTTAGAAATGTCCTCTCTCGCCTGGCGCTTGGACGGGGAAAGCTTTGATTCAACCAATATGTCTACGAGTGACTGTCCTTCTTCAGATGCATCGCGTTCAAGTGACGGCACTCCTTTGAAGCCCTGCTCTATTTCCTCTGCGGAAAGTTTTTTAATATCTCCGGCAAAAAGGGCATTGGAAATACGGATCGCTTGATTTAAAGCTTCTTCTCCATGAACCAAAGTGGTTACTTCTTCAGCCAGCTTTTTTTGCGCCTCTCTTTTTTCCGGCGCTTCTTCTACGCTTTTTTCAAGTTCTTCAATTTCTTCATGAGAAAGGAAGCTGAAGTATTTCAAGTATTTGACGACGTCACGGTCATCGGTGTTAATCCAGAATTGGTAAAATTCATATGGCGACGTTTTTTCTTTGTCGAGCCAGATGGCATGACCTTCTGTTTTTCCAAACTTCGTTCCATCTGCTTTTGTCACAAGTGGCATCGTCAAGCCGAACGCCTTGGCATTTTCTTCAGATTTTCTAATTAATTCAAGACCGGCTGTTATATTACCCCACTGATCGCTGCCGCCGATTTGCAGCTTACAACTGTTGTTTCTGTACAAATTTAAAAAATCGAGGGATTGCAAAATCATGTAGCTGAATTCAGTGTACGAGATTCCCGTTTCAATTCTTGAAGATACGGTATCCTTCGCCAGCATGTAGTTTATCCCGAAGTTTTTACCAACATCCCTTAAAAAGCTGATGACACTCATATTGCCGATCCAGTCAAAATTATTGACAACAGCAGCCGGATTTTCTTCATGTTCAAAATCTAAAAACCGAGAAAGCTGGCCTTTAATTTTATCCGACCACTCCAGGACAATATCCTCACTGTTTAGTGTTCGCTCCGCTTTTTTCCCGCTCGGATCTCCAATAAGCCCCGTCGCTCCGCCTACGAGCGCAATCGGTTGATGGCCTGCAAGCTGAAAGCGGCGGAGAGTCAAGATCGGCAGCAGGTGGCCGATATGAAGGCTGTCCCCTGTAGGATCAAAACCGGAATACAAACTCACTTTTTCATCCTGGAGCAATTTATTTAATCCTTCTTCATCGGTAAGCTGCTGAATTAACCCTCGTTTCGATAAATCGTTCAACAAATCTGTCATCTTTAAACTCCTCCTATGATCTTTCCTTACTAACCACGCAAAAAAGCCCCTTCGTAAAATACGAAGGGACGATCATTTATCGCGGTACCACCCTACTGAAAAGAATGAATAGCCATTCTTAACACTCAATTACGATAACGGAATGCTTCCGTTCTTTTACTAATAAGGCATCGCCTGTTCGTCAAAGCGGTTCATGAGGGTAATTCAATTCATTTATATGCACTGATTTTCACCAACCATCAGCTCTCTTAAACAGGGATAATGAATTTACTTCTCTCAATCAAAACCTTTAACCATATTTAGCTAAACTCTTTTTACCACACATCCATCCTTTTTGTCAATTCCTCTATCTATTCCATATCTGTCTGATTTATTTGCATAGCTGTTGGTTAGGCGAACTTTACTTCTGTATATTCAGGTATCCTGCCATATCGTACCACAATAGCAATTTGTGACTAAAAAAATTGCATGTTAGAATACTACCCATTGTGGGTATATAGAAAGAGATACATCATGTAGATATTGATACTATCATTTATCCCATATGTTGTATCAAGCTGGTTCAATTACATACAGGAGGTGTTTAATCATTCAGGACTTTTTTAATTATTTTGCAGAAAATTATCAATTTATCTTAGGCTACACCTGGGAGCACATCCAATTAGTCGGTATTGCAATCGTTATTGCCATTCTCATTGGCGTCCCTCTAGGTATTTATTGTACCGTAAATAAATACTTAGCTTCTACAATTCTTCAAACCGCCTCAATTTTGATGACAATTCCGAGCATTGCTTTATTCGGTATTATGATTCCAGTGCTATCGATTATTAACGAAGGAATCGGTACTTTGCCCGCGGTAATTGCGCTCGTTTTGTATTCTCAGCTGCCAATTATCCGTAACACCTACACCGCTATTAACAATGTTGATCCTAATCTGCGTGACGCAGCAAAAGGAATAGGGTTAACAACTGCAGAGCGGTTATGGAAAGTGGAGCTCCCGAACGCGATGCCGCTTATTATGGCCGGTGTCAGAACGGCGACTGTACTTAATATTGGAGTTGGAGCTATCGCTACCCTTATTGGGGCAGGAGGATTAGGAGGAATTATCTACCAGGGTATTTTGCGCTCAGACAATACGCTAGTACTCGCTGGCGCCGTAGCAGTTTCGATCTTAGCATTAATCGCAGACCTTATTTTGCGGTGGATTCAAAACTTATTTACACCAAAAGGATTAAAAAACTAGTGTGAGGTGACTTTATGATTAGTTTTAATGATGTAACTAAAGTATACGGAGATACAACAGTAATTGAAAACATGAATTTCACAATAGAAGACGGACAATTTGTCATTATGCTCGGACCTTCTGGTTCAGGGAAAACAACGCTGTTACGCATGGTTAACCAATTAGAGTCAATTACAGACGGAGATATTTTAGTAAACGGAAAAAGCGTGAAGAAATCAAATAAGATTCAAATGCGCAGGAATATAGGCTATGTTATTCAAAGCAACGGACTTTTCCCAAATATGAATATCGAAGACAACGTGATGATCGTTCCAGGGCTTCTTGGCTGGGATCGAAAAAAGAAACGTGATCGCTTTAATATGCTTATGGATCTTGCCGGTTTAAGTCCGGATGAATACCGTCATCGGTACCCCCATGAACTCTCCGGCGGTCAGCAGCAGCGAATCGGTGTTGTAAGGGCACTTGCTGCAGACCCTCCTATCATGCTGATGGATGAACCATTCGGCGCACTCGATCCGATCATCCGCAACCATCTGCAGGACGAATTTTTACAAATTCAGCGGGAACTGAAGAAAACAATCCTTTTTGTCAGCCATGACGTCGACGAAGCGGTAAAAATGGCAGACAAAATTGCCTTGCTGAAAGACGGGAAAATGATGCAATACGACGAGCCAGTCAAAATGCTGAATAAACCAAAAAATTCATTTGTAGCGGATTTTGTCGGTCAGGACCGTGTTTTGAAAAGCATGAGCCTTTATTCCGTAAAAGATCTAGCCGACGCATTGACACTGAAGGCTCCGTTCGAATCTCCCGATGTAAAAAACATCAATGAGAACCTATCGCTTCGCGTTGCCATTTCCATGCTGCTAAATCAAGAGGCTGACCAGCTGATTGTGGAAGACGAACAAGGTGCGAACAAAGGCAGCTTAACGCTTGATCTGATTGAACTGTTTCTTCATCGTGAAGTGAAAGAAAGTGTGTAAAGGAGGAACAGCAAATGGATAAGATAAACAAGCGTATTGCTTTAGTGGTAAAAATTATTTTCTGGGCGCTGCTTGTATTATTTTTCTTCTGGGCATTTTCCAATAACATGTTCAGTCAAATCGCTAAATCTCCTGATCAATTTACGAAATTGTTAGGGCAGCATCTAACAATTGTGCTCGTTTCAGGAGCAGCAGCCGTATTGGTGGCGGTTCCGCTCGGAATCTTTGTCACCAGGCCGAAATTCCGCAAATCTGAGTGGTTCGTGATTGGAATTGCCAATTTGGGCCAGACTATCCCCAGCTTAGCTATTCTTGCCCTCGCGATGGGATTTATAGGTATTGGGATACCAGCAGCAATCATTGCATTATTCGTGTACTCTTTGCTGCCGATTATCCAAAACACGATTGCGGGAATTGATTCTGTAGATCCAGATACGATTGATGCTGCGCATGGGATGGGATTAACTCCAAGACAAATTCTTTGGAGAATCGAAATGCCAAATGCTCTCATATCGATCTTAGCTGGAATAAGAACTGCACTTGTAATCAATATTGGTACTGCCGCGCTTGCTTACCTCGTTGGCGCCGGCGGACTCGGGGTATGGATTTTCACCGGTATTCGACTATTCGATAACTCTTTTCTTATTTCAGGAGCAGTTCCTGTGACATTGCTTGCCATCCTCATCGATTTTCTGTTCAGATGGCTTGAATTCATATTGGTGCCGAAAGGACTGCGTCTTGCTAAAAAGGCTCAAAACGCATAGGGAAAGGAGTTTGCCAACTATAATGATAAAAAAATTAATAGGAATAGCACTGTCTCTTGCCTTACTAATCGCTTTGACCTCGTGTTCTCCTGGGGGAAAAACCGTCACAGTTGGTGCAAAGACCTTTACCGAACAGCTTATACTTGAAAAAATGACCACCTTCATCCTGCAAAAAGAAGGTTTCAGAGTTGAAGAAATTCAGAACTTGGGAAGCTCGGCAATGCGGCAGGCTTTGACAACGCAGCAGATTGACATGACATGGGAATACGTAGGAACTGCACTCGTAACCTATCTCGGAGAGGATCCTATCGTTGACAAGAATGAGGCGATGAAGCGTGTCCAAGAGCTGGATAAAAAGAATAAGATTTCTTGGACAAATTTAACCGAGGCAAATAACACATATGTTATGGCAGTGAAGCCAGAGCTTGCGGAAAAACTAGGATTAGAAACATTAAGTGATCTAGCTAAATATGTCAAAGAACATCCAAATGAGCTGACATTTGGCATGGAAACAGAATTTGCAAATCGGCCGGACGGATTACCCGGATTAGAAAAAGCATACAATTTTGATCTGCCAAACAATCAACAAAGAGAGATGGAGGTAGGCCTTTATTATTCTGCGATTGCCAATGATGAAATTGACGTAACAGAAGGGTACTCTACCGATGGGCAGATAGAGGAACAAAACTTAAAGATTTTAAAAGACGACCGGGCTTTCTTCCCTTCCTATAACGTAGCTTTATCCATCAATCAGGAAACACTCGATCAATACCCCGAGATCGAAAAAATACTTCAGCCATTAGAAGAAAAATTGACGAGTGACTCATTGCGCCAATTAAACTATAAGGTTGACGTAGAAGGACAAAGCGTTGAGCGTGTTGCACAAGATTTCCTAGAAGAAAATAATCTGTTAGACTAAAATACCGAAGGCTCGCCATCATAAATGGCGAGCCTTTTCTTTTCCATGAAAAAAGCACCAATTGAAAAGAAGCAGTCGCTAAATTCGTTCAAAATTAGACAAATCGGCCCAAAATAAACGATAAAATATGATATACTAAACTGGATTTCGGGGGGTATAAAAGTATGAAAAACATGTATGATTCTATTAAAAAGCTATTGAAAAAACACAATATCGCAAACCGCCTTGCGCTTACATATTCGGTTGCATGGAATCTGACTTTATTATTTTTTATTATCGGCGTGGTGGTCTTTTGTTTTACGCTTGGAGCAGGAGGCGGGTATTTTGCTTCTTTAGTGAAGGATGAACCGATTCGAAGCTATGCAGATATGGAGAAAAGCATCCATGATTTTGAGCAGACCTCGGAGGTTTATTTTGCTGATCAAAAATATCTTGGAAAGGTCCGAACTGATGTTGATCGCGAAAAAGCAGACCTAGACCAAATCTCACCTCATCTTATTCATGCGGTTATCTCCACAGAGGACAAGATGTTTTATGAACATCACGGTGTTGTTCCTAAGGCTATTGTCCGCGCCATGCTTCAAGAAGCGACTGGCTCGTCCGTTCAAACTGGCGGGAGTACGTTAACCCAGCAGCTCATAAAAAACCAATTCCTCACAAATGAAACATCTTTTGATAGGAAAGCGAAAGAGATTATGCTTGCGCTCCGGCTTGAGAAATATTTCAAAAAAGATGAAATTCTTCAAGCTTATTTAAATGTGGCCGATTTTGGCAGAAACAGCTCAGGCAGAAACATTGCTGGTGTACAAACAGCTGCGCAGGGACTTTTTGGCGTCGATGCGAGTAAATTATCAATTCCACAAGCGGCTTTTATTGCCGGGCTGCCGCAAAGCCCATACGGCTATACGCCTTTTACCAATAAAGGAGAAATAAAAGAGGACTTAAGCCCCGGATTAAATCGTATGAAAACCGTGCTTCAGAGGATGAAGGATAGTGGGTTTATTTCGGATAAGGAATATCAAGATGCTTTAAGATTCAATTTAGCTTCCTCGCTAACGAAATCAGACAAGTCGATGAACGAGAAGTATCCTTTTCTCACCAATGAGATTGAGTCCCGTGCGAGAAACATTCTTATGGACCAAATGGCTAAAGCAGATGAGATTACAAAAGAAGAGCTAGCAAAAAGTGATGATTTATATAATGTATATTATAAAAAAGCCGACACAGCCTTACGAAATAATGGCTATAGAATCTATACAACGGTTGATCAAGCCATTTATGACAATATGAATCAAATAGCGAAAGACTTTGAGTATTATGGAACCGTCAGAGCGGTGATGAAAAAAGACCTTAACACCGGAAAATATGTAAAAGTCAAGGAGCCGGTCGAAACGGGTGCAGTGCTCATTCAAAACAAGACAGGGCGGATTCTCAGCTTTGTCGGAGGACGCGACTATAACAGGGAGCAAATTAATCACGCCACCCGCTCCGTCAGGCAAAATGGCTCATCAATGAAACCGCTTCTCGATTATGCACCGGCGATGGAGCAAGGGATTGTCCAGCCGGGAAGTGTGGTTGCTGATGTTCCATATTCAACAACTGGGGGCTATACACCAGGGAATTATGACGGAAGTTACCATGGACTGGTCACCGTTCGTAACGCTCTGCAAAACTCTTACAATATTCCGGCCGTAAAAACATTTATGAAAAACCAGGCAAACAATCCGGTTCAATATTTAAACAAGATGGGCTTCACTTCTCTTCAAGAAGAGGATTATACCGGGTTTCCTTCTTTATCCCTGGGCGGTTTGACGACCGGTGTATCCGTTGAAGAAAACGTGAATGCTTACACGACATTTGCCAATGGCGGCAAGTTTATCGATGCGTATATGATTGAAAAAATCGAATCCGCTGACGGAGACGTTATCTATCAGCACAAAAGCAAGCCGGTCGATATATTCACTCCGCAGACAGCGTATTTAACGCTTGATATGATGAGAGACGTAATCTCAAATGGCACAGCTCGTTCCATGAACAGCTATTTGAATTTCAGCTCTGACTTTGCTGGCAAGACAGGAACATCTAACTTTTATCATGATGCCTGGTTTGTTGCGAGCAATCCGTCCGTAACATTTGGCACATGGATCGGCTATGATACACCAAAAGCACTGGATATCAGCTATAAGGGAATCAACTACGGCAACCGCAACGTATTATTATGGTCACGATTAATGAACGGAGCCTATAAAGCCAATCCGGATTTAGTGCAAACAAACGAACGGTTTAAACAACCAAATGGGTTGGTCAGAAAATCGTACTGCACGCTGACCGGAAAGCTCCCTTCATCACTCTGCCAAAAAGCCGACCTCGTCTCGTCAGATTTATTCAACAGCAAATATGCTCCTAATCAAGTCGACGACAGCCTGACAGAGGGCAAATTTGTATACATGGATGGCAAGGCCTATAAAGTTCCAAAAAATGCTCCTCGTGAATTTGTAAAAACCGGATATTTATTGAAAGAAAACGCGTTAGACAGCATGGGAATCCATTCATTGAAAGAGCTGAAACGTTTTAGCGGCGAAAAATTCAGCTCAATCGTGATTTCAGCGAATCGTGAATTGAAGGATGATGGAGGAAATCCGGCAACAATTCCTCATGTTTCTTGGAACAATCAGCAAATAACGTGGAGCAAAAGCGCAAGCAATGATGTGATCGGTTATCGGGTATACCGTGTAGCAGAAAATGGGGCAAAACAATTAGTAGCGAAACCATCTGCGCAGGACACGTTATCAGCAAAAGCAGGTGACGGACAATTCGTCGTCGTTGCAGTCGATGTGGCAGGAAAGGAATCAGCGCCATCACAGCTGGTTGGCCAGAAAAAAGAGGAAAAGAAAAACGACAACGAGAAAAAAGAAAAAGAGAAACCGAAAGATACCGGCTCAACTTGATGAGCCGGTTTTTTCTGTTCCTTATAACGCTGTCTGTCAATCCTCCATCGATGAAAGATCGCCTGCAGGAAGATTTAATTCCCACGCCTTTAACACCCTTCTCATAATTTTTCCGCTTCTTGTTTTCGGCAGCTTATCTTTAAATTCTATTTCCCTTGGAGCGGCGTGTGCTGCCAGCCCCTGCTTCACAAACTGGCGGATTTGTTCCTTCAGCTCATCAGACGGCTCATAACCGTCTCTGAGTGCTATAAACGCTTTAATGATTTCCCCTCGAACCGGATCAGGTTTTCCGATAACGCCTGCTTCCGCAACAGAAGGGTGCTCGACCAGCTTGCTCTCGACCTCAAATGGCCCCACTCGTTCTCCGGAAGTCATGATTACATCGTCCACCCGACCTTGAAACCAAAAATACCCCTCTTCGTCCATATATGCCGAATCCCCCGACACATACCAGCCACTGGGCATAAAATACGATTCATACTTTTCAGGGTTTCTCCAAATTGCATACATCATAGACGGCCACCCTTTTTTGACGGCGAGATTTCCCATTCTGTAAGGCGGCAGCTCATTCCCTTGATGATCAATGATTGCCGCTTCTACTCCAGGGATCGGCTTGCCCATCGATCCCGGCTTTATTTCCATAGACGGGTAATTGCAAATGATATGGCTGCCTGTTTCGGTCATCCACCATGTGTCATGAATCCTTTTTTGAAATACTTCATAACCCCATTTGATTACTTCCGGATTCAATGGTTCACCAACACTCAATACATGGCGCAGCGAACGGAGATCATATTTTTTGACAAGATCATCACCTGCGCCCATCAGCATTCTAAAGGCGGTGGGTGCACTGTACCAAACAGTAACTTCAAGATCTTCAATCGTTTGATACCAGTTTTCAGGACTAAATCGCCCGCCGACGATGACATTTGTCGCTCCGTTTAGCCACGGGCCGAAAATTCCGTATACAGTTCCTGTGACCCATCCGGGATCTGCTGTACACCAATACACATCGTCCTCTTTTAAATCAAGCACCCAATGAGCTGTCTGGTATTGCTGAATCATGGCTTCGTGAACGTGCAATACCCCTTTTGGTGTACCAGTCGATCCCGACGTATAATGCAGGAGCATACCGTCTTTTTTGTCTACCCATTCAATTTCCAGCTCTTTCCCAGCATTCTCTGCTTTTGATAAATAATCGATGACCTTTCCTTCCTCTTTCACATTCGTTCCAACTACAAGTACATGCTTTAAATGAGGAAGCTCATCAACCGGAATTCGTTCCAGCAGCTCAGGTGTCGTAACGATGACCTTCGCTTCGCTGTTTTCCAAACGGTCCTTTACTGCCCCTTTCATAAAGGCTTCAAAAAGCGGGCCTGCAATGGCACCCAGCTTAATTGCTCCAAGCAGAATAAAATACAATTCAGGCGTACGCGGCATAAAAACAAACACGCGGTCACCCTTTTTTACATCCGCAAATTGCTTTAACACATTTCCCGCTCGGTTGGTTTCATTTTTCATTTCTCTAAACGTATATTTTTCTTCCCTAGCTGCATCTTTATAGTGTAATGCGATTTTGTTTTTTCTGTGTGATTCTGCATGGCGGTCAATTGCTTCAAAAGCCGCATTTATTTTCCCGGTATTATTCCAAGAAAAATAGGTTTCCGCTTCCTTCCAATCAAAATTTCGATACGTTTCCTCGTAATTTGATAAATTATAATTCCCTTGTACAATTGGCAGCGCTTCCAACTTCATTTGATTCATCCCCTTTATTGAAAGTTGTCACCTAATGATAAGTATAGCAGTATTTTTTCACAATTTATATGAAAACGTTTTATTTTTTGCTATGGTAGAGTTAGGTTATTTACTTAAGGGAAGTTAGGCGGTGAGTACATGAACCATGTAAAAACCTATCATTCGATGGAATTAACCACAGAAGACGGCCCCCTGATCATAGAAGGCCATATACCATCTGCAAAGCTGGAAGACTATGAATTTCATAACGATCTTACAGCTTTCAGACCGCCAAAAGAGCAGCATAATGCGTTGATCGGCATTGCCAAGCTTACTGAAGGACGAGTCATTATTGCAAGATTTGAACATACCATTGTTGGCTACGTGACTTATCTTTACCCCGATCCACTCGAAAGATGGTCGGAGGGCCGACTGGATTTTTTAATTGAACTGGGCGCGATTGAGGTTGCACCTCAATTTCGCGGAAGCTCGGTGGGAAAAAGCCTTCTTCAGGTAAGTATGATGGATTCTTTTATGGAAAATTACGTGATTATTACGACAGAATATTATTGGCATTGGGATTTAAAGGGGACAAAAATGAGTGTATGGGATTATCGAAAAATGATGGAAAAAATGATGAATGCCGGAGGGCTCGTGTATTTTGCAACTGATGAGCCGGAAATTTGCTCGCATCCGGCAAACTGCCTGATGGCTAGAATCGGAAGCCATGTGGATCAGCAAAAGATTGGAGCGTTCGACCGTCTTCGCTTTAAAAATAGATTCATGTATTAAGAAGTATACGGAGCAAAGGGGACAACGATCATGAACAAAGGTCAAAAAAATAAGTTTGTGAGCCGTCTATTCTACAAAAGGGAAGAGAAGAATTTATGAAAGACTGTGTCTTTATCTACTCTCCTTCTTATCAGACGTATCATTTCCACCAAAACCACCCTTTTAATCAGCAAAGGGTGTCAGTCGCCTACGATCTGTTAAAGAGCCTTAACGCTTTTGAAGCAGACGAGGTTATTTCTCCCCGAACAGCTACAGAAGCTGACTTAAGGCTGGTTCATTCGGAGGATTATATACAAGCGGTTATGCTTGCGGGAGAAGGAAAGCTGCCGGTTGCAGAGGGAGAAAACTATGGATTAGGTACAGAGGACACACCTGTTTTTGCGGGAATGCATGAAGCTGCGTCTCTTCTAGTCGGGGGAACGCTTATGGCCGCTGAGTATGTCATGTCAGGGAAAGCTAGACATGCTGTGAACCTTGGCGGAGGCTTGCACCATGGCTTAAGAGGAAAAGCATCCGGTTTTTGCGTTTACAATGATATTTCTGCGGCAGTAAAATATATTCAAAAAAAATACCAGGCAAAGGTCTTATATATTGATACAGATGCCCACCATGGGGACGGTGTTCAATTTGCATTTTACGATGACCCGGGCGTTTGCACTCTCTCTATTCATGAAACTGGCAAGTATCTTTTCCCTGGTACTGGCCAAATACACGAAAGGGGGAGCGGAAAAGGCTATGGGTATTGTTTTAATTTTCCGATAGAGCCGTTTACAGAGAATGATTCTTTCCTTCATGTGTACCGGACTGCTGTAGAAGAAATTGCGGCTTTCTATCAGCCTGATGTCATAATCACTCAAAACGGCGCAGATGCCCATTGCTTTGATCCTCTTACCCATCTATCTAACACGATGACAATTTATAAAGAAATACCAAAGCTCGCTCATGAAATCGCCCACAAGTACTGTGATGGCAGATGGATTGCTGTTGGAGGAGGAGGTTATGATGGGTGGAGAGTTGTTCCTAGAGCCTGGAGCCTAATTTGGCTTGAAATGAAAGGGATTCATCCTGGGGGAAAAATCCCAGAGGAATGGTACAATACTTGGAAACACCATTCCCCTCTTCCGCTTCCCCGCTTGTGGGAAGACAATAACGGGATCTATAATCAAATTCCAAGAAAACAAGAAATTACCGAAAAAAATCAGCAGATGGTACAAAAGACTCTTTATCAATTGCGGGCCGAAAGAAAAAGCTAATAAAGAATCAAATAACTAGAAAACCCGCGGTGATATTCCTCCGCGGGTTTTCTAGTTTATCACTTTGTTGACTGTCTTAATTCGATGCGATGCGGAAGCTCAACGTGCTGGTTTTCAACCGATTCTTTGTTCATCAGCTTTGTTAACAGCCTCATGGCTACAGCTCCAATATCATATGTCGGCTGAACAACAGTGGAAAGCTGAGGCCGTACCATTAAGGAAAGCCTGGTATTATCAAATCCCATGATTTCTATATCTTCAGGAATTGAAAGGCCGCTATCTTGCACTGCGTGAATGACACCTAGAGCCATTTCATCTGTTGAAGCTAAAATAGCAGTAGGCTTTTTCCCAAGCTCTTGGAAGGCTTCAAGAGCTTCTAGGCCCGAATCATACGTGTAGTCGCCTTCGACCACCAGATTTTCATCATAATCAATTTCAGCGTCTTTCAAAGCTCTCTTAAAGCCTTCTAATTTTTTGATTTTGTTAATAGGTTCAGTTAACGGTCCGCTGACAAAGCCGATTTCTTGATGGCCTTTCTCAATTAAGAGCGTGGTTACATCATACATCGCCTGCTCATAGTTAATTGCTACTGATGGTGTTTCTTCTTGTTCTTCTACAGAAGCAGCTAGTACGATCGGCACAGGAGAACGTTTAAATTCTTCAATATGCTCATTCGTCACATTGCCGCTCATGAAAAGAATTCCATCCACTTGTTTACCAAGCATTGTGTTGATTAAATGCAATTCTTTTTCGACATTTTGGTCAGAGTTACTGAGGATAATGTTGTACTTATACATCGTTGCAATATCTTCAATGCCTCGTGCCAGCTCTGAATAAAAAATGCTCGAAATATCAGGAATAATGACACCTACTGTCGTCGTTTTCTTGCTTGCCAGACCTCTTGCTACTGCGTTTGGCCGATATCCAAGACGGTCAATCGCTTCAAGTACTTTTTTCCTAGTGGTCGGCTTTACATTCGGATTTCCGTTGACAACCCTCGATACTGTTGCCATACTAACATTTGCTTCTCTTGCTACATCATAAATGGTTACATTACTCAACGTCTTCACTCCTTTAACTCATTACGCTTTCCATTGCATAAACTACATTATGTAGAGAAATGTCGAAAACCGTTAACTCCTTTCATTATCTTACGATAAGTTGGAGAATCAATCAATTTTTTCTATTATTATATCCCATTTATGTTACGGCTATGGGGAAATTATACACATTTTTCATGGTTATGAAAACGTATGCCGCTTTTTATTAAATTATTTAACGATGTTCCGTAACAAAGCGTGAAAAAAAGAGCCGTCTTTATATACGGCTCTTAGATTGGCTCATATTACGCCAGTTACTATGATTTCACTGCTGCCAATGGTTTAAGTGCATTGATCCACTGGTCAAATTCAGGAATGTTCATTTGTTGGGCAGAATCTGAAAGCGCCACTGCAGGATCTGGATGAACCTCTGCCATTACGCCGTCTGCTCCAATCGCCAGTGCTGCTTTCGCTGTAGGCAATAGCAAATCTTTCCGGCCAGTAGAGTGAGTTACATCAACAAAAACCGGCAAATGTGTTTCTTGCTTTAAAATCGGTACAGCTGAAATATCAAGAGTGTTACGAGTTGCTGTTTCATATGTGCGAATACCACGCTCACAAAGAATAATATTGTCATTTCCTTGAGAAATAATATACTCTGCCGCATTAATAAATTCCTGGATGGTCGCCGCTAACCCGCGTTTTAATAATACAGGCTTGTTTACAGCTCCGGCTGCTTTTAACAGTTCAAAGTTCTGCATGTTGCGCGCACCAATTTGGATGATATCAACATAGTCGATAGCAGTCTCAATATCGGCTGGATTAACGATTTCACTGATCACAGCCAAATCATATTCCTTAGCTACCTTGCTGAGTATTTTCAAGCCCTCTAAGCCAAGACCTTGGAAATCATAAGGGCTCGTACGCGGCTTAAATGCCCCGCCGCGGAGAATCTTTACGCCTTGGTTTTTCGCTGCTTGTGCTACAGCAGCCACCTGCTCATAGCTTTCTACGGCACATGGTCCTACAATAAAGGATTGATCGCCGTCTCCAATTCTTTCACCGTTAACTTCCACCACTGTATTTTCCGGTTTTTTCTTTCTTGATACCAAAAGAGCTTTTCTATGATCGTCTTCTTGTAATTCAAGGCTTGCTTTGAAAATCTCTTTGAAGATATGCTGAAGCGTTGATGTTTCAAAAGGACCATCATTATTTTTAATGATGTTATCAAGCATCGTCCTTTCACGAACTGGATCGTAACGGTGCACACCTTGTGCATCCTTCGTTTTTCCAATTTCTTGGACAATTCGTCCTCTCTCATTAATAAGCTTTAAAATCTGAAGGTTAAGGTCATTCGCCTTGTTTCTTAATTGTTCCAATTCTCCGTTGCTCATTTCATTCATCCTCTCGTATTTTCTATCATGAAAAGATTGCTCTTTTAATTTCATCTGGAATTAAGTATTATTATAAACAATGTGCGGTAAAATGTCACTAACTATTTCTTTATTACTAAAACGCTTTTAAGTGATAAAGTGAAAAAACCTAATATAACAGGCATTACACGATAAAATATTTTTTTAATAACGTACCCCGGACATTTACTGTCCGGGGTATACTACGTTATAAGTTTTTCATTAAAGAATCTGCTGTAATTTTTGAATGGGAGGCATGCCACTTTACGCTTCCATTATCGAAGACAAGAGCCTGCGGGCTTTCATGCCTTATGCCGGTTTTTTCAGCAATATAATTGGACAGCTCACGATCCGTTTGAACATGTAAATAATAGCTCTGAACGTTCTCGTTCTGTTTGGTAAATGCTTCATATTCCACAAAGGCATTTTTGCTGATCGGGCATGTCAGACTGTGCTTAAAGAAAACAAATGGCTTATCTTGTTCAATTAACGCATCAAATTCTTCGATTGATTGGATATGCTGCTTCGTCATCATAACCTCCTGGAGATTTCTTTATAGAGTTACCGTGTTACCAGTTAAGCCTCTTTTTTCGCCTCGTTTGCTTCTTCTGCCAATTTATTTTTTGCCTCTTCGACTGGCTGAACGGTTTCATTAGATTGAACATTGTTAATATCGTTTGTTTCATTTTGAGGCTGTTCTTTTGTGCGGTTTTTTAAATCCTTTACTTTGTCCATCAGTTGTGTTGATTGATCAGAAACCAATTGAGAAATTGTTGAAGTTTTGTCTTTTGCAATGCTTACATACTCAACGCCTTTTTCTCTTGCCTCGCTTGTAAGTTTGTCTGTTTTTTCCTTCACAACTGAAGCTTGGGCGCCAAAGTCATCTCTTAGCTCTCTCCCTGATTTAGGTGCAAGAAATAGAGCTGTCGTTGCTCCGACAATCCCCCCGATAATTGTTCCAAGTAAAAAATCTTTGCTGTTCATTCCTTCTTTGCTCATTATTTTTCCTCCTTTGAATTTGAAAATGCTTTATTGGATTTGTCGTGCTTTTTTGTTTTTTAGTTTTTCCCAAATTTGCACGATAGCTCCACTCCAGTTAACTACTTGGGAAATTTTATCTTGATTTTGTTCCATGGTGGCAGAAACAGAAGTAGACACCTTTTTAATTGAATTATTAAATTGATGAACTGAAGTACCTACATCTTGAATAGCATGTACAACTGTATTGAGCTTTTCAGATTTCGCTTGAACATCTTCTGCAAGCTGATTCGTCTTATGTAAAAGTTCAGTAGTTTCAGACGTTATGCCTTTCAGTTGCCCCTCAATGCCTTCAACGGTTGATGCCACCTTTGTCAGAGTTGCCTGTAATGAGTTTAATGTTTTAGCTAAATAAATAACTAAAATAAAAAAGGCGATTGCTATTAACGCTGCGCTAAAATATAGAATATTAATCATTTCTTACCTCCTCTACTACCGTTAGTGTGTCTAATACCCTAAATAATTAAACATTAAACATCTAAGTATGAAAGAGAGCTATACTAACCATTCTACTATAAATGTCTACCGGGAAAAAAGCAGTTTTCAGAATAAAAAAATCTTGCCTCCTTCGGAAGACAAGATTTTTAATTATACCTGATTATGATAACGGAACAACGTTTTCATAGGCTCTAAGATATTTTTGTACATCACCAGCACCCATAAAAAGAATGACACTATGATCATGGGCTTTCAGGGCTGAGGTATCCTCCTCATTAATCAGCTGGGCATTGTCAATTTTTTTCTGGAGATCTAATATAGACAGTTTTCCGTTATTTTCCCTGGCAGATCCAAAAATATCACATAAATATACGGAGTCCGCTTTTTGAAGGCTAATTGCGAATTCATTCAAAAATGACTGCGTTCTCGTAAATGTATGCGGCTGGAACACAGCAACAACTTCCCGATCCGGATATTTTTGTCTAGCAGCTTCGATTGTTACGTTAATTTCTGTCGGGTGATGCGCGTAATCATCAATTAATACTTGGTTCCCGACGATTTTTTCATTAAACCTTCTTTTCACTCCGCCAAACGTGCTGAGAGAGTCTTTAATAAGCTGAACATTGACAGATTCATAATGGCAAAGGGCAATCACCGCTAATGCGTTCAAAACATTGTGAGTCCCGTATGCCGGGATGTAAAATGTATCATAATATGAGTTGCGTACAAAGACATCAAATGTAGTGCCCAGTGTGTTTTTAATCACATTCCGTGCTTGAAAATCATTTTCTTCGCCGAGTCCGTAATAAACGACTGGAACATTAGCTTGTATTCTCGGAAGGTAATCGTCATCTCCGCAAGCTATAATCGCTTTGTTTACTTGTAGAGCCATGTTTTGAAATGCGTCGAAAACATCCTCTACGCTTGAGAAATAGTCGGGATGATCGAAATCAATATTCGTCATAATCGCATAGTCAGGCTGATAGCTCAAAAAGTGTCTCCGGTATTCACAAGCCTCAAACACAAAGTACTCACTATCTTTACTTCCCTTTCCCGTACCATCCCCGATTAAGTAGGAAGCGGGCTTTGCTGTTTGTATCACATGAGCAAGCAGCCCTGTTGTTGAAGTTTTTCCATGAGCACCAGTAACCGCAACACTTGTAAAGCTCTTCATATAATCGCCTAAAAATTTATGATATCGAATGACCTGATTTCCATCCTTCTGCGCCTTTTCAATTTCAGGATGCGTGTCTGGAAATGCGTTTCCGGCAATGACAATCATTCCTGGTTCTATATTTTCAGGATCAAATGACAAAATGGGAATATTTCTTTCTTCTAACGCTAGCTGTGTAAAAAGCCTTTTATCAATATCCGATCCTTGGACCCTCTTTCCGGTATCGTGAAGAATTTGGGCAAGTGCACTCATACCTGTCCCTTTAATTCCAACAAAATGATAAACAGTCATAATTGTACCTCCAACAAACGTCTATCTGATTTTCAGTATATGACGTTTACTTCGATTTGCAACCGGCACAGGTTAAATGCTGAGCACAGTTAAATGTTTTATCGTTTATATCACTCTTATTAAAAGAGAAGACATTTTCCCTTAAAGAGCATATTTTAAAATGCACTATCTACTATCATAACACGTTTAGCAATAAGTTCACAGTCGTCCTATTGATTTTCCACCCACTGCGTGAAATCAGTTTTAGTAATTAACAGGTCTCTTGGCTTACTTCCATTGGCCGAAGAAATAAATCCTTCACGCTCCATCATATCAATCAGACGGGCAGCTCTGTTGTATCCAACGCGAAAGCGTCTTTGAAGGCTCGATGTACTGGCATGTCCTTGCTCCAACGCGAAATGGCAGGCTTCTAAAAACAGTTCATCCTCTTCTTCCAAAGCACCTGTTTGGCTCATTAATTCTTCCTGTTCAAAAAGATATGATGGCTTCATTTGCTTTCTCACATGGCTGACTGCCCTTTCAATCTCGCCGTCTGATACAAAATTCCCTTGCAGCCGGACAGGCTTGCCAGATCCGTTTTCAAGAAACAACATATCTCCTTTTCCAAGAAGTTTTTCTGCACCGGCCACATCGATGATCGTCCTAGAATCGACTTGGCTGGATACTGAAAAGGCGATCCTCGTAGAAATATTCGCTTTGATAAGACCTGTAATCACATCGACAGATGGCCTTTGGGTAGCGATTAGAAGATGAATACCACAGGCTCTTGCCTTTTGTGCGATTCTGCAGATGCTCTCCTCTACATCACCGGGCGCAACCATCATTAAATCGGCCAGCTCATCAATGACAACAACAAGGTAAGGAAGCTTTTCCCCCATTTGCTCAGTCTGGACTTTTTGATTGAATTTTGTCAGATCGCGAACGCCTGAATGGGCAAACAGCTGATAACGCCGCTCCATTTCCTCGACCACCCATTTTAACGCGGCGGTCGCAGCTTTCGGGTCAGTGATGACCGGGCTGACAAGGTGCGGGATCTCATGATATGGAGCAAGCTCAACCATTTTTGGATCAATTAACAGCAGTTTTACCTCACTCGGCTCTGATTTATACAGCAAACTAACCAAAATTGTGTTCAGACAGACACTTTTTCCTGAGCCTGTAGAGCCTGCAATAAGCCCGTGCGGCATTTTTTTTAAATCGAGTACTACAGGCGTTCCCGCAATATCCATTCCAAGAGCCGCTATTAAAGGGGAATCATTCGTTCTGAATTCCTTGCTCCTGATCATTTCCCTTATGTAGACCATTTTGCTTTCTTTATTCGGAACCTCTATTCCAATTGTGTTTTTGCCTGGAATAGGGGCTTCGATTCGAATGTCTCTTGCAGACAAGCTAAGTTTAATGTCATCTGCCAGATTGGTAATTTTGTTTACTTTTACTCCCGGTTCCGGATGAACCTCATATCTCGTTACGGTCGGACCTTGAGTGACACGAACGACAGTTGCATTCACATGAAAGTTCTTCAACGTTCGATTTAAGAGTTCTTTTTGTTCATTCACCCAGTTATGATTATCTGCTCTTTGAGCGGCCGGAACGTCAAGTAATGACAATTCAGGAAATTTATAACCGCTTCCTCCTGCGCCTTTCCTTTTATCGGAAGCAAGCATAAGTACATTAAACGGATTGCTTGATTCCTCTTTCTTTTGACCTGATGCGGTGATAGGCGTTTGTTTCGACTGCACCACCGTCGGAGATTCCCGATCCGTATTCTTGACGATTTTTGTATCGGGAGCTTTCGGCTCACCATCTATAGCAGATGCGGATTCTTCATTTATTAGAACCGGTTTCTCATCTTGGTCTTCTTTCTTTTCAGTGACCTCAAAATGAGGGGCAGGCTCTTCCACCGATTGTTCTGCTTCGACAAACGGAAAGGCAGGCTCTTGTCTTTCTGCATTCTGTTGCAAAGATTCTTCCGTCTCTATATTGTCTTCTTGAGATGATTCTACTTCAAAAGAAAGGCCAAGGTCTCTTTTCTCTGAAGTCCGGTCTCTGTTTGAATCGTTAACTGCCACTGGTTCACCATCTAAAGCGGATTCAGATGCTTCCGTAATAAGAAGCGGTTTCTCGGTTTCGTCATCTTTCTTTTCAGTGACCTCAGTGCGGGGGCGAGACTCCTCTTCCGATTGTTCTGCTTCGACAAACGGAAAGGTGGGCTCTTCTTTTTCTGCATTCTGCTGTAAAGCTTCTTCCGTCTCTATAATGTCTTCATGAGATGAATCTACTTCAAAGGAAAGCCCAAGGCCGCTTTTCTCTGAAGTCCGGTCTCTATTTGAGTTCTTTCCGGCCAACGGATCCCTCTCTTCTTCTTTAGACAAGCTTGTTCGGTAAAAATCCTTAATAGGTGTTTCTTGTCTTTGCTTAAATCCGTAAATCGGAGAAGGAATAACCGTTGGTTTAAATGCCTTTTTTTCATTGGCAGAGTGTTGGCTTATAGTTTCTTTCGATTGATTTTTAGGGTTGTATTGAGTCGGCTCTGCTTGTTCAGCCGGCTCTTCGTCATCTTTAATCAGAGGAAAACGAAATTTCCCTTGATTAGGAAATCGATCGTGCAGACCGGTCTCTAATTTATCTTCGTATTCTTCCTTTCGATCATACGGCTCATGTTCAAAAGGTTGTTCTTCATAATTCTCGGTTTGGCCTGATCCGAGGCTGAATATTTTTGTTAACCAGCTCACTATCTATCACTCTCTTTGTTTCCCTTGATTTTTTTGGGCGATATTTAGTATACCACTGAACTTGAAGTCTGTGAAAGCTTAAATAGTCTGTTCGATATACAGAAAAAAAGCCATTAAACATATGCTTAATGACTTTATATTATAAATGATTCGGTTTTATCTTAAATTTTTTGGGAGGTTCCGCTTGATTCGATCAGCATAAATTCATCTCCGGCCTCAAATTCGTCACTGAGCACCAGAATTCCCTTTTCTTGCGGAGCATCAGGAAGCTGAAGTTCTTTGGCAGAGCAAATCATGCCGCTTGAAGGTATCCCTCTAAGCTCAGCATCTTTAATTACCATACCATTTGGCATAACTGCACCTGTCTTAGCAACGACTACCTTTTGACCTTGGCTGACATTTGGGGCACCGCAAACAATTTGCAGCGTTTCATCCCCTACGTCAACGTTACAGACGCTTAATTTATCCGCGTTCGGGTGCTTTTCCTTGGAAAGAATGTACCCTACGACAAATTTGGAAGAAAGATCCGGTTCAAGCTGGTCTTTCACATGATTCCTGCTGAAAATTTCATTGATATCCTGCACAAAGGTTTCAGAAAGAGGAACAGGTCCTCTATCAGTTATTTTCATATACGATGAAACATTAAAAATATTATATCCTACGATTTCCTTTGTAGATGGATCAATGATTTTGACAACATCGCCGTTTCTTTCGATTAGTCGATCAGGAGAATCAACATTTTGGATTGTTATTAGCAACGTGTCGCCAATACCCTCCAAATTATAAAATGCATTCATAATACGTCTCCTTTTTACTTGTTTTGAGGTTTGCTTTTCGCCATGATGAAAACAGGTTCCAGTTTACCATCTTGATATAAAAATGATAAGGCGGTAATCGGCACAGTGCCGCTAGCAAAAAAGCTCATAGACATTTGTCCGAGAATGTCATATCCGGCTTCATTTTTAACATCAGCAAGGATAAGTACATCCTGATGAGGGACAGATAGAGCAAACTCACCTTCTATTTTCTTTTCATACTCATTGATAATCGCTTCATTTAAAATCCTGCTCGCGTCATATCCGTCATTGGCTCTGAAAAAATAAAACGTATTTCCGGCAACCGTATCTTCCTTGACAACCGTTGGCAAGGAACGAAGGTTAAATGCTGCGGTTTCTCTGATCCTATTTTTTGTCCAGCCTTCCTTTGTCAGCATTTGTTCGTCGATCAGACGATAAGAGTTTCCAAGGTCCAGGGCAAAATAGACTCTTGTTTCCGCTGTATGCTCATCAAAAACGAGTGGAACGCCTTTGCTTGATTGGGTGGGAAATGAAGTGGAACGGATAACCGGAAATACTTTGCTTTCCTTACCGGTTATTTCTTGGCCTTCCCCTTTCATCGCACTCAGGGCTTCTCTCACATAATACAAGACTTCTTCAATGGCCTGCTCCTTCTTTTGTTCCCATTTTGCAATTATAGGGGGCAGATCTAACGTAATGCCTTTGCCGGATAGTGTATCTTCCACACGAAGTGTATCTTTATCCCTGTCAAAATGAAAGGACAGGTTTTCACTTTGCAGCCGCTCTTTTAGTAATCTGCTGAGCTTTACTGAGGTCATTTTCATAAGTAAAACAGCTCCCTTCTATAGTTTGGCGAGGGACTCCGTTAAAAATTGCTCGATTTCCGCTTGCGTCTTTCTGTCTTTGCTGACAAAACGATTGACCTCTTTCCCCTCATTAAAGACAAGAAAGCTTGGAATGCCAAAAACATTCCATTCAGCACACGTATCTATAAATTTGTCACGATCCACGTGGTACAGTGTAAATTCAGGAAAATCCGCTTCAACAGCAGGCAAAATCGGTTCGATGATACGGCAGTCCGGACACCAATCCGCTGAAAACATCAACAGCGTGTTTTCCTCTTGGATGACTTGCTCCAGCTCTTCTTGTGTTTCGATATTTTTCATTTGATTCCCTCCGTTACTAATTGGGCACCTATCTTCCCATCTTCATATACACGGATCATATCAAAGTATCCGTGGTAAGACCAACAAAATGCAAAAAAGATCCTCGGGACAGGCGGATCTTTTATATACTCATTATACGCTTTCTATAATGGTTTCAAACGTTGTTTTATCTGCGGCCCGCACAAGCTTTACGAGTAGTTCCTTCGCTGCTGCATAATCGTCAATGTGGATAATCGAAGAATTAGTATGGACGTATCTTGAGCAAATTCCGATAACGGCGGATGGAACTCCGGTGTTAGCGATATGGACTCGGCCGGCATCAGTGCCTCCGGGTGAAACAAAATATTGATACGGAATCTGGTTTGATTCTGCGGTATCTAAAACAAATTCCCGCATTCCTCGATGTGTCACCATCGTCCTATCAAAGATTCGAAGCAAGGTACCCTTTCCAAGCTGTCCGAATTCTTTTTTATCTCCGCCCATATCATTGGCTGGACTGGCATCTACCGCAAAAAACAAATCAGGCTGAATAAGGCTTGCGGCAGTCTGCGCTCCTCTTAAACCTACCTCTTCTTGTACGGTGGCGCCGGAAAATATAGTATTGGGCAAATCTTCGCCTTGAAGCTCTTTTAACAGTTCAATGCTTAGTCCGCATCCGTACCGATTATCCCATGCCTTTGACATGATTTTTTTCGGATTTGCCATAACGGTAAAAGGACACACTGGAACTACCTGCTGGCCGGGTTTAATTCCAAGTTTTTCAGCATCTGCTTTATCGTCTGCACCGATATCAATTAGCATATTCTTTATTTGCATCGGACGGTTTCGCTGTTCTTCACTTAAAAGATGGGGAGGAATGCTTCCGATGACTCCGGGAACCGGCCCGTTTTCCGTATATATAGTCACTCGTTGAGCTAGCAAGACCTGGCTCCACCAGCCGCCCAGCGTTTGAAAGCGAAGCATACCGTTTTCTGTAATGGATGTTACCATAAACCCGACTTCATCCATGTGTCCGGCAACCATCACCTTAGGAGAGCCTTCAGGACCTTTTTTTACCCCAAAAATACTTCCCAGCCTGTCCTGGATCAACTCATCTGAATATTTTTCAAGCTCTGTTTTCATAAACGCCCGAACCTGATGCTCATTTCCAGAAGCTCCAGGCAATTGCGTCAGCGTTTGAAAGAGCTCAATCGTTTCCTGATTCATTGTTTTCCCTCATTTCCCTTATGTATAACCCTTATTTTACAGAACGAAGCAAAAAGATTCTAGCCAAAAGAGGCCTTCTCTTAACATTGCCAATCTTGTCCGTTATAATAAAAACAATATGAAATTGGAGGTGCAGCCTAATGAAATTACGCCATATTCTTTTAGGTGCCGGCCTAAGCTTGGCTGCTGCTTTTATCGTTAAGCAGTACGCAGATAATTCTTATATTTCTTCTGAAAAAGCGCTTCACATTGTCAAATCAGCATTTAAACAAAGAGGACCGATTGATGGATCCTGGATATACTCAGTTCCCGAGCCGTACGTCATTAATGGCGAAACTGTTCCTGTTTATAAAACCGGGATCACTCGCTCTGCATTTGGGGAACTTGAGCAGTATGAGGTTATGATTCATGCGAAAACCGGCATGATCGTAGAAATTATTGATTCGGTCGCTTAAAAAGCACATGCAGAATAACTAGTGGGGAAGCAAGGATTCCCCACTAGTTTTATTCCTTATGCTTTGTTTTTTCCCGAATGACGGAATCAGAAATTCCCTGGTTTCTGTCCCATTTAACGGCACGGTAATACGCATCGTGGTAAAACGTCAGCCACGCTTCTTTCTCTTCAGAGAACTTCTGCCATCTTTGTTTTTCGGAAATCGAAGTCATCGGATAGTCATCATAAGCAAGGACCCATAAAGGATTTTTATGAGCAAGTGTTGGCATAAGATCCGCAAAATGCACTGCTGTTTCTCCGCCATCCTCCAGCACAATGATGCTGTGCCCGTCACTGTGGCCGCCTGTATGCAGCATAGTAATGCCTTTGATGATTTCTTTCTTTTTGCTATAAGTTTTGACTTGATTTTCAACAGGCTCCCAATTCTCTTTCCAGTATGTATTTCGAGAACGGATATTCGGCTGTTTCATTTCCTCCCATTCCGTCTGAGATGTCCAAATTTCCGCCTTTGGAAACATACTAACGAGCTTGTCACCTTCATAACTGCTGAGACCGCATGCGTGATCAAAATGCATATGAGTCATTAATACGTATTGAATATCACAGGGCCTTAAACCTATCTCTTTTAAGGATGCTTCGAGATTTGACTCCTCGGTCACTCCGTAGTTTCTTATCTGTTTTGCAGATAATCTCCCCTTGCCGATTCCCGAATCAATGAGCAGATTGATTTCGTTTTTCTGAACAAGTATCGGATCCGTTCGCAGTTCCACTTGATTCAGCTCATTAACCGGATACTTTTTTGACCAAAGAGGCTTTGGCACAACACCAAACATCGCTCCTCCATCCATATGGGTGACGCCTCCGTCAAGCCAGGTAAGTGTGATCGATCCAATTTTTAATTGTTCCAAAATAACCCCCGCCTTTCATTTCATTCAGGCTCTCCATAACATTACAGGCAGAAGCCGATCGGAGCTCCTGCCTGAAAAAAATTTTGTAACGTATGCTTTTATTACGATCTCCATTCCACTTCTGCACGGTAAATCCGTTGCCCTTTCGAAGAAAATTTTTCTTCGTATTCTGTCATTATGTTTCCTTCTATTCCACTGTTATGCAAATCGAGACTGACGTCGGTCAGAAGTAATCCGTATTCAGAAAAGCTTTTCAAGGAGTATTCAAAAAGCCCTTGGTTATCCGTTTTAAAATGGATTGCTCCTTTTCCGCCAAGTATTTTTTCATATTGCTTTAAAAAGTAAGAATGGGTCAAACGGCGTTTCTCGTGACGTTTTTTCGGCCAAGGATCTGAAAAATTCAAGTAGATTCGATCCACTTCGCCTTCTTCAAAAATATCAGTAAGTGAATCAGCGTTCATGTTGATCATTTTAACATTTTGCAGCCCCATATCCTGTATCTTTTTTGCTGCAGTTACGATCACACTTTTTGCCAACTCGATCCCAATATAATTGATATCTTGATTTTGTTTTGCCATTCCCGTAATAAATTGGCCTTTTCCGGTCCCCACTTCGATGTGCAAAGGTTGATTTGCAGTAAAAACATTTTCCCATTGCCCATTGAGCGTTTCTGGATCAGAAATAACCACATCGGAATTTTCTCTTAAAAAATCATCCGCCCATGGCTTATTGCGCATTCTCATATCAAAACACCCCTGAATGTAATTCTTCCTTAATGTGGTCAGTTTTACACAGAAACAAAATAAATAGGCTCCTTTTTTAGGAACCGAACTAATGAATAAATAACGCTTGAAAAGAACAGTTTAAGTTTATGAAAACGAAGGGAAGTGAAAGCATGGGATTGAATTATTTTGATCAAGTTCATTTGCTGAAAGACATATTAGCTGCCCATCTATCAGATTGCTGCGGTACAACAGCTGAATACGAACAGCTGGAACGAATTATTAAGTCTCTAATGGTTAACACCGAACTTGATACAAACATGAAAAGCATACTTGGAGACATCTACAGGTACAGCCAATCCGGAATATCTGCAGCTTCTATGGACGGCCATATTTCCGAGCATCAAGAAAACCTGACCCATTGGATTAAAGAAATAGATTCCTACTCCTGACTCTCGAGCTTTATTAGCAATGTTTCCACTTTTTTCAAGGTTTGATGCAATTCATTTTCATTCTCTTTAGATACAGCCCAGAATAAATTTGAAAGCGTATCTGCAAGAACATACCATAACATACGTAAACGCAGTACGCTTGTTAATTCAACGCCGTATTGTAACAACCAGTTTCGCCACTCAGATTCCGCAATATAGTGATAAAGCAAAGGACCGAGATCGATGGCAGGATCAGCTATCACTGCTCCGTCCCAATCGATCAGATAAAGCTGATCATTATCTGCCAAAAGCCAATTATTATGGTTCAAATCTGAATGGCAAACTACCTTTTCGCTATGCCGGATTTGTTCAATATGTCCCTCTAGATAACGGAGGGCACGCTCAAGAAGCGGATGGCTGTATCGCAAATATGTAAAGTTATACTTTAGCTGCTCAACGACTGCATCTGGAGTCAGCGGATTTTTCCCGAGCCTTTTCAGCATATCCACCAGCTCTTTGGAACTATGAATTTTTTTAAGCAGCTCTGCAACCTGTTTTCCTTCCATATCTTTTGGCTTGAGTTCTCTTCCGCTCAGCCAATGTTGGGCTGTTATGACATCACCATTTTCCATTCGCTTTGTCCAAACCAGCTTAGGTACAATTCCTTCAGCAGACAAAACAGCTAAAAATGGTGAGCTGTTGCGCTTTAAGAAAAGTTTTTGTCCGTTATGTTTTGCTAAAAAAGCATCTCCTGTAGCACCTCCAGCAGGGAAAAGCTCCCACTCGCTACCAAGTAATTGTCCCAACCAGTTCATATCAATTTTCAACCCATCATTTCTGAATTATTTTAGTGACCCAAGAAGCATGGACTCTTATTATACAAAATCTTTAATAAAATAAAAAAGACAGCTATTGATGAGTCTTTGTGCTAAGCAATAGCCGTCATATAAATATTATCTCTATCTACAGAGCTTCGTCAAGTAAAACAAGAAAATTCCTACGTATGATAAAGGACATAAGTACCAATTTCGCTAATTTCCAATGAATGGGTAACTGTAGTCTCTCCCAAATCGAATGAGTAAGGGTCACAGACGAGCGTATACCGCTTGTTTGAAGGCAAGGAGACTATTTCCCTTTCCCTTTGATTGTGGTGAATGACAATGATCTCTTTCCACTCATCAATTGTTTCAAGAGAATGAAGCCTGTAAGCAATTAGACCTGGTGTATTTTCTCCAAAAAACTCAAGGTGATTGGACTCTAATGAAGAGTGAAACCTGAAGGCGGGATGCTGCTTCCTTAATGCTGCCATTTTCTTAAAGTAACTGATATCCTCATGGAATGCCGCCCTTTTGTCCCAATCGATTTGATTGACACCATCACCAGCACAATAACTGTTTTCATGTCCGAATTTTGTACGGTAAAACTCCTGGCCGCTATGAATAAACGGAATGCCCGGTGATAATAAAACGATTGAGAGAGCTAACCGCTGTCTAAGCCTCTTCGTTTGATCGTTCTCTTCGGAACACGCTTTCGCCATTTTATCCCAAAATGTATGATTATCATGCGATTCTACATAATTAACAGATTGTGTTGACGGGATGCCCTTCCCTGCAATCTCTTGCTTCAAAGGATCAATTTTTCTGCTATTGCCTAAGGCAAATCCCCGATCCTGCAAGGAAAATGTACTCCCTTTTACCGAGTCTCGAAATTTATCGTTGAAAAATCCGATCCCCTCAAGCTTATGTGAATTCGTAATAATCGCTTTCTCATGATCTGCGAGCGGCGTTGCCAAATTCCAACCTTCTCCGAAAATTAACATGCCCGGTTTGACTTCATTCAATCTTTTTTTGATCTGCATCATCGTTTCTATATCCAATATCCCCATAAGGTCAAACCTTAATCCGTCCACATCGTATTCCTTTACCCAATGTTCAATTGAGTCAATGATGTACCTTCTTGCCATCAGCCTTTCGGAAGCGATATCATTTCCTACTCCCGTTCCGTTTGAAGGCGTGCCGTTTTCGTCATACCTGAAATAATATCCAGGCACCGTAAGCTCAAAGGGAGATTTCAGATGATCGTAGACGTGATTGTAAACGACATCCATGATGACGCCTAATCCTTTTTTATGGAGAGCCTGTATAGCTTTTTTTAATTCAATGATTCTGTTGTAAGGATCTTCGGGATTCGTTGCATAGCTTCCTTCCGGCGCATTAAAATGAATTGGATTGTATCCCCAATTGTATGATTCAGATGGATTGTTTTCATCCACGCCGCCAAAATCATTAAATGGAAGCAATTCAATATGGGTCACACCAATTTCTTTTACGTATGCGACACCGGTAGAATACCCTTCATTGTTGGTCGTTTCGTACTCAGTAAAAGCTAAATATTTACCATTGTTCGATATCCCGCTATTAGGATGTATGGAAAAATCCCGAATATGAGTTTCATAAATAATCGCATCAGTAGGGTGTTTCAGGATTACAGGATTGTGCCTTGTGACTGCCGTTTTTTGCGGATCGATCACAATTCCCTCTTTTCCGTTTGCGGTTACTGCTTCAGCATAAGGATCCACAGTCAGGTTCCACTGAAGATTCACGCAAACCTCGTAAAGATATTCCCAGCCCTCGATGTTTCTGCTCACGACTGCCTCAAAAACACCACGATCCTTCCTGATCATTGGAAAAATAAATTCTTCTTCAGTTGCTGTGTTTTTCAATCTTACTTTTGAAGCGGTAGCAGTTGGAGCCCAAAGCCTGAAGATTGATTTTGATGCGTGGTAGATACAGCCAAGCTTTTCTTCATAATAATAAGCTTCGTCAAATTCTTTCGTTCGTATGACTGCTCCCGTTTGCAAATCGGTCCGCTGCTTTGATGAAGAAAACAGATAGTAAGTTGCTCCGAGTGTTAGCGGGGCACCGACTTTTACAATATATTTCACATGGGTTCCAATCGATTCCGAAGAAACGACAGAAAGCTCCTTTAATTGGCTATTCGGGTCTTTTCCAATATAAAACGGAGGAGTATACGTGTTTCTCTGCTTTTCGGGAACTAATATCGTAATAACATCCAATTGATCCAAATAGGCTTCAAACTCTCTTTTCACACTTACCATTTGGTCTCTCTCCTTCACCCATCTGCAATTTTTTATGGTTAACGCAAGTCCTGTTCAAAAAAGAAACAGCTTCTAGAAAAATCATTACCCAAATCAGCAGGTGCGAAACGCAGAAAAAATAATATCGACTTCATTTTTTTACAAAAGGAAAGAAACAGCATCTCTTTCCACAGCCATTCCCATTAACAGCTTATGCTATTTTTCGATTCATGTTCAGGCTCTAAGAGTCCAACCATTCCTTCCTATCATGTGAACGGGATTCCCCGTGGTACAGAAGCTGTCTTGCCGCAGATATTTGTTTTGACTTAATCGGCGCCGTATTTTTCTGCTGCTTTGTCAGCCACTCCCGCCAATTTCTCTTATCTACTATACTCAGCCCAAATGGCAAATCCGGATAATCAATATAAGAAGTTCGGCTGATAATCAGTTTCTCAATCGGCAGGTCGATTGCTTTTTCATTTAAAATATTCGCGAGGACTTTTTCTGTCCGAAAAAGGCTGGCACAAGGATTTAAAACGTTACGTGTTCCGTTTTGAAACCGTTCCTCCCAAAAACGATTTTTTGATCCTAAAAACACACTTTCTCTTTCATTTCGTCCTTCTAAAAATACGACGCAGTAAATTTTTAACGGGGCCAGCAGAACAACCGTTAATTCGACAGCCGCTTTTCTAACCTTTAATACTGGTTTATATAAAATGAAATAGGAATCAGGCAAGGACTGGGCGAGTATTTCCAGCTCCTTATCCAGATAGACTTCATGCTGTATGCTTGAAATCTGGCTTATCGTAGAGCTGGCCCATTTCAGCTGAAAACGATAAATATATTCTTTAAAAGCTTCAGCTCGTTTTCTGTCTGATGTAAGCAAGTCAACATTCAGGCCGGTTCCTTCAGAAAATTCTTTATGAAACCATTCATATTTCTTATCTGTCTCAGCTGCGGAACGTTTTTTTCCTCTTTTGAAAGAAAAGATATTGCCTTTCGTTGTTTTTTCAGATTCGTCCTTCTCTTCTGTAAAAAAGCCATTCTCACACGCTTTTTGCAAAGACTCCCATCTTTCTTTTTTTAAGCGGATAAATTGATTCGTATATTGATTGGTGTTCATTTCATATCTAGAGATATAATCATACAATTTCAGAATTTGCCCCATTGTTAAAAAGACGATCCTTTCAATTCAGAAGTATAAATTGATTCATACATCGGTGACTTGTTTAGATGAGTTTTAAAAATCGTAATTCGATCAAATAAATCTTTCATATCAAGGTCAAACAGCTGATCAGCTTCCGCGTTTCCCGGATATGACCCTTCTTGCTTCCACTTTTTCGCAATTGTTACATGAGGTTTAAATGGGCGCTTTTCGATATAGAATCCGGCTTCTTCCGCCACTTGCTTCACTTCCTCCCTCAAGTCCATAAGTGCATCCGAGTGCTCTGGCCTGATAAAGAAAATACGCGGACGCCTGGCATCGCCAAACACGTTTGTATGCATAAAATGAAGAGGAATCCTTTCTGTTTTACCAGCTATTTCTTTAATATTTTTGGCTACTATATGTAACTGAGCATCATCAGATTTTCCTAAAAAAACTAAGGTTAAGTGATAGTCGGCAGGATGCACATATTTTCCAAACGAAAAGGCAGGTGATTGCACCAGTTTTTCGTGGATTTGTTCAGCCATCGGCATAGGAAAAGGGATGCCGATAAAGTAATGATAGGTATTGTTATCCATATCAAGTCTCCTTCTAAGTCTATTTTAGCAAATATTATAAGCAGTTCCTCAGTATCTTCTCCATTTTATTGGTATTATAATAGGAAAATACAAGAGATTAGTGAAGGGATGGAGCGTGAGTGGCCATTTATGATAATATTGCAGACCTTATCGGCAATACGCCTTTGATCCGCTTAAATAAACTACAGCCTGAAAATGCAGCGGAGGTCTACATCAAGCTCGAAGCATTTAATCCGAGTAAAAGCGTAAAGGACAGGGCTGCCTACAATATGATCATTGAAGCAGAAAAAAACGGAGACTTGAAGCCCGGTGCCACAATCATTGAACCGACAAGCGGCAACACCGGCATAGGACTGGCTATGAATGCAGCGGCAAGGGGATACAAAGCGATTTTAGTCATGCCGGATACAATGACCAAAGAACGCATAAACCTTCTGAAAGCCTATGGCGCTGAAGTCGTATTGACTCCCGGAGATGAACGGATGCCGGGAAGCATAAAAAAAGCAAAAGAGATCGCCGCGAAAATTCCGAACAGCTATATTCCGATGCAATTCGAAAATCCAGCAAATCCTGATGCACACCGGACTACCACCGCACTTGAAATTATTCAGGCACAGCAGCAAATCGGAAAGCCGTTAGCCGCATTCATTGCTACTGCCGGGACGGGTGGAACAATTACCGGTACTGGGGAAACGCTAAAGAATCATTTTCCCAAACTTGCAATTCATGTCGTTGAGCCAGCCGGATCTCCAGTATTATCAGGCGGAGAGCCAGGAAAACATAAGCTTGTCGGTACGAGTCCTGGATTTATACCAGACATCTTGAACCAGAACGTTTATGATGAAATCGTCAAAATCAAGGACGAGGATGCTTATCGAATCACAAGATTGCTCGCGAAACAAGAAGGCATACTTGTCGGACCATCCTCAGGAGCTGCATGCTTTGCAGCGATTGAAGCAGCCCAAAAATTCTCACCCGATCAAATTGTGATTGCAATGATGGCAGATACAGGTGAGCGTTATTTGTCCGGAGATTTATTCACACAATAAAATCAGGAGCCACCCTTCTAAGAAAGGGTGGCTGAATAGTCTCTGCCCTTATTTTTCCCTACCATTTTCACAGCAATCATGATAGATAAAGAAAGCGTGGACAAAATGCCAAAGAATAAATATACATACAGGGAAGAATATTTCTCTAATATTATCCCTCCTACGAATGTACAAAACCAGTTGCCTAGTCCGTTTCCGAAGGCGGAATATATACTTATTGCTGTCGCCCCTAATTCAACAGGAGCAATTTGCTTTACATATTGAAGCGCTGCCGGAATAAATAAGCCAACAGAAAAACCCTGAGTGACAGCCGTTGCATAAACAAGCCAGACCGGGGGATCAAAAAAATAAAAAAACCATCGAATGCTTGCCACAATAATGGAGAGGATTAACACATTTTCTATGCCTATACGCTGAATCCATCCCCCGGCCACTTTCATAAACGGTGCTTCGCTTCCAGCTGCCAACAAAAAGGCAATTCCCACTCCCGCAAGAGTGCCGCCGATTTCATCGATAAAAATTCCGAAAAAGATATTATGCGCTAAAATCGGACCCATCATCAGAAATGCGGATACTAAAAAAAACACATACCGCGGAATTTTTGATAATTTCTTTATTCCTTCTTTCAGATTCACCTTCATCTGTACCGTCTCTTTTGGCAGCCTGATGACAAGTAAAGCTGAAATAAATAAAAACAATGTGTAGAGATAAAAAATAATAGAAAGAGTAAAGATTTCCGCAAGCCTTCCAGCAATAAATACTGCAAGAGCAAATCCTATTGCTCCCCATAGCCTGATTGAGCCATATGAGATATTCACTTTTTGGGCATAGCTGATCGATATGCTGTCGGAAAGGGGGATGATCGCACTTTGAAAGAATGCCAGGAAAAATGATATAACAATAAACCACTCAAATGAATCACTAAAGGAAAAAACCATTGTAAAAGCGCCTGTGCCGATCAAAGCGGTGGTCAGCAAAGCGGTCGGTTTCTTTGTGATATCGCTGAAAATCCCCCACATTGGCTGAATAAAAATCATGACGACCGGAAAAAGCGACAGTATGAGTCCGATTTGACTTCCCGTAAGGCCAGATGACTCTTTTAAATACACTGATAATAACGGGTAAAAGGAGCCATAGCCCAAAAAGAATAAAAAATAGTAGCTGTAAAACATTTTTGTAGAATTCGCTTCTGCCACAGAAACAGAATTGTTTTTCATCAAAAAGCCTTCTTTCCTTAAAATGAAACTTTTATTGTCGGGGAGTGCTATGGCGCTCCTCCGCTAATTGTAAGCCCGCATCAGAATTTTACGGTTCCTGATATTTCGGGAGCATTTTAGAAACGAAAACCGCTCTCTGTATGAGAACGGTTAATCCTATATTATATTACCATAATCTCAGGATCTTCTCAGCTTATCTTGCAAGTTCATAAATCGCCTGTGCGTAAAGAGAAGCCGCTTTCAACAGGTCATCAATTTCGATATATTCGTCCGATTGATGTGCTGTATCTGGTTTACCTGGAAATAAAGGACCAAAAGCTACACCGGATTCAAGTGATCGTGCATAGGTCGCCCCGCCAATTGAAATTAAATCCGCTGTCTTGCCTGTCTGCTCTTCATACACTTTTTTTAGGACAGTAATCAGCTGATGGTCTTCCGCCACGTGATGAGGCTTGCTGTAGTGAAAGTTCTCTAAACGGAACTGGTCAAGATCTTCAAACGCTTTTTTAATCCGATCACTCGTCTCAGAAACTGGATAGCGGATGTTTACTCCTGCCTTGCCCCCTTGTTCGAGGTTGTATTCGAGAATTCCTACATTCAGCGTCAGCTCCCCGCTTATGCTGTCCTTGCAGTCAATTCCAAGCTTTCTCCCTCTCGTATCATTAAAAAATAACGAAAGAATTTGTTCAAAAAACGCTTTGCTGTTTTCATCCAAATCGAACCGAACCAAAAAATCCGCGAGCACAAGGCCGGCATTCACTCCATTGTCAGGCTCTGCCGCATGGGCAGACTTTCCCTTTAACTGAATGTAGAGTAAATCTTCTTTTTCTTCGATCTTGCCGGAAAGCTTTCCGTTTTCTAAAAAACCATTGAATTCCCGCTTGATCTGTTCCTTATTTTTTGTTTGAAGTCGAGCCTCGGCTATTCCCGGAACCATATTTAACCGAAGGCCAGATGAAAAGGAGTGCAGCACAGTCGAACCATTCTTATATGTATCTCCATCATTGTCTTTTTTTAAGTAAAAATCAATAAGCCCTTTTTCGGAATTTATTATGGGAAAATCGGCATCAGGGGCAAATCCGAGGACAGGCATTTCCTCGTGCTTAAAATAGTGCTTTACACAATTCCAATCACTTTCTTCATCGGTGCCGATAATGAGGCGAACGCGTTTTTTCAAGGAAAGATTCAGTTCCTTTACAATTTTAAGCGCATAATAGGCCGCCATTGTCGGTCCCTTATCGTCGATCGCTCCTCTTGCAAAAATCTTGCCGTCTCGTATTTCAGCCGAAAAAGGATCGCTTGTCCAATTATCACCTGGGGGTACCACATCAATATGGCACAGCACTCCGACAATTTCTTCGCCTTCGCCCCATTCAATGTGAGCAGCGTAACCGTCTAAATTTTTTACGGTAAACCCGTCAGACTCTGCTTTTTGGAGAAGGAATTGTAAGCAGCGGGCAATTCCGGCCCCAAATGGCTTTTTTTGCGCGGCTGTTGCTTTATCAAGCACACTCTCTATCTGCAGCAGCATTTGCGTATCCTTTACAAGCTCCTCTTTTCTTTTGAACACTTCGTTTACCCAATTCATCATGGATCTCCTTTCAGGCAATTAATAGCTTTACCCATTGTACCTTTATCTTCCAACGGAATACAAGCTACAGGAATGCCGTGGCAAATAGAATGATCAGGCACCACGCAAGAGCCGGGTAATAAACAATCGCTACACTTTTTGCTTTTGCCTCGATAAAGGGATCGCTCATTCGATCAACGATACTTAAAAAAGATGTATTCATCACTTTGTCATAAATGATTGATAAAAAATAACGAAACAATATAGCAAATAAAAATGCGGCTAATATTTTCATCCACTGAGGACCAATAATAATTAAAGCAGTAAAAAGGCTAATCGTTTGCATTAAATTCCATTTATACTCATTATTCCGAATCAAAACCTTAAAAAATAGTTCTTTACACCCGTATTCAATTGTCCTTTTTTGATAGATTCGCTTGGAATTTTTAAATAGAATCGGTTTTCTTTTTATTTTTTTTGAAGGTTTACCTAGATTCACATCCCGGCTTAATGAAAAGAAGAAGTGAGTAAAGAACAATTTTTTCTGCTCTTGCCGGAAAACGTCGTCAAAGAAATCTTCCGCTCCAGTTGTTATTTTTAAACGATAATAAATGATTCCATATATAAAAACGAGCAGCAGGGCCAGTAGTATATAACTATTCAAATAGGTCATTAAAGCGTATACAGCTGCAAAAACGACAAGCTGGCATAGCGTAACGTACAACGGAGAGATATGGCGTTTCAGATTTGCTGTCAGCACATTGACAGCGAAAAAAACCCCCATGATCAGAGCTGTATAGTAAAACGAATAATGAAAATACTTTAGTAAAAATGGCGCATACACAAGAAGGATCAATATCCATTTAAAAAATAGTACAGCAACGGAGTACCAATACGCAAAGATCTTCAATTCTTTGACCGTCTTCTTCATCTGCAGCAGATAAAGTTGATCAGCCTCCAATAAAAAGGTATGCATTGAACCGAATAAACCAAGCAATGCGAGCGAAGCATAGAACCAAGGCCACCCTGTATTTTCAAGCCAGACAATTTCTACGCTGCCATTGTAGATACCGATGTAATGGTAAATGAACACACCAAGAGCCGGGAGCACAAGGTAAAGAGCAACTGTCCAATCGATAACTAAACGAATGACCTTCAATTGATAAACGCTGTGGGCTTTCAGCCTGCTCAAGAATAGATTTCTCCCCATCAGTTGGTATTACCTTTCACTGTGTGATAAAAACAGTCCATAAGCGACGCATCCTTCAGCCTCGCTTTTTCGTTCAGCTCAGCCAGTGTTCCCTCAACGATCATCGTTCCTTTCGAAAGAAAAAGAAAACGGTCGCATACTTTTTCAGCCGTATCTAACACATGTGTACACATCAGTATTCCCGCGCCTCTTTTCTGTTCTTCTCTCAGCTTTTCCAAAAGCATACGATAGGAAATGGGATCTAGCCCGATAAACGGCTCGTCAATGATGTATAAGTCGGGTTCTATGAGAAAAGCCTGGATGAGCATCAGCTTTTGCTGCATACCTTTTGAGAATTCTTTGGGAAAGCCATGGACCGCTTCCTCAAGCGAAAACATATGTATAAGGTCCATCGCCTTCTTTTCAAACTCATCATCCTTTATTCCGAACAACGCAGCTATAATATCAAGATGTTCCCACAGAGTCAGCTCATCATAGAAACTCGGCTGCTCGGGGACATAGGCATATCTTGCATTTTGCTTAAACGCGATTGAGCTTTCGTGAAATTTATTAATTCCTAAAATGGTTTTTATGGTCGTGCTTTTACCGGCTCCATTCGGTCCGATTAATCCTACAAACTCTCCTTCTGCAACAGTAAAATGAATATTGTTAATCACCGATAAGTTGTTTCTCTCATAGCCAACAGCATCAATATGAACTTGAAGAATGTCATTCATCTCTATCACCTCTTTTAGGGAAATACGAATCTAACTTGAAAAAAGTTTCATATAATAAAGTAAACACGGGGTTTATTTACATCCCTGATGATAAAAATTCATCATCTTATATGGTAGAAAAAATAAATGAACTTTCTTTTATATAAGGTTAATAATATTAAAATTCTGTTAATTCAACTTTTTACCTATATATTTTTATAGAAAATCGTGTATAATATATGTATAAATTTTTATATAGTAGTTACAGCTTATTTATGTTGTCTTGTCCGCCTTTAGATTATGGTGTTGTATGTTTCCCGGTTGAATCAAGTCCATTCGATCATAATGATAGGGAGTGGTTTTTTGAAACCTTCAACAAACCGTATGCTAACCAGGATCAAATCAGTTTACATGTTCATCCAGGAAAAAGGTACGGTGACTACCCAAGAGCTCGTTGACGAATTTGGCATTACACCTAGAACGATACAGCGTGATTTAAATGTGCTGGCTTATAACGAATTAGTTCATAGTCCCAGCAGGGGCAAATGGGAGACAACAAGGAAAAAAGTAAGATTGCAAGCATAGAAATTACATAAGACACTCCTATTTTGGAGTGTCTTTTATGAATTCTATGAGCCTTGCAGCAGCTCCAGCTCTTTTTGTGTAAGCTCCCGATAATCTCCTTTGCCAAGCATCGGGTCCAGCTTTACATTTCCCATTGATAATCTCTTTAAGAAAATCACTTCATTTTGAACCGCTTTTGCCATTCGCTTAATTTGATGAAATTTTCCTTCCGTTATGGTTAAATGAATTTCGGTGAGCGAGTTTTCATTATGAAGCTTTTCAACCTTCGCCGGCTTGGTTTTATATTCCTCATCAATCCATACCCCGGATTCCAATTGATCGATATCCACTTCTTCCAAAGGTTTCTTTAAACGTACCAGATACGTCTTTGCTACGTGTTTTTTCGGTGAAAGAAGTTGATGGGCGAGTACTCCATCGTTTGTGAGCAGCAACAAACCTTCTGTATCCTTATCCAATCGTCCAACCGGAAACAAATCAAAATGCCCGCAGCCCTCATCCAGCAAATCGACGACTGTTTTTTGCCTGGCATCCTCAGTAGCTGAAAGGACTCCAGGAGGCTTATTCATCATTAAATAGATAAACTCACGGTAAACCACCCGTTCTCCATGAACCGTCACCGTCTCCATTTCCAAATCAATCTGAGAATCCGAATTCTTGACCGCTTGTTCATTGATACGTACTGCCCCAGATTTGATGAGTTTTTTCACGTCCTTTCTCGAGCCAAAACCGGTATGGGACAGGAGCTTGTCCAGTCTCATTTACTCCTTCCCCCTTCTGTGCTTGATTAATGAGGAAACGTTTGCCCCCAAAATTCTTTCGATTAAATGAAGGCGGTAAGCGAGAACCAAATATACCGCTCCACCCACAATCGCACTGATAAGCAGGATAATCCCCGCTTGTGCAAGGCTCTCTTGGTACGAAAGGAAAAATGATAGGCCCCACTGTGTGAGCAAGACAAAAATCCCCATGACCCCTGTCAGTATTAACATCAAGCAAGATCGTTTCACTACTTTTTTATACGAGTAGCCAGCATGGCGCTTGATCATAATAAATCCGTAAAGCAGTGAAGCTCCGTAGCCGAGGGTTGTCGCCAAAATAGAACCATAGCCTTGAAAAAGACCAATTAACGGAACATTCAGCACAATTTTTATCAATATTCCGATCAAAAGACTGACGACGGCAAATTTTTGCTTGTTAATCCCCTGCAATATTGCCGCATTTACTGTAAACAAAGCAAAAAGCAAGGCAACAGGCGAATACCAAAAAAGAATCGGCTGTCCCATCTCAGGATGTAAATTATCTGATCCGTAAAATAAATAATAAGCTGGTCCTGATAATAGCGATAAACCAGCTACTGCAGGAAATAGCAAAAAGAGGATCAACTGCATCGTTTGGTCAATCTGCTTATTTAACAGCCTGAAATTTCGCTCTGTGAATGATTCTGTTATTGTCGGAATAAGAGTTAATCCAAATGCTGTCGCAAGTGAGACCGGAATCATAATCAGCTTCGGTACATAAAGGGTTACAATCGCAACCATCGTCTGGCTGATGTCCGCAAAACCTGCAGCGATCATTGCTTTATTAAACGTATTCGTATCAATATACGTATAAAGAGGAATCGCAAGACCGACGAATACGAATGGAAGTGCATAGCTGTATAGTTCAGTAAACATTCGGACATAGGACAAATTTGCCGATGGGATTGTATTTTGTTTCATCGCAAGCAGCGAGGTGCTTCTTTTCTTCCAATAATAAATAAGTACAATTAAGCTTCCAAAGGCTCCGATTAGCGCAGCAAATGTTGCATATCCAACAGCGAGGACAAGCCCGCCGTTAATCACGTTTAAAATGATAAATGTCGCCGACAGCAAAAAGACGATCCTTACGATTTGCTCTACGACTTGTGAAACAGCCGTTGGTCCCATCATTTGATGTCCCTGAAAAAAACCTCTGACCAAGCTCATAATCGGAACGACAAGTAAAGCCAGGCTAACCATGCGAATGACGTAAATCGTATCATCAAGGGTAACTCCATTATTCTCCTTGCCGCCAAGAGCGGCTTCAGCTAAGTTAGGAGCCAGCATGTAAAGCAGCAAAAACGCGATCATGCCAGTAACGAGCATGACAGACATGCCCGCATGAAACATTTTTCTGCTCGTCTCATAATCGCCGATCGAATTATATTTTGAAACAAACTTTGATACAGCAGCAGGGAAACCCATTGTGGCAATACTTAAAAAGATTGTATATTGATTATATCCATATTGAAACAATGCTCCTCCGGTTACGCCCACCATTGCCCCAAACGGCACGATATAAAGCATTCCTAAAATTCTTGATATATATGTACCTAATGTTAAGATAAACGTTCCTCTCAACAATTTATTCGACATATGCCAATCACCATTTTTCTCGTCTAAGATTCAACTTTTCTATTTTACCATAAGTACGCGGCCAACTGGTAAGAATGTCTATTTAGAAAATAAAGGTGACATACATGAACTTTTAGAAACCGTCATTTTTCGTTATACTATAATTTCAAATATACAAAGAAAGACGGGATCCTGATTGTCTGCATATGACGTAATCGTAATAGGAGGAGGTCCTTCCGGGTTGATGGCGGCGATTGCTGCCGGCGAAAAAAAAGCCCGAGTGCTCCTTATTGATAAAGGTAACAAATTGGGAAGAAAGCTTGCAATTTCAGGCGGAGGCCGCTGCAATGTAACGAATCGGATGCCAATCGATGAGCTGATTCAGCATATTCCTGGAAACGGCCGTTTTTTATACAGCGCTTTCTCAGAATTTAATAATGAAGATATTATCAGGTTCTTTGAACATCTCGGAATCAAGCTGAAAGAGGAAGATCACGGGCGGATGTTCCCTGTATCCGATAAGGCACAAACAGTCGTGGATGTTTTGCTCAATCAGCTTAAGAAATATCGCGTACATATTCGAACAACTGAAAAAGTGAAATCAGTGATGTATGAAAATGGGCGTGCGAAAGGAATTATTACTGCGAATGATGAGGTAATAAAAGCGGGCGCTGTTGTCGTTGCTGTAGGCGGTAAAAGCGTTCCGCACACTGGAAGCACAGGGGATGGATACGTGTGGGCGGAAGCCGCAGGGCACCGGATTACTGAGCTTTTCCCCACCGAGGTTCCTATTACATCGAATGAGCCCTTTATTAAACAAAAAACGCTGCAAGGTTTATCGCTCAGAGATGCTGGTGTCAGCGTATTGAATAAAAAAGGCAAACCCGTCGTGACGCATGTGATGGATATGATTTTCACCCATTTCGGCCTGTCTGGTCCCGCTATTCTTCGATGCAGCCAGTTTGTCGTTAAGGAATTGAAAAAACAGGACCAAGTGAAGCTGAAAATTGATATTTTTCCAGCCATTCATAAAGAAGAGCTTTTACAAAAGATGACCAGTGATTTAAAAGCAGCGCCAAAAAAAGCCATCAAAAATGTGCTGAAACCATGGATGCAAGAGCGCTATTTATTATTTCTTTTTGAAAGAAACAAGATTCAGCCCGAGGACACCTATTCTACCTTGTCTAAAGAGAAATTCCGAGGCTTCATTCAAGATTGCAAGGAACTCATTGTCCGTGCGGATGGCACACTTTCGCTTGAAAAAGCGTTTGTGACCGGAGGGGGAGTCTCGGTAAAAGAAATTGATCCGAAGAAAATGGCATCGAAAAAGCAAGAAGGGCTTTATTTCTGCGGTGAAATTTTAGATATTCACGGATACACAGGCGGATATAATATTACTTCTGCACTCGTTACAGGCCGGCTAGCCGGCCTTAATTCCGCTGAATATGCTTTAAGCAAATAGGCTTTGGAGAAGAAATTCTCCAAAGCCTATTCTATTTACGGTAAATGATCATAGCTGAAAAACAATAGAGCTGCTCGCCTGTTGGATCACAAACAGCCGAAACCGTATATTTTATATCAATAAATTGATTATCGGATAACTCTTTTAAAAATTGATTGACTTCATTTTGAAGATCTTTTTCATGCTCTTCATCAAAAATGGCAACCTTCAACATCTTGTCCCTCCCCTTTCTCTACTATTATGACTATTTTTGTCCAAGTCAAAATATGAGAGAAAGTTAAGGAAAGATTGATATGTGACCCAAGGTGAATTAAACTGTTTCTGGGGAATTTGCACCGTTTCCGGCTTTATTTGCACCGGTCTCGGCTTTATTTGCACCGGTCCGGCGTTTATTGCACCGGTCCGGCGTTATTTGCACCATTCCCGGCTTTATTTGCACCGTTTCCGAGAGATTTATACAACCCCGACCTTACAGCTTAGGTTTAGTTTCGCCGGACCATTCGAGCATTCCGCCAACCATATTCGTTGAATTGATGCCATGCTCCTGCAAATAGAGACAAACGTTTTCGCTTCTTCGCCCGGAACGGCAAACAAATATATAGTCCTCGTTTTCAGCAAAAAAGTCCAGCTTTTCAGGAATGTCTCCCATACGGATATGAACGGCTTCAGGGATCATTCCCTCTGCCACTTCTTCATCCTCCCGTACATCAACGATATTTATCGTTTCTCCCCTTTCAAGCAGATCCTTTAGTTCATCAGGTGTTATTTCTTTTACGCTCATTTTCGCTCAGCTCCTTTTCATCATGTATTATAACAAACGAAAGGCTGCTCTTGCTATTTATGCCGCATTATCGGGCTGTAAAAAGAGTGTAAACGAAGAATCCTAGCACCTCCACTTATTGAAGTTTCCCTTTATGTCCACCACATTTGGGAAGGGCTTTCTGTTAATAACACTGATTTCAGATTCGTAACCGCGCGCTTAAACCCTTCTTCAATAGACATAAGAGGGTCTTCATGCTCAATGCTTACGGTTCCGTCGTACCCATAAATCCGCAGAGCACTCATGATATTCGACCACTCCTCAAGGCTGTGTCCGCAGCCGACTGACCGGAAGTTCCACGAACGGGTTTGAATCTCGCTATAAGGCTGCATATCCGTTAAGCCATAACGATTGATGTTGTCCTGATCCAAATAGGTATCCTTTGCATGAAAATGGTGAATCGCGTTTTCTTTGCCCAGTATTTTGATCGCTCCGACCGGATCAATGCCCTGCCACCAAAAATGGCTCGGATCGACATTGGCGCCAATGGCAGGAGATGTCGCTTCCCTCAGCTTAAGAATCGTATGCGGAGTATGGACTAAGAAGCCTCCGTGAAGCTCTATGCCGATTTTTACATTTGCTTTTTCAGCGATTTCGCCAATTTCCTTCCAATACGGGATTAATTTATTTTCCCACTGCCACGCAAGAATTTCGCCATATTCATTCGGCCACGGAGCTACCGGCCAATTCGGATGTTTCGCCTCTTCATCAGCACCAGGCGTACCGGAAAAACAATTGACGACCGGTACATTTGTCAGTTTTGCCAATTCAATCGTTTTTACCAGCGTTTGATGGGAGACCTCTCTAAATTCCGCATCTGGTGAAACAGGGTTTCCATGACAGCTGAAAGCACTGACAGTCAAGCCTCTTTTTTCAATTTCCTGCATATATGCTTCTCTTTTCTCACTGTTTTCCAACAGTTCATCAAGCGGACAATGTGCGTCTCCCGGATACCCGCCAGTACCGATTTCAACAGCATCAAGCCCTGATTCCTTCACGTAATCTAGCATTTCAGTAAACGTTTTCTCAGCAAACAATACAGTAAATACACCTAGTTTCATTGTGCAGACCTCATTTCTTTCAGAATAGAGTGTAAACGAAGGTAATTTTCCTCTGTTTCCACTAAAGGATCTTTCTCAAAATGCTCCTGCTCAACAATCAGCCACTCTACTTCTAATTTTGCAGCATAGGATGCAAATTTCAGCCAATCAATTTCACCGTTGCCGATCACAGTACTTACTGTTTTCCCCTCTTTTTTTGCTATATCCTTAACATGAAGAGATTTCAATCTGCTGCCAAGCTTCAGCATAATCGAAATAGGATCAAAGCCAGCATATTTTGCCCAGTAAACATCAAGCTCAAAGGAAACATAATCTGGTACTGTTTCCTTAGTTAACAGATCTAAGGGCAGCTTCCCTTCCACTTTGGAAAATTCAAAATCATGGTTGTGATAAGCAAGCGAGAAGCCTTCTCTCTGAACCTGTTCTCCTGCGATATTCAGCTTCTCCGCCAGCCGTTTGTAGTCATCTTTTGTTTTTCGTTCGTTTTCTTCTACATAAGGGACAATCAACAGACGGTTTCCAATCGTATGATGGTACTCCATCGTTTCTTGTATTTTCTCTTTTGAAAGCAGCTCCAGATCGACGTGGCTGCCTGCAGGATGTAAGGAATACATCTTGAGCAGGCGGAGAATTTCCTCAGAGGATTGATCATAAAAACCTGCAAACTGCACGCCTTCATATCCAAATGACGACACTCTTTCCATTACCTGCTCCACATTCTTAGCCAATAAGTCGCGAATGGTGTAAAGCTGCAAGCCAACTTTCACGAAAATTCCCCCTCATGTTATGTGGTTTTTATTTCTGTGCAACGGAATGAAGGATTTGCTTTCACTTGACTCTAAAGCAGCGAGAACGACTTCAATAGATTTTTTCGCATCCTCTCCATGAGATTCAGGTTGCTCATCGTTTTGAATACACCATACAAAATGGTCAATGACCTGCGAGCCAAATTGGCCTCCTGTATCATTCGTCTGGATGCCTCCAATATCATAAAAAATCTGTTCTCCGTTTTGATAATGAATTGTTAAAGAATAGTCCGGATGATCTTCAAGCCTTAACACAGCTTTTTCACCGTAAATCACAGTTGAATTGTCTTCCTTTTGATAAGACCAGCTGGCAGCAAGTGTTCCGATCGCTCCGGATTCCATTCGCAGAATACAGACAGCATTATCATCAACATCAGCAGCTTTTTTTGACAAGGTGTCAACGAAGCCTGCTACTTCATTCACTTCATCGCCTAGAATAAAACGAATTAAATCTGCCTTATGTACGCCTAAATCACCCATTGCCCCGATATATGCTTCATGTTTTCTGAAAAACCAGCTGTTTTGTCCATCTACACTCCAATTCTCAGGTCCCGGATGTCCAAAGGATGTTCGAAAGCTGACAACCTTGCCGATTTCCCCTTTGGCAATCAGCTCCTTCGCTTTTTGGTGAGATTTTACAAATCTTTGGTTGTGGGCGATCATTAATTTTTTCCCGTTTCGCTTCGCTGCTTCAATCATCATCTGGGCATCCTCTGCGCTTGTGGCCATCGGCTTTTCACAAAGCACATTACACCCTGCTTCCAGTCCGGCAATTGATATTTGTGCATGAAGGTAGTTAGGGGTGCAAACGCTAACAATATCGAGATCCTCATTGGCAAAAAGTTCTTGATAATCTGTATAAGCCTTTGTTTGATACAGGTCACCTGTTTGCTGTGCCCTTTCCTGATTCACATCACAAACAGCAGCAAGCTCGGTGTAGGGATTTGCAGCATACTCTGGCAGGTGACGAATCGTTGCAATTGATCCGCAGCCAATAACTCCAACTTTTAATTTTCCCAAAACTTTCTCCCCTTTCAAATGTAGCTCCTTTATAAAATAAAGTGTATCATGGAAGCGTTTTATTTTATACAGCAATATTTATTTTTGTAGGAAAAGATTCGCTTAGAGTTTTCAGCGAAATTTCAAATATATCGGCGATTTTTAAAATATATCAGCGAAAATAGAGTACTTATCGACGAAATATTAAATATATCGATTATTCGACAAAAATCGCGCAAAACAGAACCCCTTAAGCATGTTGCTTAAGGGGTTACTTGATTAATTTGCGACAATATTAACGAGCTTGCCTGGTACAGCAATAACTTTTCGGATCGTTTTACCTTCGATTTGGTCTTTGATTGCCTGATCGCTTAACGAGAGGTCTTCAAGCTCTTTCTTCGATGCATCAGCCGGGACATTCAGTTTGGCCTTCAGCTTTCCGTTGACTTGTATAACAATTTCTATAACGTCTTCCACAAGCTTGCTCTCATCGTAAGCAGGCCAAGCTTCGTAGCTGATTGTTTCTGTATAGCCCAACTTGCTCCAAAGCTCTTCAGCAAGGTGAGGAGCGACTGGAGAAAGAAGCTTAACAAAGCCTTCTGCGTACTCTTTTGGCAGCTTATCAGCTTTATTAGCCTCATTAACAAATACCATTAGCTGGGATATCGCCGTATTGAAGCGAAGGTCTTCATAATTTTCAGTGACCTTTTTAACGGTTTCGTGGTAGACACGCTCCAGCTGCTGTTCGGACGATTCGCTAATTTTGCTGCTAAGGCTGTCATCTCCCTCTATAAACAAACGCCATACACGGTCAAGGAAGCGGCGGGCTCCGTCCAGCCCTGTAGTAGACCAGGCAATTGATGCGTCAAGAGGACCCATGAACATTTCATACAACCGGAGAGTATCTGCTCCGTGAGATTTAATAATATCATCTGGGTTGACGACATTTCCTTTAGATTTGCTCATTTTTTCATTATTTTCTCCAAGAATCATTCCTTGGTTAAATAGCTTCATGAAAGGTTCCTTAGTAGGCACGACTCCAATATCATAAAGGAATTTATGCCAAAATCTCGCGTATAACAAATGCAGCACCGCATGCTCGGCTCCGCCAATATATATATCGACTGGCAGCCATTTTTTTAATTTTTCCGGGGAGGCAAGCTCACTTGGGTTATGCGGATCAATGTACCGCAAGAAGTACCAGCAGCTCCCTGCCCATTGCGGCATTGTATTGGTTTCTCTGCGTCCTTTTTTTCCGGTTTCCGGATCAGTTACTTCGACCCATTCCTTAATATTAGCGAGCGGTGATTCTCCCGTACCGCTTGGCTTAATTTCATTTGTTTTCGGAAGCAGCAATGGAAGCTCTTCTTCAGGTACCGCTGTCGAAGTTCCATCCTCCCAATGAATAATCGGAATAGGCTCGCCCCAATAACGTTGGCGGCTGAACAGCCAGTCGCGCAATCTGTAGGTGGTTTTTTTCTCGCCTGCTTTATTTTCTTCAAGCCATTCAATCATTTTTTCTATTGCTTCCTGTTTGCCAAGTCCGTTTAAAAAGCCGGAGTTCACGTGTTTTCCGTCACCTGTATAGGCTTCTTTTTCAACATTTCCTCCGCTTACAACTTCTATGATCGGAAGCTCAAATGCTTTTGCGAATTCATAATCGCGTTCGTCGTGCGCAGGTACCGCCATGATGGCTCCTGTACCGTATGAATAAAGGACATAATCTGCGATCCAAATTGGCATTTTCTCGCCGCTAACAGGATTGATTGCGTAAGCGCCTGTAAATACACCTGTTTTGGATTTAGCAAGATCTGTTCTTTCAAGATCGCTTTTTGCTTGTACCTCTTTCACATATGACGCTACAGCAGATTGCTGCTCAGCTGTTGTAATCTTTTCTATAAAAGGATGCTCTGGTGCAAGTACACAATAGGTAGCACCAAACAGTGTGTCAGGTCTCGTTGTAAAGGCGGTAAAGCTTTCATTATGTCCATCAATTTGGAAATGAACATGGGCTCCTTCAGAGCGGCCGATCCAGTTACGCTGCATGTCTTTCAAGCTTTCTGGCCAATCAAGCTCTTCTAAATCCTCTAATAAGCGATCTGCGTAAGCGGTAATTTTAAGAATCCATTGCCTCATCGGACGCCGTTCAACCGGATGGCCGCCCCGCTCACTTTTCCCGTCAATTACTTCTTCATTTGCCAAGACGGTTCCAAGAGCCGGACACCAGTTCACAGGCACTTCGTCTACGTAGGCCAAGCCTTTTTCATAAAGCTTAAGGAAGATCCACTGCGTCCACTTGTAATACTCAGGATCGGTTGTATTTACTTCACGGTCCCAATCATAAGAGAAGCCAAGCGCTTTAATTTGGCGGCGGAATGTATCGATGTTTTTCTTCGTAAAGACCGCTGGATCATTTCCCGTATCAATTGCATATTGCTCTGCAGGAAGACCGAACGCATCCCAGCCAATTGGGTGAAGGACATCGAAGCCCTGCATTCTTTTCATTCTTGATACGATATCTGTTGCTGTGTATCCTTCCGGATGGCCAACGTGAAGCCCCGCTCCTGAAGGGTACGGAAACATGTCTAGTGCATAAAATTTTTTATGATTATTTTCTTTTGTAGCAAAAGTTTTTTCTTCTTCCCATTTCTTTTGCCATTTTTTCTCGATTTGTTGATGAGAAAAACTCATAATCAAGACCTCCTTCTTCCATATTGCTTATATTACAAGATGGGAGATTTCCGCAAAAAATATTCAGATTATTACAAAAAAACAAATAACCCCTCATCCCTGAAAAGGGACGAGAGGGTTTCCCGCGGTACCACCCTTGTTAGCATACAAAAAACGCATACTCACTTGATATCAATAACGTTGATGGACGGCAATGCTTTATGAAACATTGCAACTCCGAGGCGAGTTCAGAATAAGCTTAATATTGACTTGCACCAACCGCCAATTCTCTAGAAAAAGCCAGTTTCTTACTATTCCTCTTCAATGTTCTTACTATAAGCTAATCTTACTAGTATTTTATAGAATTGTGTTCATAAGTGCAAGCAGATTTGTATAGAATGGAAATGTAGTGAAAAGTGAGAGTGTGAGGCGAGTCTTAGTGTGGAGTTTCGTCTTTCTTTTTGGGTTCATTTGTGTTTTGGTTCTGTTGTTCCCTTACAAAATCAAAGCTTCTGAGAACAGCTTCGCCGCTGTATCCGGCAACTATCGATAAAATGACAAGCTGAACACCTGACTCGGGATTAGCTGATAAGACGAGAAGGGCAGAGGCGATCATCCCGACAATTATGTCTTCAATAAACCCTAGATAAATAAATCTTTTGGTCATCCTCGGTTTTTCAATTCTTCCTTTCTTCTTTATGTGCCCAAGGATTCCCATCATCCCCCCGATCATACACGCAATAAGTACATGTTGCAGCATTCTATCATCATCACCTTCCTATAGTCTCTATAGACGCGGAAAGCCCACTACTCGTAAACGATGATTTGTTGTTAGCGGCAAATAATTATTTCATGTATTAATATTATAAACAAAAAAAGCTTGTTTCTTCCATTATATGTGTAAGATAGGGCTTCAATCTTGATTCAAATGAATTATTTTTCTAACAGTCATAATTACCTATTTTTTCAATATTTAGGACAAGCTTTCTTTTACTGCGAAAAAATCTTACCCCCTGCTTCTAATGAGCAGAGGGTAAAAAGGGTCTTACAATTCTCTTCTAAGCGCTGTAAGGACATTCGTTCTTGTAGCTTTTATCGCCGGGTTTAACCCTGATAGCGTCGCAATTCCTACGCTAATCACTGTCGCAATGATTACAAGTGTAATCGGGATATAAGAAAAGGTCATTTGAAAATCTTCACCAACTCCGCCTTCTACAGTGCTATTCAAGATTAACGGCAAGATGAAATTAACAGCTACGCTGACCACATAGGAAATAATGATACCAATAACGGAGCCAATCAAGCCGATAAACGTACTTTCCATCAAAAATATTTTTCTGATGATTCCTGGATCAGCCCCAACGGCTTTCATAATGCCGATTTCCTGCGTTCTTTCTGTCACAGCCATCGTCATCGTGTTAAATATGCCGATGGAAGAGATAATGATTGCAATTAATCCGACAAAGATAAGACCGACTTTAAAAATCGTGAAAAATACATTCATTTGATCCAACTGCTCAGTAACGGAGAATACAAGAAATCCATCGTCCTTAAGTGCATTCGTTACTTCAGTGACATTTTCAAGCTGATCCGCATATACATTTAATGTTTTAGCCATATTCCCATTTTCTTCACTTAAACCTAGGAAATTACCGATATCCCCTTGAAAGTCATTGCTAAGGTAAACCGATGAATCTTGTTGCCAATCGCGTGCTTTCTGTTCTGTAACCCCGACAACTTTAAAATCATAGGTTTTTTCTTGATCCGCTTGTCCCGTTTCAGGATTCGTTTTTGAAACCTTTAACTTGATGTTTTTCCCAACTATATCTTCCGGATATCCTTGAGGCTTGTCTATTTCCCCTTGTTGGGTCTCAGATATTTGTTCCGTTTGTTTATTGTAATCTTCTTGTTCCTGCTTCGTCCACAACTGACTTGCGAAATCATAGCCGACGACGATTTCATTGGCCGACTCAGGAATCTTTCCTTTTTCCAAAGCCATGTTTGACTTTAATTCTTCCTCCATGTCTGTAAAAACAATTTGTGCCTGATTATTCGTGCGATTATCTAAATTTGCTTCAACCGGCTCATAAACTTCTGTTCTTTCTACAATCGCTGCGACGTGCTCACGATTCTGATAGGAAGCCAAATCTTCTTTGGACGCTGCTTCCGCTTGTTCGCCTTTTCCTTCCACACTAATTTGAGTAACGGTCTGATTGCTAAGGATCTCATCCATCGCCATTTTCTGAATTCCAAATCCGACAGAGGCCAGAACAATGAGAAAAGCACAAGACATCGTCGTCGCTAAAATGGTCATAAAAACTCGCAATTTGTTTTTTTTCATATTTCTTCGGATAAACCGAATTTGATCACTAAACTTCAACAGATTCCCCTCCTTTTGTAAATGCACCATCGTGAAGGTGGTATTTTGTATCTGCAATCGAAGCCACTTCGTCATCGTGGGTAATGATGATAAAGGTGATGCCTCTTTCTCTGTTCAGCTGTTTGATGAAGCTCAAAACTTCTTCCTCTGTTTCCGAATCCAAGCTTCCTGTTGGTTCATCTGCCAATATAATCGAAGGATTTAAAATAAGTGCTCTTGCAATACTGACACGTTGCTGCTGCCCGCCTGACAGCTCGTTTGGATAATGGCCGCTGTGGTTTTCCAGTCCGACCCGTTTCAGCATGTCTTCGACTCTCGTTTTCCTTTCAGCTTTGCCGACACCTTTTAAGCTAAGCGGCAGTTCAATATTTTCATATGTCGTTAAGCCCGGAATTAACTGAAAGCTTTGAAAAATAAAACCGAAATGTTCCAGACGGAATCTGGCCCATTCTTTTTCATTAAAAGAAGTCACATCCGTCCCTTCGATTACGATTTGCCCTTTGGTCGGGCTTATGTAGCCTGAAATTAGATTAAGCAACGTAGACTTACCAGAGCCGCTTCGACCGACAACGCAGGCGATTTCCCCTTTTTTTACGGAAAGAGAAATGTTTTTCAATACAGGAATCTCATTTTCCCTTCCTTTTTTGCCAATTTTAAACGAATGAAAGACGTTTTTTACTTCAATCATAGGTTTATCTCCTCTCATTTTTTATTTCTGAAATCATATTTTTGATTTTTTAAAGATCAAAAAGTAACTCAAAAGAAAACCGATAACGCCGCCTATTACCACTCCCAGCAGATAACCGAAAACGGATTGGCTGGAGGAATAACCGAATATTCCAAAGCCTAATATCCCAAAGCTTATTACGAGGACCTGAACTGGTTTATTCAACTTCTCCGCTAAGAAAAAGTAACCCTCTCTCTCATTCGGAAGCTTATCGAAACAAACCAGCCCTATCCAGTAAAACAAGGCAGTGAGGATAATTGGCATAACAAACACCGGCTTATCATTGAATTCCGTACTTAAATAGGCCAGTGGGGTGAGATAGACTAATATGGTATTTAACGCATCCATTGTCATCATCCCTAACCACCGGTTTCCAATCACCAAATCAACGTGTGCAATAAGCAGGCCGATAACCATTAAAGGTAGAATCGAAGCCGTGAAACCAACCATTACTTGCGCTACGACGCTTCCGGTCATAGTTCCTGCAGCCATAACCAGCATATAAAGCATAAAACAGGTTAACGTGCTCCACAGATATCCCGTATAAAAATTTTCTATGTCCGGCCTCAGGATTCCGATTAGACAAAGCGAAAAAATAAAAGACAGCAATTGAGATCCCCAAATGATTAGTGTGCCGATAAAAGCTTTAGACCGGAAAATCGTCTTTCGATGAAACGGAAGGCTCAACGTAAAATCCATCGTTCCTTTATTGCGCTCAACCCCAATTTGGATAATTGCAAGAATAATTCCAGCTAAAATAAACATTTGCAGTGAACTTCCGTCTAAGAAAAAATGACATGAAATTCCATTCTCAATATCATATTCTTTCATACACCCGCGATATCCCGCATATTCGGACAATATATAAATCGGATAGGCAAACACTGTGGTGATACAAATCACGAGCAGCATGGCCTGATGCTGCTTCCATTCTTTAAAAAGCAAGCCCCGGTCTACCATCTCCGCTTCCCTCCAAACTTCGCAATAAAGACTTCTTCCAGACTAACCGGGATTTCATTCCAAACCTTTGGATTGAGGGACTTTAAAAATCGCTTGTTTTCTTCTTCATCTTTTCTCAAAAGCAAGGTGTAGAAAACTCCTGCCTTATCTAAAATTGAAATCCCCTGTTCTCTGATTTTCAAATTGACGTCATCCTCAAATACGACCTGAAGCTTTGTATAATCGGCTTTGAGCTCATCTAAATCCATCACCTGGCTAAGCTCGTTATCGTCCATAAATCCGATCCGGTTGCACATTCGCTCGATATCCTCCAGCCGATGGGACGTGATCAGAATCGTTGTGTTTCGTTCCGCTACTTCATCAATCAGCAATTGCAGAACATCATGCCTCGTAACCGCATCAATGCCATCAGTAGGCTCATCTAATAATATAACGGCAGGCTTGATCGCAAGTGTGAGAACAAGAGACAGCTGTTTCTTCAGCCCGGTAGACAGTTCACGAAACTTTGTCGTTTCCGATATATCATACCGATTAATCAATTCGTTAGCGTAGGTTACATCAAAATCGGGATAAATCGTTCTCAGCAACTCAACCAGCTGCTTGTAGTTATATTTGTCATAAAAGGGCTGTTGCACCGGCATGAAGGCGATATTTCTTTTTACTTTCGGATGATCCTTTATACGGATCCCCTTGAAGAATACCTCTCCGCTGTCTGGAGCAATGATTTGCTGAATCACACGAAGGAGAGTCGTTTTTCCGGAACCGTTTCTTCCAAGCAAGCCGAAAATCTCTCCTTCCTCCAATTGGAATGAAATATCTTTCAGTACCTGTGTGCTGCCCATTTTTTTCGAAATATTTTTAAGCTCAATCATTCGTTTCACCCTTAACCTCATCTGTAATCTCAATTATCCAATCGTGAAGCATCGTCATGTCAACACCTGCGTAATGCGCCTCGATGATAATCTGCTTTAATTGCTCTTTTATCATTGTGACCTTACCTTCATCAAGCGACATTTTCGCCGTTTCAGAAATAAAAGTACCCCTACCACGCAGTGTTTCAATAACGCCTTCTCTTTCCAGCTCTTTATAGGCTTTGCTGACGGTGTTGGGATTCGCAATGATCATGCTTGCCATTTCGCGTACCGATGGGAGCTTGTCACCGGGTTTCATGATACCTCTTAAACAAAGCTCTTTAATTTTCTGGATGATTTGCTCGTAAATGGGTGTAGAGCTTCGCGGATCGATTTCTATCATGAATATCCCTTCTTTCTGTATGAATTTCACTCCCGTTTTCAAAAATGCCAGCTGCGTTTATTATTGAAAAGTCTGTTTCATTCATTCTTTTTCTATCGCGGCTCAGATCCGACAATTGAAATGGTTGTGAGAGATTCTTTGCCTTGCCATTTCGGAATGAGATTTTTTTGTATTCCAATGGCCGCGGCTGCAAACGAAAAAAGCAATAAACAGGCGATTGCATGGGCTGAAAGAATTAGGAAAAGCTTTTTTCTTTTCTGTTTCTTTGCGATGGAAGATACCCGATGATCATCCTTTAACATTTTCATGTTTTTTGCTCCTTTATTTATTAATTATTGCTCTTTGTAACAATACCATTATGTGTACTAGTTCATCTAATACACACATAACAATACATACATCTCTTTTATGTGTCAACTTTTTTTAAAATAAAAAAATGAACCCTATTTAAGGATTCATCTTATTTTTGATATGACTTTTTCAAAATCATTTGATTTTGCAGGGATTGAAGCTGCAAACGAGTTCGGTAGAGCAGCTCCTTTTGCTGGTCGTTTGCGCTTAATGTCAATTTATTCAGCTCATTCACGAGATCTTCAAGCTTTACTTGTGCTTCAATGTACTCCGGATCGTTAAAATGCTCCTGTTTTAAATACGTTTCGTACTGCTCTGAAGCACTGTCATACACTTCACTGCTTTTTGCTAAGAAGTCTTCAACTGATTGTCTCGTTGCCATGGTCATACCCTCCTCATCATATCCTCTTTAGTTTGACCAGAACAAAAAAGTCCATGATAGAAAAAAATGGAGGCATGGGTTTGTCGGACCTTGCACAGGCGTGCTAATATATAGGGATGCGATACATACTATAAGGAGGTTTTCTGATTGAATCAGAGCAACCCTTTTCCATATGCGAATAACGAAAAAAGATACCATACGTGGAATTATCATTTACGAAGCATCTTTGGACATAAAGTCTTTAAAGTAGCTTTAGACGGCGGATTTGACTGCCCCAACCGTGACGGCACAGCCGCTCGTGGCGGCTGCACATTTTGCAGTGCGGCGGGATCCGGTGATTTTGCCGGAAATCGTGCCGATGATCTTGTGACCCAATTTCATGAAATTAAAGACCGGATGCACTTGAAATGGAAAGACGGAAAATACATGGCTTATTTTCAAGCCTTTACTAATACTCATGCACCCGTCGAAGTTCTGAGGGAAAAATATGAATCGGTCCTTTCATTGGACGGAGTGATCGGCTTATCCATAGCAACACGTCCTGACTGTCTGCCCGATGATGTCGTCGAGTACTTGGCAGAACTAAATGAGCGAACGTATTTGTGGGTTGAACTTGGGCTGCAAACGGTACATGAACGAACTGCAATGCTGATTAATCGTGCCCACGATTATGAATGCTATGTAGAAGGAGTCAACAAGCTGAGAAAGCATGGAATCCGCGTCTGTTCACATATTATCAACGGACTTCCGCTTGAAAACCGTGAAATGATGATGGAAACGGCAGAAGCCGTTGCCCGGTTGGACGTACAAGGGATAAAAATCCATTTGCTGCATTTGCTAAAAGGAACACCGATGGTGAAGCAATACGAAAAAGGGAAGCTGCAGTTTTTGTCGCAAACGGAGTACGTTCAGCTTGTCTGTGATCAGCTTGAAATTCTTCCTCCCGAAATGATCATTCATCGTATAACCGGAGACGGTCCGATTGAATTAATGGTAGGTCCGATGTGGAGTGTCAATAAATGGGAAGTTTTGAGTGCGATAGATGGCGAGCTCGAAAAAAGAGGAAGCTATCAAGGAAAATTTTATCATTCACGTAAGCAGGAATCATTATCATGACTTTGCCAAAAATACTGCCTTTTAGCAAATATCTGCTCGAGCTTGCTGCCGTTCCTGGAGACATCGTCATTGATGGTACGATGGGAAATGGCAACGATACACTTTTTTTATCGACGCTGGTCGGAAAAGATGGCCATGTCTATGCATTTGATGTGCAAGAACAAGCGCTCGTGAACACGAAAGCAAAGCTGGATCAAGCAGCAATAGGTAACACAACCCTTTTTTTAAAAAGCCATGAACACCTGACAGCCTGTCTCCCTGAAATAATCCATGGACAAGTAGCTGCAGCCGTTTTTAATCTCGGTTATTTGCCGGGCAGCGATAAATCCGTTACAACATCGGCTGCATCCACGATATCTGCAGTCGGCCAGCTGCTTCACCTGTTAAAGGATAAAGGGATCATCGTTCTTGTTGTGTATCACGGCCATGAGGAAGGCAAACAAGAAAAACAGGAATTACTCGCCTTTTGCGAGGGGCTTGATCCGCGATTGGCACGTGTAATGACGTACCAATATATTAATCAAACCAATTATCCTCCCTTTGTAATTGCTATTGAAAAAAGTCCGAAGCCTGACTAGGCCCGGACTTTTAAATTAGATTTTCGTACGGAATTTCTGAAATTTTCTATAGGCTCTCCCGTTGATGTAAAAGAAAAAAGAAGTACTTCCGCCAGCTTTTATTAGCTTTTTTGCCAGCTTCGCCATGTCTTTTTGTCCAATGACTTTATCGTCTGATAAATAAACCCCTAAAAGCCCTCTATTTATGAATCGGTGAAAGTTTTCGTGCGGAATGCCTTTTAAATGCTCATCCGCTTTTTCGATAAAATGCATAAGCCTTTTCGTCATTTCCGGGCGTGAATGATAGTAAGTGCAAAAATTCAAATCGCCCTCTGCCAGGTCTTCTTCTTGATCGATCAAATAATCCAATAGAATATGAAGCCCTTGAATGTAGGGAAAATAGCTCTCGTAAATCTTTTGGGCAAGTGCCTGGTCAAATTCATCTTGAAACGAATAAGCAACCAAACAAAAAATACCTAACGTCGAACCGGCGCAGGCTGAGAATTCATACCATTCCATATGAGGCAGATGCTGCTTATACGTCTCAAACCACCTTTTTAGCCGGGGAACCCTTTCATTGATAACCACATGCTTATGTACTTGCAGATCACAATAATATCCTGCCAATTCAAGCAAATACGGCTTGATGATCTCATAATGCTCTATCTTACTGAGCACCTTTTGACAGGTTGAAACAAGTGTATGTAAATATCCATTATCGTCCTGATCGTCCCTATACTTATAATAATTTTTTAAAGGAGCACCAACGGTAAGCGCATCCTTCATCGATTGATGCAGCATCTCAAAATCGTTCGGGTCAAGAGATGTGCTACGGTCACATAAATTATCCAAATAATCGCTAATCGTTTGATAAGCGGTAATAAACTCTATGCATAACTCGCGGCCATTCCCAGAAAGTAATGCGAAGATCCCCCCGCCCTCACAGTGAAAGGCTTTATCCTTTAAACTTGCCAGCGCCTGTGATTTTAGTTCCGGATTTGATATTCGTACTGCCCGTTTGCGCCAATCATCCAAATTTTGATGGACACTGGGAAATATCCCCCTGTATACCTTAGCCATAAGGGAAAGAGGATGTTCAGGAATGGAAGACATTTGCTTCACCTCTCTATTTGCTGTTTTTCTGTGTCTATTAATTGATCTGTAAAATTGCGCGCTGCCTGAAACACGTCTTCCCGTTCAGGTTCGTTAAATATTTCATGATACAAACCCTCCCACTCCCGGTATGATTTGTTGTGGGATTTTAACTGGTTAAACCAATTGATAACCATTGATTTATCAACCACTTTATCGTCTCCTGCCTGCATAAGAAGCAAAGGAATATTCAAATAAGCTTCCGTGGGTTTGGCTGTTTCTTCGATTGCTTTCAAAAGCTCGCGATACCATCTGACCGAAACCTTTGTAATATAAAGGGAATCATTTTCGTCTGCCTGGATAACCTCTTGATTTCTTGTGGCCATTTCGATCGTAAGCCCAGAATCAACACGAAAGGTAGGGAGAACTTTATTCAACCCTTTTGAAGCAATATCGAGAAACTTGTTTACTTTAACTTGCACGCCAAGACAAGGCGAGGATAAAATGATACCCTTAACAGGAGAGCTGTGATTCTCCTTATACCATGTGATCGCGATGAGTCCGCCCATGCTGTGTCCAAGAAGAAACAACGGCAATTCCATTTTTTTCGCTTCTTCCACCCACAGGGTAACCTCATCGATGTATTCCCTGAAAGAATTGATATGACCTCTCGCCCGTGTCGATGTTCCTTGTCCAGGCAAATCGCCCATGATGACATTGTAGCCCGAGGTTCTCCACATTTCAATTAACCATTTATATCTGCCGTGATACTCACAAGCACCATGAATAATCACAATTGTTGCAACAGGCTGTTCAGCAAACCATTTCCACATGATCTCACCTCAAATTTATTTAGAAAGGAAGTTGTCTAGATGATATATTCATTTAAGCAGATCACACCCGACATTCACGAAACTGTTTTCACCGCTGATCATACCATTATAACAGGTGATGTAAAAATCGAAGAATATTCAAGCATCTGGTTTTCAACCGTTATCAGAGGAGACGTTGCTCCAACGAGAATAGGCAAGCGGGTTAACATTCAGGATCTATGCTGTCTTCATCAAAGCCCAAATCGCCCGCTGATCATTGAAGATGACGTAACAGTAGGACATCAAGTGACATTACACAGTTCGATTTTGCGGAAAAAATCACTCATCGGAATGGGCTCTCTTATTTTAGACGGTGCCGAAATCGGAGAAGAAGCCTTCATAGGAGCCGGCAGCCTCGTCCCACCAGGAAAAAGGATCCCCGCAAGGCATCTTGCATTTGGCAGACCTGCAAAAGTCATACGCCCTTTAAATGAAAAAGATATAAAAGACATGGAGAGAATTCGCAGAGAATATGTTGCAAAAGGACAGGAATATAAATCGGCGGCGAGATTCCCATCTTCGCCATAATTACCTTACCATTTTTCTCACGTTAAGCAAAAGCTTTACCACCTCTTTGTATAGAAGAACATCGTCAGCTTTTACATTCCTCTTACGAAAATTCACATAAAGTTATTATTTCCATCACAATTTCCTAATACCATAGAAGTAAAGATATATTTCATCAAATGGAGGGGTCAGCGATGAAAATTGCGATATTTACGGATACATTTGTTCCTGACGTCAATGGCGTTGCCAAAACGTTGAAAAGGTATACGGAATATTTGGAGAAAAACGGCCACAGCTATATCGTATTTGCACCCGAAAGTACAGTTGAAACGAAATTCTCAAACCATATCCACAGGTTCTCCAGCCTGCCCTTCTTTCTCTATCCGGAATGCCGTTTAGCACTGCCTAAGTTTCATCAAATTAAAGCCGAGATTCATCAGTTCAAACCTGATCTGATTCATATTGCGACTCCATTTAATATGGGGCTTTGCGGGCTTCATTACGCAAAAAAATGGAATATCCCGCTTGTCGGATCCTATCACACAAATTTTGACCAGTATTTATCCTACTATGATTTACAATTGCTCTCACGTTTTTTCTGGAAATATATGCATTGGTTCCACAAGTCCTTCCAGAAAATCTTCGCTCCTTCTGAAGAGACGTTGAACGAATTAAAAAGTAAAAAATTCCAAAATCTCTCTCTTTGGAAACGAGGAGTGGATTGTTTGAATTTCAGTCCCTCGCATTCTACCCCTGATGTGAAAAAAAACTATTCAATAAATGACGATACCTACCTATTATCTTATGTTGGACGGCTGGCGCCCGAAAAGGACTTGAAATCCCTATTAAAAGCTGCAGAACACCCGCTGCTAGCTGAAAAAAACATTCATTGGCTGATTGTTGGTGACGGTCCGATGAAGCACCACCTCGAAAGCCAAGCACCCCCAAATATGACGATTGCCGGCTATAAAAAAGGTAAAGAGCTATCTGAGATTTATGCGAGCTCGGACCTGTTTGTTTTTCCGTCCCCTACTGAAACATTCGGAAATGCAGCACTTGAAGCTTTAGCATCTGGCACGCCTGTCATCGGCGCAAATTCAGGCGGTGTAAAAAATGTGATCTCTCATGGGCATACCGGGTTTTTAGCTCAGCCTAACAATCCGGAAGAACTCGCCGAACACATTGCGTTTTTGCTTGAGAATACAAAATTACGGAAAATATTTGAGAAAAACGCCAGAGAATATGCCCAATCCCAAAGCTGGGACACGATTTTTAATGATTTATTGCTGGAATGTGAAGAAATTGCCTTTCCTAAAGAGACGAAAAGATACGCATAAGAAAAACTCACCATGTCTGGTGAGTTTTTCTTTAACCAAAAATGACTTCTTTAGGCTGATGATTCATTGCTTCAGGAAGCATTTCTTTTTCTACAAATATTTTGTGCCAAATCATGAAGATAAGCACGGTCCATATTTTTCTGCTGTAATCCGCTTTATTGGCGCAATGATCTTCTAAAAGCCTTAGCACATAGCTTTTATCGATATAGGCATCCGTTTCACTCTCTTTAATGATTGTGATCGCCCAATCATGCATTTCATTTTTCAGCCAATGGCGGATAGGGACAGGGAAACCTAATTTTTTTCGATTTAACACGTGGTCTGGAACAATTCCCTCGGCAGCTTTTCTAAGAATATACTTGGTTGTGCCGTCCTTTGTTTTTAAATGATCCGGTATTTTAGATGCTATCTCAAACACATTTTTGTCCAAGAACGGAACCCGCAGCTCTAAGGAGTGGGCCATCGTCATTTTATCAGCTTTTAATAAAATGTCTCCCCTCAGCCAGGTATGAATATCAACGTACTGCATTTTATTCACGTCACTGTAATCCTTGCTTTCCGCAAAGAAAGGATGGGTGACATCACGATAGCTCACGCTTGGATCGTACTGCTTAATAACCTGTTGCTTCGCTTCTTCTTCGAATATTTTCGCATTTCCGATATAACGGTTTTCAAGCGGAGTACAGCCTCTAACTATAAAGCTTTTCCCTTTCATTCCTTCCGGCATAACGGATGCCAGCCTAAGCAGCATTTTTTTCAAGATAGATGGAATACGCTCAAAAGGTTTTAAGGAAAGGGGCTCGCGATAAATGTTATAACCGCCGAATAGCTCGTCAGCGCCTTCTCCGGACAGAACAACCGTTACTTGCTTTTTCGCCTCTTTCGCAACAAAATACAATGGAATAGCAGCAGGATCAGCAAGCGGATCATCCAAATTCCAGATGATTTTCGGCAGCTCATTCATATATTCTTCTGCAGAAATAATCGCGTGGTAGTTCTCTACCCCAAGTTTTTCAGCTGTTTCCTTGGCAACATCCACTTCACTGAAGCCTTCCTGTTCAAATCCGACAGAAAATGTTTTCAGTTCAGGGTGGAATTCCTTCGCAACAGATACGATAAATGAAGAATCAATACCGCCTGACAGGAATGACCCCACCGGCACATCGCTTCTCATATGGACATTTACAGAATCGTAAATGATATCTCTTACTTCTTTGATCAGCTTGCCTTCTTCCGTTGCAGATGGCTGGAAGCTTACCTTCCAATACGTATTAAATTGGAGCTCGCCTCCCGGGCGCAAAGTAAACTGCTGGCCGGGACCTACTTTTTTTACTTTTTCGTCCAATGTATCGGGCTCTGGCACAAATTGAAAAGACATGTATTGCTGTAGAGCTTTTTTATCTAATGAAAAATCGTTGGACACAGAGGATAAGCTTTTTCTTTCGGAAGCAAAATAGACCTGTCCATCGGTTTTCTTATAGTATAAAGGTTTGATTCCAAACGGATCTCTTGCACCATATAACAGTTTTTCTTGTTTATCCCATATTAAAAAAGAAAACATTCCCCTTAAACGGGAAGCAGCATCTTCTTTGTATCTGCAGTATGTAGCGAGAAGAACCTCCGTGTCAGAGTCTGTCTCAAATGTATACCCTTCTTGTGTTAATTCTTCTTTTAATTCAATATAGTTATATATTTCACCATTAAAAATGATCCAATAGTTTTCGTCTTCATATGATAAAGGCTGTTTGCCGTTTTCAACGTCGATAATGCTCAGTCTTCTAAAACCGAATCCTACATGAGCATCGTGATAATATCCTTCATCATCTGGTCCGCGATGAACAATCGACCGATTCATTTGGGCAATAATCTCTTTTTGATTATCTACCTGTGATAATGGCCGATGGTTTAGAACTCCTACAAACCCACACATGGCTTTTCCTCCATTAATTATTAGTTTAATAACCAGATATCTTATACTTTACAGGAATAGAATTTATTCGTCAAAAACATTCATCGTTCAAAATCAAATGAAAAGCCGCTAACCAGCGGCTTTTTTCGTTTCTTCTTAATACTATTTATCCCGTATTAACGGGCAGTAAGACCCCCACCTTAAGGTTTTGAATGTAAACGAGTAATCCTAGGTGAGGGATAACTGCCCGTAAAAACTAGGGTTCGTTCAACTAACAATCAGTGGGGGAAGAAAAGCCCCCCACTGATTGAAGTTTCACTTTATGAAAGTGCTTCAGCCTTCAAAATTTCGGCTTTATCTGTTCGTTCCCAAGGCAGATCAAGGTCATGGCGGCCAAAATGTCCGTAAGCTGCAGTTTGTTTATAGATTGGACGTCTCAAGTCGAGCATTTTAATGATTCCTGCCGGCCTTAAATCAAAGTGCTTTGAAACGACCTCTGTCAATTTTTCCTCAGAAGCTTTTCCAGTTCCGAATGTATTGATTGAAATGGATACCGGACGGGCAACACCAATGGCGTATGCAAGCTGTACTTCACAAGACTCCGCAAGTCCAGCAGCTACGATATTTTTTGCAACGTAGCGGGCTGCATAAGCTGCAGAACGATCCACTTTAGTCGCATCTTTACCGGAAAACGCTCCACCGCCGTGTCGCGCATAGCCGCCATAAGTGTCAACGATAATTTTCCTTCCGGTAAGACCCGCATCTCCCTGCGGTCCGCCTATCACAAATCTGCCGGTAGGGTTAATGAAATATTTTGTCTGTTCATCAATTAGCTCTTTCGGCACTACTGGCGTAATCACGTACTCCTTAATATTGCGCTGGATCTGCTCCAGTGATATTTCCGGATGGTGCTGAGTTGAGATGACAATGGTGTCAATCCGGATCGGCTTGTCGTTTTCATCATATTCAACTGTCACCTGTGTTTTTCCATCAGGTCGAAGATACGGAAGGATGTCTTCCTTTCTCACTTCCGTTAAACGTCTTGAAAGTTTATGTGCAAGTGAAATCGGCAGAGGCATGAGCTCTTTTGTTTCATTGCAGGCAAATCCAAACATCAGCCCTTGGTCTCCTGCTCCGATTGCTTCGATCTCAGCATCTGACATCGTTCCTTCACGGGCTTCCAATGCTTTGTCTACACCCTGCGCAATATCGGCAGACTGCTCATCTATTGAAGTAAGTACAGCACACGTCTCAGCATCGAAGCCATACTTCGCGCGAGTATAGCCAATCTCTTTTATCGTTTCACGGACCGTTTTTGGGATATCTACGTATGTTGTTGTTGTGATTTCACCGCTTACAAGAACGAGACCCGTTGTGACAGAAGTTTCACAAGCAACTCTTGCATTTGGATCCTTTTTCAAAATCTCATCTAAAATACTATCAGAAATTTGGTCACATATTTTATCCGGATGTCCCTCTGTAACCGATTCTGATGTGAAAAGACGACGTTGTTTGGTCATTATTCAATTTCCTCCTGAAAATACGATTAACACCTATACAAGGTATTAATCTGCTATATGATACGGAACTCGTTCCCTCTCGGTCTATTTTACGGTAAGCTCTGCCTGCCAAATGAACCTGGAGTTGTTTTTTACAGCTCAAAAAACCTTATCCTTACTAGAGGAAAGGTTCTACATTTGCAAGCCTTTCACTCTTATCGATCAAGGTATGAATAGAACCTTGCGACAGGTTAGCACCTTGGTTTTCATTGAATAAGAAAACCGGTTGCTGGGCTTCATTGGGCCTGTCCCTCCGCCAGCTCGGGATAAGAGAATCCGTTCAATGACTAATCATAGCGCAATCCTTCTTGTTGTGTCAATATGGCAAACCTCTTCTGTTGAAAAGGTTCAAAAGAACTACATAATTAGTATAGATTATTAAAATTAATGTGTTATACTATTTTTAAATTTGCTATAAAATAATGTGTAAAGGAAGGTAAATATGACTCCATTGGAAATGAAAAGTGAGCTGCAATCATTGTTAACCGGCGAAAACACGAAATTCAATTTATCCGTTCCCAAGCTTGTTGAAAAAATTCTTTTTCGAAATGAAGGGATCTTAACTTCCACTGGAGCGATTAGAGCGACGACTGGCGCATATACCGGCAGGTCGCCTAAAGACAAATTTATCGTTGAAGAAGCTTCCTCAACGGAAAACATTGATTGGGGAGCAGTAAATCAGCCGTTCTCAGAAACGGCATTTGATAAGCTTTACACAAAAGTGACCGATTATTTAAAACAGCGCGAGGAATTATTTGTGTTTGAAGGATTTGCAGGAGCTAATGAAAAATATCGCATACCGATTACAGTTATTAATGAATTAGCGTGGCATAATTTATTTGCGAGACAATTATTTATCCGGCCGGGTACATCTGACTACAAGACCGTCGAAACCTCATTTACAATTATCTCTGCACCTAATTTCAAGGCGGATCCGGCAATCGATGGGACTCATTCAGAGACGTTTATCATCATATCTTTTAAAAGGAGAGTCATCTTGATCGGGGGAACAGAATATGCAGGAGAAATGAAAAAATCCGTTTTCTCCGTCATGAATTATCTTTTGCCAGAACGCGGCATTTTACCGATGCATTGTTCGGCAAATGTAGGACCCGAAGGAAATGTTGCGCTTTTCTTCGGACTGTCAGGGACAGGAAAAACGACTCTTTCTGCTGATCCAAACCGAAAGCTGGTTGGTGATGACGAGCACGGATGGTCAAATACAGATGTCTTTAACATTGAAGGCGGCTGCTATGCGAAATGTGTTAATCTGTCCGAAGAGAATGAACCACAAATCTTTAATGCCATCCGCTTCGGCTCAGTGCTTGAAAATGTGATGATCGATGAAATCTCACATGCCGCGGACTACAATGATACATTTTACACAGAAAACACTCGTGCTGCCTATCCTATCGATGCAATTAACAATAGTTTAAAGCCAAGCATTGCCGGGCACCCGGAGGCAATTGTATTTTTAACCGCAGACGCGTTCGGCGTTCTTCCTCCGATTAGCAAATTAACAAAGGAACAGGCAATGTACCACTTTTTAAGCGGATATACGAGTAAGCTTGCGGGAACGGAAAGAGGGGTTACATCTCCGGAAACAACGTTCTCAACATGCTTCGGTTCGCCATTTCTTCCACTTCCTCCTCATGTCTATGCTAAAATGCTGGGCGATAAAATTGAACAGCATGACGTAAAAGTCTTTCTGGTTAACACTGGGTGGACTGGCGGTGGATACGGAGTCGGAAAGAGAATGAGCCTGAAATATACAAGGACTATGGTGAGGGCAGCTCTTGATGGAGAATTGAATCATACTGAAATGATTAAAGATGATGTATTCGGTCTTCATATCCCGATTCATGTTCCAGGTGTTCCCGATGATGTGCTCTTTCCGGAAAAAACCTGGTTTTCCCAAGAAGAATATCAGGAAAAAGCCCGATTTTTAGCCAATGAATTTAAGCTGAATTTTAAAAAGTTCTCCAATATACCTTCCGCTATTAAAGAAAAAGGCGGGCCAAACTAAGACAAAAGCTGGCGAATCATATCGCCAGCTTTAATTGGTTGAATGAAGTGAAACTAATTTATAAGTCAAACGTGTTTTTTTCTGTTCAAGCTCAAGCTTTTCAATATAGGCTGTTCCGATTTTTTCGCCTTCAATTGTTTTTCTGACTTCCAACGGAATGTCAAGCGGATAAAGGCGATAGCCTTCTTTCACAAGTACAAAGAGATTTTCATCATTTAGGCGCTTTTCATTTCCTTTCGTTACAATCACCGTATTCAACTCAACCGGCATGCCCATGTTCATTTCCTCCTCTTTCCCTCTATTGTAACTTAGATTAACGTATTACGCCGGCGTTTTCCTGAGCTTTCATCCATGCAGTGAGTTGCCGAACGATTTTCCGATTTTCTTGCGGGGGAAAATAATGTGTATAATCAGGCTTGTACCAAGCAGTGACCGGAATTCCATGTTCAGCGAGCGCACGTTCAAGACGATAGGAATGCTCAATCGATACATTTTTATCGAGAAGACCGTGAATGAGCAATACAGGAGCTCTCATGTGATGAAGCTTTTGAAAAGGGGAGCGAAAATCATACTCATCCGGCACTTTGCTTGGATTTCCCCCTATCACTCTTTTCATCATTCGCCTTAAGTCCTTTCGCTCTTTATAGGTACAAGCGATATCACTTACTCCTCCCCAAGAAACAAAGGAAGAAACCTCGTGTTTCATTTCGATGGCCGTCCATATTCCCATGATACCGCCCCGCGAGAAGCCAAAAATATGTATTCGATCCGTATGTACACTAGGATGCTGCTGAAGCATACGAAAAGCCGAAAAAGCGTCTTCCCGATCCTCTCCGGCAAAATCCTCATTCCCTTCCCCGCCTTGGTTCCCTCTGTAAAAAGGAGCAAGTACGACAAAACCCTGTGAAGCAAATTGAATAATTCGACCGGGACGAACCATACCCACACTTTTTATACCGCCGCGCAGATATAAAAAGCCATCGTGCTTTCCTTCTTTGCAAGGTTCAGCCAGTAATCCCTTCACCTTTAATCCTTGCGATAAATATGTAACGACAAACAAGCGGACATGTTGGTTTGAAGAAGGAAACCTAGTTTTGTTGATCCACATACCCTACACTCCTAAAAAATTAAAAAACCCGGTTTGTCCCGAGTCAAATGCTATTCAGTAATCCATCCATTTTGCACCAGCCGTTTCATACTGTGCGTAAGAACACCGTCTTTCATGACAAAGCTGTATCGTTGGTTTTTTTTAATGTTTTCTGGAAGCTCTTTAAGCAAAACCGGTCCTTTTGTTTCATAGTATGTCGATTGTTTTTCTATTTTATCGATACGGGCAAAGTATATATTTTTAATAATCATTTTTTCTTTACCCAAAACCTTGTATTGACCTATGTAAGACAGCTCTTCCACAATAGCTCCCGTTTCTTCTTTTACCTCGCGCACTGCTGCTTGCTCTGCCTTCTCCATCGGCTCAATTTTGCCTCCGGGAAATTCATACCCTCTGTCGCCGTGATCCGTTAAAAGCCAGCTCCCGCGGTAGCGGCATATGACCCATACATGGCCGGGAGCTTTAGAAAAAGGCTCCTCTTCAAAGGAAAGATGAACCGTATTTCGATAATAATCCTTAAATGTAAACATAAAAATTCCCTCTAATTCCTTTCCTTCTTCCTTTCTATATCATACCATATCACCGCCTCCGTGAAGAGCCAAAACCGATGTTCTTTATTCCTTCTTCGCTGACCTGAGCACCTCGTCATTGATAAACTCCCGCGTATTTTCATCACCTAAATCATAGAGAAGACGGTAAATTTGATTTGCCGTATGGTCGGTGTCATCATTTGGCTGATCATTATGGTATTCCAAGAAAGGAATATGAGATCGCAAGTAACCTTTGACGTCGGATGAATACAATTGGTCAAAAAGCGCTCTCAGCTGGCGAATCTCATCAGGTGTGGCCAAAATTTTGAAGTCCCAGGATGAAGCATCCGGTGATTGGGATATCATTTGGCCGACAAGGGACACATAATACGTGTTTTTCTCCAACGACTTCATTCCTATCGTTTGTTTTTCCTTTAGTATGTCGAATTAGCATGAAATCTTGCGTTATTTTTCGGAATTCAGCCATAAATAAAAGACCGGTTAAGACCGATCTTCTATCTAGACTAGTTCCCAAGATACGCTTTTAGCATCCAGTTATGTTTTTCAATTGTGCGGTGTATCGAAAGCAGCAAGTCACCAGTCGTTTCATCATCCACTTCTTCTGCCAGCCCGATTCCGCTTTTCAACTCTTCGCCGATAATGGAAAAGTCATCATAGATACTCTGAACCATTTGCTCAGAGTTTTCATTTCCATTCGCTTCTTTGACAGAGGCAAGCTCCAAGCTTTCCTTCATCGTAGCGACTGGAGCGCCGTCTAGAGCAAGCAGCCTTTCTGCCAAATCATCGATATATGTAGCTGCCTCGGTATAAAGCTCTTCAAATTTTTCATGCAGGGTGAAAAAGTCCTTCCCTTTTACATACCAATGATAGTTATGTAGCTTTACATACATAACGGTCCAGTTTGCAACTTGCTTATTGACTGCTTCATTTAATCTCTCAGACATGCTCTCTTCCTCCTTGTTTATTCTGGTTTACTTATACCCGTTTTATCATGCACAAAAACCACCGTTTTATATTCCGATTAAAAAAATCGAAAGGCATAAACAATAAGCAAGGTGTTTTTATGAAAAAAAGCCTTTTTCTCATGTAAAGAAAAAGGCTCCTTTCGTCATTATCCGAACACCTTTAAAAGGTCTTCTTTGCTTTGGCTCAGCCAAAATCTTATGAATCGTTTCGCTCCATCTAAATCATGAAGCTTCGCCTGCCCGCATTGTTTTTCGTTGGCGGCAGGTATTTCCTCGATCTCGACGGCTTCCTTCATCGTTGCATCCAAAAGGTCAATAATTTCTTCAACGGAAGGTTCCCCGCTCACAACTAGATAGTATCCCGTCTGGCATCCCATCGGCGAAATATCGATAATATCAAAATGGCTGTAGTTCTCCGCATGCGTGCGAATCGTAAATGCCAATAAGTGCTCAAGAGTATGAATTGTATCTGGCTTCATCGCCTGTTTGTTCGGCTGGCAAAAACGGATATCGAATTTGTTGACTACGCCGTCTGTTCCAACTTTATGCACTCCGCAATGCCTGACATATGGCGCTTTCACTGCTATATGATCAAGCTCAAAGCTTTCAACTGAAGGCATATTGCTTCACTCCTATCTGTCATTCTTATTATCAAGTTTAACATATTAATGTTTGAATTCATTGGTGATGCATTTATTTTTCGTTTTTCGTATAATGAGGCTTAAAAGGACGTGTTCGTATTGGGAAAACTATTCGTGATGCTCATACAGCTGTATCAAAAAACAATTTCACCGCTTACTCCCCCAAGCTGCCGATTTTACCCGACATGCTCCAATTACGGTATTGAAGCGATTCGTACACACGGCGTGATCAAAGGAGGATGGCTGACGATTAAACGAATTCTAAAGTGCCATCCCTTTCATCCAGGCGGGGTCGATCCTGTGCCGGAAAAAAAGAAGTAATTATTTTTTGTTCCCGTCTACGACCAGATCAAGCTTTCCTGTGGACGGATCAATAACGAGCCCGTGAACAGGTACATCCCGCGGCATCAGCGGATGGTTCTTAATCATATCTACGCTGTCCCGTACACTGTCTTCGCAGGTATGAAAGCTTTTCAGCCATGTATCGAGATCGACTCCCGCATACTTAAGCATTTGAATACGTTCTTCTGGAATCCCTCTTTCAACGGCTTTTTCCAAAAAAGCGCCGCTGTCGATCTTGCTCATTCCGCAATCATGGTGCCCGACTACACATATTTCGTCAGCCTTAAGTTCGTATATTGCAACAAGCAAACTCCTCATTATGCTTCCAAACGGATGGGAAACGAGAGCCCCTGCACTTTTAACCAGCTTAATATCTCCGTTCTTCACATTCATCGCATGAGGAAGAAGCTCAACCAGCCTTGTGTCCATACAGGTTAAAACAGCCATTTTTTTATTAGGAAATTTTGTGGTTTCGAATTTTTCATATTCCTTTTTTTCAACAAATTGTTCGTTAAATTCCAAAATATCTTCTAATAAGCTCATTTTGATTTCTCTCCCTTTATACACAGATCATCAACTTTTATTTTATATCATAGCACATAACTTGTTTTTTAGTCATTTTACAATTAGAATTATCCCGCTCTATTATTCATAAATTTTAAAAAACCTCTTTTCAAATCGTAACCATTACGATAGAATATCTACAGACAATGACAAATCGGAATCATACTGATTTTGAGAGGAGATAAATAATGAAGAAACGATTCGGGTTCGCAGCTGCCCTTATACTTGCTGCTGCACTTGCCGGCTGCAGTAATGATTCAGGAAACAGCTCAAAAACCAATGACGATAAGCTGAAAGTATATACAACCATTTATCCGCTGGAGGATTTCACGAAGAAAATTGGCGGTGATTATGTCGATGTAACAAGCATTTATCCTCCGAATGCAGATGCTCACACGTATGAACCGAGCTCCAAAACGCTCGTTGAAATGGCAGAAGGAGATGCATTTATCTATTCAGGTGTAGGGGAAGAAGGATTTGCCGATAAAGCTGCTGAATCTTTAAAAAGCAATGATGTCAACATCGTAAAAGCTGGTGAAGGCATTGAACTTTTATCAGAAGACGAAGAACATGCTCATGAGGGTGAAGAAGCACATGATCATGGAGATGAAGCAGAGCATAATCATGAAAGTGAAGCAGGACACGAAGAAGAAGGACATCACCATGATAAAGATCCCCACGTATGGCTTGATCCTGTCTTATCAATCCAAATAGCGGAAAACATTAAGAATTCATTGACAAAAATGGATCCAGATCATGAAAAAACGTATACAGAAAACTTCAATTCGTTGAAAAAAGAGCTTGAACAGCTCGATACCGAATTTAAAGAAACTGTGAAAAAAGCTGATAAAAAAGAAATTTTAGTTTCTCATGCTGCTTACGGATATTGGCATGAGCGATATGGCATAGAGCAAATCAGTGTATTAGGCCTTTCACCAACCCAGGAGCCTTCACAGAAGGAGCTTCAAACACTTGTTGAAACAGCAAAGGAACACGATATTAAATATGTCATTTTCGAAAGCAATGTCACAAGCAAAATTTCGACTATCGTCAAAAATGAAATTGGGGCTGACAGTCTTACGCTTCATAATCTAGAATCCATATCAGAAGAAGATGAGAAAAACGGCGAAGATTATTTCAGCCTGATGCAAAAAAACCTTGATACGCTGAAAAAAGCACTTTCGAACTAAGTAGAAATGAGTCAGTCTATGGACTGGCTCATTTTTTTATAGGCAACCATGTTGAGCATTGAAAAAGCCTTCAGAATTCTTATGAAGGTTTTTCTCTGGCTCTTTTCCCTCTTTTTGTCCTTCAGAACCCCGATGATGGACTTTTCTCTGGGTCTTTCCCTCCTTTTTGTCCTTCAGAACCCCGTTGATGGACTTTTTCTCTGGATCTTTTCCCTCTTTTTGTCCTTCAGAACCCTGATGATGGACTTTTCTCTGGATCTTACCCTTCTTTTTGTCCTTCAGAACCCCGTTGATGGACTTTTCTCTGGCTCTTTTCCTTCTTTTAATCTTAGAGAACACATATGGGGCTTTGAATCATGCCCTTCTCCCAATAATTAAACGAACTTTCTCAAACGAACAAATATCACAGTTCCAGATTTCTTAATTTCCTTGTAACAAAAACAAAACCAAGCCTTCATAAGGGCTTGGTTTTTTACATGTTATAACGTTTCTTAAATTGCTCGACCCTTCCGCCTTTTTCATTGAATTTTTGGCGGCCGGTATAAAATGGGTGAGTATCTGAGCTAACCTCTACTTTTATCACAGGATATAATTTCCCATCTTCCCATTCCATCGTTTCACTTGAAGTTTTCGTTGAATGGGTCAAAAATTTATATCCGCTGTTTACATCATAGAATATGACTTCATGATTTTGCGGATGGATGTTTTGTTTCAAAATAAAGCACCCTTTCTAAATCGTAATCATTACGTTATATATTTTATTACTTTTAGCTTTTTTTGTCAAATGAATGGAATATTCCGCTATTTGCTGCAAACACTAACAATATTAAAAGGTGGGGTGGGAACGATGTGGATGATTTAATTTTGGCAAGAAGCTTATTCGGAACAACTATGGGCTTTCATATAATATTTGCTTCTCTTGGAGTCGGGCTCCCTTTAATGATTTTAACAGCCGAGCTTCTATATCAAAAAACAAAGGATCAGCATTATGCGATTATGGCAAAACGATGGACGAAAGGCCAGGCCGTTTTGCTGGGAGTAGCGATTCCGACCGGGACGATTGCCGGTACACAGCTTGCTTTGCTTTGGCCTGGATTTATGGAGGTCATAGGTAAGGTTATGTCTCTTCCTTTTCAAATTGAAATTTATGCATTTTTTGTTGAAGCCTTGTTTATGTCGATCTATGTGTATGCGGCTGACAGGCTGACGCCGTTTATGAGAATCATCGCCGTTACGTTTGTTTTGATTGGGGCCGCCGCATCAGCCGTACTAATTACGAATGTCCATGCCTTCCAAGGGACACCTACGGGATTCCGGCTGGATAACGGGGAAGTCGTGGACGTGAATCCATGGGCTGCTTTTTTTAATCCCAGCTTTTTTACCACCGCGGGACACGTTGTTGTTTCAGCTTTTATGACTGGCGCTTTCGTAATTGCTTCAATATCTGCCTTTAAAATGCTGAAGAGCAAATATAATGAGAGCGTGTATCGATTTCATAGAAAGGCTTTGCTTATGAGCTTAATCGTAGGTGGCATTTTTTCGATTTTAACTGCCTTAAACGGCCATGAATCTGCCCAGCTCCTTCACGAATATCAGCCGGAGAAGCTAGCAGGAGCAGAAGGATTATTTGAGACCACGTCACATGCACCGCTTGCGATTGGCGGATTTACAGATGAAGAAACAGAAGAAGTCAAATGGGCGATCGAAATTCCTTGGGCATTGAGTTTTTTGGCAGCCGACAGCTTTGACACAGTAGTAAAAGGCTTAAACGATTTTCCGAGAGATGAATGGCCTCCTTTGTTCATCCATACGCTTTTTAACAGTATGGTCGGAATCGGAATGCTGCTTATTCTTTATTCCATTATCGGCTTTACATGGAGAAAAATATTAAAAAAAGACCGGTTTCCAACATGGCTGTTACTCGTCTTCGTGACCGCCGGACCGCTTAGCATGCTTGGAATCGAATTTGGCTGGATTTTCGCCTGTACAGGAAGGCAGCCTTGGGTAATCTATCACATCCAAAAAACAGCGGATGTTGTCACGACGTCAGGTTCCATAGCCGCTTTATTTACGTTGTTCCTCATCGTCTATCTGATATTGGGAGCGGCAGTTATTTTTGTGCTTACCTATTACTTTAAGCGGCACCCTGTTGAAAAGGAATTGCCATCAGAACAATCATAATCGATTAGAAAGAAGGTGCTTGATGTCGTGATGAATGGAGTCACAGATGTAATCCTGGCAATCACGGTTTTATGGGGGTTTGTTTTTATTTACGCTGTTATGGCGAGTATGGATTTTGGTGCAGGGTTCTGGTCAATGGTCTATATCAATAACGAAAAAACGAAAGCGACAAATATTGCAAACCGGTACTTATCGCCAACGTGGGAGGTTACAAACGTTTTTATCGTAGCCATTGTCGTTGCGTTGTTTAGTTTTTTTCCTGGAGCTACCTTTGTTTTAGGAACTGTGCTGCTTATTCCCGGAAGCATTATTTTGCTCCTTTTGGCACTAAGAAGCGGATTTTTGGTTTTTTCCCATGTAGCGAAGGATTACGAGAAGGCCCTTACTTATATATCAGGCATCACCGGATTTCTCATCCCCTCTTTCTTAATACTTGTCTTGCCCGTCACTCACGGCACATTTATTGAAAGAGAAAATGGTATCTACAGCCTGAATGCTGCCGAATTATTTTCAAGCCCGAATGTGTATTCGTTTATCGGATTTGCAGTATTCAGCACCCTTTTTCTTTCGTCTTTATTACTTGCCGATTTTTCAAATGTCGCTGAAGAACGGCATGCCTATCTGATTTATCGGAAAAATGCACTTGTTTCCGGTCCGCTTTCACTGGTCATGGCTATTTTCATTATGCTCACACTTCGAACAGAAGCGCCTTGGCTTTATGATCGCATGATGACCGACCTCCCATTGCTATTTACGTCCTTGCTTATGTTTCTCATTGCAGGTGTGGCTCTTTTTTTGCCAAATAAGCGGCTCGGAAAACGATTGGGTAAGCCGCGGCTTGCTGTCGTTGCGATTACGATCCAATATTTTTTGGCAAGCTATGTATATGGCAGGGCCCATTTGCCATACATGATCTATCCCGACGTTACGATTCAGTCCGGTTTTACAGACCCGGCAACCTTCCGTGCGCTTTTTGTGTCGTATATCGTTGGATTTGTCATTTTATTTCCTGGTTTTTATTTTTTCTGGAAAATGATTATGAATGACAAACGCTACATTAAACAGCCGGAATGAGGAAAAGCTAAAAAAGAACAGGAGGTGTTTTGCATTTGGAAAGAATACTATGTGAAGTAAACAACTGCTCCTACTGGGGTGACGGCAATAAATGTACCGCCGACGCCATTTATGTTGTCAGCCACACTGGTGATAAAGCGGAAACCAGCGAAGAAACAGATTGCAAAACCTTTAAGCCAGAGAAACATTAAAAGGAGGCCAAACGGTGAACAAAGAAATGCTGGAAATGCTGCTGGCTTCTTTCGAGCAGGAAGTCAAAGACACTAGTGAACCTTCTTTTCACAAGGCCGTAAATTCCTTTGCCAACCTGTGGGATTACGAATTTGGATGCTTAAACGAACTGCCAAAAGAAATCGATCAATGGATCGGGCAGACGATGTATGAGTATGAGCTTTATCAGGATTGATAAGAAAAAAAGAGGGCGGATTAATGTGCCGCCCTTTTTACATTCAAATTCTTCTTAATAATCATTTCGGCAAGCAGCAGATTAAGTATCCAACACATCCACGATGCCATTGTGTAAGAATAGGCATATGGAAAGTTCAAAGCATTATGGAAAATTGCTACGATGATGTAGATCGTCATATTAGCAAATGAAAGGAAGAAGCTGCGAAGCATCCATTGACTGTGGGGAATCATCCGTTTTTTTCTAATCGCTCTGTACCCGATAAGCGTTGTGCACAGCCACAACGTATTTAAAATAAAAAATCCAGCGGTGCTAAGGAGCCCTCCGGTAGCAAATAATGAAACGTACAATCCAGGAATATAATTTAGAATGATAGAGAGTACATAAATTCGTCCAAACCAGCGATGTACCGGCAAACGTTTGACTCTTATTCTTTTTATCAGTGCAACAGGTCCCGTAAGAAGCGCGATAAGTGCCAACACGATATGAATCCGAATCATGAGGATCCAAAGACCTTCGTTTTGTATTGGAAAATCTTTTCGGGATAAAAAACGTTCAAAATTAGGATCAATCATAAAATTTTTTGAGAAAGTATGCAAAACCCACATAACTGAAATAATAAAAAGAAATATGTTTAACCCTTTACTCAATGATTTCATTTCATATCTCCCATTTTAATTTTAAGCGAGCAGCCTTGGATTGGTCATAATAACAATTGAAGCTAGTATGAAAAAAAAGGCCATCCAGCTATAAAGATTTAGCGTTCTTGCCTGATCGCTCATCAACTGTTTGGGATGATCAGATTTGAGAATCTGTTTAAATTTTTTATCTATCATCCCAATCATGGCGCCAATTCCCAATAGCAATCCAATAGCTATGGTGATCCATAGGACAGATGGAAATGCCGATCGTAATACAATCATCAAAAACCCAGTGATCAAAAGGCCGATTAAGGCATAATGGGCAGAACGAGTGAATTTCAATACAGATTGAAGAAATCCCTTGAATTCATCACCAGAACGCAGGTAGCATTGCTTCATTAACCATGGCAAAACCAGATAGCTTCCAAGGAAAAGTGCGCTTGTCACATGAAGAAAAAGCAAAAGCTGAAACACGGTTCATACCTCCTATATATTTGCAAAATGTTGATCATTTTCCTTACTACATACGATTTCCAACTAATTTTGAAGCTGGCAATAAACCTGCTTTGGCAGAACCGCTCATTGTACTTCCGGTTACAATAACCGAAAACTTTAAGTTTAAACGAATGGGCTTTCGAATACTCAAGGACCACTCCAGCTGATCATTATGTAAAACAGGATTTGCAAATTCTACAATCTCGTCCTCCTGCTGAGCTGTTCCGTAAATACGCCCATCCTCAGTTGTAATGTTGAGAATAACAGGAAGCTTTCCTATTGGAGTAGATATGATTGTGTTCCATTTTCCATCAAACATCCTGTTTTTTTCGATATTTGCCTTTCCGGGAGTCGGAACTACTGATTCATTCAAGACAGAAATTGACTCAGGATGACTGTCTTCGCTGTCAATCGGCGCCATTCCGATTGCTTTCCACACAGTTCCTCTTTGCTCATACTCAAACAACTGTTCAATTGCATGAGCAATACGAGGACCTAATTCTCGTTCTACCAAATATAAGGCAAGATCAAGCCCCGATGTTACACCTCCTCCACTCACTACATTGCCATCATCTACAACTCGTGCATGAACAGGTATAGCGCCGGTTGCCCCTAAAAACTCCATTCCCATATGATGTGTGACAGCATGGCGCCCTTCCAACAAGCCGTCCATGGCAAGGATTAGCGTTCCGCCGCAAACCGGTGATACGATTAAGTCAGTTCTGTATAGCGCTTCTCTTAAAAAGTGAATCAAATCAGTTTCCATCGCCCGTTTCAATAAAGCTATGAACGAATTTGGCCCATTGTCGTTCACGCTGGCAAACACCCCGGGAATAACGAGAATCCCTTCTCGTTCCAAATCAATTTTGCCGCTGCTGGGAAGTCCGGGGCCATTCATCCCGCTAGTCACATGCCTTTTCCCTTCTGCACTTACAAATTCAACAGTTACTTCTTGCGAGTACATCTTGGCAGCCATAAATACCTCGTAAGGTCCGATCACATCCATGAAATCAAAACCATCGAATAATACGATTTGGACATTCATTTTTTATTCCCCTTTTAGTAAAATTGTGACCGGACGGTCCGGTCCGCATATTTTATTGTACACGATATTTACTGCCGCAGGCTTACCATTCTTGAATCTTTAGTGAACAAGTATCAGAGGCTGGCAATGCCTCATTTGTCTGCAGAATAATGATTAAGAAGGGTTTTGATTTGTTGAATACTATAGGAAATATGATCATTATTAAGAGCCAGACGACTAGCCATAATTGCTCCTTCAATTGCTGAAAAAATAAACGAAGCGAGCGAAAGGGAATCGACATTTTTATGAAATTCATTGTTCCCAATGCCTTCGTCAATAATTGATTTTATATAAAGCAGGGTTTCATTGTATGCTTCAGAAGCTTTTTCATGCAGTTCGGGAAAACCGTAATCACTTTCGATTGCTGTATTAAGCAGCGGACAGCCGCCGGGAACAGGAGGATTATTCACTGCGTCTTCATAAACATAACACATCGCGATAATTTTCTCTGCAGCAGTATTGGCCGATTGGACTGCTTTTGCAAAATAAGAGTGCAGTATATGGCCTGAACTTTCAAACGTCGCTAAGACAATATCATTTTTATTTTCAAACCTTCTGTATATCGCCCCTTTTGGCAGCCCAGTCGCTTCCATAATGTCCTGAATGGAAGTCTGGCTATACCCCTTTTGGTTAAATAGCGTCATTGATGTCCTGATAATAAGATCTTTTGTTTCATCAATCTTATTCATTGCTACGTTGTCCTCCATGATTAATAATTATAGTTTACGCTTTAGTATACCGAATTAATGAAAATAATTAAATGATAGATGCTTGCGATTATTCATAGGAGAAACTTTAATCAGATAAAAATTCGAAGGATGACTCAGTGTCACCAAGTCATCCTTGCTCAGATAATGGTATTAAACTTCTTTCATTTTACCTTCCTTGACAGTTTGAAGCCGAATCCTGCGCTGAACCATTCGTTTTGCTATCACGCCGTGAGACGGAGCGAAGAAAAAAGCCAAGATGAAGAAAACTCCAGTCATCGAAGTCATAGCACCTGAGATGGAGACGTTCAATAGATAAGCAGCATAGTATCCGCTTATTGCTGACAGTGCCCCAATTCCCGCACTGTAAAAAAGCATCGTTATTAATCGATCGGTCAGTAAATAGGCAGCTGCGGGGGGAACGATCAGCATCGCAACCACCAATATTGCTCCTACAGAGTCAAATGAAGCGACAGTCGTAGTCGAAAGCATCCCCATTTGCAAATAATGCAAAACGAGGACCGGTATTCCAATTGCAAGTGCCATTTCCGGATCGAAGGCGGCCAATTTAAACTCTTTATAAAAGAGCGCAAGAATAGCAGCATTAATGACTAACACGATAACCAGCATCCAAAAAGCGCCCGGACCAATATCTCTTCCAAACAATTCAATCGTATCCCATGGAACAAAGGCAATTTCCCCCATTAATGTATGCTCGACATCCAAGTGAACATTTCCCCCATATACCGAAAGCAAAATGACTCCAACCGCAAACAACGATGTGAACACAACGCCGATGGCTGCATCCGATTGAACTCCGTTTGTATTGAGCAGCTGCACAAAAAATGCCGTTAAAAGACCAACGATAACAGCTCCGATAAACATCGGCAATCCGTCAAGTGTGCGAGTGACTAAAAAAGAGCCGACAATCCCCAACAGAACGGTATGACTAATAGCGTCAGCCAGCATGGACATCCTGCGTAATACGAGAAATGCCCCGATTAATGCACAGGTAACTCCAACAAGCATTCCGGTAACAATAATCCAAGCTTCATAGCTCATTTGGTCACCCCCCTTTTAAGCTCTTTTTAGGTGATAAGGTCGGCTGAAGTTTGTGGAGCTTGAGAAGGTTGAACAGCCGGGCTTTCATATCTTCAGACAAAGTTTCATAGTCAAATGAGTCATTTTTCAGATTCGCGTTTTGAAATTCCATCTCATGCATAAGATAAATTTCAAACAAACGATAACGTAATGCCAGCTCATACCCTTTGGCTACTCCGGTTGTCGTTAATCTCCACGAGGAATCAGCACCATAATGAATCCAATTCTTTTTCTCCAATCTCTTTAAGCTGCTTTTTAAAAGGAAACTCCCTATTTTGCGCCTGCTTTTAATAAACTCTTCGGTAAACAACGGCAGCTGTTCTTTTGACGATTGAGCTTCTTCTGTTAAGTCGTAAAGTGACAACAATGCTTGCTCCATCGCCGTCTGATTTCTTAGTTTTATCTGATGCAATGCCCTGGCGAAAAGGCCCTTCTTTGGAGCAAACAGCAAAGACACGATAAAAAATGAAGTAGCCGCAACGATAATAAGAGGACCGGTCGCCATCCCTTTTGCAGTTGTGCTGAGCAGTGTCCCAAGCATCCCGCTTAGTCCGCCAATGACTCCTGAGAGAATGACCATCGTCTGCAAACGATTTGTCCAATAGCGGGCGGCAATCGCCGGCGTGATCAGCATAGCCGACATCAAGATTACACCTACTGTTTGAAGTCCGATGACAACCGCGCATATGATTAATATCAATAGCAATCCGTTTAAAAATGATACCGGCAATCCAATTCCTTTTGCGAAGGCAAAGTCAAACGTAATCAGCTTAAATTCTTTAAAGAACAAGCCGGTGATGAAAAGGAGAATGGCAGAAATCAACCCGATAATCACAATATCCTCCCTCACCAAGGAGGCCGCCTGACCAAACAGAAACGAGTTCAATCCGCTCTGATTTCCTGTTCCCCTTTGCTGGATAAATGTCAAAAGGACAATTCCGATACCGAAAAAAATGGATAAAACAATGCCAATTGCTGCGTCTTCTTTAACTTTGGAATGCCGGGTAATTGCCTGAATACAGTAGGTACCGGCCAGTGCCGCCACAGCAGCGCCAATTAAAAAGAAGAACAGCGACTTTTGTCCGGTAATTATAAAAGCAAGACAAACGCCAGGCAGCGCAGCGTGTGACATAGCATCACCTATCAAGCTTTGCTTTCTCAGCAAAATAAAGCTTCCGAGAACTCCGCTTGCAATCCCTAATAGGAGAGTTCCTGCCAAGACCCATTGTGTATTCGGATTTTGCAGCTGTAAAAGCAAATAATCCATAGAATTTCACCCCTATTCTCTCTCAACGGCTACTTGTTTATCTTCTAAAAAGGCGAGCTTGCCGCCATACGTTTTTTGCAAATTATCAATATGAAAAACTTTTTCTGTCGGTCCAAAATCGATTTTTCTTAAATTTAAAAGGAGGACCCAATCAAAGTATTCTTCGACGGTTTGGAGATCGTGGTGAACAACCAATACCGTCTTTCCTTTTTCCTTTAATTCATTCAATAAAGCAATAATCGCTTTTTCTGTGGCCGCATCGACGCCAACAAACGGTTCATCCATAAAATAAATTTCTGCATCTTGGGCAAGCGCTCTGGCCAAAAAAACCCGCTGCTGCTGTCCACCTGAAAGCTGGCTGATTTGCCGATCCTGATAATCGAGCATGCCAACTTTTTGTAAGCAGGCTTTAGCTGTTTCAATATCCGTTTTTTTCGGTCGCTTGATCCAGCCAATATGTCCGTACCTGCCCATAAGGACGACATCTAAAGCACTTGTCGGAAAGTCCCAGTCCACAGAACCTCTTTGCGGTACATATCCGATTTTTTTCCTTTGATTGTGGTAGGGCTCTCCAAAAATCTGAACACTTCCGGACGCTGTTGGAGCCAAGCCCAGTATGGCTTTAATCAAAGTTGACTTTCCAGCGCCGTTCGGACCGACAATTCCAATCAGCTTTCCTCTGGGCACATTGAATGTAATGTCCCGCAAAACAGGCTTTTTATGATACGCGACCGTCATATTTTCAACCGTTACCGGATACATTCTTCGTCATCCTTTCAACTATTTTAATGAAGAGACAATGGTATCTATGTTATGCCTGAACATTCCTGCATACGTTCCTTCTTCGGTTCCGGCTTCACCCATTGCATCAGAGTACAATTCTCCGCCAATTGATACCTCATGCCCTTTTTCTTTTGCGCCTTCCACAACTGCATTTATCGATTTTTCCGAAATGCTGCTTTCCACAAACACCGCTTTAATATTTCTTTCTGTGAGAGCATTAACCAGCTCTTGTACATCCTTTAACCCATATTCTGAATCCGTGCTCAACCCCTGAAGACCCATAACCTCAACACCATATTCCTCGCCAAAATACTGAAAGGCATCATGGGCAGTGACCAATACCCTGCTTTCTTTCGGTATCGTTTCGACTTGCTCTCTTGCATACTCATCAAGCTCTTTCAGCTCTTGTTTATACGATTCAGCATTTTTCTTGAATTCTTCTGCCAAATCGGGCTGAAATTTGGAAAGCTCCTTTTCAACCGTATCTACCACGAACATCCATCGAGGAATGCTAAACCAAACATGGGGATCATGTAAACCCGGATTTTCTTTGTTACCTAGCAGCTGATTGTCTGGAATCGATTCGGCAGCAGGTATTGCAGGCTTACCCTTTGATATTTTTTCAAATACTTCATCCATTTTTCCTTCCAGATGCAATCCGTTGTAAAAAACAATATCAGCATCCATAAGCTTTTGGATATCCCCCTGTGATGCTTTATAAAGATGGGGATCGACACCCGGGCCCATTAACGATTCGACTTCTACATGTTCTCCGCCAATATGATTAGTAATATCAGCGATTTGGCCAATTGTTGCTGTGATACGGATTTTATCGTTTGCATTCTCCGATGTTGTACTACTCCCGCATGCTGATAAAAAACATAATACGATCAAAAAAGCAAAACTTGCTGCAACTAATTTTTTCACTAGTATTCTCCTCCCTTCTTTTTTCCTGCTTGTTTAGTAAACCCAAACTGGGATCAGCCATGATTGATGATATTATTCTATGCGTTTTTTTTAGATTAACGACAATTATTTAAATAAACTCATAAAAAAGTCGTTAAGGACAAAAAGTTTCCCTAACGCAAATTTAATTTGTTTTTTTTCAGCTGTCAAGAACAAATTGTTAAAAACAAAAAAACCGGCTTTTTCAAGAAAAGCCGGCTGACGAGAAGGGATATTTTTCCTAAGCACCTTTAGTTTAGGTTTATGGAAAAGATTTCGCAAAACGAAAAAATACTGTTTCTACTTTCTCATTCTTTGTTTTGTAAAGACATCGATTTTTGAAGTGCAGTTGCTAAGCCTTGACTGATCTATATCGAAACCGATGCCGGGAGATTGTGGAACTTGAATATAGCCATTTTCAACAGTTATATTTGGCTCGATAATATCATTTTCCCAAAACCTAGAGGAAGAAGAGATGTCCCCCGGAATAGTAAACTGAGACAGACTCGCCAAGGCGATGTTTTGGGCTCTGGAGATTCCGGTTTCGACCATTCCTCCGCACCAGACCGGAATGTTGTTTTCTTTACAAACCTTATGAATTTTCAGCGCTTCTGTCAATCCGCCGACCCGGGCAGGTTTAATATTAATTACCTTGCAGCTGCCCAGCTCGATTGCTTTTCTCGCATCATCTGCACTAAGGATGCTTTCATCCAAGCATATGGGCGTTTTAATATGCTTTTGCAGGTGGCGGTGATCCACGATGTCATCATAGGCAAGAGGCTGTTCAATCATCATTAAATCAAATTGGTCCAGTGCCTTAATTCCGCTTATATCCTTAAGCTGATACGATGAATTGGCATCAGCCATAATTGACAGTCCCGGGAAATGCGCCCGAATAATTTTTAATGGTTCTATATCATGTCCGGGCTTTATTTTGATTTTGATCCGTTTATAACCTGCCTGCAAATGATCGTGAATTTCCGATAACATCGTATCCATTCGGTTCATTCCCACTGCGACACCGGCAGGTATTTGTGTTCTCACGCCGCCAATGCAAGAGCTAAGCGTGCGTCCCTCTTGTTTTGAGTAGAGATCCCAAAAAGCCGCCTCCACGCCTGCTTTTGCCATCCGATTTCCCCTGTATTTTTCGAGAAGCTTTGGAACTTCGGTTGGATGGTGAACCTGGCCGTCCATCAACTCGGGAATAAAAAAATCTTTTAGCATGTGGTAGCAAGTCTCGAGAGTTTCCTCTGTATACCAAGGGGAGGAAAAAGCGGAAACCTCTCCCCAGCCTTTTTTTCCAGACTCGTCTTCCGCTTCTAAAATAATGAATTTCCGGTCTGTCAGCGTTTCAAGACTCGATGTAAATGGTGATTTCAGCTTCATCGTTACGTGGTAAAGAGTAAATGTGCGAATTTGTATGGCTGTTTCCCCCTTTTTAAAGCAAGTTCTTCAATTTGTTTCTCAAAAGCTTATTTGAGGCGTTCCTCGGTAGTTCATCTACAAAATAAATTTGCTTAGGAATTTTATATTTTGCTAATTTTTTTTTGCAATGCTCTAACAGTTCTTCCTCATTGATCCAACTTCTCCTGACGATGAAAGCGCAAGGAACTTTACCCCACCTATCGTCTTCTGTCCCCGTAACCCCTGCTTCCTTTACGCTGGGGTGTGCCAGAAGAACGGCTTCAACTTCTGCAGGATAAATGTTTTCTCCTCCTGAAATAATCAAATCAGACCTTCTGTCCAATACATAAAGAAAACCTTCATCATCCAAATAACCCATATCGCCGGTTAAAAACCAGCCATTTTGAAAAGATTGCTCCGTAGCCTTTTGATTATGAAAATAACTTTTCATTACATTCGGCCCTTTTACAGTGATCTCACCATGCTCGTTTGGCTCACATGGTTTCCCATCCTTCATGATCTTAATTTCACACGAAAAAAGCGGCTTCCCTGCAGAACCGAGCTTTGCCAAACTATACTCAGGCGGAAGTGTGACAATTTGCGAGCTTGTCTCAGTCATTCCGTAAGATTGGTACACGGGGAAATCTTTTTGTTTACTGTCTTCCAAAAGCTTAAGGGGGGCTGGTCCGCCTCCAAGCAATACGCACCTTAATGACTCCGGGCTTCGGTTCACAGACTGCACCAGCTGCGTAAGCATCGTTTGTACGACAGAAATCATCGTAACTCGGTGCTCATTTATGGATCTATTGATTTCTTCCGTTTCAAATCTTTTATGCAAAATAACCGGCATACCATAAATGACCGATTTAAATAAGGCGGATAACCCGCTGATATGAAAGAGCGGAAGTGCAATCAGCCATTTATCGTGATCAGAAAGTCCAAGGTTTAATGCAGATGAAACTGCGCTGAAATAATGATTTCCGAAGGTTTGCTCCACTCCCTTTGGAGATCCGGTCGTTCCTGATGTATACATGATCGTTGCTGTCTCTGCCAAGTCTATTTCAAACAAAAGATCCCCATCATCAGCTTTTAGTGATTTCAAGTGGGAAAGAAGGACCGTTTCGCAATTTTGTCTGTGGTCTTCCAGCCATTTTTCTTCTGTCACCAATAGGCTCGCCTGTGAATTTTTTATTTGAAAATCCCGTTCGGCTTTTGTCAGCCTCGTATTTAACAATACCAATTTGCAGCCGGAAAGGAAACAGGCATGAATGAAGATGACAGTCTCTATATGATTCTCAAGCAATATAGCAATGGTATTTCTTTCTGCCGCTCGTATGAATGTTTGCAGTTGAAAAGCCATGTTCCTTGCTTTCTGATTCAGCTCGAAAAACGTCAGATGTTCGTTGGCAAAGATGATTGCTGTCCTGTCCGGCGTCAATTCAGATCTTTGCTTCAACCAATTGGGTTGAACTTGCATATTTCATCACCACAACTATCAAATATTGAAAAAGAAACAGCTCAGGTCAAACCAGGCTGTTTCTTGCAATTTATACATTTCGATTGATCAAGGAAAACGCGGGAATTGGCCGAAGTCCGGTTTTCTTTTTTCTTTGAAAGAATCACGGCCTTCCTTGGCTTCATCCGTTGTGTAGTATAGAAGAGTAGCATCTCCGGCAAACTGCTGCAAACCGGCTAAGCCGTCGGTATCTGCATTAAAAGCAGCCTTAAGAAAACGAAGGGCTGTCGGGCTCTTTTCAAGCATTTCCTCGCACCAACTGATCGTTTCCTCTTCCAATTTTTCAAGCGGAACGACTGTGTTTACCAGACCCATTTCCTTTGCTTCTTCCGCATTGTACTGGCGGCAAAGGTACCATATTTCCCGCGCTTTTTTGTGGCCTACAATACGTGCTAAATAGCCTGAACCGTATCCCGCATCAAAGCTGCCGACTTTCGGTCCGGTTTGTCCAAAGATGGCATTATCCGCAGCAATCGTTAAGTCACATACGATATGAAGAACATGGCCGCCTCCAATGGCATAACCTGAAACCATTGCCACTACCGGTTTTGGAATCACTCGGATCAAGCGCTGCAGATCTAATACGTTCAAGCGGGGAATCTGATCATCTCCGACGTACCCTCCGTGGCCGCGAACCTTTTGGTCTCCTCCTGAGCAAAATGCCTTGTCTCCTGCTCCTGCAAGAACAATAACACCAATTTCCGAGTCGTCTCTTGCATAAGCAAACGCATCAATTAATTCAGTCACCGTTTTTGGACGAAAAGCATTATGTACTTCCGGCCGATTAATCGTTATTTTCGCGATTCCATTATATTTTTCATATATAACGTCTTCATAGTCTCTTTCCTTTATCCATTCCACTCCCATGATTGAACCTCCTTCATATTATGAGACAAACTCATTAACCAGTTTTCCGAACGCCTCAGGGCATTCCAAATGAACCGTATGGCCTGCATGTTCAAATATCTGCAAGCAGCTATTCTCAAGCTTTTTATCGAGTTTCTTATTTATGCGGCAAAACTTTTCATCCAGCTGCCCAGTAATGAGCAGGACAGGAATTTTCACCTCATGCAGCTTTCCCCATAAGGAAGGCTGTGCTCCCGTGCCAAAGCCCGACAAGCTATTTGCAAGACCGATCGGATTATTATTCAGCCGCTCTGTTTGCTGTTGATTTCTTACTCTTTTAGGTAACCGCTTTTGCGAATCAAACAGAGGGATATTTCCCCAATAATCAATGAACTTCGAAAGCCCTTCATTGACTAATAAATCAGCAAGCTTCCGGTCTTGTGCAATTCTTGCCTTTCGTTCGTGAAGCGACATGAGTCCTGGAGAACTGCTTTCCAGAATAAGTCTGGACACACGGCCAGGATAAAGCATGGAGAAATACAGTGCGAGCCTGCCCCCCATAGAATAACCGATCAGACAAACTTTGTGAAGCTGCAATGATTTGATCAACTCTAACAGATCTTGTGCCTGGCGATGGGCTGAATACCTTTTGCTATCAACCGGGCTGTCAGTCCCTCCGTGTCCAAGCAAGCTAATCCTAATGATTCGTTTATCGCTCAGCAACGGCTCCATCGGCTCCCAGCTTTTTGCACTGCCAGTAAATCCATGAAAAAAAAGAATCGTTTCAGCTGACTTTTTATTATTGTCGTATAATTCATAAGTGACACCATCTGCTAAAGTGATTCTCAAAACGGCCACTCTTTTCTTATTTCCCGGGAAACTTTTTGCAGCAAATTTCGATGGATTTCCACACGATTCTCCCGGTTTGTTTTCACTTCGATTACATGCAGGCCAGGGGAATTTACGCTTGATTTGTAGACTTTAATGAATTGCTCCCATGAATCAGGCACCACATAATATCCTCCATAAAGTTTTGCCGCATGTTCAAATTCGAGCCCTGTCGGTGTGCCGAATAATGATTCAAAATATATTTTTTCAGTAGACTGCGGCAGAAATGAAAAAATACCTCCGCCATCATTATTAATTAATATAATGGTCAATGGAATATTAAGAGTTTTGCAAGCGAGCAAACCATTTAAATCATGGTAAAAGGACAAATCGCCGATCACTAAAGTCACTGGTCTCTTCGTCGCCTCTCTGACCCCAATAGCGGTGGAAACAACTCCATCAATCCCATTAGCCCCTCGGTTTGCAAACAGCCGATAAGAACGGTTTTCCGTTCCAAAAAATGTATCTGCATCTCGGATCGGCATGCTGTTTCCTAAAAAGACTGAACTATTATCAGGAATCAGCGGTTGAAGGACTTGATAAACCTTGCCCTCAAACCAATCATCCTCCAGGTCCATGCGTTTCAAATGAAAACGAAATCTGTCATTTACAAACTTCCATTTTTTCACCCATGTTGAATCATCATTTGGTTCAGCATGTTCAAGAACTGTTTGGATAAACACCTCTTCACTGCTGTTTAGCATCCATGTGCTATTTAAGGTCGGATCCCTCCATCCTCCTCCCGGATCAACAACGATTTGGCTAATTTCCGGATGCTTTTGCAACAGCTGAAACAGCGGCTTTGATACTGGCATTGGCCCAAACCGTATGACAATTTCCGGAAAAATAAACTCCTGAATTGTTTCATCTTTTAAAAATGAATCATATGCGTCAATAATTGTGCTTGCATCATGACCGCTATTTCGTAAATTGGATAAAGGATCCGCCAGAATTGGGTATTTTAAATGCCGGGAAAGCTTTAAAACAAATTCTCTCGTTTCATCATCAGCCAGCTCTCCGCAAACAATCAAGCCTTCTTTACGTTTCTCAAGCTCTGGAATAAGAGTCTCAAAGAATTCGATCTTCGTCTCAACTATACGGTTTCTTATATGCAGCTGTTTGTTTGCAGTTTTTTCTTTTTCGAAAGGAAGTGACTCCAAGTCTGGCATTAGTGGTTCTCTCAATGGAACATTGACATGCACAGGCCCTCTTGGGTGCCTTGCAGCCTCACTTCCGGCTCTTAACGCAATTCGCCGAACATAGGGTAACATTTCTTCACGCTCTTCAGGCAGAGCCAAGTCTGTGAACCATTTAACAAAGTTGCCGTACAAAAATTGCTGATCTATGGCCTGAGGTGCACCTGCATCCCTCAACTCATGCGGACGATCAGCTGTCACGATGACAAGCGGCACTCTTGAGTAATTGGCTTCGATAATTGCGGGATAAAAATTTGCCCCTGCTGTTCCGGAGGTACATATGAGCATGACCGGCTTCCCGCTCGCTTTAGCCAAGCCGAGCGCAAAAAATGCCGCCGAGCGTTCATCAATAAGCACATGCGTATGTATTTCCGGGTGGGCGCTGGCCATGATAGCAAGCGGCGTTGATCTGGATCCGGGACAAATGACCGCTTCGCTAACTCCGCTGACAGCAAGCTCATTCATAAAGCAGCCAATATAATTCGTAATTGGGTTCGTCATCACTACATTCCTCCAAGAGCGGAAAGCATCGGTCTCAGCTTAATTTGTGTTTCTTCAAACTCTTTTTCCGGATCAGAATCCTCAACTATGCCGCATCCGGCAAACAACCTCGCCTGATTGCGTTCTATCAAACCGGAACGGAGGGCAACGATAAATTCACCGTTGTCTTTGCAGTCGATCCAGCCTACAGGTGCGGCGTACCAGCCTCTGTTCATCGGCTCTACGTTCCTAATAAACTCCAGCGCAAGTTCACGAGGTTCTCCGCCGACAGCTGGTGTAGGGTGAAGCTTGTGAATCAGATCAAAAAGAGACGCTTTTTCATTAATTGTTCCGGTAATTGGCGTATACAGGTGCTGAATGTTTTTCGTTTTATATAAGCCTGGTTTTTCCGGCTTTTTCACTGCAGTACAGTTAGCTAAAAAAGCGTCATTGATCATATTAACGACGATTTGGTGCTCCATACGATTTTTTTGATCGGACAACAGTTCTCTGCCCAGCTGCTCATCCTCTTCATCTGTCTTGCCTCTTTTGATTGATCCGGCAATGCACGAAGAGGAGACATTGCTTCCTTCTTTTCTGATTAACCGTTCAGGTGATGCAGAAATAAAGCTTTGTGCACCTTCTTCTACAACATAAACATAGCTTGTTTTTTGCTCATGTAAAAGCGTGGCAATGACATGGTCCAGCTTAATGTTTTCTTCATATGTAGCCAATACCTCTCTGGCAAGCACAATTTTATCATAATTCTTTTTTTTGATTTCCTCTGTTGCGCTACGAACCGCATTCATCCACTCTCTCGTATTTTTTTCTTCAATTGAATTTAGTTTAGTACGTTGTTTAGTCGAACACGCGGCTTCGTTTGCGGATGAAACGGATTTGAGCAGCTTGCGTAAAGCCTGTTCAGCATCTTCTTCCCCGTAAGTCCATCGATTTGCGGTAAGGAAAGCCCCAGATGAAGAGATCGTCAACATTAAAGCGGGGACAAAAAATTTCCCGGCGGAAAAATGGTTCCAGTGTGGAGCTTTTTCTTCTTTCGGATCGAACGAAAAACCTCCAAAAAGTAATGGACCTACTGCTGCTATATCCGAACAAGCACCATCATGTATATGGCAGGAATCATTTTTAAAGCGCTCCCATTTTTCATGAATCACGCGAAATCTATTTTCTGCATTGTCTTCTGCTTGAAAAATCACTTCTTTTCCAAGTCCTATTATCTTCAAATCAGAATTTGAATCTGACCAAAAAAAACGTTGTCCGGCATACTGCTTCTCGCCATTAGAAAAAAACGCCAAAGGATCTATCGACTCAATTTGCTTCGAATAACTTAATAGGATCGCATGGTTGACTTTTTTTGCTTTATTTAATGCAAGAGAAGCTTCTTGCAGCAAAGTATGCTGGATCACTGTCACCATGATTACTCCCTCCAAAATCCAAAATTACTTTCATCAACATACACCTGCTTATATCAGCCTGTCAATACGGGCGGGAGCAGATTTAAGTTCATATACTGTTTATTATAAACCTATTTTCCGTTTTAAAAAAGCATTGGCTCTTATTCGTTCAAGATGGAGAAAAGAATTTTAAACATGATTTACATCCTTCCATTGACACCTTTTTAAAGTTTTTCTAAACTTAAGAGTGGATGAGTACGTATTTTTATAAAAAGGAGAATAGATATGCAACATCAATCACTATCAGGTAATGTGTCAAAAATCAAACCTGATAAAAACTGGCGGATTTGGTGGATGCTTTTAAGGCCTCACACGTTAACTGCTGCATTTATTCCAGTGACGATCGGAACAGTGCTGGCTTTACCATCCGGACAAATCAACATTTGGGTATTTCTCGCCATGCTGATTGCTTCTCTTTCTATTCAAGTTGCAACCAACATGTTCAACGAATATTTTGACTATGTCCGAGGCTTAGATAATGAAAATTCGGTAGGGATAGGCGGGGCCATCGTACGTAACGGCGTAAAACCAAAGACTGTACTGTATCTTGCTTATTTACTTTTTATTTTCTCGGCACTTCTTGGTGTCTTTATCTGTATTTCATCAAGCTGGTGGATCGCTCTTATAGGGGTTTTTTGCATGGCAATTGGCTATTTTTACACAGGAGGGCCACTTCCCATCGCATACACTCCTTTTGGCGAAGTGGCTTCAGGTGGTCTTATGGGCGTAGGATTAGTGGGAATTTCTTATTACATTCAAACAGGTGAATGGAACACTAATATTTTCTTGATTTCGATTCCTGTTTCCATTCTGATCGGCGCCATTTTGTTATCGAACAACATTCGGGATCTCGAGGGGGATAAAGAAAACGGAAGAAAAACCTTGGCAATACTTGTCGGAAGAAAAAGAGCAACCGACATTTTAGCTGGTTTCTTCTTAGCAGCAAATATGCTAGTTGTCTTGTTTATTGCTTTAGGAATCCTTTCACCTTGGACGCTTCTTGTCCTTTTCAGCCTGGTGAAAAGCTATATAGCCGTAAGGGAATTTAAGAAAAAATCAATTCCAAAAGAACTTATGAATGCGATGAAATCAACTGCGCAAACGAATACAATTTTCGGAGTCCTGCTTACGATTGCATTACTCCTTGATTATTTTGTCTAATAGAGCTTTCCTCCGAGCTCTTTTTTTGTTCGTGAATTATTTCTCGGAAAAAAAGCTCATACTACCTGTAAAGCAATTAGAAAAAAGAGGTGGAATTATTGCTTACAGAGGATCAAAAAAATCGATTAAAAAATGAGCTGGAAGCGGCTAAGAACGAGCTGTTGTCACGATTAAAAGATAATAACAATTTTGGAACCTCGGTGTCCTTCCCTTATGATTCAACCGGCGGATTGTCATCCTACGATAACCATCCCGGAGATCAGGCTACCGAGCTGTATGAACGAGAAAAAGATATTGCATTGTACGCACATGAAAGAGAACATCTTAGGGAAATTGATCATGCGCTCGACAACATCAAAAAAGGAACATACGGCAAATGCGAGGTATGCGGCCAAGACATACCATTGGACAGACTTGCTGTCATCCCCACAGCTGTCACTTGCAAGCAGCATACGCCAGACGAAGAGGTTTCAAAGAATCGTCCGGTTGAAGAAGAGGTGCTGCACCCGCCATTTGGAAAATTCGAACATGATGAAAAAAACATTGCAGGATATGATTCCGAGGACGCCTATCAAGAGGTAGAGAGCTATGGGAATTCGCAAACACCGCAAGATATGGAAACTCCTCCTGTTTCGTATAATGACGTATATATGGAATCTGAAGAAGATGTTGGCTATGTAGAAGATTATGAAAACTTTGCAGCTACTGATCTTTATGGAAATCCAATGAAAATTTATCCTTCTAATGAACACCAGGAATACGAAGAACAACTGGATGAAGCAGATTCAATGGTAAGCTGGGGGGACCTGCCTGCATCCGAAAAAAAGCCGTACGATGAGTAATTGCAAAGAGGAATCCCCACTTTAGGGAATTCCTCTTTGTATTAAGGGCTTAAAATGATTCTTGTATCCCTTGGCTTGATATTCCAAATCTCCTCAGAATATCGTTCGATTGTCGCGTCACTGGAGAAGTGCCCGGAACAGGCAATGTTTATAATCGCTTTTTCGGCCCATTTGGCTTTATTTTGATAATCTTTTTGAATTTTTTTATGGGCTTCGGCATAGGTACTAAAATCCCTAAGGATAAAATACTCGTCATTATGGTCCAGTAACGAATCGTATATGGCTTCGAATTCATATGGCTGATCGGCAAAAATGCCATTCATCAACTGATCGACAACCTCTTTGATTCTCCTGTCATGCTGGTAATATTCACGTGAACGATAGCCGCCTTTTTCGTAATAGCTGACGACCTCATCCGCTTGCAAGCCAAACGTATATATATTATCTGGACCGACGCGTTCAAGAATTTCAATATTCGCTCCATCCAACGTTCCGAGTGTAATTGCACCGTTCATCATAAACTTCATATTTCCAGTACCCGAAGCCTCTTTGCTGGCTGTTGATATTTGTTCACTTACATCAGCGGCCGGAAAAATTTGCTCGGCAATTGAAACCCTATAATTCGGCAGAAAAATAACCTTGATTTTATCGTTCACCTGAGGGTCATTATTTATGATTTCTGCTACCGAGTGAATCAGTTTTATCACTTTTTTTGCATAATAATAGCTTGGTGATGCTTTTGCGCCAAAAATAAACGTTTGAGGATAGAGGCCGGCTGACCGATCCTCTTTTAGATGATTGTATAAATGCATAATATGCAGAACATTTAACAGCTGCCGCTTATAAGCATGGAGCCGTTTCACCTGAACGTCAAAAATGCTATCAGAATTTACAACAAAACCGGTAGAATCCTTAATCACCCGGATCAAATCTTCTTTTCTTTTTCTTTTTACTGCTTGAAAAACTTCGATAAATGATGAATCATAAGCAAATGGCGTCAAGTTGATTAATTCATCCGGGTTCTTCTTCCACTTTTCACCTATGGCATCGGTAATAAGGTTCGTGAGCTCCGGATTGGCTTTAAGCAGCCATCTTCTGTGGGAAATTCCATTTGTTTTATTGTTAAACTTTTCGGGGAAAATCAGATAAAAATGATTCATTTCCTTCTCTTTTAAAAGATCCGAGTGAATCTTTGCCACCCCGTTCACACTGTGGCTTCCGACAATTGCCAAATGAGCCATTTTCACAACACCGTGAGCTATGACAGCAAGGTTTTCAATTCGATTCCAATCTCCCGGATGCTGCTCCCAGACCCACCTGCAAAATTTTTCATTAATTTCATTTATGATCATATAAATTCTTGGAAGCAACGGCTTAATTAAATAGATCGGCCATTTCTCAAGTGCTTCAGAAAGAATTGTATGATTTGTATAGGAAAATGTATGAATGGTAATATGCCAGGCTTCATCCCACCCCATTTTTTCTTCATCCAGCAAGATCCTCATCAGTTCGGGAATGGCGAGTGAAGGGTGGGTATCGTTAATATGAATCGCAACCTTTTCATGAAAATCCTTCAACGTAGAATGTGCTTTCCGATAGCTTTTTACGATGCTTTGCAAGCTTGCCGAGACGAGAAAATACTGTTGCTTGAGCCTGAGAATTTTCCCGTCGTCATACGTATCATCAGGATACAAAAATTCTGAAACTGCTTCTGTTTCTCTTTTATATGTAAGCAAATTATATTCCTTGTAATTGGATGACGGCTCTGCGCTCCACAGCCTTAATGTATTTACTGTATCCGTATGTGCACCAATCATAGGGATATCATATGGAATAGCAGTAATCACCATGGCTTTTTCATGGCGGAATTCAAGCCTGTCACTTGATGTATCAGGATGCACGATACCCCAAAATTGAATATCAATCGCTTGGTCGGAGTTGCGCACTCCCCACACATTTCCAGACTTCAGCCATTGTTCCGGCAGCTCTACTTGGTTTCCATCGACAATCCTTTGCTCAAAAAGTCCGTATTTATAACGGATTCCCATGCCGTTTCCAGGTAGATTCAGAGTGGCTAATGAATCTAGAAAACAAGCAGCCAGCCTTCCCAATCCGCCATTACCAAGCGCAGCGTCCGGTTCAGCCTTTTCTATCTCATCGAGTGAAATCTCAAGGTCTTTTAAGCCTTCCTTAACTGTCTCACGGACCCCTAAGTTTAATAAATTTTGACCAAGAAATTGTCCGAATAGAAATTCAATCGAAAGATAATACATTTGTTTTTCCTGAAATGACCTGTTTTTTTCATTTGTCCGAATCCAGTTTGTACTGATATGCTCACGTACCATTTGGCCGAGAGTTTGATATTGATCAAGAGTCGTTGAATCTTGTAATCGTTTTCCGCACATCATTTCCAAACGTTTGGCAAAGCAGTTTTTAAACCTTTCCTTAGTTGAGAACATCCCCGCCACTCCCTCTGATAAGATCTGTATACATATTTAAATACAAATCTGCAGACCTTGACCAGCTATTGTCTTCAGCCATTGCACGTTTGACAATGTGATGCCATATTTCCTTTTTGCCATAGAAATACAATGCCCTCTCAATTGTGTGCTTCATATCGTGAGCATTAAAATTCACGAACGAAAAACCGTTCCCAGTTCGGGTATCTTCTCTATATGATTGAACGGTGTCATTTAACCCTCCCGTTTCACGAACGATAGGGATGCTTCCGTATTTGAGAGCAATTAATTGGCCTAAGCCGCATGGTTCAAAGCTTGAAGGCATTAAAAACATATCCGAGCCAGCATAAATTTTGCGTGCAATTCCTTCATCAAAACCAATATATGCTCTGCACTTGTTCGAATATGCCCACTCCAAATAACGGAAGTAGTCTTCAAACTCTCGATCCCCTGTCCCTAAAACGATAAATTGAATCGGCAATTCTAGAATTTCATGCATAATGCCTTTCAGCAAATCAAGTCCCTTTTGCTTTGTAAGACGACTGACAATTGCGATTATCGGCACGTCTTTTTCTTCCTGTAAGCCAAACATGGACTGAAGCTCTTGTTTGTTCGTCTGTTTTCCATCCAATTCGTTTACACTGAATTTTTTTATAAGTACAGGATCGGTTTCCGGATTATAAGTTGTATCATCTATGCCATTTAAAATTCCCACTAAATCCTTTTCCCTATAGCGAAGAACATGATTCATTCTCTCACCATAATAATCGGTTAAAATTTCATTCCGGTAGGTTGGACTGACGGTCGTAATATAATCGGCTGAAACAATTCCCGCTTTCATATAGTTTACGAGACCGTGAAACTCCAGCTTTTCATACGTAAAATGAGACATATCCAAACCGAAAAGATCATGGGTAACGTCCCTCGGAAAGGATCCTTGAAATTGCAGGTTATGGATTGTAAATATGCTTTTTGTGTGCTGAAAAAATCTCGTGTAGTTATATTCTTCCTTCAGCAAATAGTTTGTCATCGCGGTATGCCAGTCATGTGTGTGTATGATGTCAGGTTGAAAGCCGATCTCTTTTGCTGCTTCAAAAACAGCTCTAGAAAAAAAAGCAAACCTTTCTCCGTCATCATAGTGACCATATAACGAATCCCGTTTGAAATAGTATTCATTATCAAGAAAATAGTAAGTAACACCATCATGAATGAGCGATTCAATTCCACAATATTGCCTTCTCCAGCCGACTTGCACAGTGCATTCTCCAACCTTCTCCATACGCTGTAAATAGTCCGCCGGGATAAATCCGTATTTCGGTATCATAACTGCGATTTCGATTCCTTTTTTTAGTAACTCTTTAGGCAAAGCACCCGCCACGTCGGCCAGCCCGCCTGATTTTACGAATGGTACACATTCTGCTACTGTAAATAATACCTTCAAGAGTTCATCAACGCTCCTTGTACGAGACCTTTTCTTAATACATATGGCATTTTCATTGTTCCGGCAATTTCGCTTTTGTTTCCGACCCTAACATCTTTATCAGCAATTACTTGCTCCAGTGTACAATTATCCCCAATTTGAGACTTTTGCATAACGATACTGTTTTTAATTTTTGTGCCTTCTCCGATCGTAACCCCTCTAAAGATAATCGAATTTTCAACCTCTCCAGCGATCAAGCAGCCGTTGGCAATCATTGAATTTTTCACCTTGCTGCTGTTGTAGTATTTGGTAGGAGGTTCATCCTTCACCTTCGTATAAATCGGCATTTGAGGTAAGAAAATCTGCTGCCAATATTGAGGCTGAATAAGCTGTAAACTATGAATGAAATAATTTTCAATGGTATCAATGACCGCTGCATATCCCGCGTATTCATAACGGCAAATGGTTAATGAGCTTTGCGAACTGGAGACGACTTCCTGCAGCGTCTTAAATCCCTGGTCAACATGGCCGTAGATTAAATCTTTTAACAAGCTTTTCGCCATGATATAAATTTGAAGACTTTGACCGTCTTGATATAGTTCGGTTATGTCACAATCAAGTTCAAGATGCTTTTCTAACACGTATTGAAAATTAATGTTGCAGATAGTATGGCTGTTCGTAATAACAGCATACTCTTGAGAGCTTCTGTGGAAGTAATCCAAATGGTCTGAAAACTGTCGAAACGATCCAAATTCATCGTATTCATGATGCAAATGAGGGGAAGGAAAAAAGAAGAGACCATCCCTTTTTCTGCTTAAATCCCACTCTTTCCCCGATCCTAAGTGGTCCATTAATGAACGATAATGGTATTTTGGAAATATACCCACGCTTCGAATCCCAGAGTTAACCATGCTGGAAAGGATAAAATCAATCAAGCGGTACCTCCCTGCAAATGGGATTGCCCCTAAAGAGCGTTGAACAGTTAAGTCCCGAAGTGATTCTTTTTGTGTTGTAGCATCAATAATACCCAATAATTGATTACTCATCAAATTTGCACCTCTCCCTGCTTCATATTTTGATTACTTTGCTTTTACGCCATTCCTCCTTTTGGAGAATTTCCACTCAAATTGTATTGCCTCTTTTGACCTTTTATATTAACGTCTTTTCAACAAAATCCTCGGATATAAGCAACACATCTGTACCCTGTTTTTCAGGCTTTGCCGTAAATCCGTCCGGTATTGTCATCCCGCTTGGCACGATGGCATTCTCAATCGTTACGTTTTCACCAATCGTTACATTAGGCATGATAACAGACTGATAAATAGTTGAATTTGCGCCAATCGTCACACCCTGAAACAGCACCGACTTCGTAACATTGCCGTAAACCACGCAACCTTCGTTAACTAAAGATTCTGATAGCTCGGCTTGGCTGGAAATAAATTGCGGAGGATGATTCGGATTAACTGAATAGATCCGCCAATCATGATCAAATAAATTCAAACCGGAGGAATCTTCTAGTAAATCCATATTTGCCTCCCAAAGACTTTTAACTGTCCCGACGTCTTTCCAGTACCCTTTGAAAGGATAAGCAACAAGATTTTTCTTTTCTTCAAGCAGAAGTGGAATGATATCCTTTCCAAAATCATGGCTCGAGTGCTGGTTTCTCGCATCCATCTCAAGAAAATTTTTAAGAACGGAGTAATTAAAAATGTAGATGCCCATGGAAGCAAGGTTACTTTTTGGATTGGCCGGTTTTTCATCAAATTTGGTAATTTCCAGATTTTCATCTGTATTCATTATGCCAAAGCGGCTTGCTTCATCCCACGGTACTTCAATCACAGAAATTGTGGCATCTGCTTTTTTCTCAATGTGATAGTCCAGCATTTTACTGTAGTCCATCTTGTAAATATGATCTCCTGATAGGATTAATACATACTCTGGATCGTATTGTTTTAAGTAATTAAGATTTTCATAAATGGCGCTGGCTGTGCCTTTATACCATTTCACTTCTGAGGACTCTGCGTAAGGAGGGAGGACGGTCACCCCGCCATTTTTACGATCAAGATCCCAAGCGCTTCCGATTCCGATATAGGAATTTAAGACGAGAGGCTGATATTGCGTAAGAACTCCAACTGTATCAATCCCTGAATTGGTGCAGTTGCTCAATGTAAAATCAATAATACGATATTTACCCCCGAAAGAGACAGCTGGCTTTGCCAGGTTTTGTGTTAATGAGCTGAGTCTGCTGCCTTTCCCACCGGCGAGCAGCATCGCCACACATTGCTTTTTCATTTTTTCTTCGCTCCTCTCTTTTTGACTGCTCTAAGAACTGAAATTCCATAAGGAGGGATCGTCATGGAAATAAAAAAGGGCTTATTGTGAACTTGGCCTTCCTTAGCTACAAGCGGCTTTGGATTGATCTGATGAGATCCTCCATATCTCTCATCGTCACTATTCATAACTTCAGTATATTTCGTTTCAAACGGGACTCCTATGTTGTATTCATGATATACAGCAGGTGTAAAGTTACAAACGACGATAAGCGCTTCATTTGGCCTCATACCAAAACGTATAAATGAAAAAATCGACTGCTCCCGATTGTCTGCATCAATCCACTCGAATCCCTCTTGCTTATGATCAGTTTCAAAAAGGATTTTCTGTTTAAGATACAAACGTATGAGATCTCTTGAAAATATTGCTGCTTTATGATGCATTTCATACTCATCCAAAAACCAATCAAGCTGCTCTAAATCTTTCCATTCATCAAACTGGGCAAATTCTCCGCCCATAAACAAAAGCTTTTTACCTGGATGCGCAATCATATAACCTAGCAATAAGCGGTACTGGGCAAACTTTTGCCAATAGTCCCCAGACATTTTATTTAACAGAGACCTTTTCCCGTGAACGACTTCATCATGTGAAAAGGGCAATATATAGTTTTCACTGTAAGCATATAAGAGTGAAAACGTTATCAGATTATGCAAATTTCCCCTCTCACTTACATCAGCTTCCATGTACTTCAATACATCATTCATCCAGCCCATGTTCCACTTGTAATTAAAGCCTAACCCTCCTTCATAGACGGGATGAGTTACCTTTGGCCAATTGGTGGAATCCTCTGCGATCATTAAAAAATTGGGATCCTGATTAAATACTTGTTCATTCAATTTTTTTAGAAAATTGACCGCAAAAGGGTTTTCCACAGCATCTCCTTGATTTGGCCAATATAATAAATTTGCGACTGCATCTACTCGAAATCCATCAATATGAAAATTATCAATCCAAAACATCGCACTGGAAATCAGAAAGCTGTGAACCTCTGTTTTTCCCAGGTCAAAATTTGCCGTTCCCCACACCCAATTCTCGCGGTCATGCTCATTTGAATATTCATAGACCGGTTCACCATCAAACATATACAAGCCATGTGCATCCTTACAAAAATGGCCCGGCACCCAATCCATAATGACTCCGATTTCGTTTTGATGGCATTTGTCAATGAAATACATTAAATCATGAGGAGTTCCAAACCGGCTGGTAGCGCTGTAATATCCTGTCCCCTGATACCCCCAGGACCGATCATATGGATGTTCAATGATTGGCATTAACTCAATGTGTGTGAAGCCATAATCAACCACATATGGAATGAGAAGGTCTGCCATTTCTCGGTATGAGTAAAGGCTTCCATCATCTTTCTTTTTCCATGACCCAAAATGGAATTCGTAAATCATGACAGGTTTTTGATAAATAGGCTTAATCTTTTTTTTCTGAATCCATTTTCGGTCATTCCATATGTATCCAGATAAATCATAAGTGATTGACGCTGTTTTAGGTCTCTTTTCTGAATAAAAAGCATAAGGATCAGACTTTAGCAATGTATTTCCGTTTTGGCAGACAATTTCATACTTATAAAGCTGGAATGTCTGAATTCCGGAAATAAACAAAGACCAGATTCCTCCCTGGCTTACCTTATACATTTCATGGTTTTCACCTGACCAATTATTAAAATCGCCAACCACTCTAACTTGTTTAGCATGCGGGGCCCATACACAAAAGTGCATTCCTTTTTCCCCATTGTTTTCTGTAACATGAGCTCCAAATATGTCGTAGCTTTTATACAGGTTTCCTTCGTGAAATAAATGAATTTCAAAATCTGTCGGGGTGGCAACGGGCATTTCTTTCATCCTTTCTGACCTATCGCATCAATTTTATATATTTTATTCAAAAAAAAGTTAGAATTTCCTGCTAAATAATCATATTTTTTAATGACAAATATCGCGAATTAAGTCGAAATTATAAAAAATCACATGAATGAAAGATAAATGTGTCTAAACAATATTGATTTCAAAGTAAATAATAAGGAGCAAAAAAAGTTGACCAAGTATAATTATTATAATTAAGTTATTGAGGTTGATTGCTAAGATTTGTGGTGTATTTTTCTAGTGCAAGAATATAAAACGAGAGATTTTATGACATAAATTGATACTATAATGAACTCTTTTTTATTTTATCTTATCTAACATTTTCAAATATCACAATACAATAAACAAAAGATTCAGGCATTTTTCTTATTAATTTCTTCTTTCAATTGGCACATGATCCGATCGGTTTTATAGGGTAATGTTATAAACATACTTTATGATACCCGAGTAACATGCACACGAAACATACATATTTTTCCACAGAGGAAACCGAAATATTTTGTTTTATTGTTTTTAGAATCATTGTGTTTTTATTATAAAAAAATTCATATAAAAAACCTTGCAACTAGCTTTGCAAGGTGATTGGATGACCCGTACGGGATTCGAACCCGTGTTACCGCCGTGAAAGGGCGGTGTCTTAACCGCTTGACCAACGGGCCATATTGAAATATGTAACATAAATGGCGGAGAAGGAGGGATTTGAACCCTCGCGCCGCTTACACGACCTACACCCTTAGCAGGGGCGCCTCTTCAGCCACTTGAGTACTTCTCCAAGACTCCACAGGTAGGATTCGAACCTACGACCGATCGGTTAACAGCCGATAGCTCTACCACTGAGCTACTGTGGAATAATAAATCATGGTGGGCCTGAATGGACTCGAACCATCGACCTCACGCTTATCAGGCGTGCGCTCTAACCAGCTGAGCTACAGGCCCATGATTTAAAATGGAGCGGGTGATGAGAATCGAACTCACGACATCAGCTTGGAAGGCTGAGGTTTTACCACTAAACTACACCCGCATTTGATCTTGTATGGGGCGATTGATGGGAATCGAACCCACGAGTGCCAGAGCCACAATCTGGTGCGTTAACCACTTCGCCACAACCGCCAGAATCAAAATAAAACAGTGGTGGCTCGGGACGGAATCGAACCGCCGACACACGGATTTTCAGTCCGTTGCTCTACCAACTGAGCTACCGAGCCACATATGTACTTTTAAGATGGCGGTCCGGACGGGACTCGAACCCGCGACCTCCTGCGTGACAGGCAGGCATTCTAACCAACTGAACTACCGGACCATTTTGGTTGCGGGGGCAGGATTTGAACCTGCGACCTTCGGGTTATGAGCCCGACGAGCTACCGAACTGCTCCACCCCGCGATGATATGAGATATAAATATTATTATTATTAGATATAAATGGCGGAGGAAGAGGGATTCGAACCCCCGCGGGCTTTGACACCCCTGTCGGTTTTCAAGACCGATCCCTTCAGCCAGACTTGGGTATTCCTCCGAGTGGTGGACCTTGTAGGACTCGAACCTACGACCGGACGGTTATGAGCCGTCTGCTCTAACCAACTGAGCTAAAGGTCCGAAATCTATGGTAGCGGCGGAGGGGATCGAACCCCCGACCTCACGGGTATGAACCGTACGCTCTAGCCAGCTGAGCTACACCGCCATAATGAAAATGTTATATTGTATTTATGGAGCCTAGCGGGATCGAACCGCTGACCTCCTGCGTGCAAGGCAGGCGCTCTCCCAGCTGAGCTAAGGCCCCAAAGGAATGGTCGGGAAGACAG
>NZ_JAFDST010000006.1:0-245314 GCF_017832095.1 Bacillus capparidis
GTAAGATCCCTGAAAGATGATCAGGTAGATAGGTCTGAGGTGGACGTGTGGTGACACATGGAGCTGACAGATACTAATCGATCGAGGACTTAACCAAATATGAATGTCATTTGCTTAAAACGTTATCCAGTTTTGAGAGAATATTTATTTTCTCTATTGAAATTTATATAATACATAGTATAATTGATTTTGTCCCTATTTTGTCTGGTAATGATGGCGAAGAGGTCACACCCGTTCCCATGCCGAACACGGAAGTTAAGCTCTTCAGCGCCGATGGTAGTTGGGGGGTTCCCCCTGTGAGAGTAGGACGTTGCCAGGCAGACATATTCCGCAGTAGCTCAGTGGTAGAGCTATCGGCTGTTAACCGATCGGTCGTAGGTTCGAATCCTACCTGCGGAGCCATTTTTGGAGAGCTGTCCGAGTGGCCGAAGGAGCACGATTGGAAATCGTGTAGGCGGTTTTCCCGTCTCAAGGGTTCGAATCCCTTGCTCTCCGCCATATTGGATCTTTATACATACATACTTTATATAAGGGGCCCGTTGGTCAAGCGGTTAAGACACCGCCCTTTCACGGCGGTAACACGGGTTCGAATCCCGTACGGGTCACCATTTAGTCTCAGTTTTTCGGAGGATTAGCTCAGCTGGGAGAGCATCTGCCTTACAAGCAGAGGGTCGGCGGTTCGAGCCCGTCATCCTCCATCATTGGTTCTTAATACAATGTTATAGCTTTTCATTACGGAGTAATTATCACACCGATTGAGAGGCTGAATAAAGCAAGTGGAATTTTTATCATCGCGGGGTGGAGCAGTTCGGTAGCTCGTCGGGCTCATAACCCGAAGGTCGCAGGTTCAAATCCTGCCCCCGCAACCAAATATGGTCCGGTAGTTCAGTTGGTTAGAATGCCTGCCTGTCACGCAGGAGGTCGCGGGTTCGAGTCCCGTCCGGACCGCCATTCATATAAGACAATAAAATACGGCTCGGTAGCTCAGTTGGTAGAGCAACGGACTGAAAATCCGTGTGTCGGCGGTTCGATTCCGTCCCGAGCCACCACTTGTGTAAAGCAAGTTCCTATCATTTATTTTGCCGGTGTAGCTCAATTGGTAGAGCAACTGACTTGTAATCAGTAGGTTGGGGGTTCAAGTCCTCTTGCCGGCACTGCTTTTCGGAGGGGTAGCGAAGTGGCTAAACGCGGCGGACTGTAAATCCGCTCCCTCAGGGTTCGGCGGTTCGAATCCGTCCCCCTCCACCATTTTTATTAAAGGGGCATAGTTTAACGGTAGAACAGAGGTCTCCAAAACCTCCGGTGTGGGTTCGATTCCTACTGCCCCTGCCATATTATTTTTCATATTCTTACCATGGCGGTTGTGGCGAAGTGGTTAACGCACCAGATTGTGGCTCTGGCATTCGTGGGTTCGATTCCCATCAATCGCCCCATTTATTTATTGGGCTATAGCCAAGCGGTAAGGCAACGGACTTTGACTCCGTCATTCGTTGGTTCGAATCCAGCTAGCCCAGTTTCTTTTTTTTATTATTTTGCATATAATATATATAAAGTCTTTGCGGAAGTAGTTCAGTGGTAGAACATCACCTTGCCAAGGTGGGGGTCGCGGGTTCGAATCCCGTCTTCCGCTCCAACTTGCTAATTTAGTGTGGCGGCATAGCCAAGTGGTAAGGCAGAGGTCTGCAAAACCTTTATCCCCGGTTCGAATCCGGGTGTCGCCTTTATGCCGGGGTGGTGGAATTGGCAGACACACAGGACTTAAAATCCTGCGGTAGGTGACTACCGTGCCGGTTCGAGTCCGGCCCTCGGCACCAACATTATTTAGTTCACATCTTGCCGGTGTGGCGGAATTGGCAGACGCGCACGACTCAAAATCGTGTTCCTTTTGGAGTGTCGGTTCGACCCCGACCACCGGTATCTTTAGGTTTTTTTTGAAAAAGTTATAAGCAGGGAATTAACTCACAAACGTTGATATATCAATGTTTTGTGGGTTTTTTCTTTTTTGGAAGAAAACGATAGAAGAAGATATAATTTAAATCTTTTTTACACATCTTTTACACAGCCATCTCTTCAAATGCACTTACAGCTATTTCATCATCTTCTTCACGTAGTTCTTTGAGAACGTGGGCATAATATTTATTTGTAGTTTCAACATCCTTATGTCCTAAACGTTCGCTAACAGAATAGACAGAAACTCTTTTATAAAGTAGGACACTTGCGTAAGTATGACGTAATCCATGCACGGTAATTGGTTGAATTTCTAATTCGGATAAAACTTTTTTTAATAGTTTATTCGCATTTGTATTGCTAATGACTTTGTATTTAGAAACTGGACTGTAAAATACGAGCCCGTGTAAATTAGGAGGCATGATATCAAATAAATGTTTAAATGCAGCCATAGTATTTTTGTCAATTTTGATAATACGATTAGACTGCTCATTTTTTGTTGGCCCAAATCCTAGAGGAGATTGTTTCTTATATCCCCAAGTTTTATTAACTCGAATTTTATTGTGGACGAAATCAAAATCTTTACGAGTCAAGCCAACTAATTCTTCAAAACGTAATCCGGATGTAAGGCCGAGCAATAATAGATAATAACCTAAACCTTCTGATAAATGTTTGTATAATTCTTTTAAAAGCAATTCACTTTCTTTAAAGTTAAGATGTTTTTCGCTCGCTTTTTTTGCTTGCACAGTCCAATACAGTTTTACTTTCCTTGTAAAATCCACATGCACAACCCCGTCTTCGATTGCATCCTGGACGCAGGATCTTATATGGCCGTGTAATTTTTCAACTGTTTCTTTTGCTCGAGTTGACCCGAACTTGTTTATAAACGCTTGATAATCGCTTCTAATAATTTCTTGAATTGGACTATTTCCAAAATATTTTTGGATTTCCTTGTGAGTATCTTCATAATGCTTCTTGGTTGGACCCTTGAGCTGTTTTTTATATAATGCAACCCACTTTTCGAAATATTCATCAAACGGTATTGGAGTTAGCTGAAGCCTTACCCCTTTATTTAAGTTAGCTTCAACTTCTGCGGCAGCGATAGCTGCTTCTTTTTTTGTTTTAAAACCACCTTTGCGAATTGGTTTGGGCTTTGCGCTAATAGTATACTGCCAGGTCTTTCCCCTTCTTTGATAGCTGGCCATTAGTTGCTCATCCTCTCTTTTCTTACAATTAAATTTTTGAAATTTCTACAATTTCAGTTCTCTGAAAGGTAACGTCAATATGGATACATAAATATAAATTGTGATAGTCTTTTCATCTAGTGATACGCGAAATCCTTGATAGGGGTTGGTGCCATTGTCCATCAAAACCTTATCGCCTTTAACTAAGGATTCAATAACTTCAGTTACTTTCTTTCACAATAAAAAACCTCCTCTCAAGGTAAAATAACCTCAATTAAGTTAACTTAAGGCAAATTAAAAACTAATAACAACCTTCTTCAACTTGCCGACGATCTGAACGCGCCCGTCAGTCAGGACGATTGGAGGGTATTTAGGATTCTCTGATTGAAGCACTAAAGTACCCTCTTGCTTATATACACGTTTTAAAACTGCTTCTTCATTAATTACGACAGCAGCAATCTCCCCATCCTCAACATCAGCTTGTTTCCTAATGAGCAATAGATCACCGTCACTAATCCTAGCGCCAGACATCGAATCACCTTTTGCTCTCAAGTAAAAATACTCACCTCCGTTCAGCCATTCCTTTGGTGTAGCTTCGTACTTTTCGATTTCTTCCATGACCACGGTACCGTTTCCACAGCTGACCTTCCCTACAAGCGGTAGGTTAATCAATTCAATGCTGGATACTTGACGATCTTCCTCTTCATCGTCTACAAGATAATCCAAGCTCACTTCAAAAAAGTCAGCCAACTTTTTTAAAGTGGATAATTTGATGTTCTCCGATCCTTTTTTGTAAAAGTTAACGATAGTTGTGTAAGGTATTCCTGATTTTTTTGATAGACCCATCTTCGAAATATTCTTTTCTTCCATGAGCGCATCGAGTTTATCCGTAAATTTCATCTCTGTTTTACCTCCTATGGTAAATATTTTTACCTTACGTAGTAATTTTATTCTATTATACATTAGCTACAGTCAAAAAGAAAGCACTTATATACCACGTAACGTAATTAACCAAAATGTTTTCGGTTGACAAGTTACCATGTGTGGTATATTATCGACACGTACCTACCACGCATGGTAAATAAAGAGGGGGTGATTCAATGTTTCCTAACTTACGGGCAGAAATGGCGAGAAAAGGCATCGATGGCGTGATAGTTTCTGCTCATCTTGGCATAGCAAGAAAAACATTTAGTAACAAAATGATAGGCAAGTCGGAGTTTACCCGCTCTGAAATATTTAAAATTCAGAAGCATTTTTTCCCCGGTCTAACTGTAGAGTATCTTTTCAGTGAAGGAGAACAGTATCCAGCTTGATTGTTGTAGGAAGGAAAGAGAGGTGAAAATTGTGCAGGAGCTTAATGTCAATCTCACGATCCCGGTTCCAGAGGACTCGGTGATCATTTCCAAGGTTGAATTATTGGAATTGAAACAGCAAGAGCTAGCCGGCGTTTATTGGAACATGAAAGACTTGGAGCATCGCATCCGTCGAAAATCAGAGTGGATAAAAGAAAATATTCTTTATCCTTCAAAATTTCGAAAAATGCTTGATATTGAAAATGGAGGATTTGTATTTTATCCAAATGCCAAAGGACAAGCATGGAGCTTTCAAGCGAATAAAATGGCTGCATTCCTTGATAAGCATTTCAGTGAAATATTTCAAAAATGAGAGGGAGTGACAAATTGACCAAGGATAAAGCCTATGAGCTAACCACGTTTTTCATCCAGATCGAAATCGATATGGCCATCAAAGGAAGAAAGAATATCTCGGAGTTTGCAAAACGTCAGCGTCAGCGCTATTGGAAAATAGCCAACTTAAAAGGAGGTGATTAAACTGACTCGCGTCAAAAATACATCGGCATTAAATGAGTTTTTAACACCTGATAGGAAGATTGCACGCAGAAAGATTGTTTCAGCTGAGTTCTTGATGCAGGAACTTTTACCAGAAGAAATTGCTGATAACAACTTTGAGGAATGTATATCGCTTTGTGAATCGGCAATTCAGATGTTCAGAGACTTAAAAAGAATGCATCATCCTGTAGAGGTCGTGCAGATGCATGAACTAGCTTCACAGTTTCTGCAAAAAGGGATCAATGTCAACGTGATAAGGGTGCCTGACCATGAATCTTGAACACCCAATTATCTCAGAAATTAATCGATACGGGTATCCATTGGAGTATTTACAGTATGACACAGGTAAAGACGAGGAAGATGAGGCTAAACAAAATTAGCCCACTCTGCCAAGTGGACTAAAATATTATAAACATTTAACATTTCCATTCTAACTGGGAGCATTCATAAAATCAATCATAGGAAGGTGCCATATATGAATCCTTTACAGGACTTTGAACTAAATGAAATATCTAATGGTGAAATGCAGCAGGACCGTCCTCAGTTTGAAATTACGGATATGAACAGCCTGAACTGGGTTTTCCGTAAAATTGCTGCATTGAAAACAAAGGAGAAAGATATTAGAGCACTTGCTGAGACAGAAAGACAACGTATTGCGGAATGGGAAGCAAGTGAAACTTCTTCTATTACTGATTCCCTATCTTTCTTTGAAGGCCTTGTATCGGGGTTTCATGCTAAACAGCTGGATACAGATCCGAAAGCCAAGACTCTCTCCACACCCTATGGGAAATCGAAGAGTCGCAAATCTAAGGAAGCTCCTGAGAAATCAGATGAGGGAGCTATTCTGCAGCATGTTATTGAAAATGGCATGGATAATTACATCAAGAACAGTGTGAAATGGGCTGATTTGAAGAAATCCCTCAAGATTGTGGAAATCAGTGGTGAGAAAGTAGTTGTGGACGAAAACGGACAACTTATTCCTGGTATTTCTATTAAGCCAGAATCTATCTCCTATTCTGTGGAGGTGTGATTATGTTTGAAGTAACAGAGGCCCAACGGGAGAAACTGAAAGCCGTTGTTGGCTTTATCGGCTGCAGTGGATCTGGAAAAACAGCCGGCGCCTTGTTAACTGCTTACGGCATGATGCGGGAAGCTTATCCGGAAGCAACAGAGGCAGATGTGTGGAAGAAGATCGGCCTAATCGATACAGAACACAATCGTTCAAAGCTTCATGTTGGATTAGTATTTGATGACACAAAAATAGGACGGTTTCAACACATTAATTTTCAGCCACCTTATACAACAGAGCGATATAACTTGGCCGTTCTAACCATGAAAAAAGCTGGGGCAGAAGTAATTATTATCGATTCTCTTTCCCACAATTGGCAGGGTGAAGGCGGCATAGTTGAAACCCATGGTCAAATGCAGGGTAACTCATTTCAAAACTGGGGCAAGATGGCACCTGAGACAACTAAGCTGGTAAAAACATTAACCCAAAATGATGTTCACATCCTGGCAACTCTTAGGACCAAACAAGAATATGTTGTTGAGCCAAATAATGAAGGGAAAATGGCTCCTCGAAAAGTCGGTACTAAGCCGGTGCAGAAAGATGAAATGGAATATGAATTTATGCTTAATTTCCAAATTGACATCGATCATGTTGCCGAAACATCAAAGGATAACACCCAGTTGTTTGAGGGTCATCCACAGAAGATAAATGCAGACGTTGGGCGTAATCTCTATAAATGGCTGGAGCTTGGAATTGATGTAAAAGCTGAGGAAGAATCCAAACGAGTTTCCCTAATTGATCAGATTAAGGCAATTGCAAATGGAAATGATGAAGCGACTAAAAAGGTTGCTGAGTTTGAATTCAAAGCAGATAAAATGCTTGATGATTTTACTATCAAACTTGCAACTGCAGCACTTGATAGATTACAAGTTTTTAAAACCAAGGAGGAAAAATAAATGTTTACAGTCGATCACAGCAAAGGTGAATCATTCGAACCAATCAAGCCAGGTGAATATGAAGTAACAGTTGTTAATTATGAATTGAAACAAGCCAGTTCTGGAAATAATCGTGTCATTGTGGACTATGAGATCCGTTCTGACGTTGAGCAATCTTGCCAAGGCCAAAAAATACTCTTTGATAACTTCACTGTTACTGATAATGCAATGTGGAGATTCCATCAAGCCTCCAAGGCTGCCGGTTTCCCCAATGGAGTAAGCTTCAAATCATATAAAGAGTGGGCAGACGCTTTTCTCAATAAGCCAGTACGCTTAGTTGTCGGCGAACGAGAGTATAACGGTAAAAAATATCCGGAGGTAAAAAGCTTCAAACCTTCTGAGGTAAATGCACCGGCAGCCAATGAAATTAATATCAGCGATGAAGACGTGCCGTTCTAATTTAGAGACACACTGGGGGAGTAAAAAGCTTCCCCTCTTTTAAAGGGGAGTTTACATGAACTACGATTTTAAGAACATACCAGATGAACTAAAAAATGCTCCTCAGTGGATCTTGTGGCGGTCTGAAGAACGTGAAGGAAAGAAAACAAAGGTGCCTTATCAGATCGATGGCAGCATGGCCCGATCAAATGACAAAAGAACTTGGTCAACGTTTCATACTGCCGTTAATTTTTATAATAAAGGCGGATATGACGGTATAGGCTTTATGTTCTTTAAAGATGATCCATTCATTGGTATCGATATTGATTCATGTGTCACTGATGGAGTTCTGTCCGATCTCGCTGAGGACATTGTTCAGATAATGAACAGTTATGCAGAGTATTCACCAAGTGGAGACGGAATCCACATTATTGCAAAAGGTAAGCTTCCATTAAGAGGACCAGGTACCGGACGGAAAAATCCGGATAAAGGCCTGGAAGTATATCGACACGGAAGATATTTCACTTTTACTGGCCATAGTCTTGATGTTGATGATGTCCAGGAACGAACGGAAGAATTAAAGATTCTGTTTGAAAAATATTTAACAGAAAAGAAAGTAAAGAAAAAAACATCCGTTCCAAGAGAAAATACAGATTTCAGTCAGCTTTCTAACTCAGAATTGTGGGATCGAATGTTTAGTAGCAAGAACGGTTCCACAATCAAATCATTATTCGATGGTCAACTTATCAATGATGATCATTCATCAACTGACATGGCCCTTTGTAATCATTTAGCCTTCTGGACCGATAAGAATCAGAGCAAAATGGATGAAATGTTCAGAGAGTCAAACCTTTATCGAAAGAAATGGGATCGGCAGCATAGTTCTGATGGTCGTACATACGGAGAAATGACAATCATGACCGCAATTGCTTCAGCAAGTTCTACGATCTCAGATTTATTTGAGCAGCAAGAAAAGCCTTATGAAATTTATATCTCGGATGAAGTTGAATCAACCGTGGAAGATACGGAAGAAATTATTGATAAGCCACCTTCTTTTCATTTGACTGAGTTAGGTAATGCTGAACGGATTGTTTACTATCACGGCCAAAACATCAAATATTGTAACGAACTTGAATGGCTAATCTGGAACGGTAAGCAGTGGGAAGAAGACAGTAAACGAAAAATTGAAGCAATCACTGCCAAAACGCTCCGATCTCTTTATACAGAGTCGCAGAAAGAAGAAGATAAATATCAAAAAAAACAGCTTTACGAATGGGCGAAGAAATGCGAAAAACGCGCTATCCGGGTGAATAGCATTCTTGATGTTAAGCCGATGGTTGCCGTGAGGAAAAAGGATTTGGATTCAAACAAATATCTTTTCAATTGTAACAATGGTGTTATTGATCTTAGGACCGGTGAGCTGCTTGAGCACGATAGAGATTTGCTGTTCACCAAAATATCTCCAATTGATTATGAGATGGATGCTAATAGCACAAACTGGATTTCCTTTCTTGAAAGTATTTTTATTACTGATGAAGGCGAGCCGGATTATGAAATCATTGAGTTTTTGCAAAAAGCCATTGGGTATTCTCTTACCGGCGAGACTACAGAACAGGTTATGTTTTTTCTTTTTGGTAACGGACGAAACGGTAAATCAACATTCATCAATACAATTCAGCACTTGTTAGGTGATTATGGTCGGCAGACAAACAGCGACACTTTCATCAAAAAGAAAAACGATTCAGGCATAAACAATGATGTTGCCCGGCTGGATGGTGCACGTTTTGTCTCAGCTGTTGAGAGTGAAGAAGGGCAGCAGCTGTCGGAGTCTCTAGTGAAACAGATCACTGGGGGAGAAAAGATGTCAGCTCGCTTCCTGAGACAAGAGTATTTTGAATTTACGCCTGAGTTCAAAGTTTTCTTTACTACCAACCACAAGCCAATCATTAAAGGCAGTGATGAAGGGATATGGCGCCGGATACGTCTTGTACCATTTACAGTAACAATCTCTAAAGACAAAGTGGATAAAAAGCTTCCTCAAAAACTTGCTGCAGAAATGCCTGGCATCCTTCGTTGGGCTGTAGAAGGCTGTTTGAAGTGGCAGAAGGAAGGGCTCGGCGAAGCAGAAGCTGTTAGACGAGCGACAGAAGGCTACCGAAAGGATATGGATATATTAGGTCCATTCATAGACGAAAATTGCATTCTCCATTCAGAAGCGAAAATAGAGGCTAAATCTCTATATGAAAATTATGCAAACTGGTGCTATTCCAATAATGAAATGGAGCTGAAAAATCGTGCTTTCTATCGCCAAATGGAAATACGTGGTTTCAAAAAAGAAAAAGGTGCGAAAAACAAAACGTTTATTCATGGAATTACATTAAATCAGTTCGTAGATGGAAGTTTTTTGAAAGAAGAAGGTTGTGGGGTTACTGAAAGTGTTACTGAAATTTCACCAAAAAGTAACCCAAATAACGTTACTTCTATTAATCGAAAGAAGCTTTAACCATTGATATATAAGGGTTATAGAGAAGTTACATTTTTCAGGGGTTACTGAGGGTTACTGAATTTTCTCTGTTCATTCCCATGAAAAATAATAATAAAAAATAATATATATATAAGTATATAGAGTTAAATAGAAAAAATAGATAACCTTTGATAACCCAGTAACCCAAATGAGTCTTAACCCCTTGATATGATTGAGTTTTTAATGGGTTACTAAAATTTTTATACGATAACCCTTCGATAACCCTTTTTAAAATGAGGTGGAAAATTTGCACCCTAAACAAATTTGCATCGATCTTGCATCCTTGGGATCGCCTTTAGTTCTGGATGGAAATGATCTTTACATCGAGAAGCCGGAAAATGTTTATCCGGAGCTAGAAGAGTTTGTTCAGACATATAAAAAACGAATCATTCAATATCTACAGGGTAGTTATTCGGAACACGATCATTCTGTAAAACAGACGATCGATAAAGTCATTAATTATATTATGGGGAAGCAGCAGGATATGAATAGAAAAATAGATGTCTGGCTTAATCATGATGAAGAATCTCTTATTAAACTTATGAAACTATTGAGTATTTTTTGGGAGAATGGATGGCGTAACTTAGATCATTCTGTTTCCAATTTTGAGGATGAGGAAACGGACAAGCTTTCTTTAGAAATCTATGAAAGGGCAATGTCTTATTTTAAGGGGAATAAAGTATGAACATCATTCACTATAACTATACGGATACTGAATTAAAGAAAATCTTAGATAGTATGATCATCACTGTGGATACCAGGGAGCAGAAGAACCAGCATGTACTTGATTACTTTCGAAAGAAAGATGTTCCATTCAAATTTAAAACGATGAAAACCGGTGATTACTCGGCGATGGTTCCCAAAAATGATGATTTTGGAATATCCCGCGATATGTATTTGTTCGCAGCCATTGAAAGAAAAAACGGAGTGGACGAGCTTGTTCAATCCATTAAGGATAGGTCCAGGTTTGAGAATGAATTAATTCGAAGCACCAAGCACCCATTTGTTCTCATCGTTGAGGACCTAGAAGGGTACCAAAAAATATTGAACGGTAAATATCGTAGCAAATACGATCCGAAAGCGTTGCTTGGCAGCCTTAAATCATTTGAAGTCAGATATAATTTTTCAACGGTTTTCCTTTCAGCAAGCACAACCGGAAATTATATTTACCATCACTTTTTATATATGGCCCGAGAGCTATTGAAAGGAGGCTTGCTATGAACCCTCTAATGAAATCGATGTATCTGGAACGGAAAAAAGATGATATCAAGTCAAAATTGCTCGAAATTGGATATTACAAAACACCCGAGGGCAGGCAATTGTACGAGCTGACTCTTTCGGAATTACAGAAGATTTACAAAAAACAGTTAGTTAAAGGGAGGAAATAATCATGGCATTTGTAGGCTTTGAAGAATCAATTGAAGTAAAACAATTTTGCTGAAAAAATTATTGATGAGAATCACCCGCATTTGAAAGATGCGAAAGATCACATTGGTTTTTACATCCGTGAAGGTAGCAGCAAGTGGGCAGGGAAAGCAAAAAATGCACCACATTCGAACGTCATATGACAGACTACATGTTATTTTTATTTATCAATAAAGAAGCTTGGAAACTGTTTTCTTCAGAACAGCGTGAAGAATTAGTTGATCATGAACTTTGCCATTTTAGCCGAACATCTTGGGAAGAACCGGATCCAAAAATTGAAGGTAAATGGATTACTGTGTATGGCACCGTTGATGATCCGGACAGCTGGAGCATTCGTGAACATGATGTGGAAGAATTCTCAGATATTATTGATCGTCATGGGCTGTGGGAAACAGGCATTGAACAATTTGCAGCTGCCGTTCGTGAGGCAGAACATCAAATGAATTTCGAAGATGTTAACCGAGAAACGAAAATGCAGAGGGTTAAATAATGATACAGGGGTTGGTTAGGTGAGGGAATGTGTGGTGTTTAATTACTGCACTGTTGATATCTTTTATAAATAAAAATAACAACGAATGGAGGGAAACATGATCGTTAAACAATCATCTTTCTTTCCGGACATCGATGAAAAGAGAATTAGGTCCCTTGTAGTTCAAGAACTACGGCAGTATGTAGCATTAAAAGTTCAAATAGAAAACCTTAAAGAACAAAAAGAAGCCGGCACTACAAACCTTTTCCCAGAGTTTAGACGAATAAAAATAAATAATAATTTAAAAGTCAAGCAGGTTGACAGAGCATTAAATTGCGGATTGGACGAAGAGGAAAGGAAAATCATTGAATTAAAGTACCTATCCCTTAAACACCTTAATGATATTGACATATACCTTGAACTCGGTCTCAAAAAGGGAAAGTATTACGAAAAGAAAAGAGCCGCCATTTTTCGGCTGGCGACTGCTTTGGGAATTATTTAAATCGTCCGGAGGAGATTTCTTTGTTTAATCCATGTTTATATTATTATTTTGCGTTTGTAGTTGCCAGCAACGAAAATCCGTTGCCGGGTAGGGATTTACACAAAGATAACATAAAACATGACAATTAGAAGTAACTCCATCAACCTTAAATCTAAGGTAATGGAAACATCTAACTTAAACAAAGAAAATCACCTCCGCTATTCAATTTACTACAGCTTATGCATTTAACAAGGTTAGGATACATTTAGATTTCGGACATTTTTCGAACAAATTGGGTACCTTTTTGGGTACCTTTTTTTTTGTTGCGAAAAGGTAAGCTTTACTTATCAGATAACGAACGGACGGACGGGAGACGCGCCTTTCCCTTATCAATGGCGCATCCGGATGTGGAACAAGGGTGCTGACGAATGAAGCCATACGAGAGGACATTCTGAGCCTGGATCGCGCTAGTCTTGCGGCAGCTGCATCGGGAGAATAGTAATTTCGTTTTACCCTGCGCTCTTACTATACTTGGGATTCCTCTCGGAGTATTTTGGGATTGCAAAAAAATAATCAAGCAAATAGCATAAGGTGGGGATTATTCAGTAAGGAGATACGATGTGCAAATACGAGATCATTTGCAGTTCCTGAGGAGAAAGAAAAGAATGAAAGTGGCAAGAAATCATGGGTACTAATAAAGGTGATTACAAACGTGTGAATTGCAGAATAAGAAGAAGATAGAAAGACCCGACTTACGGTCATTTAAAAGTTTTATTTTATTTCATGGTTTTACTCAATGTGAAATATTTCTTTAAATCAAAATATTCAAAACTGCATTTCCTCCCTTCAATTTCAATTTTTGGTATAATGATTTAGAAGGAGAGTGGTTCTTTTGAATGAATGGAAGAACAATCCTGCATGGAGGAAAAGGCAAAAAAACAAAAGTGTTTATTTCATGAGAGATCATAATTATGCATTCTCTTCATGGGAAATTGAAAGATTAAAGGGGAAAATAGAGCTTAATTCTACACTTATACATGTAGATTCTCATTTGGATGATCTTCCAGAAGCGATTGAAATAGTTGGAATACTAGATAAAATAAATTCTTTTGAAGAAGCCATAAAACTTGGGGAGAAATTTGATTACTCAAGAGGCACTTCCCCAGATCGGATTTATATGCACATTGATAATTTTATTTGGCCGGCTATCATGCGAAACACGGTGGGTAATGTAATTTATATATCAGATGATTCCAAAACTGAATTAAATAAAAAAAAATTAAGACTTGAAATTGAAAAGGATCCTAAGAACGACAAACCAATTGTTAGAAAACTCTTTGAAAACCTTCTTAGGTATGATAAAAATATTTCTCGTTTAAAATCTATCGAAGACTTTGAGCAGAGTATTAATGATTTCCTTTTAAATCTAGAGCTTAGTAAGACTATTCTGGATATTGATTTAGATTATTTTAATGATTCGGATAGTTTTGATTCGAATCCTAAATTGAGAAGTGAAGAACAAATAATAAAAAATCTACAGTACCTTAAACAATTGACTAATTGGGACGTTATAACTGTAGCCTTGTCCCCAGAATATTGTGGGGGAGAAGAAGCGTGCAATTATTTATTGGATTTATTTTTGACTTCCTTCAAGATTGATAAAGAAGAACTTATTGATTGGTAATAGTATCGTCCAAGGCACTTTTCATGTGTGCAAAAATTTCGGGTAAATTGTAAGCAATGTATTTTAGCTGGATTTTGTAATAAAAAGAAAAAAGCCAGTTAATGTAGAAAAATTAAAAGATTATATTGTGAAAGTAGGGATTTCAAATGAACCATAAAAGGAACATTGATTTAATTAAAGAATTGATTGAAAGAACTGAACAATTAGCATTCCAAGATGAGATTAAATTAGATGCAATTAGACAAGACGCTGAGATCAGGCAATGAAACAAGCGGTTGCTCGTACTATAGAAAAACTTGGATTAGAATCTATTATTCTGAGCGAACAGGACGATGAAGGTTTTACAGTTATTGAAAAGTTCGAAAAGCATGCATCAGACTGTAATTATGCTGTTGTACTTCTCTCACCAGATGACATTGGCTTTAAAAGATCAGAACAACAACCATTATTAAATAACTTCCGAGCAAGGCAAAATGTAATACTTGAATTAGGTTATTTTATAGGGAAATTAAGTAGAAAAAATGTGTTAGCGCTACTAAAAGATGATCCTTCAGGCCAATTAGAAATTCCATCTGATATTGTTGGTGTAATTTACACTCAATTTGATATTTCAAATGGTTGGAAATTAAATTTAGTTAAAGGTCTTAAATCTAGTGGATATAATGTTAGCGCTGATAATTTATAAAAATATAATAGCATATTTGGGGAATAAAGCATATGAAATTCATTTTTACAGAGATATATCAAGAAGAGATAAAAGTTTTACATATTTGTAAACTATACTAAATTAGAAATTTGAATGGAGGTTCAATGACTATTTCCGGTAATAAAAGTGAAAATTACTTCTATTATGATTTTCCAGAGAAATATTGGATAGATCATAATTTCTGTTGGTATTTACACGATGTAATATTAAGCATATTTGAAGAGTGTATGGAAGACGATTATAAGATGAGTTTAGATATAAAAGAGAAAGGCCGGGCAAGTTTATCCGGGTTGAATGATACTAATGATGTTATAGGTTGGTTAAATTCTAACGGTTATTCAGAAGAAGCAAATTTAATCTTAAAAAGAAAATTGTTCCATGCAATATTAGCTGACTTTATAAGTTATATATATGAATCTTTAGAAACTTCAATGAAAGGAAAAACAGCAATTGCATACACTCTTTTAAGAAAACCATTCAAAGATAATTTATTTTATTTAGAATGGCTTCTATTTAATAATGAGGAATTATTAGAATTATTAGCTGAAAATAAATTAGAATATTATGAAATAGGGTCCCTTCGAAAGAATAAAAAAACAAAAATGAAAAGGATTATTACAAACGCCTACAATATTAATGAGTTTCAACCTATATTACAAAACAATAAGATAACTAGTGACTTTTTTTATGATGTTAGGTACGAATATAATAAGCCATTTAGCCTTGAATTAATGTGGAATAAAGCAAATCATCTTGTCACGACAGCTAAACCAATAAGAAGTGTTGACTTTAATAATATATTTTTAAAAGAAAAAGATTACAAAGTGAGATGGGATTATTACTACAGCAAAATACCACTTTTATTATTTTATTCAACAGGAATTGTGATTAAGTTATATGAAGAACTCTTTGAGACATTACCGAAAAACACAAAAATATATAATAATTTTTTTATAATTACTAAGTGGTTCAGTAGAATTAAAGATAAAGCTGGAAAGAAGTACTTTTTAGGATTATTATCCAATGGTTCACTTCCGTTATTTTGTCTAAATTGCAAAAAAGTTACCGCAATTGACAAGGATCAAATAGAGGAAATCCAATATCAATGGGCAGTGAATTGTGACCATTGTAAGCAATATATATCAATAGCAAAGTATCATTTTATTAATATATAGTGAAAGTGTTCTGTTTTATTAGAAAATAAGCCTCATTACACTAGAGAACTTAGATGTTGTAGCAAGTAATAGTTAAATTAATAAAGTCAGGAGGCACCCAATAATCGGGTGTCTTTTTCTATGATAAGAAGGGAGATTAATCATGCTTAAAAAATTGTGTTCTAGATGCAATATCTTAATTGAAGCAAGTTTGCAATACTGTGATGGTTGTCAGGCGATGTATAATGAGCAGCAGAAGCAAAGACATAAGATATACAAAGCTAAACGTAACGATAATAAAGAGCAACGGTTCTATAACTCTCGAGGATGGAAACAAATGAAGCAGTTTCTAGATTCAAAGTACAAAGGATTGTGTCTTTATTCGTACTACATCTATGATCGGATTGTACCTTACGATGTGTTCCACCACATTGTGCCAATCAAAGAGGACTGGAATATGAGGTTGCATTTATATAACCTCATCCCTCTGACAAACAGTATACATGAGAAGATTCACAAGATGTACGAGAATGATCAAGAACGAACCCAACGAGAGCTTCAGCAATTGGTAGCAAAATGGAATGGATTTGGTGAGTAGGGGGTACCAAAAAAGTACGAGATAAAGCCTATGGGGTCGCAGGTGGGCCCTTTTTCTCGTAAAAACTCCCTAAATGAATTTTTTTGAAAAGGAGGGCGCCTGACGATGGCCAGACCAAGACAACCGACAGATTTACTCGTGGTGAAAGGTAAAAAACATTTGACCAAGGATGAAATTGAAGATCGAAAATCAAAAGAAGTTTGGGCGCCGGCTGATAAAGTTGAGGCGCCTTCTTATTTGCCCGATGAATTGAAAGCTGAATTCGATCGTATTTCCTTAGAGCTATTAGCCATCGAAATCATGACGAATTTGGACTGTGAAGCCCTCGCTCGATTCATTGTGGCTGAAAATCAATACCAAAAAGTAAGCGTCAAGCTGATGAAAATGAAGTCAGTTGGTGAGAGATACATGGACCTTTTAAAAATTCAAGAAAAACTTTTCAAACAAGCCAGGGCTTCTGCCAGTGATTTAGGATTAACTATAAGCTCTCGGTGTAAACTTGTTGTTCCTAAGCAACAAGATGAGAAACCGAAGAATAAATTTAGTAAGTTTGGTCCATGAATCGCGTTACACAATATGCTCTTGATGTCGATGAGGGCAGAATTGTCACTGGTAAGTATGCAAGACTAGCTTGTGAAAGGCATTTACATGATCTTGAAAGTGAAAACTTAGCTTCGTTCCGTTATCGTTTCGATGAGGAAAAGGCTAATCGGATTAACGAATTTGCTGAAACCCTTGTTATTGCAGAGGGAGAAGGTAAGGAACAATTACAACTCGCAGACTTCCAGGCATTTATCCTTGGAAGTCTTTTTGGTTGGGTTGATAAAGAAACCGGATATCGCCGTTTCCGTAACAGTTATATTCAACTCGGCCGGCAGAATGGTAAGTCCTTGCTAAATGGCATTCTTGGAACGTACTGCAGCGGATTTGATGGGTACAATTACGCACAGATTTACTGTACAGCGACCAAGTCCGATCAGGCGAAAATCGTCTTTAATGAGATTGTGAAATTCATCAATGCGGATCCCGACCTTGAGGAGTTATTCAAAGTCAAAGACTATGAAAGTACGATTATTAGCCATCTGACTCATTCAACAGTGCGAGCTCTCGGAAGAGATACTAAATCGATTGATGGCTTTCGCCCCTACCTCGGCATCGTGGACGAATACCACGCCCACAAAGACAACCAAATGTACAAGCTTTTGGAAGGCGGTACTGGGAAGCTCAAACAGTCACTTATTAGCGTCATAACAACAGCTGGTTTTGATTTAAACAGTCCATGTTATGAGTTGTATAACGACTGCTGCAAACTTTTAGAAGGCGCATTTTCGAATGAGACCCAATTTGTTTACATCGCTCAGCTGGATAAAGATGATGATATTTGGGATTCAGAAAACTGGATAAAAGCCAATCCTCTAGTGTGTGCAGATTCTGACGGTGTGGACCGAATGAAGGATATCGCAGCCAAGGCAAAAAGAATCGGTGGCGAAGAGCTACGTGACTTTTTAACAAAACGGATTAACGCCTGGTTCCAATTAACTGATGATGATTATATCAATATCGAAAATTGGAAAAAGTGTGCTACCGAATTAACCCTTGAAGACATGCGAGGGAATGAATGTGTTGTCGGGTTGGATTTATCAAGCGGAGGCGATTTAACTTCATTGGCGCTAGAGTTTCCTGTTAGATTCAATGATCAACAAAAATATTTTATCTATTCGCATTCATTCATACCTAAAATGCGCCTGATGGAACATATACAGACTGACAAGGCTCCTTATGACATTTGGCTTAAGGAAGGATTGTTAACAGTCACAGAGACGATAGGCGGTGTGAAAACTGACTATAAGTACATCGTTCAACACTTGAAAAAACTTAAAGAGGAATACGATCTGAAATTTAAAGCAATCGCGTATGATCCACATAATGCGGATACGTTCCTGGTTGATCTTGAAGAATTCGGTTGCGATTGCATTGAAATTGTTCAAAGTGCCAAGAGTCTTCACCAGGCAACAGAGGATTTTAAACTTGAAGTTGATGCCGGCAATATCCTCTATCACGAGGTAAACGGTCTTTTGACTTGGAGCGTAACAAATGCAAAATTAACGTGGAATAGTTTTGGAGAATGTAAAATCGATAAGAACTACCGCATTAAACGAATCGACCCGATCGATGCGATCATTGATGCCCATAAAATCGTATTAATGAATAAAGAAAATAATATTGATATCAATGAATCAGCGGAAGAATATCTCAAAATGATGGGATGGTGAGGGAGGTGAGAATTTGAATTTTTTCAGTAGGATGTATCAAAAATTTAAAAACATGCTTTCCCCAGCTCCACAAGCTGCAGATATGCAGAGCGAAACACTTTTAGAGTGGCTAGGGATTAGCAAGACTTCTAAGAATATGCTCAGCGAGGTCACATATTTCACCTGCCTTAAGATGTTATCTGAGACGCTTGGAAAAATGCCATTAAAGTATTATCAGGAAACGGAAAAAGGTATTGAAAAAGCAAATTCAAATGCAGCTCATAAGCTATTAAAACTGAGGCCTAATCCGGTAATGACACCATCCATTTTTTGGGCGGCAGTAGAGCAAAATAGAAATCATAATGGGAATGCGTATGTTTGGCTTAGAAAAGTCTTTAAGCCTCAGAGGTTCGGTGGCAGCTATGAAATACAAGACATGTGGGTTATGCCTACAGAAAGTGTTCAAGTCTACATTGACGATGCCGGATACTTTGGTGCTAAAGAGCAAATCTGGTATGTCTATACGGATAAATATAGTGGCGAACGATATACATTGCGTTCAGATGAAGTGTTACACTTTAAGACCTCATATAGCTTTGATGGGGTACTAGGGGTACCTGTAAAAGACATTCTAAAATCTACAGTTGAGGGCGGACTCGAGAGCCAGAATTTTATGAATAACTTGTATAAAAGCGGGCTTACTGCTAAAGCCGCATTAGAATATACTGGAGATTTAAACGAAGATGCAAAGAAAAAGCTTGTTGCAGGTTTTGAGCAGTTTGCAAATGGATCAGAAAATAGCGGAAAAATTATTCCTGTTCCACTTGGAATGAAACTGATACCATTAGATATCAAGTTAACGGATAGTCAATTCTTCGAGTTGAAAAAATTCAGCGCTCTTCAGATCGCCGGCGCTTTTGGAATTAAACCAAATCAGATTAATGATTATGAAAAGTCGAGCTATGCAAATTCAGAAATGCAGCAGCTCTCTTTTTATGTGGACACCGAGTTGTTTATCCTAAAGCAATATGAAGAGGAGATCAATTATAAGATTCTTACACCAGAAGAAGTCGAGCAGGGCTTCTTTTTTAAATTCAACGAGAAAGTAATTCTTCGTACTGATAGCAAAACGCAAATGGATACGTTGGCTTCAGGTGTGAATAATGGCATTTATAAGCCAAACGAGGCAAGAGAATTGTTAAATTTACCTATTGCTGAGGGTGGGGATGTGTTAATGGTAAACGGCAATTATATTCCAGCCACCGATGTTGGAAAGCAGTACGATAAAGGGGGTGATCAAACATGAAGAGGTTTTGGAATTTCAGCGTAAATGCTGCGACACCAGATCAAGCTGAAACCGTTGAATTGAGAATTGAGGGAGACATCGTAAGCGATGAGGATGTGTGGTTATATGAGTGGTTTGGTATTGAAGCTACTGCTCCGAACATTTTTAAAGATGAGCTTGCTCATTATAACGAAAAGGATATTACGGTTTGGATAGACTCATACGGCGGAGATGTGTTTGCCGCAGCCGGTATTTATAATGCCCTTAAAGAACATAAAGGCAAGGTCACAACTAAAATTGATGGGAAGGCTATGTCAGCTGCAAGTGTCATCGCCATGGCTGGAGATGAGATACTCATGTCGCCGGTTAGTGTCATGATGATTCACAATCCACTTACTACCGCACAAGGAGACATGAGAGAGTTAAGAAAAACTGCGGATGTCTTAGACACGGTAAAGGAGACTATCATTAATGCATATATGGTCAAAACGAGAAGGTCTAAGGCGAAAATATCCGCCATGATGGATGATGAAACCTGGATGTCTGCAAATGTTGCAGTTAAACAAGGATTTGCTGATGGAGTCCTGTATCAGGAACAGGAAGCAGAAGAGGTAGTCAATTTCTCTTTTAATCGATTTGCCATACAAAACAGTGCAAATGAGTCCATGAAACGCTTGCTGAACTTTAAAAAAGCACAGGAACAGACATGGGCACCCGAAAACTTAGTGGACAATCAGAAAACAGAAAAAGAAAAACTATTATTGGAATTGGATTTAATCTAATTCTATTTTTTATTTCAAAATTTAAGGAGGCTACATCGTGAATCCAGAATTATTAAAAATGTTGAATGAGATTAACGCTAAAAAAACTGAAGCTAAAAAATTGATTGCTGAAGATAAAGTTGAGGAGGCAAAAGCAGTAAAGGAAGAACTGGTAAAGCTGCAAAATAAATTTGATCTTGCTAAGGATTTATTTGATGAACAGGAGGAGCAAGAAAAGGCAGCAGTCAAAAATAAAGTCAAAAAGCCTGTTAACAATGAGAAATCTCAGCATGGGGCTTTTGTTAATATCATCAAGGCTTCCCTTTTGAAGAAAGCCGTTAATGAGGATGATATGGAAATTTACAATATGATGACTGAGGCTGATCCAAACGCTGAGGGTGAATCAGATGGCGGTCTGACTGTTCCTCAGGATATTCGAACGCAGGTTAAAGAATTTCGTCGTGCTCTTGATGCTCTTGAACCACTGGTTAATGTTGAGCCGGTTTCCACTTTAAGCGGTTCTCGTGTGTTGGAAGTTACAGCTGATCATGTTCCGTTTGATAACGTGGATGAGGCAGCACAATTCCCTGATGCCGAAACACCTAAGTTCCGCAATATTGCTTACAAAGTATTGAAAAAAGGCGGCATCCTTAAGTTAACCCGTGAGCTCACACAAGACACATCGGAAGCAATTATCAGTTACCTTACAAGTTGGATCCAGAAAAAAGCTAGGGTTACACGTAATTTTATGATCCTTGCTGAGCTTGATGCTAGTTTTGGAGGATCTAAAACGAAAGCATTAGCGGATATCGACGATTTTAAAGATGTATTTAACGTAACGCTCGATCCAGCTATTGCAGTCTCTTCCGGTGTGCTTACGAATCAAGATGGATTCAACTGGTTAGACAAACAAAAGGACGGGGACGGTAAATATATTCTTCAGCCAAACCCAACTAATGCTACTCAAAAATTGTTGTTTGGCACGTACCCTCTAAAAGTTGTATCTAACAAGGTGCTAAAATCTGCTACTGTAGGCGACCCTGAAGCACCAACAGGGTATAAATATCCTTTCTATCTTGGTGATTTAAAGAAGCTATCACGATTTTTGACCGTGAAACTTTGTCTATCGAGTTTTCTACAGAAGCCGGGGACCTGTGGGGTAAAGATTTAACAGGCGTAAAAGTAAGAGAACGCCTTGATATTAAAACCGTCGATACGGAATCTGTTATTAAAGGCGAAGTCGAAGTAGCAGCGGAATAAGAGGAGGGTAAGAAATGAGCAATCGTTCAACTAAGAACTACAGGGAGCCGGATAAGTGGGTAGTTGAAGGTGAACTTGCCATTAACGCTCCTGGCAAGATCACTAAAAATGGCCAGGAGATCGAGCTGGGTGGAACAAAAGCAGTTGATTGGAACAATGTTCAAGGGAAACCTTCGACATTTGCTCCGTCTTCTCATACACATCCCATTTCAGATATAACAAACCTGCAGACTACGCTAAACGGAAAACTAACAGCATCAAAAGTAGCAGCACAAGCTGAAAGTACCGCAACGGATGTAACAGGATTGAAAAATGATCTTAATGCCCTTCTGGCTAAACTTAAAGCTGCAGGGATTAGGAATTAATGGGGGTTTATCGCCCCCTCTCCGATAAGGAGGAGATCGCTTGATTATTACTGTAAATGAAGCAAAAAGATATCTGCGAATTGAAGAGGATTTCACTGAAGATAATGAGGATGTAGGAGCTCTTATTAGTGCAGCAGAAAAATATCTTAAAAATGCTGGATGTATGCTTAATCCAGATGATGAGATGGCCAAATTAGCTGTGAAAATGTTGACTATCCACTGGTATGAAAACCGAGAACCAATTGGGAAAGGAAATAAACTCGCTTTTGGTTTGCAGAGCTTGATCACACAGCTACAGCATTGTTATGAAGAGGGTGAGCCGTCAACATGAATCCAGGTAAATTTAGACACAGGATCATCTTTCAACAAATAAACCCAGGAGCTGTTGATGAAGAAGGCTTCCCTCTACCAGACGGTCAGTGGGCTGATGTGATGAAAGCCTGGGCTATGGCTAAGACGGTTAGCGGCCGTGAATATCACGAGGCATCTGCCACGCAAAATGAACGCACAACGCGGTGGATCATCCGATACCGAACAGGAATTTCAGAGGATATGCGGGTGAAATACCAAGGCAGAATTTTTGAGATCAAGGCGATTTTGCCGGATGATGAAGCCAGGAAGACCCTCACCATTGTTTGTAAGGAGGCGGTTCAATGAGCGCACAAGTTGATGGGCTTAATCAACTGCTAAGTGAAATTACCAGGATGGGCCAGCAGGCGGAAGGTCGAACAAAAGAGAAGGCGCTAAAAGCAGGAGGTAATTATTTGAAGGGTAAGCTAAAAGAAAACGTACCTGTGGTCACTGGGAATTGGCGCGATAACATCATTGTGTCTGACGTTAAAAATGACAAAGTTGATGTTGGTGCAGATCAGCAGGGGGACGCTTTTTACGGCTATTTTCATGAATTCGGAACATCGAAAATGGAAGCCCGTCCTGTATACGGTCCTACTCTAGAGAGTGAAAGAAGAACCATAAGAGATGAAATGGCTGACGAAATCAGAAGGAATTTAGGTTTATGAGCTTAAGCTCATTTATTATTAACACGCTTAAACCTATAGGTGTCCCTGTTCGGTTCCAAACTCTGCTTGAATCAGATGGGAATCCTCCAACTTATATCAAGTTTTTTGAGTACCATCAATCCGGTGCTTTACATGGGGATGATAAGGAATTGAACTCTTCCCATTCTATTCAAGTTGATATTTTTAGCATAGGAAACTATAGCAGTCTAGTGAAACAAGTAAAAGAATTGCTAACAGGAATAGGTTTCACGCGTACATTTGAAACCGAATTATACGAAACGGACACCAAACTGTATCACAAGGTGCTTCGTTTTCATTTTGTCCAATAAAGAAGGAGGAATAAGAAATGCCAACGATCGGACTTAGAGATTTGCATTTCGCTAAATTTAAAGATGATGGGACATACGAGACTCCTGTCAAGCTGTCTGAAGCTATTTCGGCAACAGTCACACCTAACTATACAGTTACCACGTTGTATGCGGATGACCGTGCTGTTAACGTTGCAAGTGCGCTTGGGGATATCGATGTTCAGATCAATCCAAAAGATTTACCGGCTGATGAATATGACCTGCTTATGGGCACATCCAAAAATACTGACGGGGTCATTGAGGATTCCGTGGATGACGTTGCTCCTTATGGAGCACTATTATTCCGATTGCCATTTGAACAAGGAGGCTTTCGCTACTACTGCTATTACAAAGGGAAATTCCAGCCACCTGCTTTGACCCACAATACAAGGGGCGGTAGCACAGAATTCCAAACACCAACGATTTCCGGCAAATTTATGCCCCGCGATGATGGGAAATGGCGTGCTCATTTAGATGCCCCTGGGAAAGTTGAGAATCCAATTGCCGACATTTGGTTTGATTCTGTTTACAAACCAACCCCACCTGCACCTGAAACTACACCATAAGTCTAATGTAGAGGCGGTTTCTCCGTCTCTTTTTACATTTTTAAAGGAGGAATACGCTTGAAAAAATTAACTCTACTGATTAACGGAGAAGAAAAAAACTTTACTATTCCATTTGTCAATGGCTTAGTGTGGAGAAAGTTCATTGAACTTCGCGGAAAAACAGAAAATCTTAGCGATTTAAAACCGGAAGAGTTGGACGAGTTTGCCGGACTTGTAGTGTTTGCGTTTGGCGATAAATTTAGCCTAGAGGAGTTTTATGCAGGCGTACCGTATGACCAAGTGATGAGTACAATCGACGGTCTTTTTGTACCAACCGAAGGTGATGCTGAGGGAAACGGAAAAAAGTAACGTTTTCGGAAATGCATAAGACGAATAAAAAACTTTATCGCGATCTTGTGAAACAAGGATGGTCACTTACGCAAATTGATGAATCGGACATCTTTTTTTTATTTGATCTTCTTTCCGAGGATGAAGAAGATGAAGTACTTGTTTACGCCGATCAAGTCTCGTGGTTATAAGGAGGTGACAAAATGGCAGAAGTCGGGGTACTACGTATTAGTCTCGGTTTAGAAGATATTGATTTTACTCGAGGCATGAAGAATGCAAATGCTCGTTTAAGAGCACTCGACAATGAATTCAGGGCAATAACAGCAGGATCTGCCCGATTTGATAATAGTTTAGAAGCACTTGGCCGACAATCAGGCGTTTTGACACGGTCGCTTGGCGTCCATCAACAAAAAGTTGAAGAGCTTCGACGTAGGTATGATGAGAGCAAACGAACGAAAGGTGAAGACGCGACAGAAACCATCCGTGCAGCATCTGCCTATAACCGCGCGCTTACTTCAATGCGCAGAATGGAACAGCGGTTAGAGGCTGTGAACCGGCAGATTAATGAGCAGTCGAACTCATTTCGTCGGCTTCGGACAAGTCTAAACGACACAGGAGAAAACATGCAGCGGGTTGGCGGGCGTATGCAGTCAACCGGCGCGGATATTTCGCAATCCTTCGGAATCGCTACAGCCGCAATTGGTGGAGGGCTAGCTATTGCAGCCAAAAGCGCTATGGATTTTGAATCTCAAATGTCATCTGTCAAATCTGTCATGGCTCCAGACGAAGCAAAAGAGTTTGGAGGAGAGCTTGAAAAGTTGGCCGTTACGATGGGCGCAAAAACCAAATACTCTGCTACTGAAGCTGCACAAGGTATTGAAGAGCTGATCAAAGCCGGCGTTCAGACAACCGACATCATTAACGGCGGGTTAGACGGCGCCCTATCTCTTGCAACAGCTGGTGAGCTTGAGCTTGCAGACGCTGCGGAAATAGCTTCTACTGCGCTAAATGCGTTTAAGGATGACAACTTATCTGTCATGCAAGCGGCTGACCTATTAGCTGGAGCAGCCAATGCTTCGGCTACGTCCGTTTCCGAGATGAAATTCGGGCTCTCAGCCGTCTCAGCTGTTGCAAGCGGGATAGGTTTAACATTTGAGGATACTACAGCTGCCCTTGCGGCGTTTTCACAGAACGGGTTAAAAGGTTCCGATGCAGGTACTTCACTTAAAACCATGTTACTGAATTTGTCCCCGTCGACTAAAGAAGCGACAAATCAAATGAGAGATTTAGGGCTTATTACCGAAAAAGGGAATAGCCTTTTTTATGATTCGGAAGGACACGTTAAGTCCTTAGCAGATATCTCTCAACTATTAAAAGACAAGTTGAAAAGTCTTACTGATGAGCAACGTCAGATGGCTTTAAAAACAATGTTCGGAACGGACGCTATTCGTGCGGCTAACATCCTTTACAAAGAAGGCGCGAATGGAATCAACAACATGGCTACGGCTATGGGAAAAGTGAAATCTGCCGACGTGGCAGCTGAAAAGCTTAATAACGTAAAAGGGCGATTGGAACAGCTGAAAGGATCCGTGGAAACTGCAGCGATCTCTCTTGGGAATGCTCTCCTCCCAACCCTCGATAAGGTGGTTGCCGGTGTCCAGGATGCAACGGATTGGTTTAACAGCCTGGACAAGGAGACACAGAATACTATCGCTACTACTGCTCTTGTTGCAACCGGGATTGCCGGCGTAACGGCCGCCCTTGGTGTCGGGCTAACCGTTGTTGGCGGGGCGATTTCCGGCTTTGGGGCTCTCACGGTAGCGTTGGGTGCGATGACAGGTCCGATGGGCTTAGTCGTAACCGGTCTTGGGCTGGCAACTGCGGCCGGTTTCGCTATTGCGGACTCGATGAATAAATCTAAAGAAGTAAACCTAGAGCATGCGGAATCAATGATCAAACAGCAGCATGAGCTGGAAGGATTGACCGGCAAATACGATGTTTTGAGAGAGAAAAATCAGCTTTCCAACGATGAGCTCCTCCGTTTTAAAGACATTCAGAGTGAGCTTAAATTTGCCAAATCAGCTGAAGAAATTAAAAGTCTAACTGATGAGGCGGACAGGCTCCGTGAAAAATCTGGATTGTCCAATGAAGAAATGAGCGAAATGCTCTCGTTGAATGATCAACTTATTGATAAGGTACCTGACGCTGCCACCGTCCTTTCTGACCACGGAAATTCGATTATTGGAAACAGAGACGCACTCGGTGAAGCTAACGAGAAACTAAGGGAAAATATTGCGCTCGAATTAGAGAACCAACGAATTAAAGCTGAGGCGAATTTGACCGAGAACATCCGGAATTACATCAATGCATTGGATGAATTACGTGAGAAAGAAGCAGAAAGAGACGAGGTCAGGCAGGCTCGAGATGAAACCGAAAAGCGTCTTGCAGATTTGAAAATCCAGGCTCAAAACGAGCTGAACGCCGGAAAGGATTTAGAAGCAGAAAAGACAATTGATGAAATTGCAAACGCAGAACTCCTTTTGAATCAACAAAATAATAAAATTTCTCTGCTTGCCGATGAGGTCGCTGAAAAACAAAACAGTGTGACGAAATCGGAAGAAGAAATCGGGAAGACCCAAGAGCTTTATGACAAGATGATTAATCTACATTTGGAGCAAGTGGGCATTAACGCGTCCGGTGCAGAAGGTATCGCCCAGCTAGATCAAGCTATAGAAAAAACTCAAAACCGAATCAATGAATTAAACAACGCCAAACGGGAACAGAGCGGATTAAATAAGGCCCAGCAGACGGAATTAAATAATTTAAGTAGCGCATTAGGCCTATACCAAAGTGCGAAGGGTGAAATTCGAAACATACAAGGCGAGCAACAGTCTGTGAACAGGAAGATTGACGAAGGGACCGGCAAGGCATCCAGCCTTACCGGTGAATTGGGTAAAGACGTAAATAAAAACGTAGACGTTGATGATAACGGAAAAGCAGATGATCTTAACGAAAAAGTCAGAAAATCCGTGAAGAAAAAAGTAACCCTCGCAGCGATTTGGGAAGGAGTAACGGCAGGAATGAGGGCAGCATTGCCTTTCTTTGCAAAAGGTACAAGGAATGCTCCTGGTGGACTTTCGGTTGTTGGAGAAGAGGGACCTGAATTGGTGCATCTACCTCAGGGAGCTAAGGTCATCCCGAATCCGGAAACAGAAGCGATCCTACGCAACTGGAACATTCCGATGCTTGCAAGCGGTGGTGTAACACTTTCGCCAGGAATGGCAATGGTCGGGGAAGAAGGTCCAGAAATGTTGGATTTGAGAGGAGCTGCGACATCTCCACTCCCATCTAGCCAGCCTTCGGAATCCGATGTTAAACAACCAGTCGTTATTCAAGTTGTCACTCCTGAAAAACGAGAGTTAGCCCGGTGGTTGTTGGATGATATTACAAAAATGCAAGATTTTAAAGAAATGCGCTTAAAAACATTTTAAGAGGGAGGTAAGACAAATGGGAAGTTTCACATTTAACGGGCAACGTCGTTCTTACCTCACTGTTTTACGTGGAAGGAAACGCCCTGGATGGGCACCAATTCGGAGAAATATTCTAACTGTTCCTGGGCTCTCGGGTGGATTAAATTCACTTCCAGATATAGAGCCAAGACCGTTAGATATTCCCGTTTTTATTGAAGCAGAGAATATGACGGATTTGCAATTATTGAAAGAAGATTTGGCAGATTGGCTGATAACCGATGATCCGGTAGAACTCATTTTTGATGATGAGCCAAACCGTATTTATTATGCTCAGGTAGACGGGAGTTTTGATTTAGATGAGTTAGTTTATTATGGAACAGGTGTCATTTCATTTATCTGCCCAGACCCCTATAAATATCGGACAGCAGAAGCGGTTGGCTACTACAATCAGGAGACCTTGCAAAGTGGAATCTTAATTGAAAACACTGGTACACTCCCAACGCCCCCTATGTTCGAGGTCGAACTAAAAGATAAGACCACTTATCTCGACATTATTGGCGAAAAGGATTATATGCGGATAGGGAAATCCGAATCAACAGAAGAAGCACCATATGAAAAATATCAAAAAGTGTGGGAATCAACTCCTACGATGACCGGGTGGGCATCTGCCTCATATGTACCGGACGGTGGTGTGAAAACAGGTACAATTAGCATTCAAAATGGCGATTTTGTTGCAACTGATTATGGAACGGGAAGTGCATGGCATGGTCCAGCTGTCATGCAATCCATCGGGTCGGTGCTATCCGATTACTATTTCCGAGTTTTCTTTAATGTGAGTTCGAATCATGGACAGATCACAAGATGCGAAGCTTATCTGCTTAATACATCTGGTCAGCCGATCGGAAAGCTTGTGGCACTAGTGAGGCATGCTTCCTCAGAAGTTGAAGTCGAGGTCAATATCAGAAGCGGTGGTAAATCAACCTATTTCGTCAACCAAAAATGGAAATTTCGCAGTTTCTTAGGATATATCGATATTGAAAAAGTGGGGACAAGATTTACAGCACATGTTGCACAGCAAAGAGTCGAAAACGGAGAAATTTTAACAAGTGAAAAATATGCGTTTACGTTTAATGACTTAAATAACGAATATCAAGAAGATTTAGCGGCAGTCGGGTTACACATTGGAGCGAACAATAAAAATACTCCCGGTAAAGCACGATTTCGGGGAGCAGAGGTATCTTCCGTCAATCAACAAGAAAATGGTGTCGAATATATCGGGGAATCCGGAGACACGTTTACTTTCGATCACAAAGCATCGAGAATTTTTAAAAATGGTGAACTGTTCATGCGAAAAGACTTTGGCGCTCGCTTTTTTGAATTGGCAAAAGGGATGAATACATTGGTTTTCAATCCGGCAGAGACCATCGATCACGTGAAAGTCAGGTGGAGGGATCGATTTAAATGATACATGTACTACATCATCAAACAGACAATCTCATCGGATGGGTCGATTTTGCCTTTGAGGACACACATTCTCGATCGCTCAATAACGAAACCCTCGATTTTATTGCTCCTACCGATGCTGACGATATGGATAAGATTCAAGGTCGTTCCCGCCTGCTAATTCCAGCCGAAGAAGGCGACTACAGGGAATTTATCGTTGATAAGATTTATGAAAGTCGCGTAAGCAAGCAAACAGAAATATATTCGATTGCTTCCTACACGGATTTGCAGAAGTCAAAAGTCATTGCTCCTGCAGAACGGGACGGACAAACGTTAGAAAGTGCAGCGGATTTTGTACTCGAAGGACTTGAATGGCAAGTAGGAATCGTCGAATATTCCGGCATCCGGAAATGGACGATAGAAAAGCATTTGAGCGCTTATGAGGCATTGAAAGCGATCGCCTCATTATTTGAATGTGAGCTCGTCTTTCGGGTGACAACGGATGGCGATAAAGTGACTGGCCGTTATGTTGATTTCTTGACAAAACAAGGAATGAATCGCGGGAAAGAAATCACATTTGGCAAAGATTTAATCGATATCAATAGAACCATTGATCCTAGCCGGGTGGTTACGGCTTTATTTTGTATCGGTCCAGAACGGGAGGACGGCACGCGGCTGACCGTCACAGTTACAAACAACGAAGCTTTTCAGAATTGGAACCGAAAAGGGCAGCACCTGATAGAAATTTATGAGCCTGAGTCCTACGATCAAAATATGACGATGGATCGATTAAAGCAGCTGGGAGAAACAGAGCTTAAAAAACGGATCGCCGCAGCTGTGAATTATGAGGTAGAAGGCGCATCCCTTGAACATATTTTAGGCTACGAACATGAGATAACTAGAATCGGTGATACAGCCAAAATTAAAGATGAATCCTTTGTGCCCGAAATGTACCTGGATTCAAGAGTAATCCAAATAGACCGATCTATTTTTGATGAGTCGAAAAAAGTCTACACCCTTGGTGAAGTGATTGAATATGAAAAAGAGGATGTCATGCGGCTGTGGAAAGATTTGCAGTCTCTTTATGCGACAAGGGTTATAAAAAGCCCGACTCCTCCGGCTGGGAAACCAACTATTATTTGGATTAAGACAGGTGGACCTGTTGATATTCCACACAGCTGGGACGGTAGTGGATGGATCCCATTTTCTCCTTTAAAAGCTGAGGATATCAATGCAGAAACACCGGTCGGCGCACAAGATAAGGCTGACTATGCGAGAGATCAGGCAAATCATTACACAGATTCACAGCTCAAAAACTATGTAGATGCCATCACATATAATCAAGATTTATCAGAAATCCAGAATCAAATAGACGGCAATATCACATCTTGGTTTTATGATTATGAGCCGTCATTGATGAACGTGCCAGCCAGTGGTTGGACAACCAACGATCAGAAAAATAATCATCTTGGTGACTTGTTTTACAATACATCAACAGGTTATTCCTATCGTTTTACGCTCGAGGGATCCAATTATCAATGGACTAGGCTCACGGATAATGATGTTACAAAAGCACTTTCGGATGCCTCTAAAGCACAGGATACAGCAGATTCAAAAAGGCGTGTATTTGTTAACCAGCCTATTCCTCCTTACGAGGTAGGGGATTTGTGGACACAAGGTAATTCTGGAGATATCATGCGTTGTCAAGCTGCAAAAGCAGCAAGGCAGCCGTTTTCTTCTGCTGACTGGTCGAAAGCATCTAAGTATACCGATGATTCTGGGGCAATTAAATATACCAATGATCAACTGGATCAAGTGGAAGAGACCATCGGACAAATCGAAAATGAAGTTTCACAACGTGAATTGTCCATCGTTAGGCATGATGTAGAGCCAACTGGTGGCGGCTTTGCTGTCGGGCAATTGTGGTTAAGAACAACCGATTTTACTTTTCACAGATGGACTGGTTCAGTGTGGGAGCAATTAACACCTAGTATTGGCTCTGTGGATGGCAAGGTCAATATCAATACGTACAATCAAAAAGTGCAAGAGATTACACAAGATATTGCCGCGAAAGCTGGGCTGGATTACGTCAACGGACAGCTTGTTTCTAAGGCTGATAAAGCTAACACCTACACCAAATTAGACGTGGACAGTGCTTTAAATAATAAGGTTTCCGTTACTTCGTATACAACGGATAAAAACGGCATTGTTCAGGAATTAAATGATCATTCTAGCCGGATTTATCAGAGTGAGAATGAGATTGCAACGAAGGTTAGTCAGAGTGAGTTTACCAATTTAACGATTGGCGGACGAAACTTATTGTTCGGCTCTGGAACTTTTTCGAGCAAAAGCGGATGGGGCGCTTTTACTTCTAATACTACTGTACAAGTTCGAGTTGATTCTAGCGCTCCTGGAAAGGTTCTTTACGGAGAAAACAACAACTCTGACGGACTCGTTGCTTTTCACCATCGAGGTCAGATGATTAATGTTGTCCCTGGAGAAGAATATTCTTTTTCCTCCAGCTTCAATACTAATCACACAGGAGAAATATATTTTGCTGTTAAGTTCACTGATTCAAGTAATAATGATATTGCCACCGCAGGTGATTTTGGAAAAATATCTGTAACATATGATAAATGGTATAGAATAAACGGTACGGTCCTTGTTCCTCAAAATACAGTTAAGATGTACTTGACTCTAAGGTACAAGAATACAACTGGAGTTTTCCCTAGTTCGCTCTCAATCTATCGGCCAAAATTGGAAAAAGGGAACCGTGCTACCGATTGGACCCCAGCACCCGAGGACACTGACGCTGCTATATCCGGTATTGATACTCGTCTTTCTTCTGCCGAAACGTTCCTCACGGAGACAGCTCAACAAATTCAGCTTAGGGCGACTAAAACAGAAGTTGAGTCTTCTATTAATTCAGTAAATCAGCGTATTAATAAAGCGAATGCTTCTATTACAGTAAACAGTAACGCGATTGCTTTGAAAGCTGATAAGACATATGTTGATAGTGTTGAAGGACGAGTCAGTCAGGCGGAATTAAGCCTATCTGTACAAGCTGGACAGATTACAAGTAAAGTATCTCAATCCGACTTCAATAATTTGAACAATAAAGTAACATTAAATTCTGACTCAACTAATTATTGCATAAATCCTTCATTCGAAGGAGGTTCTTCTGTCGGATGGAGTGGATTGAATTGGGTAGGAAATCCGAATAACGGGAACCCTACTACGTATGTTGGTGAGATTAAAAGGCGTGACATCAATTGCGGTGATTTCTTTCCAGTAAAATCAGGCGATAAGTTCTTTGTATCACTGGATTCCTGTGCTGTTATGGAGAACGGAAAATATGATATAGGGTTAGGCTTTTGGGGACAAAAAGCTGACGGAACTAATGTATGGGTACATTCAGCGTACCGTAAAGCTACTTCGACATGGGGCACCACTTCTGCCATAATTACTATACCTGACGGATGGGTTCGTGCTAAAGTTCAGGTATTACAAAACGGCTGGGATAACTTTGGGAGATGGAGATTTACAAATGTAAGAGTTTCTAAGATTGTTCCACAAAGTCAGGTAGATGGATTAGATTCTCGATTATCGACTTCTGAATCTTTGATCAATCAATTATCGAACGAGGTCGATATCCGCGTCAAACAAGTGGACTATGACATTGACATGAACGATCTCACCAGTCGGATGAGCAGTGCGGAATCAAGCTTAACCGTTCAAGCCGGACAGATTGCCGCACGAGTAGAGAAAAATGGGGTCATATCCGCAATAAATGTTTCACCGGAAAACGTTATGATTAAATCAAACAAATTGCTTATTGGAGATTTTACAAATTTAGCTGCTGGTTCGGATTTTGAAGACACTAATGCTATTCCATGGGGCTTGGCATCAGGATACACAATCGATTCGTACGACAAACACTCCGGCAGCAAGTCATTAAAAATATCTCGGGGAACAGGAAATAAAGGAGTTAGATTATTAGGAACACAAAAAGTGAATTCTGGCGAAAAATTTTATGTGGAATATTGGTTTAAATGTACTTCGGATTGGAATGGAACAGAGGATAACTCTAAATTAAGATTTGGAAACAAATCAAATGTTTTAATAGCGGCTGTTGCTTATGGATATAGCACAACATGGGTGAAAAGGACAGGCGTCATTACCGTAAATGAGACAACAGACTTAATTATTGATTTAAATTCCAATAACACGGTTGGTTCAGCATGGATAGACGATATTATAATCAGGCGGATGACAAATACTGAATTAATCGTCAACGGTTCTATTACAACTGATGCACTAGCTACAGATGCCGTGACAGCAGATAAGATAAACGTCAGTTCCTTATCAGCGATTACAGCTAATTTGGGAACGGTCAATGCCGGAACTTTAAATGCAGTAACATTGAATGGGGCAACAGGAACTTTCTCAGGAAAACTTACTGCAGGACTAGTAGACATAGAATATGGAGCTATTTTATGGCGTGGTGATCCTTATACTATTGGTCAAATCACTTATTACGAAGGTGTAATAGACTATAGTGCTGCAGGGCACGATTTTCATGGTTGGATGAATCTTAATGGGTCTCCAGTTCACACCGAAAGAACAATACGGTCAGGACGTTATACGGTATATGGCACAAACGGGATTAACCGAATGAGACGAACTGTATCCCATGGATTAGGTTTTGTTCCTCGAGTTAGTTGTACTGCAAGCTGGCAGTCAGGATGTGTATCCATAAACAATATAAATTTAGTTTATACCGAGAATGTCAACGCAAGCACATTCGATATTGTGGTCGCTGGGAATCGAACCTTCAGCGGTTCAGAATATATCTACGTTGACATTATGGTGATGAAATAGGGAGGAAAATAATAATGGCTCAAAAAAGTACAGTTGATTTTATGATGGAAGATTTGCAAGAACAAATATCAAAGTTAAGCTATGAAAAAGCACTGTTCAAAGGTATGGCCACAAATAAGGAATTTGAAAACACTGAAGCGTGAGTTGGAAACACTGAAAAACGAATATGAAGAGTTGAAAAAGAAATTGGAAGGTTTAACAACTGCAGAGATTATTAATGAACCACAAAGCGCTGAATAAGGGCTTTTTTATTTTGTCTAAAATCAAAGGAGGAATCAACGATGGATGTAACTATAAAACTGTTCGATAATAACGAAATCAAAGATTCATTTGAAAATTACTCTGTTCAAGCCCTTGCTGACATGTTAAATGATCAAAAAAAGGTCGTGGTTGTGATCGGCAGTTCTGTCGTGCAGCGGCAACAAGTCGCTAGAGTCGTACCTGAACGTGAGGCACCAGGAAATGTTGAAGTGCGGCTGACTGATGGGACTACTATTACAGCGCAAGTGGACAACTATATTCCACAAGAAATTGCGGATTTGTTAAATGATAACTCAAAGAGTATGAGTGCACTTGGAGATATTGTTCTACAGCGTTACTCGGTGATGAGGATTACACCGAAGTCCGAGCCTGTGGAATAGGCATAATCATTTCAGAAAAAATTTTCTACTTTTTTAATGAGAAAATTTATATTTCTATGTAATAGTCCAAAAGAAGGACAATTCCTTTTTCTGACGAATATAGACAGAAAAGGAGATGGTGATATGTCTATTTATGATGATGAAATACCAAGGGATCTTGAAGTAAACAAGGTATATACATCATTACAAATCAGGGATTTCTTGACGAAAAATGACAACATATTAATCATAACAGAGGATTCATGGTCAAGCTCTGATCAAAAATATAAAGTCGTAAGTAGAAGTGAAGATTTTGTTCATAAAAGGTCTAACGAATTTAGACATATAGTTCCAAACAGAAAATCAAGAATTTACAAGATTAAGAGAACATATTAGGTAATAAAGTGGGTGATACCTTTCCTGAACTAATCCTGCACAGCATTAGTCAGCAGTAACGAGGTTCATTTAATTGAGATAAAGCTATACGGATATGGAAATAGTTATGTGTACTACCATTATATAGTAAACAATGGGAGTTGGGGGTATGCTTTATGTCAAACGATCCTAAAAGAAAGATTCCAAATCAAATACAAAGAGAAGTAAGACAAAGATGTGGCTTTGGTTGTATTATGTGTGGACTTCCAATTTATGATTATGAGCATATGAAAGAGTGGGCAAAGGTAAAGGAACATGTCGCAGAGGATATTACTCTCCTGTGTCCTCAACACCATAGAGAAAAAACAGCAGGGCGTTTACCAATAGAATTGATTCAAAAACATAATAAAAATCCATTTAATTTACGTAATGGAAAGAGTAGTTATACGCCTTTATACTATCAAGGAGATTCATGTGAATTCATTATTGGAGGAAATACTTTTAAAATGGATTCCCAAGAGTTTCCAAACCAAATGATACCGATAATGATAGATGAAATTCCTTTATTTAGTTTTATCCTTGACAAAGGACATTTATTGCTAAGTGCTCTAGTATTCGATCAGTTTAATAATCTCATTTTAGTGATCTCTGAGAATCGCTTAATGTATAGTACTGATCCATGGGATATTCAATTTGTTGGAAAGACCTTGACCATAAGAGAAAAATTCCGGAAAATTTTATTAAATATTACTTTTGATTCACCTAATAAGGTGATAATAGACAAAGCTCGATTACTTTATAATGGAATAGAACTTTTAATAAAGGGAGATAGATTACTTGTTGGCGATGAAAATCAAAGACTTAGTAGAAATATATTTAGGAATTTACAATGTGGTATTATGATAGGAAGAGAGCCCCAAATTCCAATTGGTACTGGAATTTACTTAGGTAATATAAACAGATATACACGTAACAGTATAGAATTAAAAAGGTTAGCTGCTGAAATTTTGGAATAAGTAGATATTAACCATTCTAGTACTCTTAATAGAGTGTTTTTTCTATATACAAAAGAGGTGATACCATGCCAGAACTCACATTACACGCCTTAAACGGCAGCATCGAACCGTTGACAGACTTTGAAGAAGTCAAACGAAAACGAACCACAGAGGGCGAATTCTCGCTCTCTTTTTTTATTACTCGAACGGAGAAGAATGCAACACAATTCGACCAGCTAGCAAGTCGGCTTAGGCAGTGTGGATGACGTCAAGCAGGCGACAAAGGATGAGTTTCAGCAAGCATACTGCCAATCAGGTTGCGCATTGGACACAGGAGCAAAGAGACGCGTTAGAGCTAAGATTAGTCAGTATCGAGCAAAGGTTAACTGCATTAGAAAGTGGTTCGTGATAGATGTACCTAAAGAATGCCATAACAAAAAAATATGTGAGAATTTAACAATAAGCTTTAAAATAGATGTTATTTAACCGATAAAAGAAGAGGTGAAAATTATATAGGAGAATGATGTATGAGAAAAATATTTTATTTGCTCCCCGCGGTTTGGTTGCTTATTTTAACGGGATGTGGTTTTACCACTAAGAACCTTGATCAGGTAATTACTGATATTTCAAATGATGAGACATTGAAAAGATTTATTGTTTCAATAGACTATGGTTTTAAAGAACTACCCGAAAAAGGTAATGAATCCACTTATCATGAATATGATTTAAATGGAACTCTTGTGGATAAATTTGACGATCTTTCTAAAAAAGAGCAGTATCAATTTTTGGCTTCTGTAGTGAAAGTAGTACAGAAAAACGGAATCCCAAACGGAATCTCATATGAAGACGGTGATTTTTTTTGTGGTGAAAAAAACACATGTTTTATTAACCTTATTGAATTAACTACATCCAAGCATAAATATGGTGTTGAATATTCTTCTGACAGTTCTCTAGATCTATTATATGTAGATGATGAAATTGTATATGACGATAGCGCCAAAGATGGAAAATATATAGATCCTACAGCAGAGGAAGAGGAAGTTGAGGTAGAAGAAGAGGAAAAATGGAATTTGGAGACTGCTGATGGAACTGACTGGGTTGGCTATGATGATGATACGAAATATTCTATAGTTAATGAAATATTAACGAATGTTAGTAATGGTGGGCAAACTGTAGACTTTGATATTGAGTGGTTTATTGAAGCTTTAGATGAATATTATGGTGATGGTAACGATCCTACTAGTTCAGACAAAATAATAGAAGTTATAGCTATTACTGGCGTTGCTGGCGGACTCATTAAGGATGAATAGGGTAAAAAAACAAATAATTAAAAATTAAGGGCTCATTGAGTCCTTTTTATTTTACCTTTAATAATTTAATAAGGAGGTGGATCGAAAACGGGGGCACTACCAAACAAACATTGAAAGGGCGGAGAAAAAATGAAACACAACACAGATACATTATGGGTTGCGATTACAGGCGGTGGAGTTTCTTCCATCGCTTATTTACTTGGGGGCATTGATAATTTGTTGATCGCGTTCGTGATTTTAATGACTTTGGATTATTTAACAGGCGTTTCGGCTGCATTATATGACAAAAAAGTTTCCTCTAAGAGTGCATTTCGCGGCTTGATGAAAAAAGGGGCTATGTTTTCCTTGGTCATTGTGGCTACGCAGCTGGATATTATCTTGGGCAACGAAGGAAAGTTTGTCAGGTATGCTATACTCATGTTTCTGATTGGTACAGAAGGTATTAGCTTGATCGAAAACCTTGGTCGATTGGATATAAAGGTCCCAAAAATCCTTTCTGATCGGTTTAGCCAGCTGAAAGATGATCATAAGGAAAAAAAGAAAGATGATATTGCAAAATGAGCGCCTTTAATTAGGCGTTCTTTTCATTACAATTATAAAAGGAGTGTTTTTTATGTCATTTATTAACGAGATCGCACCACATGCGAAACGAATTTATAAAGAAGACGGCATCCTGGCATCTATCATTATTGCTCAAGCAATTCATGAGTCAAATTGGGGAAAATCAGGTCTTGCTCAGCGCGGAAAAAACCTTTTCGGTATTAAAGGAGCATATAATGGCTCAAGTGTCAAGATGCCGACGACAGAATTTAAAAACGGTAATCCCTATCGAGTGAATGCCGCCTTTCGGAAATATCCGTCTTGGTACGAATCATTGAAGGATCTGGCGACACTGTACAATAACGGGGTCTCTTGGGACAGGAATAAATATAAAAAGGTCATCGGCGAGACCAATTATGTTCATGCAGCAGCAGCCATCCAAGCAGCTGGGTACGCGACTGACCCGAAATATGCGGAGAAGCTGATCAAAACGATTGAGGCCAACGACCTCACGAAATACGACAAAGGTTCAGTCGATAAAGCTGAGGATAACAGCTCTATCAAGCGGGCATCTGTAGAAAAGACACCTTATTCACCGAAAGTCAGTGTCTATATAGTTGAAAGAGGCGATACCCTAAGTGGAATTGCCAAACGCTTCAAAACGTCTGTGAAGGCTCTGCAAAGCTTAAATAACATCACGAATCCGAACCTCATTCATCCTGGTCTAGAGTTGAAGGTTTCTGGAACAGTCAGCAAGCTAATGGCAAAAAAGGAATACTACACCATTAAGGCTGGCGACAATTTGACGAAGATCGCCAAGAAATACAGCACTTCCGTTCAAAGATTGCAGTCTTTAAACAACATCAAGAATCCAAATGTTATTATTGCTGGAAAGAAGATCAGGGTAAAATAGGTTATATAAAAATGTGTCTAACAAAGAATAATTTATTAAAAAATCCTCCAAAATATAGTTTTTTAAAAACAAAATAAAATATAATCAAAAAGATTAAAAAACAACGGAGGTAATGGCGTGTTAGTAATGATAGTAATGTTTGTGTTGTTTCTTGTTTTAGCTTTAGTTGTATTTCAATATTTAACTTCTTTATTTAAAATTTTTCCAAAGGTTAGTAAGGTTATAGAATTAGGTGGATATTTTCTATTATTGGTATCAGTTGCATGGGCTCTTATTACAAATTCTTTTGGGGATACACAGAATTATATCACAGACGAAAAACTAAATATTTTATGGCAATTTGAAGGTGATAAACTAAGATACCTTGAAGATCAAGATTTTGATAAATTGTTAGAGGAACATAACCAACTAGTATCTAACTGGCATTATTTATTTACCGGTACAGAATATGCTCTTTATCAAGAATCTTTAGCAAAGCAAATAAGTTACTGGTTGGTTGCGGGGTCTACAATTTTTATAGCAGTTGGAAGATGGGGAGAGATATTAAATAAAAAAGTAAATGAAAATAACAATAAAATACCATCAAACAGAAAACGAAGAAGACATATGCGTAAGTTAAATAAAAAAAGGTTCCCTTCCTGATATTAAAAAGCCCTTCCGGTTGGAGGGGCTATAATTATTTAGGATACTTTTTTATCTTCAATTTCCTTGAGGTCTAATAAATTTTGCACTTCAGCAAATTTATCAAATATTAATTTTTCTTTATTGTTTATTAGTAATATCTGTTTTACAAGTTGATTTTCATTATTAAAAAAGTATTTATCAATTGCTTTGATGCCATAAGGGAGTACAGTGGTTACTTGTAATATATCAAAACCATTAACCTTATCGATTCGATAATCATTTCCACTTTCAAAAGCTTTATTAGTAATTTCTCTTAGCGTTGGTCCATTATACATTAGTAAGTCTGCCGCTCTTTCTAGTATACTTTTCATTTAGTTTCTGCTCCTTTAATTTTATCTTCGAGTTTTTTTGTCATACTGGGTAACAGTTTGCGTGCTTCTTCAAAATCGTAAGTTTCCCATTCATCGATCCCACGTTTTAATTTTTGTTTTAGATTAAAATTTATGTACTTAATGACATAAGCTTCATTTGTATTAGCTGATTTATAGATATTGCTAGTTGATTTTTCTGGAAGTTCATTACCTCCCAATTCAATTGGAGAAGATTCAAATAATTGCACTATAATATTTGTAATATGTTCATGGTGAGCAACACGGACTTCTTCACGTATTAACTCCTCGCGCAAAGCTTCACGTTTTGTATTAATTTCACCTTCTAGTTTGCGTTTTTGAAGTTTTTTATATTCTTCAATACTCTCGTCGGAAATTCCTGCTTGTTTCATTTTGTTTGTTTCTTCTTCTAAAAGACGTTCTCTGTCTTGAAGAATTTTCTTTAATGATTCGCTATACTTTAGATCTGATCCGTCACCTAAAAAATCACGCGTAGTTCTTATTATCTCGCCTGTTGTGCTTACCTCTCCGATATCACGGGATTGAAAATAACCATCTTCTACTTCTCTACCAATGATTCGTCTTATCGATGCCTTTTTTTGCTGACCAGTGTAATAGTCCCATAAATCTTCTAAATCTAATTCCTTATGATAAATAACATGAGCTATATTATCAATTTCATCAATTACTCCGTCTCCCGGAATTTTTCTTAAAGCTCGACCGATAAATTGCGCATATGGCGGAAGAGTTCTAAAAGGACGAAAAATTGCAGCAATGCTTATGTTTGGATGATCAAATCCCTCTCCTAACATATTTACATTGACTAGAACATCTAGTTGTCCCTTTTTATAATTTATTATTGCTTTTTCAGACTCATCAGGTCGATCACTAGTAACATAGTCGGCAGTATAACCAGCTTCTTCATAAAGCTCCTTAATTTGTTCTGCGTGCTCTATACTACAAGCAACTGCAATTATTTGATGGTGGGCTTTGCCCATCCTTCTTTTTTCCTCTAAAGCCTTTATACTCATTTCAACAATGGTATTACTACACTCTCTAGAATAAGCTACCGTTCTTGTAACCCATGTCTTATCCATTATTTCAAGTGCTTTTTCTTTATCAATTTGATTACCATCTACAATAAAGGACAGTTTTTCGTTTGTATAGTCCTCAGCAAATACATTTTTTATATAGCCATTGTTAATAGCATCTGCCATTGAATAATTATATATAATATCTCCTTTTAAAGCTTTTTCATCTGATCTAAATGGGGTAGCAGTTAACTTTAATATTTTCTTAGCTTTAAAATGCTCAAGTGTTTTCAACCAAGAATCAGCTGCAGAATGATGTGCTTCATCAATAATTATCATGTCAAAAAAATCATCATCAAGAATATTTACTAAGGCTTTCTTTGAGTTAGAACTGTATACCTTATGTATATTTGCAATTACAATGTCAGCGTTATTCATGTAGGATATTACTCTTTTCTTATCTCCATTTGTTGAATAACCTGCATATCTATAAACATTTGGCAATTTTTCATCATCTATTATCACATTTCGTTCTGTCCAAAAATTAAATTGAGTACGGGTATCAAAATCATCAGAAATTCCTTCCCTGATGATTAAACTAGGCGTTATTACTAGTACTTTGCCATTACTTATTTCAAATGGTGCAATCCCAATTAATCCTGTTTTTCCTGTACCAGTTGGTAACACTATAATTTTGTGTGTGTAGTAATCATTTTGAAACGACTCTTTAAGTTTTTTGTGAGCTACTCGTTGCGGTTTTCTTAAAGAAAGATTTGATTCGATAAATGTAGAAGTTGATTTAAAATAAGCATCTTTAGTCATAATTGTCCCCCGTTATAAAAGTCAAAAATTATCAGTTTGTTGTATCAAGATTTTCTACATAAATCTTCAAATTCCTCTAATTTTTTTCATTTTATCTTTTCCGCCTCAAAAAATAAACCCATCTTCCGTATATACAATCCACTTATTCTTTTCTTTGTCCCATTTAATCCTTTTTTGCACAATCAAGCTCTTTACGATCTACCGTAGCTCTTTTTCATTCCGACCAGTTTTGGTTTGAATTACTGGCTGGTGAGATAAGGTCTTATTGAAGATGATTCGAAAGACTTTACGTTCAATGTCATTCACTTCACACATCTCCTTTTTGTATATAGGAACGTATGTTCCTATTTCAAGAAAGAAAGACCACCGGTATTATGAGGATCTTTTAAATTTGAAATGTGGTTAATAATGATTCGTTTCCGTTGAAATCCATACTTACTTTCAAGAAATGAATTGAGCTGGCGGCTAAGGAACCTTAAGTGTTTTTTATAAGCTTTCAAATTTATGTATTTCCAATTCTTGAGGATAAGTACCCATTCGAACTCATTTCCCATTTGAACCTCTAAATAGTGACCTTCAATTGTTTCTCCTTTTACATGGTATGAAATTTTAAATACTTTACTGCTCTTATCTTTTGCTGTAGGAGTTAAGTCAACAATGGTCATCCTTCTTTTCATAAATATCATCCTCTCCAAATTTATGATGCTTATTCTAAGCTTTAAGGAGAAGGACATAAAAACGGCAAAATCGTATTTTGAGAGAGATAAAAGAGACTAAAATGACATTTTCCTCTAAGCAAAAACACGATTTTCAATCAAACTTATATAAGAAATCTTAATTTGCCTTTATTATTTAGGTTCAGTTAAAGAATCTTATTGATTTTGTTGTTAGACTACGGAGCGGGATAGTAAATTCGTGAAGCTCTACAGTGTTTTACAATAAAATTACAGTGCAAAACGTTGGTATTTGGAAGGTTTATGAGAGTATTACTTTATTCCAAACATACTATTTATTGTAAATCAATTTTTACTATGATACGCTTTTAATATAGATAATTCATAATATTTTTTCGAAGGATCATAAAGTATTGATATGCTTTAGGGAGTTTCTATGTCATAATCAGTCTTATGTTACGTATTAAATTCTCTAACTTTTTGATAGGAGTGTTTAATAATTAAAAAGAATATCTTCTTTTTTATGTTGGGTCTGTTAACTTACTTTGTCATCTCTGTTATTATTCAACTTTTTAGTTGAGTTGTCTTTCTCTAAATCTATAAAATAACTACTTTTGAGTTGCGGCTCACGTATAACTTATTTATCCGTATTATGCGTCCTCGATCCCCTTGAGGAATCATGTTAATGTATGACCGTCCAGTGGTCCTGCACAGGTGGTCTTTTTTGAATCCTTTATTTTGTTTTTGGAAAAATTACTTTTTGAAACAATATAAAGGGGAGATTAAATATTATGTGATCCACAAAACGAGTTTTTTAATGGAGAATACATACTTTTGAAGAAGTGTACATTATATAATTTTGGATAATTCGAATTGAAAATTATTCTATAAATTCCAATTAATAGTTGAATATCCTATATTTTCTGTTAATATATTAAGAGAGACAGAAATTTGAAAGGATGTTTAAATTAAATGAAAAAATTTTTAAAGGTAGCTATTGTTTTTGCAATTGTATTTAGTCTTTTTAACACTTCTATGATTGGAGAGTCAAAAAAAGCTGAAGCGTGTTATCCTGCTTATAAATGTATGTCTAATACTTCTCTCCCAGATAGTTATAAACTTTATTATCAAAATCCTGATAGAAGGCCTGGTTCATTTGCAGGAGGAGTAGTAGTTGGTGGTCTTGGATTTTTTGGAGGTACTATTGGAGCGGTTGCTGCGTTTTTAGGAGGAACTGCATATTCTTATAGAGAAATCTTTTATGGTAATATGTCATTTAAACAATATATTAAAAGGAGCCCTGTAAAGGGTAAGAAGTTTAGAATTAAAACTGTATATTATGAGTTCACTAATTACAGAGGAAATACCACGACTAAAGTAAGGGATGAAAATTAACTTATATTGAATTATGGAAAAAGGGGGGATCAAACTGTATAGAGGATTAAATATATTGTTTACTTTAATCTATATAGGTTGTTTTATATTTGGCTTAAGTTCATCTAATAAAAATTTGGGTTTCGTGGTTATTTTGATAAGTGCTATTGTTCTTTCCATAGCTTCAATTGTTAATTATTATTTCAATCATCCTAAAAGGAAAAATAAGAATAGTTAAGAAAAGTAGGTTTTAATTGCCTACTTTTTTTGGTTTCTTACGGAGTGGGTAAATGACACATTCTTTTAGATATTTGGATGTGAAATCCGAAGAAGATTTGTCGATTTCGATTGAGTAGTTACAGCCCCTTTGGTATTGAAGCTAGAGGGGTTCTTTAGTGCCGTTTTTTGGCACGTATTGGTCAGTTTTTTCATGCCAAAAATGTGAAAAACATGGTAAAATAAGCCTAGCCTTTCCATATAAGATTCTCCCCGGGGAGAGGTTGTGTTCCACCTTATGCGCGCTTACTGGAATCCAATCGTACAAGTCCTCTACTATGGCAGTTGAGGATACGTGCAGCAAAATCCGCATTGTTAAAACCCATCTTCGTTCGCCGCTGATCCAACGGGATACTGTGGTTTTTGACACATGCGGCGTGAGAATTCTGCTGGGCTCATTTGAAGAGATTTGAGTATTTCTGATAAGCGGCAGCTTCCTTTCCGGAGTGCTATGCGTACCTCCTATGTTTTAAGCTGTCTAAATTGTATAACCGCTTAACGAATTTAGAAAGGGGATCAATTACTTGAAAGTTGAGATCGACAAAATATATTGCTGTGGGCAGTCAATGATTCCAAGAAGCGTTTATGATGTAGAGACAAAAAAGTTATCCGTTTTCCTTGAGTGTTTGAAGTGCATGAAAGCAGTTAATGTAGGTGAAGATTCGTTGATGTAGATAAAATGAAAAAGACAGTAATGGTACACACGCTTAAAGGCAGCTATCTGATAATCCGATTAGCTGCCTTTTTACACAAGAAAATTTTTTACACATATTTTACACTAGATAAGATTAATACCATGATAAATCAACGCTTTTCCCGTATTCTCGACCCCGACCACCGGTATCGAAAATCCTTTAGAATCAAGACTTCAACGAATATGTTGAGGTCTTTTTTCTTTGCTCTTAATACGTCAAAAAACAATCCAAAAAATGATTTAAATGATCAATTACGTTTTGCATACATACCTCTCCCATTGTTTAAAGATAAACTTATTAGTTCCTTTATTTTAAAAAACACTGATTATAGGTTCACTTTAATTGCCTGCTTCCACCATTAATATAATGGAAAATATGTTAAAATAGAGGAAGTGAAGTGTAAGCTGTAAATAAAACTTATTTACGAAAGTAGTGAAAGAATTGTTTTTAATAAATGGAAGCATAATTATCGTGTTTGGAATTATATGTTATATCAATTTGGCAAGTATTTTAATCGGGGTTAATTACAAATATCAAAAACCAGCTTGGATGAAGGAAGTTTAAATTCCTCTTTGTTTTATACATACTTATGGTTGTTTCAGTGACATTATTTCCACTGGCATTATGGATTGATTATAATATAGAACATATTAAATATTGCTTAAATCTTATACCGCTTGTATCAATTTTAAAAGATTTTGGTCAAATAGGTAAAGCCTACGATGGTGATATAATATTTATGATTGAAATCTTAATAAAAAATGTAGGTGGAAACATTTTATTGTTTATCCCTTTAGGTTTTTTAGTACCAATCTTATCGAAAAAATATAAGCATTTTAAGTCTACTTTATTACTTGGTTTTCTTGTGTCACTTTGTATTGGATACTTTATTTTTAAAATCATGTCTAGAATAACGGATAAATTTCAGATTAAATTTTTACATGCAATCTTGAAGGATAATAATAATCAGTCGATAAATAGGACAAATTAATCTCCAAAGAAGTTGTGTGGAGGTGCTTTATGAAGCGATTAGTTTTATTTATATTCCTAACGGCTGCCGTTATTTTTTATCCGATACAAACCAGTGCAATTATAATGCCTTGCAGTATGGTCCTAGAACCTGTCGATAAAAATCTTATTAATGCCAAGGGGGCAGCATTGGTCTATAAGGTAAAATTAACACCGAGTTTTCCTCGAACGAGTATTAGTATTATTGCTGTTCACCTTCCTCGTCCATCTTCTTTTGGCGATTATGACAGTTTCGAGGGTTTTGCCTTTATACCCGATGAAATTAGCTGGCGTTTTAGACTTTATCCAACTCCAGAGATTGATGGTCCAACTTGTGCAGGGAGATTTGATTCAATTACTGCAGAAATGAAAAATGTTGAAGTCCAGGTACGTCTTTCTAATTCTAAAACCGAAAAGCTGGGACCAAGTATACTAACAAATAGTATTAGAAACTGTCATTAGCTCTCTTTAAAAAGTGTACTGCTTGATCCCAGCCTTGATTATTTTGCTTCCTTCATCATCACTCGTTTTTTATTATGTATTTATTGCAATTTCGATCGGCAAATCGATACTTAACCTAGTTACTTGGAATATTACTATTAGGATACATTCCATTGTTAATAGATCATAGCTTCAGCTTCATTTACGGCTCTTACTTTTAAATATTCTATATGGACACAATCATCCGTCCACAAACGAAGGCCGTCAGAGCTTATATCTGGAAAGATCGAAAGACTAAAAACAGATTCTCCTTCATTTACAAACACTTCAACAGTGCTGCGATCAACAAAAATTTCTAATTTAATCCTTCCATCTCTTGGTTTAACAGTAGCTTTATACTGCCTTGCGAATTCATTCATATTAGCGAGATATTCATTCATATGAACGATTCCGCTTTTACTGCGGTCTATGACAAGTTCATTGTTACTTTTAACGTACATTAATACTGTATGTTCTCCATTAACATACCCATCTCTCAAAGAGAATCCGAATTTCGATCTCGTTGAGTCGTAAATAATCATTGTTTCAACCGCAAAGGAGGTCGCATGAATATTTTTCAGGAGATTTTCTTGCCCTGTGTAGATGACCTGTTCTCCAAAAAAAGCAATTTCTCTAAGTGATTCTTTTAAGTTCCCAACTGGGATTTGGACAAGTTTTATCCCTTCAGAGGTTGATCTTAGATGTAATTCTCTTACTATACTTGCGTTTCCAATAAAGGTTTCCCAAGGAACTTCAGAAGCATAATTCCAGTTGCCCATCCAAGATACGAAATAACGGTAATTACCATTCGTATAAGGTGCATCCCAACTTACTCCAGCATAAGAGTCAGCTCCGTTTTCCAGCCATTCTATCTCCGTTTCCGCATAGAACTTTGTTCCGTCAAAGTTTCCTAAGAAGTAGCATGTACACGTTGTACGACCATAATTAAAGCCATTTCCACCGAGCAAAAGCACCCATTTTTTATTGGCTGGATTACCGTCGATATTAAGTTCAAACAAGTCAGGGCATTCAATGATCCCTATATCATCTCTAACGAATGTCGAAACGTATGTCCATTCTTTTAAGTTGTACGACGTGTAAAATCCGACTTTATCTCTCTCTGCCATTAGCATAATCCATTTTTTTGTGGGTTCGTGCCAAATAATTTTTGGATCACGGAAATCGGTGTATCCTGTTGGATTATGCATAATTGGTTCGGTCCCGTAATGAGTAAATGTGTTTCCGCCATCTGTACTGTACCAAAGGTGGTTGCACTGATATGTAGGATTTGGCATCGTTACAATTGCGATAATCGCGTTGTAGCCGAATCCTGCTGTGTTATTAACGTCAATAACACAACTACCTGCCCAGGGATCTCCAGCAGAATCTTTGTACTTTTCTATCGCAACTGGCTTTCTTTCCCAATGTACTAGGTCAGTAGAAACTGCATGCGCCCATTCTGTACCATTTCCTTCTAAAGAATAATCTTTGTTGTAGAGATAATAAAGATGATGTACTCCATCAATATAAATAGGTCTTTGTACGTCGTTCATCCATTCTGTTAAAGGCGTCAGATGATATTGCGGCCGAAAATGTTCTGTCATAAATTTCTTCCTCTCTGATAAAAATGTACCAATCATTACTATAATGGTATTAGGTCAATAGAGTAGTACAAAATTTTCTAGGTTTTTTAGAGCGGCGAAAGGCTATAAACGTCATGGTACACAATACCTGTAACAATTTGCATTATAGCATATGCTTTAATAATTTAATCTCTGTTTTTACTTCTTTTTTGTCATATTGAATTAGATAAGAACGTGCAAGACTCGCGGCTATGTTCAAATCGAATGAATGGGTTACACATAAATATTAAAATTGTTTCTATAAAGTAAAAACTCGGTAAAGGAAAGATCGATTATGGGTAAGGGTAAATGCAAGAAAAAAATGGGAATTGTTAAGTGATTTTTAATTGATGACGAAATTAGTGTTCAAGAGGAATTTTTTCATGTGAAAGTCATAAAAAATGTATTCTATGAAAAGTTTTTCAAAATAAAAGGGGAGACATTCGCCTCCCCAAAGTGACTTCAATATTTCCGCTAAGAGATCTTAGATTCCTTAACGGCTTTTACTTTTAGATACTCTATGTGCAGACAGTCATCTGTCCACAATCGAAGACCATCTGAACTTAGTTTAGGATAGATGGTAAGACTAAAAACATGTTCGCCATGATTGACAAACACTTCAACCGTACTTCTATCCACCAAGATGTCGAGTTTTATTTTTCCGTATATAGGTTTCACTGCAGCTTTATAAGTCTTAGTGTAGACGTTCATATTAGCGATGGATTCATTTAATTGTTCTTCCCCGCTTTGACTGCGATCTACGACCAGTTCATTGAGCTCTTTATCATAAACTATATCGGTATGTTCACCGATACCATCCCTTAATGCAATACCAAACTTGGCATTAGTTGAATCATCTAAAAAAAATGTCGATTCAATTGAATAGGATGTCTCATGAATATTTTTCAAAATGTTTTCTTCTCCGGTATGTATGGTTTGATCATCGAAAAACGCAATTTCTTCAAATGTCTCTCTCAAGCTGCTGACGGGAATTTGAAAAAGCTTCATCCCCTCTGATGTTGACCTTAATCTTAATTCTCTAACAATGCTTGCATTTCCTATGAAATTTTCCCAAGGAACCTTGGTCGCATATTCCCAGTTGCCCATCCAAGAAATATAATATCGAAAGTTGCCCTCCGTGTTTGGCGTATCCCAAGTGACTCCTGAATAAGAGTCAGCTCCGTTTTCCAACCACTCTACATTAGTTTCTGCGTGGAATGTTGTTCCGTCAAAACTGCCTATGAAGTAGCAGGAACCAGTAGTATGTCCATAGTTAAAGCCGTTTCCTCCGACCATAAGTACCCATTTTCTATTGTTAGGATCATCATCCACATTAAGTTCAAACAAGTCGGGGCACTCAATAAGACCTATATCATCTCTTATAAATGATGATACGTATACCCACTCTTTTAAATTGCTCGAAGTGTAAAATCCGATTTTATCACTTTCCGCCATTAGTATTACCCATTTTTTCGTTGGTTCGTGCCAAATAATTTTCGGATCGCGAAAATCTGAGTCTCCTGTTGGGTTTGGCATAATAGGGTCGGTACCGTAGTGTGTAAATGTATTACCGTCGTCTGTGCTGTACCAAAGATGATTGCACTGATATGTAGGGTGAGGCATCGTTAATATTGCAATAATTGCATCATGGCCGAATCCTGCTGTGTTGTCAGTGTCTCTTACGCAGCTCCCTGACCACGCATCACCAGCAGAATCTTTATATTTTTCAATCGCTACGGGCTTTCTCTCCCAGTGAACTAAGTCAGTAGAAACAGCATGTGCCCATTCTGTACCATTCCCATCTGAGGAAAAATCTTTGTTATAAAGATAATAAAGATGATGTTCTCCATTAAGATAGATAGGGCGTTGAACATCATTCATCCATTCTGAAACAGGTGTTAGATGATATTGGGGTCTAAATGGTTCTGTCATAGATCTCTTCCTTTCTTGAAAAAATACCATTTTTGTATCGTCAAATAAAAATAAACGGCATGACCTATCCAACTCATGTCGGATAAATTAGTCTTTCTGAAACCGTTAAATTATTTGTAATAAACACATTCAAGCAGAATACAATATCCGGGTGAAAATTTAGTATTTACAATGACTAAATACCCGTTTTTTAATCCTGCTAAAACCTTAGGATTTGATCCGTTTTTTGCTAATTCGATTCTATTGTTTCTCCAATTCATGTTTCAATACCAGTATTGTCATGCTAACAGTTCATATGCTGGGAATGTAAGTAATAATAAAATAAAGAACTACTATTAGAATTCGCTACATTATCTGAAACTTTAAGTGTCCAAAACCGTAATAAAAATTAAGATCAAATTACTTAATAAGGGGAACTTCTTATGGATAAAAAGAAATACTTCATTCTCATACCGCCATTCTTAATACTTGGCATTTCATTGCTTTACTATCTTCCCAAAACATAAATTTTTCTTTGCGATGCTTTCAGTTATGGGTTTTTGGACTGTATATTACTTGTGGAGGAATATTGGAAAGAAAAAAGATAGTTAATGTTTTCTATTAGTATTTTTTATTATAAAGTTAAAGCGACGTTTTATCGGGTCACATTGATTCTCATTTTGTAGGGTATGGTGATTATAAATAATTTGTGAGGAGGGTTTATATGCTCAAAACAATTTATCTATTGGTTGCGTCTATTTGTGCAATTTTATCAATCTATTCTTTGATAAGTGATAATGATATGTTAATTCCATTGCTGCAATTTTTCTTAGGTGTAACAATTCTTATTATGGGGATTGAAAGTTTAAGAAGTAAAAAGAAAGCTACAGGAATTATTTGTGTTGTTAGTTCTCTTTTCATATTTACTAGTTTATTCATAAAGTACTATTAATACAGGAATCAAGGAGGCTTTATGAAGCATTTTCTATTTTTTATTTATCAATTCGTATTTATCAGCATAATTATTGTTACTTTTTATCTGTCTGATGAATTTATAAATAAGCCGTTTACACATGTTGATTTAATAGCAGTAGTTATAGTATTTATTAGTGTAATGCTCATTTTCAGTTTGATTGATAAGGTGAATAAACGGTTACATGATATTCATTTGCTTAATAAGATATTATTTTCTCTTTTAGCTTTTGTTTTAGGATTCATATTTGTAGGCATACTGTTTGTAAAATTTAAGATTTTCTAGGTATTACAACAATACCTCATTACTAAAGTTGTGAATTTATAGTAATAATTTTGCGTTCAACGTTTCAGAATTAAAAGAGTTGAGTGGGGCCAAAGAACTATTTTATTATTAAATGACATGTCATCTTATGTCAAGAGAATTATTAGTTCAAGCTCGATAAAAAAATAAAATTTTATTTTTTAAAAAAAGTATTTCGTGTTTCGAAAAAATTATATTGTTTTATATTTTAAATTTAAGTATACTAACTTATGAATTCAGATAATAATGAAAATTAAGAATATTAACTAAGAGGCGGGAAAAAATGAAGAGACAATCAGAAATCAAGCTTTTTCATTGGCATGAGCAATTACTAGAAATGTATGAACAAATGGTTGAATGGAGAAGGCATATGCATCAGTATCCTGAACTCTCAAATCAAGAGATTGAAACTTCAAACATGATAGCCGGTATTTTATCCGGGTTTGGAATTGATATCCGGACTCGTGTAGGCGGAATGGGTGTTGTAGGAACAATTAAAGGAGAAAAGCCTGGAAAAACGATCGCACTTCGGGCAGATTTTGATGCACTCCCTATTCAAGATGAAAAAGAGGTTCCTTATAAATCAAAGGTTGATGGCGTGATGCATGCTTGCGGTCATGACGGGCATACGGCAACTTTACTCGCTGTTGCGAAAATATTGAATGATCATCGTGACCAGTTATCGGGGAATGTTGTGCTGCTCCATCAGCATTCTGAAGAATCGTTAGGCGGTGCAAACGAAATGATCGCAGATGGATGTCTTGATGGGGTGGATGTTGTATTCGGCAATCATTTATGGACGCCGATTCCGACAGGAACGATTTCTTATACGAAAGGGTACACGACTTCTTCCGGAGATGGCTTTCAACTAAAGATCCAAGGGAAGGGCGGACACGGTTCTTCGCCTCATGAAACCGTCGATGCGATTATCGTTGCCAATCAGATTATTAATCAGCTTCAGCTTATTGTCAGCCGCAAAATCAATCCGCAAAAAACGGCAGTTGTATCAGTCGGATCATTCCATGCAGGAAATGCGGCTAACATCATCGCTGATTCCGCCGAACTCAAAGGGACTGTAAGAACCTACGATAAAGAAGTACAGATGCAAATAGAGGATGAAATGAATTCAATTATTAAAGGAATATGCGCGGCACATCACGCGGAATACGAATTCAAATATTATCACGGGGTTCCCGGAGTATACAACCATGCTGAAGAAACAGATATTTTTTGCAGCCGCATTAAAGCTACACTGCCTGAATTCAAGTTAGCAGAAGCTCCGCCCTTATTGGTCAGTGAAGATTTTGGTCGATATTTATTGGAGAGGCCGGGAATGTTTTTCTTCACGGGAGCAGGTAATCAAAATATAAATGCCATATATCCTCACCACCATCCGAAATTTGATTTTGATGAAAGAGCAATGGTGAATGCCGGAAAAGCAATGCTGAGTATCGTGCATCATTATCTCGTGGAAAAAGCAGAAAGTCCCTTGGCAGATCATGTGAGATTATAAACGAGAAAATATTCCTTATAAGGGGGGAAGAAGATGAGGTGGAATAGGCGATTAATTACTCTAGTGATGATTCTAGTATTGATACTTACCGCATGCAATAGTGGAGCATCCTCCAGTCAAGAAAAAAACAAGACTATGTATATCGGAATTGTGAATTCTCCAATTCTTTTTAACCCGATTAATTCGGCTGACATCGCGTCCCAATATGTTGAAGGATATATGTTTGATTCCCTTTTGGACATGCCAAGTCCCCTGGAGTTTACTCCGAAGCTTGCAGATACATTTGAAACAATGGACAATCAAACTTATATAATCAAATTGAATGATAAGGCAAAATGGTCGGACGGTGAACCGGTAACAGCGGAAGATGCAGCCTTCACATTGAATTTAATCGCCAACCCTAAAGTAGAAACACATATTGGTACATATCTTTCTTCTCTGGAAGGGCTGGAAAACGGGAAGCTGCCGGAGGGAGAAACTGAAATTCCATCAGTAAAAGTGATCGATCACAAAACATTACAATTAAAAACAAAACAACCGATTGATCCAAATCTAATCAAAGAACAGCTGGGTGTTAAACTCATGATTTTGCCTAAGCATGTTTTAGAAAATGTTGATCCATCCAAATTATCGCAGCACCCATTTATGCAAAAACCGAATGTTACGAGCGGTCCGTTTAAGTTTGTACAATATAAAAAGGATCAGTACGCGGAATTTGAACAAAATCCTGACTATTACTTAGGAAAGCCGAAGCTGGATCGAATGTTTATTAAAATCATGGTGGGTGCAAATGTCGTATCCCAGCTGCAAACTGGTGAAATTGATATGAATGCTGCCTTGGGAAAAATTCCGGTACAAGACTATCAAACGGTTGAAGGCTTTGATCACATTACCACTGATATTCAACCAACAATTGGTTTTCAGATGATGGTGTTTAATACAGATAGCATAAAAGAAGCCAAGGTTCGACAAGCAATTGCATATGCGATCAATCGCCAGTCTATCGTGGATGATCTATTAAAAGGGACGGGTGAAATTATAGATGGACCGTATACTTCGCTAAGTCCATATTTGAATAAGGAATTAAAGCAGTATACATATGATCCTGAAAAGGCGAAGCAATTACTGAACAATTCAGGTTGGGATGTAGCGAAACCGATAAAACTTGTTGTACCAACTGGAAATAAGGTCCGTGAACAATCAGCAGATATTCTGACGCAAAATTTAAAAGACATTGGCTTGAAAGTAGAGGTAACGACTTACGATTTCCCAACCTCTTTGCAAAAGGCAAGGCAAGGCGATTTTGATTTATATTTATTGGGGAATGCGATTTCTATAGATCCTGATGTATCTGCTATCTATGCAAGTACCGCGACTTGGAATCTGATGAAGTATAACAATCCTAAGGTAGATGAGCTCTTAGAAAAAGGGAAGTCAGAAGCAGATCCGGAGAAAAGAAAAGCCATTTATAATGAGCTTCAGGAAATTTGGAATAAGGATTTACCGGTCTTCACCCTTTATTCAGATTATAATTTTACAGCCATTTCGAAGGATGTTACATACGGTGGAGTAAATTTGTTGGATGCCAGCATAGATTATCACAAGTGGGATATTGGCGGAGATCAGTAGAAAGCATTCTTTTTCGATCATATGTATATGCAGAATTAAAACCTCAATATTCGTGTTGGGGTTTTTCTATTTAGAATATAAAATGGGTTCCGAAGAATTAATATAAAATTTCTATGAAAATCTGTTCTATATGTAGTTTGTTTTGTCAGAGTATGGGGTAGTGATTAGAGCATAGTAAATAAAATTCGATTAGAAGATATTTGTCAACTAATACGGAAGAATACAACGAAGTTAGGAGAGTGTTCGCGTACAAGCAAGGAGGAAATTTAATTTGGATGAAATAAGCAGCAGTAAAAAACAAGTGGATTTTATGAACTCACATCGGGCAATACATAAAGATGATATTACCATTGTTGACACGAAGGCCACGAAAAAAGCTGTTATGGCAACAAGCATCGGCAATGCCATGGAATGGTTTGATTTCGGAATTTATTCCTATTTGGCTGTGACGTTAGGAAAAGTATTTTTCCCGGAAATGAACGGTACCGTGCAATTAGTATACACATTTGCAACCTTTGCTGTTGCCTTCCTGGTCCGTCCGATCGGCGGAGTGTTTTTTGGAATGTTAGGGGATCGATTAGGCCGTAAAAGAATTTTGGCCATTACATTAGTGCTAATGGCACTGGCTACTTTAAGTATCGGATTGATACCAAGCTATGCAGCCATTGGGACGACGGCTTCTATATTATTATTAATCGCCAGACTGGTTCAGGGATTTTCGACGGGCGGAGAGTATTCTGGTGCAATGACGTTTATAGCTGAATCAACTCCTGATAAAAAGCGAGGAGTTATGGCCAGTTTTTTAGAGGTAGGCACTTTAGTTGGTTATATTGCCGGTGCCGGTATTGTCACATTGCTCACTTATCTTTTAGGACAAGAGCAAATGGTTGAATGGGGATGGAGAATACCGTTTTTAATCGCGGGGCCAATAGGAATCATCGGCCTTTACTTGCGAAACCATTTAGAAGAAACACCTGCATTTGAAGCAATGGAAAAAGTAAAAACGGATGAAAAAAAACGAGTATCTTTAAAACAAATTTTCGTCGATCATTGGAAATCAATGTTGATAGGTATGATAGTTGTTTTCTCCTATAACATTGTAAATTACATGGTATTGTCATATATGCCTTCTCATTTAAGCGCCGTACTTGGTTACGGGGAAACAAGAGGATTGCTTTTGATACTGATAGTCATGTTTCTCATGATACCAATTGTCTTAATGATGGGTTATTTCAGTGATCGCATTGGCAATAAACGAATTATCCAAGGCGGGCTGATCGGTTTGGTTCTATTATCGATTCCATCGTTTTTATTAATCGGGACCGGTAATAATTGGTTTGTCTTTATTGGAGTCATGATATTAGCTGTTTTTTTAGCTTGTTTTCAAGGAACAATGCCGTCGTTATTGCCATCACTATTTTTTACTGATGTAAGATACGGATCATTATCGATTACGTATAATTTTTCGACTTCATTGTTTGGCGGGACGACCCCGCTGGTTGTGGCATGGCTGATTAATCTAACGATGAACAATTTTATTCCTGCTTATTATTTAGTTGCTGCTTCCCTTATCGGGATTTTGGTAGTGACATACTTTGTTAAAGACACTTCCGGCAAATCTCTAAGAGGTTCACCTCCTGCAGTTGAAGAGAAGCAAGAAGTAAAGGAGATTTTAAAAGATCCTGAGGAAGCCTTGTGGTGGCAAGAAGAAAGAAGTAAATAAAAGAATCAGAATATATAGTATGGGTACTTTAATAAGAGGCAAACAAAATTTTTGCGATATCTATTCGTAAATGATAACTTGTTTACTGAAATACGTTACTTAAAGGAGTGCATAGACATGGAATTCACTCAAATAGCAAACACAGACATGAAAGCTTCACGCATTGGCCTGGGCACTTGGGCGATTGGCGGATGGATGTGGGGTGGAACGAATGAAGAGGATTCGATTAAGACCATTCATGCTGCCCTGGATCGCGATATTAATTTCATAGACACAGCACCAGTCTATGGATTCGGAACATCTGAAGAGATCGTCGGAAAAGCTGTGAAGCAATATGGAAACCGGGATAATATTCTTATCGCAACAAAAGCCGCACTGAATTGGAAAAACGATGAACCATTCAGAGATGCCTCCAAAGAACGAATTATGAAGGAAGTAGACGATTCGTTAAAACGGCTTCAAACGGACTATATTGATGTTTATCAGATCCATTGGCCGGATCCGACAGTGCCGATTGAAGAAACCGCTGAGGCGATGAAAGAGCTCTATGATGCAGGGAAAATACGTGCCATTGGAGTCAGCAACTTTTCTCCGGATCAAATGGAGACGTTCCGTCAAACAGCTCCTTTGCATACAGCCCAGCCGCCGTATAATCTTTTTGAACGTGATATTGAGAAGGATATTCTCCCGTATACAGAAAAGAATAATATCACCACAATTTTATATGGAAGCCTGTGCCGTGGGCTATTATCTGGAAAGATGACCCCTGGTCACAAATTTGATGGTGATGATTTACGAAACTCGGATCCGAAGTTCCAGAACCCTCGTTTCAGACAATATTTAAATGCAGTTGATCAATTAGATAAATTAGCTAAAGAAAACTACGGAAAGTCCGTTATTCATTTAGCTGTACGCTGGATTTTAGACCAGCCGGGTACAGGCATTGCTCTCTGGGGAGCGCGCCGTCCTGATCAAGTTGAGGCAGTAAGTGAAATCGTCGGATGGAAGCTGACAGAGGAAGATCAAGCGACAATTGACAAAATTTTAGATACCACAATTGACGAGCATGTAGGTCCTGAATTTATGGCTCCTCCGACAAAACAACAAGTATAGTCTAAAAGCAAAAGCCAACGGTTAATCGTTGGCTTTTTGCTTCACCCTCAGAAAGGACTGATTCGAGATGGGTAACGATAAAAAAATAGCATTACGAAACAAGCTAGAAAACCGGAACGTTACTTTGCCGGACGGAACTTGCCTTCCCGCTATTGGGCAAGGGACATGGTATATGGGAGAAGACCCTAAAAAGAAACAAGAAGAAATTAAGGCACTGAAGCTCGGGCTTGATTTAGGCATGAAGCTGATCGATACTGCTGAAATGTACGGCCAGGGAAATTCTGAACGAGTCGTTGGCGAAGCTATTAAAGAAAATCGCGACGATGTTTTTCTCGTTTCAAAGGTATATCCGCAAAAATCAGGATTAGGAAATATTTCAGCTGCATGCGAAAATAGCTTGAATCGCCTTGGCACTGACCATTTGGATTTATACCTATTACATTGGAGAGGCAGTGTTCCATTAGAAGAAACCATTGAAGGGATGGAACGATTGAAAAAAGAAGGAAAGATATTACGATGGGGAGTCTCCAATTTCGACACGGCTGATATGGAAGAACTCTGGAATACAAAGGGCGGAAGGAATTGTGCCACGAACCAAGTCTTATACCACCTGGGCTCGAGAGGAATTGATTTTGATTTACTGCCTTGGCATAAAGATCATAAAATACCGATTATGGCGTATAGCCCTCTCGCCCAAGGAGGATCATTACGAAAACAATTGCTCAGTGATGATAATGTAAATAAGATTGCTGAAAAATATAATGTTTCGCCACTTCAAATAGCCCTTGCTTGGACTATACGATCCAATCATGTGATTGCCATTCCAAAAGCGGTGCAAGAGCAGCACGTTTATCAAAATGCAGAAGCGGTTTCGGTTGAACTGACTCAAGAAGATTTGAATCGTATTGATGAGGCTTTCCCAGAACCGAGAAAAAAGATGCCTTTAGATATTATTTGAAAATTTATCTTGATGCATTTTTGAATAAGAAAATTGGAGAAAAGTGCTCCTTCTCTTTTCTTGCTCTCTGCTAGTAATTGCCCGGCGTGCATCTCTATGTGGGAAAAGAGGAGGTTTTCTCCTCTTAGTGTATTAATATGTGCTGCCAGTGTTCAGGCAATTCATAGTCCCTTAAATGTTCATACTTTTTAAGGTTAACTCGTCCACTCCCATTGATATATAATGTTAGTCTGTCTAGTCCAACTTGAATATGTGGTCCTACAACTGGAGTCACTTTTATTATTACTGTAAATTCAAATCGTCGATATTCGCCTATTCGTTCTGCTTTCTCTATATACACTTGATATGGGTAAACCATAGGTGAGTAGTTTAAAACCTTTTTGTAGTATTCGTTTACGGCTTTATCAATTTCAACACTAAGCAATGAAACAAAAATATCTTGATACAATTCTTCTCTTGAATTCATAGGAGGAGTATAAACAGTTTCTGCCTCACAGTTAAAACACATACTTGCCGTAAAAGTAACAACTAACACAATCACAAACCTTTTTATCATGATTCCTCCCACTTGTTTTTTTAGTTTCCCCTAATAACAACCTTATTAATTACTAATAATTAGGGGATAAATAGACTATTCCGATGCTGTTTAGGTTGTTTTTTTAACGAGAGTAAATCATTTTTTCCCTCCCTGTTTTTCAAAAAATTGTGCAAAAACATTCCAAATGGTGAAAAAGTACCCTTTTCTTCTTTGCTTAAACGTGATACCATGTTGAAGAAATTAATAGTTTACTAGGGGTGCCCAAAGTTGCGGGCTGAGAGAGGAGCGCTGAATGCTTCTTAACCCTTTGGACCTGATCTGGTTCGTACCAGCGTGGGGAAGTAAGGGATTATGAAGATTATTGTATCCAATAATCTACTTCTTTTTTACTGACTTTAAACTAGGTCCTTTCATTTGGATCTGGTTTTTTCGTGTTGGTGCTATTCTGGATCCTGTCCTTCAACATAATAAAAAGGAGGAAGGAAAGTGAAGAAAGAATCTGTACAGCAAACAAACATTTCAATTATGTCAAGCTTTTCAGGGAGCAAGAAGGTGTATGTGGAAGGCTCAAGACAAGACATTCAAGTCCCAATGAGAGAGATTGAATTAAGCCGTACCACCGGATCGTTTGGGGAACAAGCAAATGCACCGGTACGAGTCTATGATACGAGCGGACCATATACTGATAAAAATCAACACATCAACATTCAGGAAGGTTTAAAGCCGCTTCGTTCGAATTGGATTAGTGAACGAGATGATGTTGAAGAATATGAAGGACGTAAGGTTAAACCGGAGGATAATGGATATCGTACAGTGAGCAATGAAGCGGACCATCCGGGCTTAATCAGAAAGCCGCTTCGTGCCAAACAAGGAAAAAATGTGACTCAGCTCCATTATGCAAGAAAAGGGATCATTACTCCCGAAATGGAATTCATCGCCATTCGTGAAAATATGACACCGGAATTTGTCAGGGATGAAGTGGCAGCAGGACGCGCGATTATCCCATCAAACATTAACCATCCGGAAAGTGAGCCGATGATTATCGGGAGAAATTTCCACGTAAAAATTAATGCGAATATTGGGAATTCAGCGGTGACTTCTTCCATAGAGGAAGAGGTTGAGAAAATGACGTGGGCGATACGCTGGGGATCAGATACGATGATGGATCTTTCGACAGGGAAGGACATTCACACGACCCGGGAATGGATTATTCGTAATTGCCCGGTACCGGTTGGAACGGTTCCGATTTATCAAGCTCTTGAAAAAGTAAACGGGGTAGCCGAAGACTTAACGTGGGAAGTATACCGAGACACACTGATTGAACAAGCTGAACAAGGTGTTGATTATTTCACAATTCATGCCGGAGTTCTCCTTCGATACATTCAGCTCACGGCTAAAAGGGTGACCGGAATCGTTTCCAGGGGAGGGGCGATTATGGCTCAGTGGTGCTTGGCTCATCATCAAGAAAGCTTCCTCTATACCCATTTTGAAGAGATTTGTGAGATCATGAAGAGATACGATATTGCGTTCTCTTTAGGAGACGGCTTGCGGCCGGGATCGATTGCCGATGCAAATGACGAAGCCCAATTTGCTGAACTCGAAACCCTTGGGGAATTGACGCAAATCGCCTGGAAACACGATGTCCAAGTGATGATTGAGGGGCCGGGACACGTGCCGATGCATAAAATCAAAGAAAATATGGATAAACAAATGGAAATTTGTAAGGAAGCCCCGTTTTATACTCTTGGGCCATTGACAACAGATATTGCGCCGGGCTATGACCATATTACGTCAGCAATTGGAGCAGCGATGATCGGCTGGTATGGAACGGCGATGCTTTGTTACGTGACGCCTAAGGAGCATTTAGGCCTTCCTAACAGAGACGATGTAAGAGAGGGAGTCATCACGTATAAAATCGCAGCCCATGCCGCGGACTTGGCAAAGGGACATCCAGGTGCGCAAATCAGAGATGATGCAATTTCGAAAGCGAGATTTGAGTTCCGCTGGAGAGATCAGTTTAACTTATCTCTTGATCCGGAGAGGGCAATAGAATATCATGACGAAACCTTGCCGGCAGAAGGGGCGAAAACGGCTCATTTCTGTTCCATGTGCGGACCTAAATTCTGCAGCATGAGGATTTCCCAGGATATTAGAGATTACGCGAAGGAAAATGATCTTGATACACAGGAAGCGATTGACGAAGGCCTCAAGGAAAAGGCGAAGGAATTCGTCGAAGGCGGGAGTAAGATTTATAAATAACGAATGGGAATTTGTGTTATTATTAAGTTAAAGCAAATAGGGTGGTTTAAGATGAAGCTTGTGAAAAACTTTTTTCTTGTAGTTCTTCTTATGATTGTCGAACTGTCGGTTGGTTTTTCGATCGAAGCCCTAATTTCTATGACAAACATACAATGACGAAAACAAGACTTGGTTATGTTGTCTTTGTAACGCTTGCCGCCTTTGTAACATTTGGAGTAATCACGTGGATGTATAATAGGATTTATTAAAAAATGAGCACCAAATAATAAGAGAGAGGGGATCGTTTTATTTCCCTCTCTCTTCATTTTTATTTCAGTTTTTAAACGATGTCATCGACACGCAGGTTCTGTTCGTTTTGTATATTTGATTTTACGTGAGCAAACGTGACGGTTCCTGGTTGGTCTATGACGAAGATTGCAGGCTTTGGCAGCTCCCAATTTCGTTCCCGTTATGGCCGGGAATGTCCAGTACGGAACTTTAATAATGAAGTCCGCTTATTTCTTGAATTCTCCCTTTAACACGGTCAAAGCCTCGCCTCTCAACAAGCAGCGTTCACCTTGAACATGTTTGAATAAAATAATTGTAATTTCGGTATTCTAAATTCAGGAAGGAGGTATTTACATGGGAAGAATGAATCATGGGCATAAGGGAAATAACCATAAAAAGAAAATTTCACAGGATCCACATCAGGCTGCCGGGTTAAGCAATGAAGAAGTCGAGCTTTCAAAAGAACTCGATGAAACCTATCAAATAGAAGAAAGACCGGGATTTGGGCCTACAGGTGTGAAAAGAAAAAGTAAATAGATTAAAAACGTCAACAGTTGGAAAATGAATGCAGGGAGAACCTAAACAACAAATTTAAATTTCATTATGTTTTCTGCTAGTAAGATATCCGTCATTCAAGAATCAGATCCGATTGCTTCAGAAAGTTTCTTAATAAATAGGCTGTTTACATCATTAGTTATGTACAAACAGCCTATGTTTTTTGTTTTTTTAATCTTGATAACTTGGCCCCAAGGAGAACACAGGTTTTGCTGTGATTGCTCCTTTTTTATTATTCCGCAGATGTATTACATTTTACGACTATCCTTGCACTAAAATTAGCTTTCTGGAAATGCCAATTCGCCCTTTAATACCGTTATCGCTTCTCCTTTCAATAAACAGCGGTCTCCTTGTAAAACGACCTTGAGTCTTCCGCCTCTTTCAGAAAGCTGCTCGGCGAAAAACTCTTTCTTTGCCAATTTCTTTGCCCAATATGGAGCCAATCCGCAGTGGGCCGAGCCAGTGACGGGATCCTCAAGCACACCAAGCGTAGGGAAAAAACATCTGGAAACAAAGTCGACATCAGGCCTGTCACTTCTGCTTGTAATGAGAAAGCCTCGATTCGTTAGCGCGGTCATTTTTTCAGTATCAAAGGCTATGTTTCGAACCTGCTGTTCATTTTCTACTTCAATAATATAATCCAGGCGATTTTTTGCTGCCTCTACAATCGGTGTATGGATGGCTTCTTTCAGCTCTGTACTTACAGGGCAGCTTACCGGTGCTTCTGTCGGGAAGTCCAATTCGATCCAGCCGCCACTTTTCTTAGCCGTTAACGGACCGCTTAAGGAGGAGAAAGTAATTGGCTGATCTTCGCTTACTTCATTTCTTTCCCATAGTACATGAGCCGCAGAAAGGGTCGCATGTCCGCAAAGATCGACTTCAACCTTTGGTGTAAACCAGCGTAAATTGTAACCTTCGTTTTCTTTTATGACAAACGCCGTTTCCGACAAATTCATTTCCGTGGCAATGGACTGCAGAACAGAATCAGGAAGCTCTTCTTTCAGAAGGCACACTGCTGCCGGATTGCCAGAAAACGTTCGATTCGTAAAGGCATCGACTGTATACAAAATCATTACGTATCTCTCCTTAACATTTGTATGTATTCTACAATTATCATACCGCATTCACGGATAGAACAGATCATGAATATAGAACAGTTATCACCATAATGTATCCCCACATTTCTTTTTCATCTTATTAAGCGAAGAGCAATAGACTATAAGGAAGAAAGCGGAGGTGAGTTTTTTATGGCAGTTGTAAGAGCAAATACAAGAGATATTGACATGTTAGCAAGGCTGCTGAGGGCAGAAGCGGAAGGGGAAGGGCAGCAAGGGATGCTTCTTGTTGGCAACGTTACGATTAACCGGGTGAGGGTCAGATGCTCCGATTTTAAAAATGTCAACACGATTCCGGCGGTGATCCATCAGCCTCATGCGTTTGAAGCGGTAACACACGGTTATTTTTATCAACGGGCGAGAGAACAAGATAGGCGTTTAGCCAGAAGAAGCGTACAGGGTGAGAGATTTTGGCCTGCAAAATTCAGTTTGTGGTACTTTAAGCCGCCGGGAGCATGTCCACCGCAATGGTATGGCCAGCCCCATGTCGCCCGTTTTAAAAATCATTGCTTTTATGAACCGGCGCAAGGAGAATGCGAAGCAATTTATAATACATTTTAATACAGGTGAAATTTTCAAGCCTTCCATCTCGAGGAAGGCTTTTTGATTGTTCGTGTAACACATTAAACAGGAATTATGTCGTCGATCTAGAATTCAGTAAATGTCACATGCTATGTCCAAAGTGATTACATATTTTTGAAAACTTAAGGAGTGATATTCTTGAAAAAACGTATATGTATTGTTGGCAGTGGGATTGCAGGTCTGCAATTAGCTTATGCTCTTAAAGAAGATTTTGAAGTGACCGTCATTCACCATCGATCTCCAGATGAGATTCGTGATGGCCGGATTATGTCTACCCAAGTTCACTTTGGATCAACAAGAGCACGAGAAAAACGGTATCAAATGCCGAAAGCGAAAGTGGAAAATCTTCTGGAAAGCATCCATATCACGATTGGAACCAAAAAGCTTTTCGTTGGAATGTTGAAGGAGCCCGCCCTATCTGTTGATCAGCGTTTGTATTATACCGATTGCATGAACGATTTAGAAAAGCAAGGTGTTGCTTTCCATCGCAAAAGAGTAGAAAAAGAGAATATGAAGACTTTAATAGAACAGTATGATTTAGTGATCGATTGCACAGGAAAATCAGGACCTCTGCTGCCATTTCCGCTTGAAAAAGATTTATCGCCTTTCCATTTGCCTGAGCGGAAATGTATTGTAGGTTATTTCACGGGAATAAAGCCGAATCAACCTCTTGGTGTAAACGTAAATGTTCTCCCTGGACAGGGTGAAATGTTTGAAATACCTGCCGTGACCGAACAGGGGCCTGTGACGATCTTGTTTGTTACGGCAGTTCCGGATAAGCAATTGGATGTATTTAAAGGAATAACAGATGAGCAATTGTTTACAGAACAAATGAAAGTAATTACGCAAAATTTTTTCCCGGATATTTATAACCGGATAAACGAGGAACAATTTGCTCTATGTGATAACAAAGCCTTCCTTCAGATGGCCATTACACCTGTGATTCGAAGACCTTATGTTACATATCACGATAAGCTGGTTCTCGGCTGTGGAGATAGCGTTTTTCTTAATGACCCTATTTCTGGTCAAGGCTGTAACCTTTCTTCTTATTGTGCTGAACAATTGGCTGATACCCTGATAGAATTCAAGCATTCAACGTGGGATTCCCAGCTAGGAGAAAGGTATTGGAACCGAACGAAAACATTTGTGAAACAAGTCACAGAATGGACAAATGCAATGACACAGCCGCTTCCAGAGCATATTGTTCAAATGCTTATGGAAGGTGTCCAAAATCAGGAAATTGCAGATGGGGTTGCCGGATGGTTTGCAGATCCAAGTACTGCGCATCAGGATTTTTTTCAAACGACAAAAAGTAACTCTTAATCATCATAAAAAGAGACTTATATTAAAATAATTTAATCTCTTTATAGCAGACAGAAAAAAACCTTATTAAATTGTCTACTATAAAGGGATTTTCCTTCAATGGGTACGTCCTATGTGTTTTAATTATCTGAATGAACCTTTACTTTGGAAGTTTTGCAACTTACTATAATGCAGGGAATTCTCATATTGGTTTTCTTTAAGAAGGGTTTTTAGAAAATCGACCATATAATGATGTCGTTCATGTGCAATTTCCTTTGCTGCCTCAGTATTCATTCTTTCTTTTAATAGTAATAGCTTTTCAAAAAAATGGTTAACCGTTGTAGTATTCTGTGATTTATACTCAGCAGATGTTCTGTGCTCTTTCGGAGTAATCATAGGGTTAAATAATTCTTGTCCTTTATATCCTCCGTATGCAAAGGCCCTTGCAATGCCAATTGCTCCAATGGCATCTAAACGATCAGCATCTTGTACAATTTTCCCTTCCAAAGTTTTCATTGAAGATTTCGTGTTCGCACCTTTAAATGAAAGATTCATTATAATTTCACAAACATGTTCAATAACATATTGTTCTATATTTTGAGATTCCAACCACTCTCTCGCTGCTTTTGGTCCGATGGTTTCATCCCCGTTGTAAAACTTCCAGTCTGCAATGTCATGAAGGAGAGCAGCCAGTTCGATGACTTCTTTGTTTACATGATCAACAGTTTCTTTCTCTATTAACGATAAACTATTTTTATACACTCGTTCGATGTGCCACCAATCATGACCAGTTCCTTCACCCGATAATTTTTCTCTAACAAATTCCTTTGTTTTTAACACGATATCCATTTAAATTCACTCCTACCAACTTTTCCATTGGTGCTGTTTTAAAAAATTCAGCCCGCTTTTTAGATATTCGTCATTTACGTGACGAACTCCATATTGCATGAAATACATATTCTCTTTAATAGATTCTGGGTATTGACTAATCTCTTGAAAAGAAGCGTGGACAACGGCATCTTTAAATTGAAGATCGTGATAAAAAGTCTTTATACCAAAGTCGGAAAGCTTTTTTTTCAATGGTGACCTCTCCTATAAACTCTGTTCCCTTGATGTCGTTATGTATAATACCGTTTACCGTCTGACATAAGGTCGTTTTTCCTCCTCCGCTTGGACCTAAAATAGCATAATAATTCTTGAATATTCAATAACTTCACCCTTTAATCCTATTTATATCAGTACTGATGTATAGATTAACCTCCTTTCAAACCTATTTTCTAATATGACGAAAGGACAATTGTCCTCATTCGATCAGGTGATTAAATGCAATATTGGTAAAAAAAGTATCGATTAAAGTGTTAGCGATTATAGATCTGCAGATGTAGGGGGGAGACTCAATTAACTTTTAAAGAAAAACAATTGCGATTTGTATGCACATTGAGCATAACAGCCTTGTGAACGGATGGATTGTGTGAAAGAGAAGCAGAGACTTATTTAGCGGTTGCATGGGAATAACGAAGAAAATACTGTATACGGGAAGATATGTATCAAGCATAATTCTTATCTTATTTACTAAAAAACAAAATTCTCTGTGAAAAAAGAAAACCCCACGTTTTAAAACGTGAGGAGAGTGACAATATTAATTCCATAGAACATATATGCTTAAAATCATCCCGTCCATTGAATGGCTTGGGCAATAATTAGCAGTACAATGGCAATACCACTCCAAATCAAGAACAATGGCAAGTAGAATTTCACCCATTTTTGCCAAGAAACACCCGCTATTACAAGCGTCGCCATGAAATATCCTGAAGTAGGGAATAAAATATTTCCAAGTCCATCACCCAATTGATAAGCAAGTACAGCAGTTTGTCTTGTAACACCGATCAAATCGGATAATGGAGCCATAATCGGCATCGTTACCAATGCTTGTCCACTGCCGGATGGCACTAAGAAACTAAACAGCATTTGTACGAAAAACATTCCAATTGCACTTAAGATAGAAGGTAGTTCACCGACAACTGGGCCGAGATTATGAATGATCGTGTCCATAATTTGGCCTTTCTCCATTACGACAGCAACTGCTCTTGCTACCCCAACAATTAAAGCACCAACTAATACCTTACGAAAACCTTTATTAAAACCTTCACAAATCTCAATCGGCTTCAACCCGGAGAGTAAACCGACTACGATCCCAATAACAATAAATATTCCTGCCATTTCAACCATAAACCAGCCTTGTACTAACACTCCATAAACTAATATGGCAAACAATATGAACAATGCTGCAGATGCAATTTTTTGTCTGGTTGTTGCAATGCGTTTTTCTGTAGCTTCATTGTTTGAATAAAGCTCACGTTTCGCATAATCTTCTTCATATACGTAGCTGTTTTCTGGGTTTTTCTTCACTTTTTTCGCATAACGGATAACGTAAAAGATACCTGCTCCAACTATGAGCACAAATGCGATGATTCTGAATTCTAAACCAGAGTATAGAGGAACACCGGACAGTTTTTGACCTAACCCTGTATTGATCGGATTTAAAAAACCTGTCGTAAAGCCTGCTGTTGTTGCCACTAATGCTATAGCAGCTGCTACCATTGAATCAAAACCTAATGCTATTAACAAAGGCAAGATAACCGGAACATATACTAAGCTCAATTCTTGCGTTCCGATTAAACTACATATAAGTGCAAACACAATCATTAAAACAGGTATGACGGTAATACTTTTAGTTGAGAATTTCCTCGTCAGTTTATCGACACCGATTTCTATAATCCCAGTTTCCCGAAGAACCATAAACATCCCGCCAATGATTAGTGTAAAAAAGACCACTTCTCCGGCACTAATTAACCCATTCGGTATGGCTGTAATAAAATCTACCAATCCAACCGGAGTTTGCTCAACTGCCTTGTATGAGTCGGGGTCTATTGTCGTTCTCCCTTCCGGTCCGGGGACGCGTTCGTAAACACCAGCCGGGACAAAATACGTTGCAATTGCAGCTACTGCACTAAATAAAAATAAAATGACATAAATATGAGGCATTGTAAATTTCTTTTTTGAGACTGAGGGTTCTAAATTAAGATGTTGAGAGCTGTTATTTTCCATATCGATCATTCCTCCTAAAAACACGTTATTTATAATTACGAGTCATGTTAAGTATTCTTACATGATATAGATTTCTAGATATTATGTCATTATTCAAAGTGAATAAAGAATCGGATTTTTTTTAGATGATGTGTACAAGAAGATGCGGAAATAATGCTGTGTACTTTTTTATGAAGAAATTAGGTGAAATAGATTTGTTCTGAATCATGAATGTATATGAAACTAAGAATCAGTTGTCATACAATATCACAAAATTCTATATATTCGAAAAAAACATGATAAAATGATATATCAACAATTGAACCCTCAGTACGGAAAAACGTAGACAGAATAGTAGACAGAATAAACGTTAAATAGGAAAAGAGGTTGAGAGGATGGAATTGCAAAAACTGCTTATTAACGGATTCAGGTTAAAAGAGGAATTGGAGAATTTCGCAAGCTTCGGCCGCACGGAGAATAAGGGAGTTACACGACTTTCTTTATCTAAACCTGATATTTTAGCTCGAAACTATTTTTGTTCATGCTGCGAGAGCTTAGGCATGTCCGTTCGATTTGATGATATGGGGAATATTTATGCTACCTTGAAGGGTGCTTCGGATGCTCCGCCAATTGTTATGGGATCACATCTTGATTCAGTGAAAAAAGGCGGGCGTTTCGATGGGACATTAGGTGTACTCGCGGCGCTCGAAGTCGTCAGAACCTTGGTGGATCATCAAATAAAACCGCGGGTACCGATCACGATCGTCAATTTCACTAATGAAGAGGGGGCGAGATTTGACCCTGCAATGATGTCATCTGGAGTCATAGCCGGCAAATTTAATAAACGGGAAATACTGCAAAAAAAGGATAAAGAGGGCATCACCTTTGAACAAGCGTTACAGTCGAGCGGATATGAAGGAAGTATAGAGAATCGGTTGAAGGAAGCAGCAGCCTATTTGGAATTACATATTGAACAAGGCCCTGTTTTAGAGAGTGAGTCACTAGATATTGGTATCGTTGAAGGTGTCGTAGGCATGGTCTGTTATGGAATTGAAGTAATCGGCGAATCTAATCACGCGGGAACGACACCTATGCGGATGAGGAAAGACCCCTTATTCGCAACGAATGATTTAATTACAGAGCTTCGAGAAAAACTCGGGAAACTAGATGATCAGTTGGTTTATACAATGGGTGAAATGAATGTTACACCGAATATTCATACCGTCATTCCGAATAAGGTTGTATTTTCTCTGGAAGCGAGACACAAGGATGAAGAGGTGATTCGTAAGGTTGAAGAAATTATTGCTGAGCTCCCGGCTATCGTAGGAGACTGCAGCGTAAAGGCTGAGAAAAGGTGGAGCCGAGATACGGTTTGGTTTGATAAGAAGTTATGCGATCACATGGAGAATTCTACTCAATCTTTAGGTTATTCCTACAAAAAAATGTTCAGCGGAGCAGGGCATGATGCACAATTCATCGCTTCCTTTATCCCCTCTGTCATGATCTTTGCTCCTAGTAAAAACGGACAAAGCCATTGTGAAGCGGAATTCACTTCCTATGAAGAATACACAAAGGCAGCAAATGTGCTGCTGGATACGGTGGTTTCGTTGATCAAATAGGGAAAGAAGCTGCGGTTGTTCGAGTTTTCGGACAGCCGCAGCTGTATTAGTTTGAAATAATTTTCACACGCATACCCTCTGTGGCTTTAAATAACGCTTTATCACCCATTCTTTTCACCCTAGGGGACAGGGTGGATGCGCGTACCAGTTCATCTCCAAACAGTACGGCAGGGTCGATAAGACGTACTTTATTTTTTCGATGGATATCAAAGTCGTTAAGATCTTCTCTGACTTCTATATCGTAGTGGATTTGCTGCATAAGTTCTTGTATATGCTGGTCATTTGAAGAGCGGAGGATAGCTAGGACTTCTTCATCGGTGCCAAGCAAGTCGCTAAGGCGAATGATTTTTTTTTCTAATGCGAGCTTTAAAGTATCTGCCAGCATATGATAGCCGTAAATGTTGAGGGGATCCATAAAGAAATCAATGACTTCTTTGTAATACGTCTGGACAAACCATTCTGCATTTTCCAATCGATTAAGATACATTTTTCCATTAACGACAATTAGAGCATCTAAAAACTGTCTAGCTTCTTCTAAAGAGATTTGGCGATAGCGGTACATATCTCGCAAGGTGTAGTCCACTCTGTCTGCACACAGCTCAGGAGCTGCTTGTTCAAGCAATGTCCATTTCGAATCATTGAAGAGAATTTCTTTATAATCGTAGCCAAATTGTTCAAGTATACCGGGAACTTCTGATTTCTCCACAACTTCATGGACGATTTTTTCATGATAGTCTTCAGCGTGATTATCAAACACAAAATCGATCACATGCGAAAAAGCGGTATGTGACACATCATGAAGCAATCCAGCCACTTGCTCTTCGAGAGAACCGCCTAGTTTTTTGATTAGCAGCATTACGCCTAGAGAATGCTCATATCTTGTGACATTCCATTCCGGATTCACTAAATAGCTTGCACCGCCTTGATGGATTCCTTTTAATCGTTGGATTGGCTGGCTTTGAATTAATTGTTCAAGGACACCGTCTATGATGAATTCTCCGTAAATTGGGTCTGAAATGATCAAATGACCACGCCTGCCTTTTTCTTCATTGTAGCAGAATAAAACCTTATAAATACATTTTGACAACTATTAACTGAAAATTGTAACAAATAAACAGGACAGAAATGCGATACAAGAAAGTGGTGCCATGATCAGTTTCTCTTTTTTACTTTTTGATACGAGATTTCCTATCGTATTTAACCCTAGGAATACCGTGAATATCCAAACTATGATATTTAAAGAAGTAATCTCTATTAATATAATTTTTGAATGGATTAAAAAGACAAACCCTATAATAAGAAGAATTATTGCAGAAATCATACTGGCAATTCGTAATTTTACAGGTAAGACTCCTTTGTGAAATCCACCCCAGCTGTATTCTCCTAACGGGAAGCCTAAAGCGAGCAGTGTTTGAAGCATCGAAATAACTAAAAAAATCACAGCGCTAATACTAGCAGCAAATTGAATGTATGTATCGTCCATTCATAAAACCTCCTTAAAGTTATACATATTCCATTACTGCAAATTTAATCTGAAAATCTTTAAGTACATCAGTGGTTTAAGGCTTAGTTAAATAATTTTATGTATAGACCGCGGGTGATAATACTAGCTTCTGAGTTGTTCATTCTCAACTGATGCATGATAAGTTGTAATTGTAAAAAAATCCTTCTCGTAGAGGCGTGAAACAAAGCCATACATAAAAAAGAGTGTAAAACCCTATACAGTTTTACACTTAGATTCTTATATTTATTGTGTATTCTCAGCTTTCCCAAGGAATTCTTTAATTTATGTTTACGGCATCCTGATTCATTTCATTTTCGTAGGCTTGATTTAGTTCAAGCTTTTTTATCCATCGTTCAGAATTTTCATAAACGGAGCCTATTGACAGAATTTGTTGCTCGGCGAAAGGTTTCCCGATCAATTGCATTCCAATCGGCAGTTCATTGGAAGTAAAGCCGCATGGAATCGAAATGGCGGGGAAGCCAAGGTAGTTGCCGATCGGAGTTTTTCCTAGTTTGAAAATCGTGTGAATCGTTTCATGGGGAGGGTTTGTGCCTATATCCAATGGTTCTCTGCTGTTCGTTGGAGAAAGGAGTACATCGCAGTCTTCCATAGCCTTTAGTGCCGAGCCTTTAAAGTGTTTTCTCAGTCTTTGCGCATTTAAATAGTCGCTCGCTGTCACGGATTCCGCTGAATTCAGCCGGACCTGTACATCAGTACCATAATCACTTGAATATTTTTCGAAAATCGGCTCATGGAAGGTAAAGGCTTCAGATTTGGAGATGATTTGCTGGGCGTACAAAGCTTCTTCGACATTCTCGAGCTGTACTTCTACAACTTCAGCTCCTAAAGCGGATAGCCTGGACGTTGCTTGCATAAATATGCCCTTCACCTCGTCGTCCAGCCCCTCCATAAAATAACCTGTAAGCAGTCCGATTTTTACGCCTGCCAGATTTTCTGCTTCAAAGGGAAGTTGGACAAATGCCCTCGGATCATCCGTAATTGCATTTAGCATAATCGCGCTGTCTTCAACCGTCCTCGTCATTGGGCCAATATGATCAAGCGACCAGCTTAATGGAGTACACCCTTTTCTGCTTACGGCATCGTAAGTGGGCTTTAATCCGACAATGCCGCATAAGGCGGAAGGAAGCCGGATCGAACCGCCAGTATCTGTGCCGATAGCGCCAAAGCACATTCCCGCGGCTACTGCAGCCGCTGATCCGCCGCTTGATCCGCCGGGAATTTTGTTCACGTTCCAAGGATTTCGCGTAGGACCGAAATGAGGATTCTCTGTTGTTGCGCCCATTGCAAATTCATGTAAATTCGTTTTTCCGATAATGATGGCACCGGCTGCCTTTAGTTTTTGGACGACGATAGCATCGGCGGTTGATTTCCACTTTGTAAACAGCTTTGATCCAGAAGTCGTTACCCTTCCTTTCGTTTCGAATATATCCTTAATAGCAATTGGCACTCCGTGTAACGGGCTTCTGATTTTCCCTTGCAGCACCTCTTCTTCCAGCTGTCTGGCTTGCTCTTTCGAATCATCCGCAAGCACATCAATATATGCATTAAGAGCCGGTTCAATTGCTTGAATACGGTTCAGCAATAGGCTGGTCAATTCGACAGGAGATACGTTTTTACTGGCGATTTTCTTTGAAAGATCCGCGATGGATTGAAAATAAAAAGATTTCATTTCTATTTCTCCTCTCCATTAAAATACGTAAATGAAGGCTCCTCTTCGGCAGAAACGATTGGCTTTTTTACTTTTAATATTTCAATCAAGTAATCTGTCAAACTCATTTCATTCATCAATTAACCACTCCTTTCAATGCTGGGCGAAAGCTCTCCCTGAAATCATCAAAATCTCCATTTAAGGTTAGGATCGATTTTAATAGCTTTTTGGTTGTCTCGTGCTTAGGGTGTCTGAAAAGCTCGATCGTCGGTGCGGTTTCTATCAGCTCTCCTTTGGATAAGACGCCGACTTTGTCGCAAAAATAAGCAACAAGGTCAAGATTATGGGCGATAAATAGGTACGTTAAATTAAATTCTTCTTGCAGCTCCTGCAGAAGGTTAATGATTTGTGCTTTTACTGAGACATCTAATGCTGATACGGGTTCATCAAGAACGAGAAACTCTGGGTTTAGGATCAGTGCCCTGGCAATTCCGGCTCTTTGCCGCTGGCCGCCGGAAAGCTCATGCGGATAGCGTGTGGCGAAATTTTTCTGGAGGCCGACTTTCTCAAGGAGGCTTGCAGCCTTTTGATCGGCTGTTTGGCGCGCTTCCTTATTTTGTTTGAGCAGGGGATAGGCGATTTGTTCACCGATCGTCATTCTTGGATTAAACGCTGAACCAGAATCCTGAAACACAATCTGCATTTTGCTTCGGTACGCTTCCATTTGTTGCGGTTTAAGCGTCAAGAGTGGTTCGCCATTATAAAAGACACTACCTGCAGTCGGCTCTGTCAGACGGAGAATCATTCTTCCTATCGTTGATTTTCCTGAGCCTGACTCACCGATGAGACCAAAGGATTCCCCTTTGTTAATCGAAAATGACACATTTTTAACCGCTTGAAAGCCTTCGTTTTTGAAGAGCCAATTTTTTTTTGCCCCATACACTTTTTCCAGGTTCTGAACCTCTAATAACGGACGATTCGCCATGTTAAATCACTCCTTCCGTTAAAAAACATCGTACTTCGTGTGCTTGGCTGCCCCCGGATAATTTCTTTAACATTGGGATGGAGGCTGTGCACTTAGATTGTGCACTTGGGCATCGCGCAGCAAATCGGCAGCTGTTTGTTACTTCTTTTAAATTTGGCGGCTCTCCGGGAATTTGCCAAAGCGGTTTTTTGCCTTTAGAGGGATCAAATATCCAAGAAAGATCAGGAATGCATTTCATTAAGCTTTTCGTATAAGGATGCTCAGGATGAAAAAGTATTTCCTCCTTTGATCCTTTCTCAACGATTTGACCGGCATACATGACCGCAACGTGGTCAGATATTCGGGCGACAACACCGAAATCGTGGGTGATCATAAGTACGGCTGTGCCCAGCTCCTTGTTGATTTTTTTTAACAGATCCAACACTTGTATCTGAACGGTCGGATCTAAAGCTGACGTTGGTTCATCAGCAATGACTAAATCCGGATCACAGGCGAGAGACATCGCGATCACAACTCGTTGCTTTAATCCGCCACTCAGCTGATGGGGAAAGGATTGGTAGATTTTCATTGGATCATCAACACCCATCTGCTTGAGGAGTTCAAGCGATTTTTCCTTTGCCTCTTTCTTGCTTTTATTCGTTTTAGAGGTGATGATTTCAACGATTTGTGTGCCTACCCTGTAAGAAGGGTCGAGGGAGGTCATCGCGTTTTGGGCAATCAATGATATTTTTTTGCCGCGGATGTCTTTCACTTCCTTAGGGCGTAAGGAAGTTAAGTTTTTTCCTTCAATTGATACTTTTCCGTGATAGCCATACAATAATTGGTTAGGAATCAGCTGCAGGATGGAATGGATGGTCATTGACTTTCCTGAGCCTGATTCCCCGACAATCGAAAGAATTTCCCCGTTTTTCATAGTGAGGTTAATATCTTCAAGCACTGTCATTATGCCATCAGGTGTTTTTATTTCTGTCGATAAATTTTCAACCTGAAGTAAGTTCAGGGTTTCTTCAGTAGCATTTACAGTCATGCCTTTCCCTCCTTAATTGATGAAAAATTCATGCTGCTTTTTTTCGTTTCCTCAAGGTGAATTTCATTTTTGACCGTTCATATGGGTCGAAAGCATCCCTCAGTCCGTCACCAACCATGCTGAAGGCAAGAGACAACATGGCAATCGCTAAACCTGGCAAAAATGTAACGTGAGGATATCCTTGTATCAGCACATCGCTGCCATCGCTTGCCATTCTTCCCCAATCGGCAACAGGCGGTTGTACCCCAAGCCCAATAAAGCTTAAACCGGCTACTGTTGTAATGGTTACTCCGAGAATCGTCGTACTATAAATAATCAGGGATGGTAATACATTCGGGAGAATTTGCTTAAACATGATCTCTCTCGGTTTGACTCCGAAGGCTTTTGCCGCTTCAACATATTCCTTTTGGCTTTCTTGGACGGTATCTGTATAAACGACTCGCGCCATGTATGGGATTCTTACAATGACCATGGCAATCATTACATTTAGGATGCCGGGACCAAGAATCGCAGCAATCGCAATGGCTAACAGCACCGCTGGAAAAGCAAAGAAAACATCCATGATTCTCATCAGTACATTTCCGACCCAGCCTTGAAAATATCCCGCTGTTATGCCGATAATCAGGCTGATAGCAGCTGAAATGAGAACAGGGAGAATAGCGCTAATTAACGTCGTCTGTGTGCCAAATATCAACCGGCTTAAAATATCTCTTCCTTGCTGGTCCGTACCTAGCAGAAATCCTTCAGAACCAGGAGGTACCAAGCGCTTGCTCGGGTCGGGAACATCGGTTGGATCAAGCGGAGCAATCCACTGAGCAAATAACGCAACAACAAATGATAGCAGAATGAAAATAGCAGCGCCTGCTGCCAACTTATCTTTAAGAAAAGCTTTGAAAGCTAGCTTGAGCTGTGATTCAGAAGACATGGTCTCACTCCTTTACGATTTTCCTTCCAGCGAGTCTCTAAGTTTAGGATTCAGCCAGACATTTACTAAATCGACTATTAAATTAATAATGACGAAGGTTATCGCGATGATTAATATTCCTGCTTGCAGAACGGGATAATCATTTTGATTAATCGCAAGATAGAGCTGCTGTCCAATTCCCGGCCAGTTAAATACAATCTCACTGAATAACGCTCCGCCCATCAAATAACCAACCTGTAGGCCGGAGATATTAATAATGGGAGGGAGTGAATTTCGGATCACATGTCTGAAATGGATTTTTCCGGTGGATATGCCGAATGATTCAAAGTATTTGACGTAATCCTGCTGCAAAATATCGATCACCGTATTTCTTGAAAGCCGCGCGATTACAGCCGTTGACACAGTTGCTGTCGCAAACGCTGGCAAAACAAGATGATGAAGGAGATCAATCCAGCCCCCAGGGTCCCTGAAATTGTACATTCCACTTACTGGAAATAATTTCAGCTGGAGTCCGAATAGCCACATGAGCATTAAGGCAATCCAGAAAACCGGCATACTCGCACCTATTAGGGCAGCTCCCATGCTAACTTTATCGAAAATGCCCCCTTTTTTAATAGCGCTTATCAAACCGAACAAAACACCGAAAAATACACAGATGAGCAGGCTTGCTGCAGTTAATATTAGACTGTTTAAAAACCTTGGTATCATTTCGTTTACAATAGAGGTATGCATCGTATAGGAAAACCCTAGATCACCCTGTGAAATATTTCCTATCCAAGATAAATATTGGATATAGACAGGGTCGTTTAATCCCAATTCGTTCCGCAAATCGTTAACAGCTTCTGGAGTAGCCTCAGGTCCGAGAATGGACTTCGCAGGATCTCCAGGAATCAGCTGAATAAGCAGAAAAACAACAATGGTGACACCAAACATCACCGGAATGACAGAAGCGATCCGTCCCGCTAAAAATTTTCCCATCAGTCCAACCTCCTTAATTTTCCTCTTTTTTAACCCAAACCGGAGCCAAGGTGTACCATTCTTCTGCGGGGACGACAAAATCCTGTACTCTTGGATGAACGACATAAGGAGCAGAGTCATTGACAATTGGTGCAAAAGGAGCATCCTCAATAATCATTTTCTCGGCTTCCTTCCACAAATGATTGGCATCCTCTACGCTGACTGAATTTGCGGCAGCATCCATCTTTTCATCAAGCTCTTTATTTTTGTATTTCCCTGAATTAAAGCCGCCGGGAGCGCTGTAAGCTGAATGGGAAGCAATGGCCAAGAAGTAGGGTGTCGTTCTGCCCGACGACATTTGATTCATGCCGATTTCCTCTGACATTCCATTATTGTAGCCGGCCAGGTACGAAATCCATTCTTGTGTTTGCAAGGAAACTTTAATACCGACTTTCCCTAAATCCCTTTGAATCCATTCCGCCATATCGACAGGGATGAGCTGTCCTGAACCATCAACTGAGGTTTTCAAAATGGTTCGAAATCCGTTTTCATAACCAGCTTCCTTCAATAGTTGTTTTGCTTTTTTCGGATTGTATTCATACGTATTTTCTTGCGGATCATAGAGCGGGCTGCCGGGACTCATCATCGAATACGCAGGGGAAGCAGTGTCTCTGAGCAGATGCTTCGCTAAACCTCTTCGGTCAATCGCGTAATTGATCGCTTGCCGGACCTTTTTATTTTTCATAAAGTCATTGTCAAAGTTAAACGTAAGGTACCAGACGTGGGGCGGTGTTCCGGAAATCACATGGAAGCCTTGATTTTTAAAATTTTCGATTGAATCAGGCGGCGGAACTGCAATTAAATCGACGTCATCATTTTGCAATGCGAGCACTCTGCTGGAGGCATCTGAAAGCGGCCTGAAGATAACTTTATCTAAATGAGCCTTTGTGCCCCAATAGTTCTCATTTCTCGTTAGAGTAATTTGTACTCCGCGTTTTCTTTCTGAAAATGTGAATGGGCCGGTTCCGGAGGGATGTTCGCCAAACCCGTCATTACCATATTTTTTAATTGCGTCAGGACTAACGATTTGCAGCGAATTAATTTGCGCAAGCATTCGGAGGAAGTCAGCAAATGGCTGTTTTAAATGAATATTTATGGTGTCTTCATCTACTACCTCGGCTGAATCAAAGTATTTAAAGGTGCGCACTGTACGGCCGGCTGCAAGCTTATCATAGTATTCAAAGTTCTTATCGGTAAGCCGTTGAATATTAAATAATACAGCATCAGCATTAAACGGGGTTCCATCGTGAAATTTTACCTTTTTTCTCAGATCAAATGTGTAGGTTTTGCCGTCGGCGGATTTCTCCCATCTTTCTGCTAGAACAGGTATGAGCTCAGGCACAGGAGCTTCCTGAGAAGATTTGCTTAAATCTTCACCAATTAATGGCTCGAACATTTGATTGTTTACGCGCATTGTTACCCAGCCCCCAGCTCGGTGCGGGTCCAAAAGGTCGGCGTCAGATTCCATTCCGACAATCAACGTTCCGCCTTCCTTAGAGGTACCTTGAGGGCTTGCCAGCTTCGTTTGGCTGCATCCTGCTAATGAGAGGTTCAAAGAGAGCACTAGCATAAGAGATAGACAGATCATTTTTTTCAAGGTGTTACCCCTCCTAACAACTATTCCTTGAAATTTATTATTTGGTATAAATGAATTACAAGTGATTGTACTATCAAACGATTAAGTATGTTAATAACTTGTAAGTTTTTCTAACGAAACTATCTTGTATTAGGTGAAATGACATGTTAGAAAATAAAACAATTTGAAAGTCGAAAAGGATTTCTAAGAAAATAGTAGGAGGAGCTTGGATTTCTATAATAAGACGTGGCTTGTCCAATGTAGCTGCATAAAACAGGATAGTGGATATGAAAGGGCAAGCTTGGGTTAAAACCTGCCCCAGAAAGTTTGTCATCTTAGTAGCCGTAGCCTGAATAAGAGCCTCCGACAATGACAAGCAATACGAAAATGACAACGACAAACGCAAAAGTGCTTCCGAATCTATCACCCATGAGAGTGCACCTCCAATTGCAATGAGATTTTTGTTTTGTTCGTAGCCTTACAAGGCCTTCAATAAATATTAGAAGTTCAAGAATGCAGCGCCGACAATAACTAATAGAATGAACAATACGAGAACTATCGCAAAGTTAGATCCGTTACCACTGTAGCCGCCGTAACCACCACAAAAACCATATGACATATACTTTCGCCTCCTACTCGAGTATTAGGAATTGTCAAATACACAATTCTTACTTCTAATTTATGTATTTTTACTAGGTTGGCTTAGACAAACGTATAAAAAATAGAGAAATTCCACACATGTCCTATAAGTCACAAATTAATTTAATAGTTTTATTTGCGGCTCACCTTTATGCATTTAATTCATACTATACAGGTAAAATTAATTATAAATGAGGGGGGATGCTTGGATGGGAATGGAGTTTATCCCATTGTTTGATGAGTGGGCGGGCAGTTACGATCAGGCTGTTGCAGGGGCAGATCCTGAATACGCAGAGGTTTTTTCAAACTATGATCATATTTTGCAGACAGTGGCGAGTGAAGCATACGGGGTTGTTCTTGAATTCGGGGTCGGCACTGGAAATCTTAGCAAAAAGCTGCTGAATGGCGGACTTGTTGTATACGGGGTTGAACCGGCAAAAATGATGAGAAAAGAAGCGAAAAAAAAGCTCCCTTCCTTGTCTCTCTTTGACGGAGACTTTCTTTCTTACTCTCTTCCAATCGAAAGCGTAGATACTATTGTAAGCACCTATGCCTTTCATCATTTAAATGATGTGGAGAAGGAGCGGGCACTGAAGCAATATTATGAGCTGCTTAACAAGAAAGGAAAAATACTGTTTGCCGACACATTATTTGAAAGCAATGAGTCAAAACAGAAAGCAATCTGTAATGCCAAGAGCCAAAACTACAATAAGCTGGCAGAGGATTTAATGACAGAGCACTATACGACATTACCGATTCTTAAAGAAATGATGGAGCGAATCGGATTCAAAGTTCATTTTAAGCAAATGAATCCATTTGTTTGGATTATTGACGCTGTTAAGTAATGTGTGCGCCCTGAGATAACTTTCAGGGCGCAATGCTCTTTTAGTTGCTTATATTAGTCAGTGATCACATTTTGTTTTCTCATGATAGAAAGAGTCCCATATAATTTTGAAGTTAACATGCCGCTAAATACCGAGATAATGAGGTCTCCTCCAATACTATTGATAAATCCAATCATGACAATATGAGTCCATCCGTTCGGAATTCCTAACCATGTATTGCATGCCAAATACAAGTAAGGAACCCCCATTGCATAAACAATCACTAAACCGGCTATGTTAGCAAGAATAAAATGGTGCGTCTTTGGATTTGAGATTTTTTCAATGATCCAGCCTACTGCATAGGCAGCAAGAATAAAACCAATTAAATAACCAAATGTAGGCTGAAGGAAATATCCGATTCCTCCTCCCTGTGTAAATACAGGGAGTCCGAGCAAACCGATACTGACATAAACCAGCTGGCTCTGCATTCCTTTTTTACTTCCCAAAAGACTTCCGGCTAAAAATACAAATAATATTTGAAGAGTAAACGGTACATATGGAAGCGGAATTTTTATAAATGCACCTACTGCTGTTAACGCAGCAAACATTGCTGTCCCTGTTAATGAAACCGTTGATTTATTCTTCATATTAATTTTCCGCCTTTGTCATTATAACTTGCAAAAAACTCATTAATCGATTCACTTGCTGTAAGGATCATTTTTTCAATCTCGTCCGTCTCAATAACATATGGAGGCATAAAATATAGGACATTTCCTAATGGTCTTAAAAGCAAGCCTTTTTCTAGAGCAATTTGATAAATCTTATATCCGATTCGTTCTTCACTTGAAAAAGGTTCTTTTGTTTCTTTATCTTTTACTAATTCAATTGCACCTACCATTCCGGTTTGTCTGTACTCTCCGATATTTGGGTGGTTATTGTATATATTAGAGGCAAGTTCCTTCATATAGGTACTCTTCTGTTTGATTTTTTCTATGTATTGACCTTCTTTAAAGATTTTTAATACTTCCAGTGCGATCCTGCATGCTAATGGATTACCTGTATAGCTGTGAGAATGCAAGAAAGCTTTATTGCTTTCATAATCATCATAGAATGCGTCATAGACTTCATTTGTTGTTAATACTACGGATAATGGCATATAACCGCCTGTTATTCCTTTTGATAGGCACATGAAATCCGGCATAATTTCTGCTTGTTCACACGCAAACATAGTCCCGGTACGACCGAATCCGACTGCAACCTCGTCTGCAATGAAATGAACATCATATTTTGTACATAGTTTTCTCAATTGCTTTAAATATGAAGGAGGATACATTTTCATTCCTGCAGCAGCTTGTATTAAAGGTTCGATAATGACTGCGGCTATTTCACTATGATGCTTTTTTAATATTTTTTCTACCGACGAAATACAAGGCGTGTCGCAATTGGTTGGATTTTGATTGAATGGACATCTAAAACAATCGGGTCCTTGTGCCCGTAAGGTATCCAGCAATAGAGGTTGATAAATGGAACTATAGAGATCAACGCCACCAACCGACAGAGCACCAAGTGTTTCGCCATGATAGGCGTCTGTAAATGCTAAAAACCGCCTTTTATTTGGTTTGTTTTTTTGCTGATGATATTGAAAGCTCATTTTTAATGCGATTTCGACTGCAGATGATCCGTTATCTGCAAAAAATACTTTTGTTAAACCGTCTGGAGTTATTTTTGCTAGTTTTTCCGCAAGTAATATGGCTGGTTCATGGGTGAAATTTGCAAAAATCACGTGCTCGAGTTGAAATGCCTGATTTGCCAGGCAGGTGCTGATTTGTTTATTCGCATGTCCGAATAAATTGACCCACCAAGAAGAAACAGCATCTATGTATTCTTTTCCATTTTCATCATACAAATAAATTCCTTTCCCGCTTTTAATAACAATCGGAGGGAAGTTTTCATAATCCTTCATCTGGGAACAAGGGTGCCAAATATGGTTCAAATCTCTTTTTTGTAAGTTTGAAATTGCGTGGTTCATATTGTTGCTATCCTTTCCATAAAGTCTTTATTTTCCAGATTAATATATTTTAAATCTGATAAATTATTTAACTTTGGTATCACAATTGAAGGTAAGTCGGTTATGCGGCTTATTGTACTCATATTATCCTTTTCGACTTCAGTGCCTTCATATCCATTAAACACAATGCCTATTATAGGTATGTGGTTTGCTTTAAGAGCATTGATTGAAAGTAATGTATGATTGATCGTTCCTACTTTTGTACCTGCAGTCAAAACAACTGGTAACCCAGTATGATGAATAAGATCGAGCAAATGATAGTTTCGTTGCACACTTAAAGGAACGTATAAACCACCTGCACCTTCACAAATTACATAGTCATAAGCATTTTTTAAGAAATGAATATGTTTCAAAATGTGCTTTTCTTCAATCTCTTTGCCTTCAAGCTTGGCAGCATAATGTGGAGAAGCGGGTTCTTTAAAAGAATAGCTATTTATATGCTCATTTAGTAGGGTTTCTTTACTATATAACTTATAGAATTCTGAATCGCTATAAGGTTCCGTAGCGTTTTGAAACACAACTCCTGTTTGAACCGGTTTATAAGGTATTGTATGAAACCCTTTTGATTGAAAGTATTGCATAAAATAAGAAGTAACCAATGTTTTTCCTACGTTCGTATCCGTACCTGCTATCCAAAAATGTTGAGCCATAATTCCTCCTGTTTAAATGTTAACTTAATTTAATAATAGGTTAACATATAACAACGGATTTGTAATCATGCTGTAGAGTGCCCTTCAATATTGTGGGTTTTTTGGTGAAAAAAAAGCGGATGAACCGCTGCACAGCTATAACGGAGATTTTTAAACAGAAGGATGTAAAATTAAGTAATTAAAATCCCTCAATTCCTACTTGATTTATAGGGATAGTTGTATTATTATTTCTTTAAGCTTTTTCTTTCCATCTGTATCTGCCCCATGGTACAGATGGGCCCCCTTTAATATCCTGCGGAAAAGGAGCTTTTTTATTTTGAAAGGAGTATTCATATGTCTTTAATGGAAATTCGGCAGTTAAATAAAACCTTCAACACAGCAAAAGGAAACGTACATGTTTTGGATGGAATTCATTTGGATGTGAAAAACGGGGAGTTCATTACAGTGATTGGACCGAGCGGCTGTGGAAAAAGCACACTTTTGAAGGCCGTAGCAGGCCTTGATTCAGATTATTCAGGCGAAATTGTCCTGGAGGGAGAAAAAGTAAATGCTCCAGGTGTTGATAAAGGATTTATTTTTCAAGAACCGCGCCTTTTCCCGTGGTTGACAGTGGAAAAGAATATCGCGGCAAACCTTTCATTAGAATCAGAGAATACTAGCCAGAAAGTAAAAGAGCTGATCAAACTAGTGAAGCTTGAAGGCTTTGAAAAATCGTACCCGCGAGAGCTGTCTGGAGGAATGGCACAACGAGTGGCCATAGCAAGAGCTCTGCTGAGGCAGCCGAAAATCTTGCTTTTGGATGAACCATTTGGCGCTCTTGATGCATTCACCCGATCACATATGCAGGAAGTGCTTCTCGATATATGGGAGAACAATCGAACTACGATGATTTTCGTTACTCATGATATTGATGAAGCTGTCTATTTGGCAAATCGAGTCGTAATCATGGACGCAAGACCGGGATCTATTCGTAAAATTGTACCGGTTGATCTTCCATTTCCAAGAAAAAAAGCATCTTCGTCATTTCAAGAGATTCGCCAAACAGTATTAAAAGAATTTGAGAAAATCGAAGAACCGGAACTGGTCGACAGTGCAGGAATATAAAAGAGGTGATAACAAATGAGCAACAAAAGCGCGACGATTACAACGGGATATGAAAAAGAAAATAAGCTGACTAAAGCACTTTCTCTTAAAAAAAACAAGCGGACAAATAATTTTGGAGTCATTGCCAGGGGGTTAGGCTTTCCGATTCTGGTTTTGGTTGTATGGGAGCTTGCCGGGTATTTCGGATGGATATCAGAAACATTGCTTCCACGACCGAGTGTGATTCTCGCTGAGTTTATCAGGCTGATACAAAGCGGCAATTTAACCTATCATTTTCAAGTCAGCTTGCTGCGCGCGGCAGCAGGATTCTTTCTGGGAAGTGCATTGGCGCTTACTTTAGGATTACTCGTTGGCTTTTCCCGTAAAACGGAAGAAACGATTGACCCTACGATGCAGATGCTCAGAACAATTCCGACGCTTGCGGTGATTCCGTTATTTATTCTGTGGTTTGGCTTCGGTGAGATTTCGAAAATCTTATTAATTGCAAAGGCTGCATTTTTCCCATTGTATGTAAACACGTTTTTGGGCATCCGCAGTGTTGATTCGAAGCTGTTTGATGTTGCAAAGGTGCTTGAATTCAGTAAATGGAAACAGATAACGAAGCTGATTTTGCCTGCAGCACTTCCTAATATTCTGCTTGGCCTCCGTTTGGCACTTGGTGCTGCCTGGCTTGCACTAGTCGCTGCTGAATTAATGGGATCAAGTGAAGGGATTGGTTATTTGATCATGGATGCGAGGCAGTTTTCGCAAACCTCCGTCGTATTTGTGGGAATTATTATTTTTGCAGTATTTGGGAAATTATCAGACTCACTCGTGAAATTGTTTGAAAAACGGCTGCTGAAATGGCGAGACAGTTTTCAGGGCTAATCAAATACATGATATGAAAAGAAGGGATTAGGGAATGGCCAAAAAGAAAAGACAGATGATTCTGAATTTGTTTTTGAATAACATAGGCCATCATGAAGCGGCCTGGAGGCACCCTGCTGCTGAAATTGATCAGCTTAATGATTTCTCGTATTATCGGAAAATTGCTGTAAAAGCAGAGGAAGCAAAATTTGATTCGATCTTTTTTGCAGATCGTCTGGCTGTCTCAAAAGAAGCGGTTCAATATAGTGCTGCCAGCAGGTTGGAACCGTTAACTCTATTATCAGCGATATCGGTGGTGACAGAGAAAATCGGCTTAATTGCAACCGTGTCGACGAGCTTTAATGAGCCATATAATTTGGCCCGAAAGTTCTCTTCCATCGATCATTTAAGCAAAGGGAGAGCTGGCTGGAATATCATCACTTCAGGCACGGATGAAGAAGCTCGAAATTTTAATTATGATAAAATACCGGATCATGCTCTCCGTTACAGACGGTCCAAAGAGTTTTTAGAGGTAGCGTTAAAACTATGGGATAGCTGGGAGGAAGAAGCATTAATCAAAGACAAAGCCGCCGGTATATATGCAGATCCGGACAAAGTTCACCGAGCTGATCACAAGGGAGAGTTCTATCAGGTTAGGGGGCCGTTGAATGTTTCTCGATCTCCGCAAGGGAGGCCGGTTCTCGTTCAAGCAGGTTCATCTAAGGATGGGAAGAAATTTTCTGCTGAATTCGCAGAAGCCGTTTTTACCGCTCAGCAGACGCTGGAAGAAGCTCAAATTTTTTATGAGGATGTAAAACAAAGAGCGGAAGGCTTTGGGAGAAATCGCAATGAGATTAAAATTTTGCCGGGAATTTGTCCGGTAATTGGGAACACGGAGGAAGAGGCGAAGGAAAAAGAGTACCGGCTCCATCACCTTGCCAATCCGGATCATAGCTTATCTCAGCTGTCTTCCAGGATCGGCTTTGATTTATCTGGTTATCCGCTTGACGGACCGCTTCCGGAGCTTTCGGAAACGGGACACATCAGGGGTCACCAAAGCCGTACAAAGCTAATAAAAGATCTTGCGCAAAGAGAAAATTTGACGATCAGGCAGCTTTTGCATCGCTTAGCTGGTGGAAGAGGCCATTACACCATCTCTGGGACTGCCGAGCAAATTGCGAATCTTTTAGAAGAATGGTTCGAAAATGGCGCAGCTGATGGGTTTAATATCATGCCTCAGTTAATGGGAGAAGGACTGGATGATTTTATTGAAAAGGTTTTGCCGATCCTTCGCCAAAAAGGATTATTCAGAGAAAACTATACAGGAGATACATTAAGAGAGCACTATGGTCTGGGTTACCCAGCAAGTCAATTTTCTACTAAAGACAACAGGAGGTCTTCCATTGAAAAAGTTCATACATCTGATCAGATCGGTTAAATTTGTCCTGCCGGCATTGTTGGTAGTGCTCCTTTTAGGGGCATGCGGCAGCCAAGGGGCAGAAAAAGGGTCAAACCAAAATCCAGTTATTCATATTGGAGTCCAGGGCAAAACGGGAATTCTCCCCTATGCCAGAGAAAAGAAATATTTTGAAAAAGCGTTTGAAAAAGAAGGAGTTAAGGCAGAATGGCATGAGTTTGCAAGCGGGCCGCCGCATTTTGAAGCCTTGGCTTCCGGCCGCATCGACTTTGGGGCTACCGGAGGAACGCCTCTCATTGCCGGACAATCCGGCGGTGTGGATTTTCGAGGAATAGCCGTCACAAGTGATGGGAAAAAAGGGAATTCGATTATTGTCCCAAAAGATAGCAGCATTAAGGAGTTAAAAGACCTTAAAGGAAAAAAAGTCGCTGTTGCCAAAGGAAGCAGTGCCTACAATTTTCTCTACATGGCGCTAGATCGTGCAGGCCTAAAGGATTCGGATATTCAGTTAATTCAACTGCAGCCTGATGAAGCGCGTCCTGCGTTGGATAATGGATCGGTCGATGCTTGGTCTACATGGGAGCCTTATTCAACTACTGCCGTATTCCAAACAGAGGCAAAAATATTGGCTTCCGGAGAAGATTTAAATATTAATGCCCCAAGCTTTCTAGTCGCAAGAACAAAGTTTACAAAGGAGCATCCCGAATTGACGGTTACCTTTTTAAAAACGTATGAAGAGGCAAGAAAGCACGTAACCGAAAATATCGATGAAGTGTCTGAAGAAATAGCAAAAAAAGAGAATTTAGATGTTGAAATTATTAAAACTGTTCTAAAAAAATCGGAGTTTATATTGTCTCCTACAACGGATGAATTTGCGAAAGCCCATCAAGAGCAGGCTGATTTTTTATATAAATCCGGCGGAATCAATAAAGAGCTGGATACTTCGAAAGTAATTGATAATCAATTTGTAGAAGAAGCGTTAAAGTAAAAACAAAGCGAAAGAGGGGAGAAAGAGTTTGGAAATTCTTTGGTTTATTCCTACGCATGGTGACGGACAATATTTGGGTACATCTCATAGAGGAAGAACTACAGACTACACCTATCTGAAGCAAGTCGCTCAAGCTGCAGACCGGCTTGGATATACCGGGGCATTAATTCCAACTGGCAGAACGTGTGAAGATCCGTGGTTGACCGCGGGTGCTTTAGCAGCGGAAACAAGAAACCTGAAATTTCTTGTTGCAGTCAGACCCGGCTTGATGCAGCCTTCTGTAGCTGCAAGGATGGCTGCTACGCTTGATCGCATTTCAGAAGGAAGGGTCTTGATCAACGTCGTTGCAGGCGGCAATTCAAAGGAGCTGGAAGGCGACGGGTTATTTTTGGATCACGATGAACGATACGAGGCGGCGGACGAATTTCTTGATATTTGGCGGTCGCTGCTTTCAGGCGAAACGGTCACATACAATGGAAAACATGTAAATATCAATGATGGCAAGCTTCTATTTCCTCCCGTCCAGACGCCTCATCCGCCTATTTATTTTGGCGGATCTTCCGCAGCAGGACAAAAGGTAGCTGCGAAGCATACAGATGTCTACTTAACTTGGGGAGAGCCGCCCGAGCAGGTCAAGGAGAAAATTCAGTCCGTTCGTGAACAGGCTGAAAAAGAGGGGAGATCGATTCGATTCGGGATCAGGCTTCATGTCATTGTAAGAGAGACAGAAAAGGAAGCATGGCAGGCAGCGGACAAATTGATCAGTCATCTGGATGAAAAAACTATCAAAGCTTCCCAGAAAGCCCTCCTCAGTACGGATTCGGTCGGTCAGCACAGAATGGCCGCGCTGCATCAAGGAGACCGAACAAAGCTTGAAATCAGCCCCAATCTTTGGGCAGGAATCGGACTCGTTAGGGGAGGAGCAGGCACAGCCTTAGTCGGCGACCCGGAAACTGTGGCAGACCGTATCCTTGAATACAAGGATCTTGGCATCGAATCCTTTATCTTATCAGGCTATCCTCACCTCGAAGAAGCCTATCAATTTGCCGAGCTTGTTTTTCCGCTCCTTCCATTTAAAAAGGGAGAAGCATTCGCCGCTCAAATCAGACACAAGCTCACAGGGGAAGTCATCGCAGAACAAAAATTTCCTGACAAGAAGAAAGTATCGATTTAAAGTTGCGTGTCGGAAAAATGAATAAGTGCACAATTAAGGTTTAGTAAGGTTGACTTAGCTGGCGTTAAAAGTCTGCAAGTCAGCCTTTTTTTGTACAAATTTTTCGACAAATACAGATTTATTATTGTAAATTAGGTATAATTTTCATAATATTATAAATCTAAGAAATTACCTCAGGAGGATCCTAGTTGATTTTAGCAAAAAAATGTATCTATATATCAAGCAGTTTATTATTATTCCTTCTGCTTGCGTCTTGCGGGGAAGCGAACCAAATAAAAATAACTGAGTTTACAAGAAATGAAAAGGCGCTATTGGAGGTAACGGCGGATCAATATTTTTCTGCAACACTTACTGGATTAACAGATGAAGTATACTATATAGGCTTGTATGCGGAGCATTATGAAAATGGAAAGCTTTTAACAAAGTATGGCGGTGGAGCAGACCTGAATCTCCTTCGCGAGAAAAAGGATGTGAAAGGATTACGAGCCATTTTTATTTTGGAAGAGGATGTCTCGGCTATGCCAGGAGCAACAGTAATAAAAATGGGTTTAAACAACAACCGTGGGGTAGCTACTAAAGGTACAGAAAGAATAGAAGGTAATGAGTATTTTGAGCATGTCGAGAATGCCTCTGGTACTGTGCCAAAGTCTATTACGATAGGAGAGCCTGTTCTTATTGGCTGTACAATGAAAGATAGTGAAGAAATTGAAATATCAGGTGAAGTTACTCATTCTAATATAGAAGAATTAATCAACCAACCATGATGAAGCGATTCTGTATTATGTTATGGCAAATTAAATGAAGGATAATTTTTTTCATAGAATCAGGGGAGATCGGCTTGGCAACCTTTTTTAATAAAAGAAAACAAATCATAGCAATACACATATGTATTCTTTTAACCGCAATCCTTACTGCCTGTTCTGGTGTAAAAAACCAAATTAAATGGACTGAGTACCCTGACAGCGAAAGAGAATTGATTAATCTTGCTGGGGAACAATATTTTTCAGCCACGATAACGGGATTAACTAATGAAATTAATAGTATTAGAATGTACGTTGAGGAATATCAAGATGGAAACATAACTCAAAAATACGAAGGTCCAGAGCTTGATCTTTTTAAGAAAAAGAAGCCAAAAGGGCTGCGAACTCTTTTTATATTAGAAGAGAATGAGACAAATGATTTCGAAACTATAAAGAAGACAATAAAAATGGGGTTGATTGATAATGAAGGCTCTGCAATGACCAAATCCGTGAATCTAGATACCTTCGAATCTGATACGCTCTCAAGCGGAATGAGCAGTTTTGCTGAGTTTCCAAGCAGTATTCCTCTAGGAGAACCGGTTTTAATTGGTTGCAATATAAATAGTTACTCAGACGATACAGATTTTACGGGTGCTATTACCGACGATAACAAAAACAATTTAATCAAAAACGATCATGTAATACTCTTTTATGTGAAAGCAGATTGACACGTATATACGTCTCTCGAAATGGCAATGATGATGATAGAAAATGAAACAAGATATTTTTCGACAAAATTTTTCATTCTTCTATTGACGATCGTTTTATAACGATGTATTATAGATTAAGTCGAACCGGAAAGGAAAGGCTCTAGACTCCGCGGGTGTAGTTTAGTGGTAAAACCTCAGCCTTCCAAGCTGATGTCGTGAGTTCGATTCTCATCACCCGCTCCATACATATCGTGTGCAACGCAGTGTTTCGTTCTTAGATAACGAAGCATTGCGTTTTTTACTATGTTCACTTGAAAGGAGGTTTTGCAAAAATGGATGTTACCAAGCTAAAGCAAGAGGTTATCGAGTATGCTCATCAAATCGGCATTGATAAAATCGGATTTGCCAGTGCAGATACGTTTGAAAGCTTAAAACAGCGGCTGATTACGCAGCAAGCCCTTCAATATGAGTCCGGCTTTGAAGAACGAGATATCGAAAAACGGACAAATCCGGATCTGCTGCTTCCAAAAGCGAGATCGATTATTGCCATTGCACTTGCTTATCCTTCGAAAATGAAAAACGCACCAAGAGGAACGAGGACGGATCGCAGAGGGATTTTTTGCAGAGCCTCCTGGGGAAAGGATTATCACCACGTATTACGAGAAAAGCTTTCAAAATTGGAAGAATATCTTCGAGAAAAGCGTGAGGATATCCGAACAAAATCAATGGTAGATACGGGGGAGCTATCAGATCGGGCCGTCGCAGAACGAGCTGGAATCGGCTGGTCGGGAAAAAACTGTGCGATCATTACTCCTGAATTTGGTTCCTACGTATACCTTGGTGAAATGATCACGAATATTCCTTTCGAGCCGGATACGCCAATCGAGGACAAATGTGGAACGTGCAACAAATGTGTCGATGTATGCCCGACAGGTGCCCTGATTCAAGGCGGACAGCTAAATGCTAAGCGTTGTATTGCCTTTCTCACTCAAACAAAAGGTTTTCTGCCGGAGGAATTCAGAAGCAAAATCGGCAATCGGCTGTATGGATGTGATACATGCCAAACGATCTGTCCTGAAAACAAAGGTAAGGATTTTCATTTGCATCCAGAAATGGAGCCGGATCCTGAAGTGGTTAAGCCGCGGCTAAAACCTTTGTTAACGATTAGCAATAGAGAATTCAAAGAGAAGTTCGGGGATATTTCCGGTTCGTGGAGAGGGAAAAAACCGATTCAGCGAAACTCGATTATCGCATTAGCCCACTACAAGGATATAACCGCTCTTCCGGAACTTGCTTCTTTACTGAAAAATGATCCCCGACCTGTCATTCGCGGCACGGCTGCCTGGGCAATTGGCAAAATAGGCGGCGAAGATTATACGAACCAACTAAATGAAGCGTGGATGGCTGAAGGGGACGAAGAGGCAAAGAAAGAAATTGAAAAGGGTTTAAAAATGGCAATGAATACTAAATCAAGCCAGTCCTGACATACGTTAATATAAAAACGTATGGTGGTGACAGTACTTGAAGGAGTTTATTGAAAGGACTCTGCGAGATCGTCTTTCCTATTTATTAAATGAAAAGAATGCAAGAACGATAGATCCAATTTTTGATGAGCTGGAGCGAAAAAAACAGCTCTTTCAAAAGCGTCAGGTACAAATCGTAAAAGCGAAGATGAAAGTGAAGCTCGGGGAAAGCAAGTTTGATGACGACGGGTCTAATCACGTGAGATATAAAGTTCACAGCGAATATCTTTGTAATGATAAAGATCATTTATATATAGAAGAACAAATAGAAGAAAGAACTGCTTTATTCTATGGCCAAATGCTGATAAACGATTCGAAAGTTGAAATACCATTTCATCAACCGTTACGTAGTGATGGTATGGTCATGGCAGACTTCAGCAGAAACGATCTCGGCCGGGCATTTACGTATGATCGTCTTGCTGCTGTCCAGTACGCAGAAAAATGGTGGAATAAGCGAAATTCAGCCTATAAAAATTTTGACGATAATTGCACAAACTTTATTTCACAATGTCTGCATGCAGGAAGTGCGCCGATGAGAGGATATCCGAATCGGGGAAGCGGCTGGTGGATGCAAAACCATTCGTGGAGCTACAGCTGGACCGTTGCCCACTCCATGAAAAGCTTTCTTGGCAGATCGAAGGCAGGGCTCAGGGCGGAAAAAACGTCATCACCCGAAGATCTGTCTCTAGGGGATGTCATATGCTATGACTTTGAAGGGGACGGAAGATATAACCACACGACAATTGTCGTAGCAAAAGATAAGATGGGCATGCCGCTTGTCAACGCCCAAACGTATGATTCGCGGATGAGGTACTGGTCGTATGAGGACTCAACCGCCTACACACCATCCATTAAATATACCTTTTACAAAATCATTGATGATACGTCGAAGAAGTAAAAGTGGTATAATGGATGGCGGTTTACTCAATTAGAACAGAGGTGAAGATTTTGGCACTGCATGTGGTTTTATACCAACCAGAGATTCCTGCCAATACAGGAAATATTGCGCGTACTTGCGCGGCAACGAATACAACGCTTCATCTGATCAGGCCGCTCGGCTTCTCAACAGATGACAAAATGCTTAAGAGAGCGGGACTCGATTACTGGAAGTTTGTAAATATTGTGTATCATGACTCTCTTAACGAATTATTTGAAGCAAATAAGAATGGGCAGTTTTTCTTTATTACGAAGTTCGGTCAAAAACCCCATACTTCCTTCAGCTACGAGGATTCGTCCACCGATTATTTCTTCGTTTTTGGAAGAGAGACGAACGGTTTACCAAAGGAAATAATTGAAAACAATATGGAGCGCTGCCTGCGCCTGCCGATGACGGAACATGTAAGGTCGCTTAACCTGTCCAATACGGCTGCAATCTTAATATATGAAGCGTTGCGGCAGCAAAACTACAACGATTTGATATAGAAAAAAGGATCTCGCTCCATGAGATCCTTTTTTTACCCCTTATTTCACTTTTCTGCCTGGCATGCTGTCGTACCCAGCTGTAAAGATAGAGACCAGAAACGTTAGTATAACTCCCATCATTATGACTGTACGCATCTTTTTCCCCCTTGTCATCAAGCGATTTCTGAGCTTGAATTACTTTAATTATGAAGCCTATCTTTCAGTCTTGTCAATGGACAACCCTCTTTTTGGAAAGAAGGGCGTTCTTTCGTTAGCATGTAAGAAGACACCTTCGCATAGATTGTATTAGTACCTAGATTAGTACTTGCATCAATCAAGATGAGGGAGGTCCTTATGGATATTTTAAAGAAGATCGAGCAGTATAGGGAAGAGGAGCAGCGTCTGAAATGGGAAGGCACCTTCGCTGATTATCTGGAAATTATCAAGGAAAACCCGATAGTCGCTCAATCTGCTCATTCGCGAGTTTATAATATGATAAAAGACCATGGAATCGAAGAAAGGACCGGGAAAAAAACGTATACTTTTTTTGATCGGGAGCTTTTTGGTCTTGAAGAATCGCTGGAACGGCTTGTCGAAGAGTATTTCCATCCCGCTGCCAAACGTTTGGACGTCAGAAAAAGAATATTGCTGCTTATGGGTCCGGTCAGCGGCGGAAAATCAACCTTGGTAACGATACTGAAAAGAGGGCTTGAGGCTTACTCCCTCACAGAACAAGGTGCGGTATACGCAATTAAGGGCTGCCCGATGCACGAAGATCCGCTTCATTTAATCCCGCAGCATTTGCGTGAGGATTTTTACCAAGAGTACGGAATCAGAATCCAAGGGAATTTGTCACCGCTTAATTTAATGCGCTTGGAAGAGGAGTACGGCGGAAGGATTGAAGATGTCCGAGTGGAACGCATTTTCTTTTCGGAAGATAAACGGATAGGAATTGGCACGTTCAGCCCGTCCGATCCAAAATCACAGGATATTGCCGATCTGACAGGCAGTATCGACTTTTCAACGATCGCCGAGTACGGATCCGAATCGGATCCGCGCGCTTATCGATTTGACGGTGAGCTCAATAAAGCAAACAGAGGAATGATGGAATTTCAGGAGATGCTAAAGTGTGATGAAAAATTTCTCTGGCACCTGCTTTCCCTGACTCAGGAAGGAAATTTTAAAGCGGGAAGATTCGCTTTAATCTCTGCAGATGAACTGATTGTAGCCCATACGAATGAAACGGAATATCGCTCCTTCATCAGCAATAAAAAGAACGAGGCGCTCCATTCAAGAATTATCGTTATGCCTGTTCCTTATAACTTAAAGGTGTCTGAAGAGGAACGGATTTATGAAAAAATGATTTCAGAAAGTGACGTGAAAGAGGTTCACATTGCACCGCATACACTGAAGGTTGCCGCGATGTTTTCGATCATGACTCGCCTGAAGGATCCGAAACGGTCGGACATCAATCTTGTGAAAAAAATGCGACTGTATGATGGAGAAAGCGTAGAAGGCTTTAACTCAGTAGACGTGGAAGATTTGAAGAAGGAATACAATGATGAAGGCATGAAGGGGATTGATCCGAGGTATGTCATTAACCGCATATCCTCCACGATCATCAGAAAAAATATGGAATCGATTAATGCGCTTGACGTGCTGCGATCTTTGAAGGATGGGCTCGAGCAGCATCCTTCCATTTCCACAGAGGAACGAGACCGCTATTTGAATTTTATTTCGACCGCTAGAAAAGAATACGACGACATTGCGAAAAAAGAGGTTCAAAAAGCGTTTGTCTACTCCTATGAGGAATCCGCCAAAACGTTAATGGACAATTATCTGGATAACGTGGAAGCCTATTGCAACAAAAATAAATTAAGAGATCCTCTAACCGGTGAAGAAATGAACCCGGATGAAAAACTAATGAGATCAATAGAGGAACAAATCGGCATTTCCGAAAATGCGAAAAAAGCCTTCCGCGAAGAAATCCTGATTCGTATTTCCGCCTATGCGAGAAAAGGAAAACGATTCGATTACAACTCTCATGAAAGACTGAGAGAAGCGATTCAGAAAAAGCTATTTGCCGACTTAAAAGATGTGGTTAAAATCACAACCTCAACGAAAACACCTGATGAACAGCAGCTGAAGAAAGTAAACGAAGTTGTCGCAAGGCTCATAGACGAGCACGGCTATAATTCCACAAGCGCAAATGAACTATTAAAATATGTCGGAAGCTTGCTAAATCGATAATTTGTATAGTAGTGACTCAAGGTATGTGATGCCGTGAGTCGTTTTTTTTGGGGGGGAAATACGGGCAGGGCTTTATAACGTATAGAAAGCGAGCAACTCGGAATAAATTTTTCAGGAGCTAGGACTGAAATAATACGATCTGGTCGCAATAATCACTCTAGTGGTCGCAAAAAATTAGAAGGTGGGCCGAATAAATTCCAAACCGGGTCGAATTAATCACAGGGCCAGTCACAAAAGTGTGCCAACCGGAGGACAGCCTGTCTGAAGAGAGGGCGCATCGTCAGAAAAATTGTTCAAAGTATAGAAGTGCCACTTTTTTTCGGTGATTTCGAGCCAGGACAGAAAAAACGCAAGATTTGTCGCAATTATTTCTCAATTGGTCACAATAAATTAGAAGGTGGGCCGAATAAAACTGAGTTCGGGTCGAATAATCCCCAAACTAGTCCTAAAACCTCGCGAAAGTCCAATCTCCCCGTATATTCTCGGTCAAATCCCGCACACAAGGTGCGGGATTTTTATTGTCCTGTTATTAAAGATACGACTTTAGACCGATCTAAAATCAGCCTGAAACTAATGTTGTCTTAAATTTTAATTAGCTATAGTTAGATGGGTAATAAAGGATTCATAAACTAAATTCACCTAAAAATTTTTTAATTGGAAGGAGTAAGCAATAATGTCATGGATTACAAAATGGTCATTTAAAAACAAGGCGGCTGTCTGGATTATGGGAATTATCATTCTCGTCATGGGGATCATCAGTTACATACGGCTGCCGATGGAATTTTTCCCTTCAACCGATATGCCGATGGTTTCTGTCATTACTACAGGACAGGGAATGGACGCAAATACGATGGAGAGTGAAGTTACCGATCCGATCGAGCAGGCCCTGGACAGTGTAAAAGGCAAAACGAATATTTTATCTACCTCTGGTGATTCCTTTTCAAATGTACAGGTACATCTGGAAGCAAAAACGGACATGAAGGAAGCTAAAGCTGAGGTGGAGGATCTGTTAAATGCATTGACCCTTCCACAGAATGTGTCTAAACCTACAATTTCTCAATTAAATACATCAATGATCCCTGTCTCATATGTATCTTTATCGTTTGAAGGCAGTCTGACAAGCGAAAACATTAAAAAATCCGAAGAAGAAATCGTTCCTCTTTTTAAGGACATAGAGGGTGTTGCATCTGTTCAAACGATGGGTGTGGCTGAAGACTATGTTTCTGTTACTTTAGACGAAACAAAAATGAAGGAAAGCAATGTATCGGTTGAGCAAATCATGACGCTTTTACAAGGCCAGAACCTAAACGCTTCCATTGGTGAAAAAAATATCGATGGAAGATCGACGAATGTAAAAGTAGTAGGGCAGGTAAATAATATTGATGAATTAAAGAATGCTGAAATTGTACCATCAGTGCCATTAAAGAATATAGCTAACGTTGAAATCAAAAAGCCGGAAGATTCGCTCACAAGGATTAATGGCGAGGGCGGACTAATCTTAGTCGTAACAAAAGACAGTCAGTCGAATGCTGTTACAGTCAGTCATAAAGTAAACGAATTAAGTGATAAAATCAATGAAGATAATAAAGGCGAGCTGCAATCGAATGTAATTTTGGAAACTGCCGATACGGTTGAGTCGTCTGTTCACAGCATGATGAATGAAGTGCTTCTTGGAGCTCTATTCGCTACTATTGTTATTATGATCTTTCTGCGAAATCTTAAATCTACATTCATTACGATCGTGTCGATCCCTTTATCTCTCGGACTTACTCTGTTTCTTTTGTCCGTCTCGGGTGTCACGCTTAATATTCTTACCCTAGGCGGAGTGGCAGTTGCCGTCGGAAGGCTCGTAGATGATAGTATCGTTGTTATTGAAAATATTTTTAGAAAGTCGCAGAATGAAAAATTTTCAGTTTCCATGATCATCGACGCGACAAAAGAAGTAGGGAGTGCCATTACAGCATCAACCTTAACAACTGTAGCAGTATTTTTGCCGATGGGGTTAGTCAACGGAGGACTACAGGACTTGCTTCTCCCATTTGCCTTGACTATTACCTATTCACTGCTTGCGTCCCTGCTCGTGGCATTGACGGTCGTTCCTTTGATGAGTGCGGGTTTATTAAAAAACAGCAAACTGAAAGAGCACATACCGTCCAAACGATTCGGAAGTTTTTTGACCTGGTCGTTAAGTCATAAACTGATTGTCCTTGGAACTGCTTTCGTCTTGTTTGCCGGTTCGATCGGCGCCTATATGGTTCTTCCGAAAGGTTCTATAGCAAAGACAAAAAATGACTACGTGGTAGCTACTCTCGATTATCCAAACGAAGTACCAATTGAGGATGTAAAGGATGGCGCTTTGACTCTTGAGAAGCATATCTTGGAGCAAGAAGGAGTAGAACATGCTTATCTTCAACTGGGTAATTCAGATGACTCTGCATCGTATGGTCAAATCAGTTCACCAACTCAAGCGCAATTTATGGTGACCTTAAAAGAAGGAACGGATGAAGAGAAATTTTTGCAAAACATTACGGATGAAAAAGATCAATACCCGGAAGCACAGCTTAGTGCTACAGGAGCTTCCATGATGGGCGGAGGGCAAACAGAGATTACGGTTGATGTACTCGGAGACGATCCAGAGACTCTGTCAGAGGTTGCGCTTACGATTAAAGACAAGATAGATGGGATTGAAGGAATCGAAAAAGTAACTTCAAATCAGGAGGATCAAAAGACGGTCTATTCATTTGCCGTAAAACCGGGTGCAACGACAACGGACCAAGTCGTTCAGCAAGCAGGTACGCTTCTCAATCAAACACCAATCGGGACAGTAGAAGTGAATGACCAGCAAGCGGACGTAAAAGTAGAGCCGCTATTCGATCCGAAAACAGAAAAAGACCTGGCAGATCTGCCGGTTGCTACTCAAACGGGTATGGCGTCCATATCTGATATCGCAACCTTAACCAAAGAAGAAGAACCGACTAATATCTATCATAAGGACAACGAACAATATGTAAGAGTTACAGCAAATGTTGATCCAAAACAGGTTTCTGATATCTCGGCAGAAATTTCAACAGCCATCTTTGGCAATAATACAGAAGAAGGGATCGATCTCCCTGATGATACGGAAGTGCTTGTCGGCGGGGCAAGCGCAGATCAATCGAGCGATTTCAGCGATATGTTTATTACGATGTTGGCTTCGATCGCAATCGTATTTGTCATCATGGTCGTAACCTTTAAAACGATTCGTACGCCAATAGCTATTCTTTTCTCGTTGCCGCTCGCTGCGATCGGTGCGATACTTGCTTTGATTATTACGAGAATTCCGGTCGATGTGACATCGCTATTAGGGGCTTTGATGCTAATCGGAGTAGTCGTGACCAATGCAATTGTATTGCTTGACCGTGTGAAGCAAAATGAGGAGAGCATGAGCATTCGAGATTCATTGGTAGAAGCTGCGTCAGTACGTATGCGGCCGATTATCATGACAGCAGTTGCCACAATCTGTGCGATGCTTCCGTTACTGTTCAAAGAATCTGAATCTGGAAATCTCGTCTCAGGAAGCCTGGCGGTTGTTGTTATCGGAGGACTTGGCGTGTCGACCGTATTAACGCTTATAGTCGTTCCAGTAATTTATGAACTGCTGTATTTCAAAAAGTCAAAACGTGAGCGAAAAGCGCTTGAAGAAACGAAAACAAGAATCAGTATATAAAAGAACGATTTATAAATGCAACTCATGCAGCATTAAGGCATGAGCTGCATTTTTTTGCTTTTTCGGACAAAAGCATAATTTGTCCTATTGTCTAAATTGTTTGTCAACAGTATTCCACTTTTGCATAAGATAAAAAATAAATATTTCTCATAACTTGTTTCATATAAAGCAGTGAACTGGAATACGTATGTATAACTACCAAAAAAGGGTGCAAAGGGAGGGGAAATCATGACCCATGAAGATAATGGCCATTTTGCAATTTCCCAAGAAGACTGGTCCCTCCATCGTAAAGGCTACGATGATCAAATACGTCACCAGGAAAAAGTTCAGGAAGCTATAAAAAACAATCTGCCTGATTTGGTGACAGAGGAAAGCATTATCATGTCCAACGGAAGAGACGTCGTAAAAATTCCAATTCGTTCACTTGATGAGTATAAAATCAGATACAACTATGACAAAAACAAACATGTCGGGCAGGGTGATGGGGATAGTCAGATTGGTGATGTGGTGGCACGTGACGGTGCAGAGAAAAAGCAGGGTGCCGGAAAAGGATCAGGGGCAGGAGATCAATCAGGCGAAGATTACTATGAAGCCGAAGTGTCGCTAATGGATTTAGAGGAGGCTCTTTTCAGAGAGATGGAGCTCCCGAATTTGCAGCAAAAAGAAAGAGACAATATTGTTGTTGAAGATATAGAATTTAATGATATTCGCAAGACGGGGTTAACTGGAAACATTGATAAGAAACGTACGATGCTTTCCGCTTTTAAGAGAAACGCAATGACGGGTAATCGCTCGTTTTATCCGATTTATCCTGAAGATCTCAAATATAAGACGTGGAACGAAATTGTAAAGCCTGATTCAAAAGCCGTCGTTCTCGCGATGATGGATACAAGTGGAAGTATGGGTGTATGGGAAAAGTATATGGCCAGAAGCTTCTTTTTCTGGATGACCAGATTTCTTAGAACAAAGTACGAAACGGTAGAAATAGAATTTATTGCTCACCACACAGAGGCTAAGGTTGTTCCTGAGGAGGATTTCTTTTCAAAGGGAGAAAGCGGAGGTACGATTTGTTCTTCCGTTTATAGAAAATCATTAGAAATCATAGATCAAAAATACGATCCGGCCAGATACAACATTTACCCGTTTCATTTCTCGGATGGGGATAACTTAACATCAGATAATGCCAGGTGCGTCAAGCTTGTCAACGAGCTTATGAAAAAAACCAATCTGTTTTGCTACGGCGAAGTCAATCAGTATAACCGCCATTCAACTCTCATGTCGGCCTATAAAAATATAAATGATGAAAAATTCAAATACTATATCCTAAAACAAAAATCCGATGTGTTCCAAGCGTTAAAAAGCTTTTTTTATAAAGAAGAAGCCGCGAAGCTTGCTTAAAAAAGTCCTTCAAGTAAGAAGGATTTTTTCTTGCCATTTTTTGTGTACTAGTGTACTATCTAAATAGAACACTAGTACATGATTGTTAGGAGGTTTTTGCTTGATTGCTTTTCGAGGGCTCGTCCGAAAGGATTTCAAGATGGCACGATCTGCCTTAGTTTTATGGATCGCTGCCTCGTTCATCCTTTTGGCTTTATTCTACGGATTTTCCAAATATATAAATGAACCATTAGCGATGGTTGGCTTTATCGTGACGTCTCTTATAATCCAAAGCTTTTTTTCAGCGTGTTTGATGTATTACCAGCTGCAAAAGGAAGGGAAAAGCCAGCTATGGCTGCATAATCCGCAAAGCAGTTACATATTGGTTTTGTCAAAAATGACGGTTACTTTTATTTGCCAGATCCTTTCACAAATCCTTTTATTTTTGCAGAATTGGTTCGTAATTACATTCTTTGTTAATCCGAAAATCATCGATAACGGTATCGTTACGATAAATGACATGTTGTTGATCAATTTAGCAGTTTTAACAGGATCTATCATGTTGATGATTTGGGTTATCTTTTATTGGTCGATTTATTCATCACTGAAAAAATTTCCGATCTTAAAAAAAGTTAGAGCGCTGATTATTTTAGTTCTTTTCATTCTCTACAATATGACGGAATCGCTTCTTGCTCATGTTTCGAAAAAATTATCGCTGTTTGATCAGTGGGTGATCCCAATCAAAACAAACTTTGCCTTTCTTTATGAAAAGAATTCCGGATGGTCGATGGATGTTATGACAGTAAAGTTTTCCGTTATTCCGATTATTTATTATGTTCTCTTAAGTGTCATTCTGCTCTATGTATCCTGCAGGCTTTTAAATAAGCACGTTGAGGTGTGAAGCTATGGCTAAAAATTATTCATCGTCAAAGCCGATCTATATGCAGATTGCCGAGCAGGTCTTTAAACAGGTGGTACGCGGAGAATTGAAGCAGGGCGATAAGCTGCCTTCTGTCCGAGAGATGGCGATTCAAACCGGTGTTAATCCGAATACAATTCAGCGGACTTACAGTGAAATGGAAAGGATGGGGATCGTGGAGACTAGGCGCGGTCAAGGCACGTTTCTTGCAGAAAATAATCAAATCATTCTCGATCTAAAGGAAAAGATGAAAAACGAGGCGACAGAGGAATATGTCAACCAGCTTAAGGAGCTTGGTTTAACACAAGCAGAAATGCTGGAAGGGCTTGAAGCTTTTTTGAAAAAGGGGAATCCAGAGTGAGTATCGAATTGAAGCAGGTGACTAAAAAGTACGGAAAAGAATATGCTCTTGATCACGTTTCACTTTCTCTTACACCGGGAAAAATCTACGGATTGCTAGGTCCGAACGGCAGCGGTAAATCGACCTTTCTGAAGATCATTTCGGGACTTGTTTTTCCGGATCGAGGGGAGATACTTGTAGAGGATCAAGCAGTATCCCGCAGAATTAGTGAGAGGGTAGCCTATTCGACGGAGCTTGATATGCTTTATGAGCCATTCAAAGTAAATGATATGCTTTCATTTTATCAAACCCAGTTTCAGGACTTTGACCGGCAAAAGGCAAATGAGCTTTTGAACCTAATGAAATTAGACGGAAACAAAAAAATTAAAAAGCTCTCGAAAGGAAATCGCGGTAGATTAAAGCTCGTGCTTGCAATCTCCAGAGACGCTCCCTTCCTTTTGCTTGACGAACCGTTTTCAGGTCTTGATCCTATGGTTCGGGAATCAATTGCGAAGATTCTGATTAGCCACATTGACCTTGAAAAGCAGACAGTGCTGATCGCAACCCATGAGATTGACGAAATTGAGCTGTTGCTTGACGAGGTCATTGTCATAGCAAACGGGAAAATTGCGGCGCGAGAAAACGTCGAACGGGTTAGGGAAGAAGAAGATCTTTGTGTGAAGGATTGGCTGAAGGAAATATTTCAAAACAAAGGAGAATGATCATGGCAAAGCTGTTAGAGTTAAAAGACGTCTCAAAAGTGATTCGAGGAAAACGAATTATTGATCGGCTCAATTTTGAAGTGAATGCCGGTGAGGTTTTCGGATTCCTTGGACCGAATGGTGCCGGGAAAACAACAACGATTCGAATGATGGTTGGTCATATGAAAATTTCTGAAGGCGAGATTATTATTTGCGGTGACAACATCGCTGCAAATTTTGAAAAAGCGGCGGCTCACATCGGTGCCATTGTTGAAAATCCGGAGCTTTATAAATTTCTTACAGGCTATCAAAATTTAAAACAATATGCCCGTATGACAAAAGGAGTGACTAAGGAAAAAATTGATGAGGTTGTTGAGCTGGTTGGCTTAAAGAAGCGGATTCATGACAAAGTAAAAACCTATTCACTTGGTATGAGGCAGCGGCTCGGGCTTGCTCAGGCCTTGCTTCATGACCCAAAAATATTAATCCTTGATGAACCGACAAACGGGCTCGATCCTGCCGGAATCAGAGAAATTCGTGATTATTTAAGAAGGCTGGCACGGGAAAAAGGAATAGCGGTTATTGTATCCAGTCATTTGCTTTCTGAAATGGAGCTGATGTGTGACAGGATTGCGATAATAAAAAATGGTAAATTACTAGATATCCAGAATGTCCATGAATTTACGAATGATCAAAAAGAAACGTTAGTGATTCTAGCCGATGATCCTGAGCAGGCATACAAAGCTGCAGAAATGTTTGGCGCCCTTGAACCATTACATACTGAAAACGGTATTCAGGTCGAGGCCTCTAAAGAAGCAATTCCGGATTTAATTTACCATCTGGTCAATGCAAATGTCCGACTATATGAAATAAAACGGGTCAACAAAACGCTTGAAGATCGTTTTCTTGAGATGACATCAGAGAGTAAGGAGGAAAAAGCTCATGCATAAGCTGATACTAAACGAGTGGATAAAGATTATCAAACGTCCCGGAACGATTGTCATGGCAGGATTGCTTCTCGTTTCGGTCATTGCTTTTGGAATAATGAACAGAACAACTGATCAAGCTGAGTCAAATCCGAATTGGAAACAGCAATTAACAGAGCAGAATAAAGAGATGAATACGGCTCTTAAAGAGGTAGGTGATTCAAATTCTCTCTTAAAACAAAACTACCAAAAAACGATTGCTATTAATGAGTACAGAATTGAAAATAATCTGCCTCCAGAGGGAGAATATACAGTCTGGTCGTTTTTAACTGATACGATGGGCTTTACAACGCTGGTTGGATTGTTTACGATCATCATTGCTTCAGGCATGGTTGCAAACGAGTTCAGCTGGGGAACGATTAAACTATTAATTATTCGGCCGATCGGTCGTTTTAAGCTATTACTATCGAAGTATATAACGGTTTTGACATTTGCCGTAGCGATGCTTGCGTTTCTATTTATCAGTACAGCGATTGTAGGTCTTATTTTCTTTGGAACAGGCGGTGAGAGTGCACCTTATCTAGCTTATCATGACGGCTCGGTTCAAGAAAAAAGCATGCTTCTGCATTTAATAACGAACTATTGCCTGCATTCCATCGACCTTTTCATGCTTTCGACAATGGCTTTTATGATTTCGTCAGTATTTCGAAACAATTCTTTGGCTAGCGGGATCAGCATCTTTCTCCTTGTCTTGGGAGGCACAGTAACCGGATTGCTTGCTATGAGATTTGATTGGGCGAAATACAGTCTGTTTGCCAACACGGATCTGACACAATACTTTGATGGAACCCCGTTAATAGAAGGAATGACTCTTGGTTTCTCCATTATCATGCTGATTATCTATTTTATTATCTTTATTGTTTTGGCATTTACTGTGTTTACCAAAAGAGACGTTGCAGCTTAACAAAGCAGGCTGTCTATAGGGGAGTTCATATGGGCTTTTGGTCTTTGGTTTCGATAAAAGTGTCATTACTCAGAGGAGTGGCTGCTGTAATTACTGGGGAAAAGAAAAAGGAAAAAGAAAAGAGTAAATAAGCAAGACTCCCGATCGAAATCGGGAGTCTTTTCATATGGATTAATCTGAAATTATGCTTTTGTAACGTTAGCAGCTTGAGGGCCACGGTTTCCTTCAACGATTTCGAAAGAAACAGATTGACCTTCTTCTAAAGTTTTGAAGCCTTCGCCTTGAATAGCAGAGAAGTGAACGAATACATCGTCTTGACCTTCAACTTCGATGAAACCGAAACCTTTTTCAGAATTGAACCATTTTACTTTACCTTCTAGCATGAAATTTCCTCCTAAAGCGATCATAACGCTTAAATTCACTATTCTTGCTCTAAAACAAACTTCCAAGACGAAAACTCTTTCAAAACTTTCTTCTTTAAAGATAGTTCGAACAAAAATAATTAACTTTACTTTATCAGGAATTTGTCAGAAATTCAACTATTATCGGTAATTTTTTCGAAAAATTTCTAGGCGTTTCTGTATAATTTATCCCTTATTATGGGGGCAAGATTTCCATTTGCAACGCCTTCACTAGCATATTCAATGCGAATTGCAATCTCCCCTGATCAAAGGTTCACTTTATCTGATTCTAATCGATGTGTATTTTGTTTCCAGATACTCTTCTATTCCGTAGTATCCGCCTTCCCGGCCGATTCCGCTTTCTTTCATTCCTCCAAAAGGAGCTTGAACCACTGAAGGGAGAGAATCGTTGACGCCGATAATGCCATAATCCAAGCCTTCACTTACTTTAATAGCATCGCTTAAATTATCCGTGTATAAATAGGCTGCCAGTCCATAAGGAGTATCATTAGCTCGCTTGATCACTTCATCAGCCGTTTGGAATCTGGCAATTGGAGCAACCGGTCCAAAGGTTTCTTCATTCATGCAGAGCATATCATCGTTTGCGTTCGAAATAACTACTGGGGGAACGAACAAATCACCGTCATTGATCGTTTGGTTATTATGATAATACAATTGACCTCCTTTTTCCTCTGCATCTTTTATATGGGATTGAACCTTTTTCTTCGCTTCATGATTAATAAGGGGACCGATCGTAACACCTTCTTCTAATCCGCTTCCGACTTTAAGGCCTGCAATTTTCTCGATCGTTTTTTGGACGAATTGTTCGTAGATTGAATCATGTACGTACACTCGGTTTGTACAGACGCAGGTTTGGCCGGCATTTCTGAATTTTGATTTAAGAAGCCCGTTGACAGCGAAACCTAGATCCGTATCTGGAAAAACAATAAAGGGCGCATGGCCGCCAAGCTCAAAAGAGACTTTTTTCACTGTTTGACTGGCGCCGCGCATTAAAATTTTTCCCACTTCGGTCGATCCGGTAAATGAGATTTTTCGTACACGAGGATCCTTTTGCCAGACTTCAGCTATTTCCTGTGCTTCTCCTAAAACTACGTTTAGGACACCTTTTGGAATTCCCGCTTCATGTGCAAGTTCTGCAAGCCTGAGGGCAGTAAGAGGAGTTTCTTCAGCCGGCTTAATCACGGCAGTACACCCTGCTGCAAGGGCGGGAGCAATTTTTCGTGTGATCATTGCTGCTGGAAAATTCCAAGGAGTAATCGCTGCAATGACTCCGATAGGCTGTTTAGTCACATAAATGCGTTTGTTTTTAAAAGAAGCAGGAATAATATCACCGTATACACGCTTTCCTTCCTCCGCATACCATTCCACAAAGTTGTTAGCATATTCTACTTCGCCAATCGCTTCTGGCAGCGGCTTTCCTTGCTCACTAGTCATTAGACGGCCGATGGATTCTTTGTGATCTTGTATGAGTGAGAACCATTTTTTTAAAATTTCTGAGCGTTCTTTTGCAGTCGCTTTTGACCATGTTAAAAACGCTTTATCAGCTGCATCAACTGCCGACTGCGCTTCTTCCTTTCCTCCAAAGGCAACGTCTGAAACGATATCGCCGGTAGCAGGATTATGTACAGATAGCTTGTTTTTTGTTGTGACCCAATCACCGTTGATATAAAGAGGCTTCATTAAAATCCCTCCACTACTTATTTAATTCCGATAATGAAATCAGAATATTTCGTATAGAGCTAAAGTAGTAGAATTCAAAGGGAATGTCAATGAAAAGGAATAAGTAAAATTCATGTGATTTCTTGCAATTTCCAAGTCAGTGCAATCCTTGAAAATGCAATCATAGTCAGCCGGCAACAGGTTAAAGTAATCTTTTTTTGGGAAGTTTGTTTTTCAAAACATACAGTTCCTTCCTTATCCATTATTTGCAAAGTAGCTACATCGGAAGGTGCATGAAGTTAATTTGTTAGGAATAAGGAAGGTAACCGGGAGTAAATTTGAGGTGTTCGGTTATAAACGGTTAATGCAAGCTTTCTTCTATTTCATCAACCATGTGAAGAATAGGTTCGTCATTTACAACATTCATGATCTCCGGGCTGACATGAATGGGGTTGGTTGATGAAATATTAACCGTTTTCAAATCTGCTTCTGTACGTAATCCATTTACTTTGCCTTCGAGCCAAGAATAGGCTTTTGCTGCTCCTTTTCTTGCTTCAGGAGACATGGCAGCAATAAAAGCAATAGTTGTAAGTAAGAGCGGTAACTGGTTAAAACCTGACCGTTTTTTAATCAAAATCTCAGCCTCCTTTTTTTGGCATAAACTTCATCCGAAATCCCCGTTGAATTTTATGTTTACCATTTGTATTGATCTTATACTGCAGCTTTATTTGAAATATTGTGCATAAAAAAGCTGGAATCTGAAAATCCTAAATACGAAAAGGAGGTTAACTAATGATAAACAAAAAATTAGCGCTATCAGCTATTTTAGTACCATTTATCCTCACTGCCGGCTGTGGAATGAATAATGCAGGGGATAACGGACGACGGGACAACAATCCTTATGAAAATGTAAATTACAGGGATATGAACAGACCGGATAACGTGGGCAATGATATGGCTGATGATAACCAAAATCAAGGTAACCAAAATCAAGGTAACCAAAATGAAGATAACCAAATGAAGGTTGCCGATGAAGCTGCTGACAAAGTGAATGAAGTGGAAGGCGTCGAAAACGCGACAGTTATCGTTACTGAAAATAACGCATTTGTTGCCGTAGCTTTAGAAGGAAATAAAGAAGGAAATATTACAGATGATGTAAAAAATAAAATTTCTGATAAAGTAAAATCAACCGACGAGAGCATCAATAACGTTTACGTCTCAGCGAATCCGGATTTCTTTGATCGCATGCAGGATTACGGAAATCGGATCAACCAAGGAGAACCGATTGCAGGATTCTTTGATGAGTTTGGAGAAACTGTACGCAGAGTTTTTCCTACAGCTGAATAACATCTTTGCTTTCCCTTTCACTTACGTGGAAGGGATTTTTTTGTCAAAACTGCTTCATCCATCATAAAATCATATAGAAAGGGAATATCAATTGTTTGAATTTGGGTATACAATAAAGATTAACCATATATTTTGTTCGTTGTAAACGGGGTGTTGAATTGGAAAAGTTCTTAAAAGTAACAGCAGTTATAATCTTATTAACGGGAGCAGTTTTACACATAATTCTTGCCTCACTTCCAATTCTGTTGGCGGCATTTACGGACGAAGGAGCACTGGTTAATGAAACAATATCGTTTCTAGAGGAATCTTATACAGAAGAGGAAATTAAGGAATCACTTGATATGATTCCATATCAGCATGTTAATGTGTATTATTCAGAAGAGGAAGAGGATATTCTTCCATTAACAGAGGAAACGCTTGATTATGCAATTGAAGTAAATCGAAATCTATTAGACTATCATCCTCCTGAAGATGATACTCTTGATTTAATTTTTTTTGAAAATAGGGGACAGATGGAGAGATTCTCCAACCTGCGGGATATTTCCGGGTTTTATTCCGAGCAAAATCAGCTAATCGGCCTTTTGCCGGAAGAAAAGGAAAAACTGGCCTCAGAAGAAGAGTTTTCTGTATATTTATATCAACGTATCCTTATTCATGAATATACGCATTATGCTCTCCATCAAAAATTAAGGGAAATAAATGTGGACCCGGAGGAAATGCCGTTATGGTTTCATGAAGGGGTTGCGGAGTGGATAGCAAATTATGAAATTGAGTTGGAGCCTATGGATCTTTCTCCTGTGCCTTTTGAAAAATTAATGACCGACGAAGATTGGCAAAATTCCCGGTTTGATTATTCAACTGATATTTATTTGCAGAGCTACTATATGATTAATGAGCTTGTGGAAAGCTTTGGAGAAGACATTTTACTTTCCATTATTAATGAAACGAGGACGAACGGAGATTTTAATAAAGCTTTTCAAGAGGCTACGAATGAATCTTTGAAGGATTTTGAAAAATTATTTATACAAGAATATTCTACAGAAGAAAAAACGGCACAAGAAATGAATCTTGATGCCGTTTCTTAGTTAATGCAAGGTTCCTTGATTCGAGCCTGCGTTCGGCATTTGTGGATTGCCGTTTGCAGGGGCAAAAGAGGCGGTTGCTTTTTGCATATCCTCTGGTGAAAGCTGTGGGACTTGGTAATACTCATGTTTATTTTGATACAAAAAGATTTCGTAGGCCATTTCAATATAATTTGGAATTTGATCTGCTACAACTCTTCGCACGACAGGATTGGTTGACTCAAGAGCTGCCATGGTTAGCATGGTAGTTTGTGATTTGATTAATCCAAGCATATGGCCGCTTAGTCCTGCGTCTTTTACTTCAGATAATGATTGGCAAGGTTTTTTTGGCTGGGCAGCCTTAATTCCATATGTGACTTGGCGATCTTGTTTCATCATGTAGGTTGAAGTTTCTTGGGCAGGTTTCCTTCCTGTTTTGAAGCATTCAACCGTAATGTTATAATGATTTGAGATAAACTGGTATTGACGGTCCAACATGTCGAGAAGCTCCGGATCCTTTACGTATTGTCTGAACATTATATATTGATCCAGTACACTTATCATACCTGACAACACTTCTTGTAAATCAAAAACCTCATGTCCGCCATGATTCATAGGCATATTCTGTTGATTCATGTTTATTTGCTGATTTTGCTGCTGCATTTTGTCATATTCCACCTTTCAAGAGAGTAACATGAATATTGTAGGAAAATTCCTACGGAAGTATTCCTACTAAAATAAGGCAAAAAAAAGTTTATAGGTAATAGTAATTATTCCGTTTTTTTTGGAAGGTTTTTTTTATTGCCTGACGAATTGGTAGAGCAAATAATTTAATATGGGCGGGTGGAATTATGCATGAAGAACTTTTGAACTTTATGCCGGAAAATCAAAAACTAACACCTTCTTCTATAATTATTGGTATCGGGGTTTCGGTTGAACGACTCGATGCACTATTTGACTATTTTAAGGATGTTAAGCCGCTACACAGTCTTTCATACATTGTTGTCCAAACACCCTCTGTAAAACATAAAGGATTTACCGCCAGCCTGATGGAAAAATACCTTTCGCTGAATGTGGAAATGGCTGAACAAGGTTCTGCCATTATGGCAAACACGGTCTACCTCAGTCCCCCAGAACATTATGTTGAGATTCTTGAAAATAAAACAATAAAGCTTACTCCTTATACCATCATTGAAAACAATCACTTTCCAATTAATGTACTTTTAAAATCTCTTGCGAAAACTCAAAAAGAAAAAGCAATTGCAATCGTTCTGCCCGGTAAAGAGAGAGACGGATTTGAAGGGTTGAAGATCGTTCATCAGTACAATGGATTCAGTACCGTGCAGGATGCTGCTGGGGCATCAATGTACTCTTTTGCCAATGTTTTTGCGGCTCCCGAAAACATAGCCGGATATATTAATCAGCTGCATGAATCAATGGATGATTATGATTCATTCTCAGAGGGGGCAATAGATCAAATCCTGTATAAAATTCAAAATCAAAATGGAGTTGATTTTTCGATGTATAAGAAAAAAAGTATACTCCGCCGTATTGAGAGAAGAATGAAATTACTTGGCCATCCGTTAGAGACATTAGATGAATATATGATTTTTATATTGGATCATCCAGAAGAATTACAAAGGCTGCATGACGATTTATTGAACGGGATTACACACTTTTTCAGAGATGAAGAATTTTTTTATCAACTGAGAAAGACTTATATTCCAAAGATTATTGAAAACAACATAAAGAAAGACAAACAAACCTGCAGAATATGGATAGCAGGATGTTCGACGGGTGAAGAAGCTTACTCGTATGCCATCCTTTTTAGTGAAGAGCTTGAAAAGCGTAAATTGGACATGGATTTACAAATTTTTGCAACCGATATTAATCGCAGGTCAATACAAAAAGCGAGCAAAGGAAGCTACACAGAAAATGAGGTTTCTTCGATTCCATCCGATTGGCTGAAAAAATATTTTGACAAAACAGGGCAGCGCTATTCAGTGAAGAAAATTCTGCGTAATCACATCATCTTTGCTCCCCACAATTTAATAAGAGATACCCCTTTTGTTAATTTGGACTTCATCAGCTGCCGTAATGTAATGATTTACTTTCAAAGAAAATTGCAGGAAAAGGCGCTTTCTTTGTTCCATTTTTCTCTCTGTGATGGAGGATTATTAGTTCTTGGACCCAGTGAGACTATCGGTAATCAGTCCGAAGTTTATCAGCCTGTAGATTGGAAATGGAAAATATTCAAAAACTCATTTTATGATCAGAAAGCAAAACGGAACCGCTTTCATCTAAACGCTCTCGAAGCAGGGAAAGCGTTGGCCAATACGTTTGAAAATATAGATGAGCGAAAAAATCTGCAATTGGATGAACTGTATCTCTCACTAATCGATCAATTTTTGAACCCTTTTTTGATTATCAATGATCAAGAAGAAATTATTGCATCTTCTCCAAATGCGAGTCAGTTTTTAAAGACTCCGGCTGGCAGTCCATCGAACAGCATCTATAGTAGGCTATCCGCCGATTTATCTGTCCCAATCAGTTCAGCCTTGAAGAAAATCAAAGATCATAAATCAGAAATCAGACGTAATCATATTAAGGTCACGATTAATGGCGCTCCCGTATTTGTTGAGATTACAGTCCGCAGATTCAAATTCAATGTGCGTCATTATCCTTTATACGTATTGTTTATTCATAAAGAATTGGAAGGAATAAAAACGAATAAAAAAGAATTTTTGATGTTAGATCAGGAAATTTATCCGAATCATTGTATTCAGAAATTAGAAATGTTAATTAACGAAACAAACTCCAAGCTGCAAACAACAATAGAAGAGCTTGAAATTTCAAATGATGAACTTCGATCCACCAACGAAAAATTAATCGCTGACAATGAAGAGCTCCAAACATCAAATGAAGAACTTCAGGTTGTAAACGAAGATTTGATGACCGTAAATGGAAATTTCGAGAAAAAGATTGAAGAGCTTTCCTCAACCGCGGGTGAAATGGAAAAAATGCTGATAAACTCTAATATCGCAACTGTTTTCTTGGATAATGAATACAACATTAAACTATTTACTTCTGAAGCAGCAAATGTTTTTCATTTAATTGACCGTGATGTTGGAAGACCTATTTACCACATTGCCAGCCGGTTAAATTATCGCGAGTTTCTTGACGACGCGAAAAAGGCATTAAACGAGATGAAAACGATTCAAAAAGAGGTGGAAGCTGACAATAAGGACATATATATTGTCAAAATGATTCCGAATTTGTCAAATGGAACCAAAGCGGACGGACTTGTCATTCTTTTAGTCAATATAACTGATCTTAAAGCTACAAACAAAGCCTTGCAAGTTGGTTCACATAGGATTGAACACAGCAATTCAAGCATTGTGGTTGCATCTCCGAGTGGAAGAATTAAATACGTCAATATTAATTTCTGTTCGATTTTAGGAAAAGAGCAATTTGAAATCATTGGACAAAACATATTTGATATTTATCAAAATTCCTTCAAAGTACATGAATTTAAGGACCATTGGGACCATGTGCTTAAACATAAAAGCTGGACCGGCGAAGAATACTCTCAAGGGAGAAACGGCACAGACTTATGGGAAAAGGTTTCCTTTATTACTCTCGAGGATAATGAAGGAAATATCCAGCAAATTATGCGGGTCGCAGAGGATATTACCCATCAAAAGAATTCGGAAAAAATGCTGATGAAATCAGAAATGCTTTCTGCTATCGGACAGCTGGCAGCAGGAATTGCCCATGAAATCAGAAATCCGCTGACATCCTTAAAAGGCTTTCTGCAGCTTATGATTCAAAGCAATACGTATCACAAGGAATATGCAGAGGTAATGCAATCGGAATTTATTCGGCTGGAGTCAATTATCAATGAGTTTTTATTTTTATCCAAAACCAAATCATCCAAGTTTGAGACTATATGTGTGAACGACATTATCGAAGATGTTTATTTGATATTAGAAGCACAGGCAATGCTTAAGGGCGTTCGTATAACAAAAGCGCTTTGCCAGGATGTAAATGAGGTTCGTGCAGTTCCATCCGAACTCAAGCAGGTGTTTTTAAACATTTTAAAAAATGCAATCGAGGCAATGGAAGAGCTTGAAGGTGAAATATTGATTCAATCGAAGGGTGAAGAAGACCGTGTATTGATTATGATTAAAGACCAAGGGAAGGGAATTTCGAAGGATTTTCTTGATAAGCTTGGTGAACCTTTTTATACAACGAAAGAAAAAGGAACAGGGCTTGGTCTGATGGTTACAATGAGAATCATTGAAAGCCATAAAGGAGAAATCATTTTTGAGAGTGAAGAAGACCAGGGGACAACAGTGAAAATTTACCTTCCTTGCTTGTAAGAAAAGCCGCATGGATCCGCTGCGGCTTTCTTTTTATACATAATTTTAATTTTTTTTATGAAACTATGGAAAAGGAGGATGCAGGCATGAACACGTTAATTGTCATCGCACACCCTAATCCATCAAGCTTTAATTATTCTCTTTTGGATCGTGTCACGCATTATCTGGAGGAGTTAAATTACAATGTTTGCGTGAGGGATCTGTACAAGCTAAAGTTTAATCCCGTCCTTATGAAGGATAATTACCAGACCTTTTCTCAATCAGAAGTCGAGCAAGAAATTCTTGAGGAACAAAAATTTATTATTGATGCTGATTTGCTTGTGTATATTTTTCCCACCTGGTGGTCAGGCTTGCCTGCCATCTTAAAAGGGTATTTTGACAGGGTCTTCACAAACGGCTTCGCATTTAATATGACAAAAGATGGATTGAACGGTTTGCTGAACGATAAAAGAGCAATTATTTTTCAAACAACAGGCCAGCCTGAGAAAATTGCGAAACAGCTTCAGCTCGTAAAATCAATGGGAAACTCGATTGATCTGGGCATTCTTGCTAGATGCGGCATTGAAGTCATCATTCATAAATATTTCTACTCCGTCCCTTTTATAGATCATGAAGAACGAAGAAAAATGCTGCTTGAGGTTGAACCGATTATAAATCTTCTCCAAAAGGAATCATAATATAAAGTTTACATTTTCCTGCTATTTCTGTGCCTTCTCTTTTGGTATACTTTAGAAAAAAGTTACATAGGAGACTTGCTTTGACATGAAAAAAATGAAAGTCTTTTCCCTTTTGTTAATTGCTTGCGGCCTTGCTTTTGCAGGTTATGGAATATGGAAGATCGTTGATGGAAATATTAAAACAGGTGAATCAATGGCTCAAGCAAAAGAAGTCATTAATAAACCGTCCGGCAAGGAAAACACAGTTGAATCCTTTACTCCAACTATGGGTGATGCTGTGGGGATACTGAGCATTCCTCGTCTTGAAACGGAGCTTCCGATCGTTGAAGGGACTGATCCCGATGATCTTGAAAAAGGAGTCGGCCATTACAAAGGAAGCTTTTATCCCGACCAGAACGGCCAGATTGTTATGTCTGGGCATAGAGATACAGTATTCCGGCGGACGGGAGAACTGGAAATCGGTGATTCATTGAAAATTCAGCTTTCCTATGGGACTTTCGAATACAAAATTACCGATACGAAAATTGTCGACCAGAATGATACCTCTGTCATTACTCTGCAACATGAGAAGGAAGAACTAATATTAACGACGTGCTATCCATTTTCCTATGTTGGCAATGCTCCTGAAAGATACATCATATACGCAGAACGGAAATAGGTTAAAAAGTTGACCGAAGAAAAGGGATGATTCTTCAGGTCAACTTTTGTAAATGTAATGGTGTACCTGTGATTTTTGAAATTCATGTGCAATATCTCTTATATTAAAAAAATCGTGTCCATGTCTTTAGGAGGAGGCGCATGGATGAAAAGTTCCTCCTTAGTGATTGGATGGATAAAGCTTATGCTTTCGGAGTGAAGCGCCTGCCTTTTTATCCACCTTTCAGACCCTCCGTATAATGTATCACCAGCCAGCGGATGACCGATGAAACTGCTGTGGACTCTAATTTGGTGAGTTCTTCCTGTGTCCAGCTGAAGCTCGAGAAGCGAAAGGTCCTTTTTTTCGTCATAACCCTTAACGATAAAGTTTGTGACCGCGGATTGACCTGTTTGGGACACCCGTCTTCTTACAGAGTGATAGCGGTCACGCCCGATCGGCTGATCAATTTTCCCCCTGGCATTCTTTAGCTTGCCTTCTGCTATGGCAAGGTAGGTTCGCTTTATCTGTTTCTTGGCCATTTGTTGATCCAATAATGCCAGTGCCAGGCGATGCTTGGCAAACACAATAGCGCCAGATGTATCTTGGTCAAGACGATGGACGTGGCGAATGCGTCTTTCTTCGCCATTCATTTGAAAATAAAAGGCGATCAAATTGGCTAAAGTTCCGGTTTGTCCGGCTTCATTCGGATGGGTTGCCAGCCCCGCCGGCTTGTTAATAACAATCAAGTGGTCATCCTCAAACAATACAGGCAGATCCCCATATTCAGGCACAACATCAAATGGCTCATTTTCATAAAAATCAATTGAAATGCTGTCGTTTTCATTCAGTTGGGCATTATGACTAACAAATGATTGGTTTTGCTTAATTTTTCGATTAGCAATCCAGTATTGAATTAATTTTTTGGAAGCACAGGCTTGAGCTGCCAGAAAAGTAAAAAGCATCGACCCTGCATCCTTCTCGGAAACAGCGAAATAGATGCTTCTTCCAATTTGTTGCATTTTTTTCTCTCCTTTCATTGAATGGCAAGGAAACACTTACCTCTCTACTTTGTCTATGTATGTATGCTATCCTTTAAACGAATTAGAGACGGAAGGCAGGCGTACCATTATGAAGGTTGTAATCGCTGCGACAGAAGAGCAGCAAAAATACATTGAGGAAATGATAAGCAAGTTCTATTCACATATATTCACACGTAGCTACACGGCTAATGAAATAGCTGCATTTAAAAAGCAAGGGGTGCTCAATTTATCGGAAAGCCAGTATAATGGAACAATGGATGAGGCTTTGCAAATCATCTCTTGCCTGCAAACAATTTATATTTTGCTCGAAGAAAACTGCGAACCGCAAAATTCAAATGAGCTTGACCTCCATCGGTTGGAGTGGAATTTCAACAAGCTTCGGTCCTTTGGATTACAATTTCCATATTCCAGTGAAAGCATACATAGCGGAAAACAGCATATTCATTAACCCAAATGGATTCAACTTCCTCTATATTACTCGAGGTTACGTACATACTATAGCATGAAAGGGGTGCTATAGATGACAAAAGTAAGTGAATCTATGTCAAAAAACGTAATTTCAGTATCTTCCAACCAAACAGTGAAGGAAGCGGCTGAATTAATGGATCAGCATAAAATTGGAGCAATTCCGGTTGTAGATGACGGTGTGTTAAAAGGTATGATAACCGACCGTGATATTACAACAAGATCAATCGCCGGAGATCACCAAAACAATGCGCCTATTTCAGAAGTGATGACATCAGACATCATTTCAGGGAACCCGGATATGAGCCTTGAGGAAGCGTCGGAGCTTATGTCAAGTAAGCAAATCAGAAGGCTTCCGATTGTAGAAAACAATCATTTAATCGGAATCGTCGCACTGGGCGACTTATCTGTCAACCAGATGTCGAACAATTCTGCCGGAGAGGCTCTGTCAAACATATCCGATCATGAAAATGCTCAGTAACCATAAAGACCTGCCTTTTTATAGGCGGGCTTTTTCTTTAGAAATAATTTTGAATGTGAATAAAAGTAGGGTATATTTTATTAAGAAGCAAGCAAGGAGGGTCTAGATGTTTAAAGCTGTAATATTTGACTTTGATGGACTTATTTTAGATACGGAAACAGCAGAGTACGAAGTTCTTCAGGAAATATTTGAAGAACACGGCGCGACTCTTCCTCTTTCTGTATGGGGAAAGGTAGTTGGCACGATTTCTGATTTTCATCCCTTCACTTATTTACAAGAACAAGCAAAAACGAAGCTGGACCTTGATTCCTTTACGGAATCACGCAGGACCCGTTATTTTAAAAAAATGGAGTCCCAAATCGAACGGCCCGGCGTCAAAGACTATTTGCTAGTAGCAAAAGATCTCGGGCTAAAAATCGGTTTGGCATCAAGCTCTGATTATAAATGGGTGTCGGATTATTTGAAGAGCCTTAAGCTTTATGATTTCTTTGAATGCATACGTACAGCGGATGACGTTGAAGAAGTGAAGCCCAATCCCGAGCTATACTTGCAGACGGCAGCTTGCTTAGGAGTCGATCCGAACGAATGCTTAGTCTTTGAAGATTCAGTCAACGGTTTGCTGGCAGCCAAAAGAGCAGGTATGAAATGTGTCATCGTCCCTAACAGTGTCACTAAGGATTTGGAATTCGGCGAATTTGACCATCGGCTGGAGTCTATGGCAGAAATGGAATTAAAGGAACTGATCGAAACATTACGTTAAAATGAACCTTCTAACATTGGTGGGAGGATAAACGAAATGATATAAGGAGGAACGAGGTTGTCAGAAAAACTAGATCTTAAACGATTTGAAAAGAAAGTGATCATTCGGCAAATTGAAAAAAAAGACATATATAATATTATTAAGCTGCAATCCCTCTGTTTCCCCGGGATGGAGCCATGGAAAATCGAACATTTGGAGAGCCATATTGAACATTTTCCAGAAGGTCAAATTTGTACGGAGTTTGAAGGGGAAATTATCGGATCATGCTCAAGCCTGCTATTGAACTTTGATGAGTTCGACGATCGGCACACGTGGCAGGACATTACAGATAACGGATATATTACGAATCATAATCCAGAAGGCTACAATATGTATGGCATTGAAATTATGGTGCATCCTGATTATCGAGGAATGAAGATCGGACACAGACTTTATGAAGCAAGGAAGGATCTTGCCAGAAGGTTAAATCTGAAAAGCATTATTATTGGCGGACGAATCCCAAAATACCATAAGTATGCAAATGAAATGTCTCCGAGAGAATATGTAGATGAAGTCATTCGCCAACAAATTTATGATCCGGTTTTATCGTTTCAACTGATGAATGAATTCAGGCTTATGAGGATCAATCCGAACTATCTTCCGGATGATAAAGCTTCAAATAGCTACGCAACTTTAATGGAATGGAACAACGTGGATTATCATCCGAAATCGAAGCGGTATTTTAAAACTGCATTTCCAGTTCGAATTTGTGTCATTCAATATGAGATGAAGCAGATTTATTCATTTGAAGAATTTGCAAACCAAGTGGAATACTACGCCGATGTAGCGTCAGACGCGGGCTCCGACTTTGCCGTTTATCCTGAAATTTTCACAACCCAGCTGATGTCTTTTCTGGAAGAACGGTCACCAAGCAGGGCTGTCCAAAGAATCACTGAGTATACAGAGGACTATATCAAACTATTTACTGATTTAGCCGTAAAGTACAATATCAATTTAATCGGCGGCTCCCACTTTGTTGAAGAGGATGGGAAAGTCTATAATATTGCCTATTTGTTCAGAAGAGACGGAACGATTGAGAAGCAATATAAGCTTCATATTACTCCGAACGAGCAGAAATGGTGGGGAATCAGTGCCGGAGACCAAGTGAAGGTGTTTGATACAGACTGCGGCAGGATTGCGATTCAAATTTGCTATGATATTGAATTTCCTGAGCTTGCCCGCATAGCGACAGATCGAGGCGCGAAAATTATTTTTACTCCTTTCTGTACAGAAGATCGCCAAGGGTACTTAAGAGTCAGATATTGCGCACAGGCAAGGGCTGTCGAAAACCAAATTTATACGGTGATATCCGGGACAGTAGGTAATTTGCCGCAAACAGAAAACATGGATATTCAGTACGCGCAATCTGCAATTTTTGCCCCTTCCGATTTTGAATTTGCAAGAGACGGCATCGTTGGAGAATGCAATCCGAATATCGAAATGGTTGTCATCGGAGATGTTGATTTAGAAATCTTGAGGCGGCAGCGCCAGGATGGAACCGTCCGCCAGCTGAAAGATAGAAGACATGATATTTACAGGATTAATTACAAAAAATAAGCGCGGAACTGTGTACAGTTCCGTCTTTTTTTGTATTGGTGTCAGATTGTGTCGAAACGTCGATATATTTTTATTTTCGCCGATATAATCGGAAAATCGCCGATAAACAAAATACTCATGCGGGATCGCAAAGATTGATAGATTTTAAGCATCACACTCTGATTCTATCTACCTTGGATTGCAACTGTTTCAATTTTCAAATAAAATGACATTATATATTTTATTGGAATGAGAAGGTGCAACATGGATTTTTTGCTGATTTTACTGCCGGTGTTTGGAATATTTGCACTTGGATATATCGGTCAGAAGACAATAGGGTTTGATACAAAAAATCTTTCCACAATGTCTCTTTATCTATTATCACCGGTTCTCGCATTTCGAACATTTTATGAAAACAAACTGACGACAGATTATTTGTACCTTTCCATTTTTTGCGTACTGCTTTGTTACGGATTAATCTCCCTCGTTTATGTTATTTCTTATTTTTATCGCTACGACAATCAGGAACGATGTGGTGTTGTGCTTGCTTCTGCCTTTATGAACAATGGCAACTACGGGACACCTGTCGTGTTTTTACTTTTTGGGACGAAGGGGCTCGACATCGCAGTCATTTTAATGGTGCTTCAGCAGCTTGTCATGAGTACGGTCGGCTTGTATTATGCCGCAAAAGGAAGTCCCGGATCTGATGGGATGAGAATGGTCATAGCGAAGGTAACGAAAATGCCGGTCGTTTACGGTGCCATCGCCGGAGTCGTATTCCAGCTGCTGCATATTCCATTAAGCGAAGAAATAATGACAGCGGTACATATGGTTGCAGATGCAACGATTCCAACAATCATGATTATTCTCGGAATGCAGCTTGCTTTAATTTCATTTAGAAATATTGAATACAGCATGATTTCGTATTCATTGATTCTTAAGCTCATCATTTCACCAATCATCGCTTACGGTTGTACGTTTATACTCCCGGTTGATGATATGACAAAGCAGATTATGATTTTAGTTGCGGCCATGCCAACTGCTGCTAATACGACGCTGATGGCTGTACAATTTCAAACTAAACCGGAAGTGGTATCAAGCGCCACATTTATCAGTACAGTATTAAGCATCGTTACGCTTCCTATACTTATGTGGATTATTTTATAGTCTTTTAATACATAAACTAGGATTGGCAGCGACACCAAGTTTATGCACAATATGCCAGCCTGTTTTTGATAAAGTGAACTGCCAATCAGCAGGATGTTTTTAGCTAGCTATCCGTTGCAATTGCTGATTGTTACCCGCCTCGTGCGGGATAAATCCAATCTGAAAATGGAGTTGATGACTTTGGAAAAAACAGAGCAATTTCAAGATTTGAACAAGAAGGACGGGCAATTTGTTTGGCATGCAATGAAAGGTGCGAATCATGAAAAAGGCTTAGTGATTGAGAAAGCGGAAGGATCATGGGTGACGGATATTAGCGGAAAAAAGTATTTAGATGCCATGTCAGGCCTTTGGTGCGTCAATGTCGGATACGGAAGAAAAGAGCTTGCGGAAGCCGCATACGAGCAGCTGAAGGAAATGCCCTACTATCCATTAACGAACAGCCACGTGCCCGCAATACAGCTTGCCGAAAAGCTTAATGAATGGCTAGATGGTGACTATGTTTTTTTCTTTTCAAATAGCGGATCCGAAGCGAATGAGACGGCGTTTAAGATCGCACGGCAATATTATGCCCAAAAAGGCAAGCCGTCTAAGCATAAATTTATCGCAAGATACCGCGCCTATCATGGGAATACTTTAGGAACCCTTAGTGCAACAGGGCAAGCGCAGCGGAAATACAAATATGAACCATTGACCCAAGGATTTCTTCATGTCGCTCCGCCGGATCTTTACCGCCGCCCGGAAGATGAAGAAACACTTGAGAGTGCGGAGCAAATTGACCAGGTGATGACGTGGGAATTGAGCGAAACGATCGCCGGAGTTATAATGGAGCCTGTCATTACGGGGGGAGGCATTCTCATACCTCCAAAGGGATATATGAAAAGAGTGAAGGAAATTTGCGAAGCTCACGATGCTCTGCTCATTAGCGATGAGGTGATATGCGGGTTTGGCCGGACGGGAAAACCATTTGGCTTTATGAATTATGACGTGAAGCCCGATATTATTACCATGGCAAAAGGTATAACAAGCGCATATCTTCCGCTATCAGCGACAGCTGTGAAAAAGGAAATTTTCGAACAATTTTCAGGAAATGATGCTTACGATCGTTTCCGTCATGTAAATACCTTTGGCGGAAATCCTGCAGCTTGTGCGCTCGCCTTGAAAAACCTCGAAATTATGGAAAATGAGAATTTATTTGAGCGATCAAGCAAGCTGGGTGAAAGGCTTTTGGCAGATCTCAAAAAATTAGAAACGTTAGATTACGTTGGAAATGTCAGGGGTATCGGGCTTTTAATCGGAATCGAGCTTGTAAAAAACAAGGAGACAAAAGAACCTGCTCAGGTGGAGTGGTTGAATCAAATCATCGAAAAGAGCAAAGAAAAAGGCCTAATTATCGGAAAGAACGGCGACACTGTTGCTGGTTACAACAATGTATTGCAGCTTGCCCCTCCGCTTAATCTGAAGGAGGAAGACTATTCTTATCTTGTAACAACGTTGACAGAAAGTGTCGAGAAGGTTCTTTCCCGGGTATAATGTGAAGCACAGGACAAACAGTTGCTTTCGCCGCAAGGATAATTAGCTTTCGGCGATTTTTTTCGAAAACAACAATGGAGGAGACAAGCGATGGAGTTTCATAACCAAAAGATTTTGCCAGCCATACGAAATATGAAGCAGTTTGATGAATTTCTAAAGAATGATTTTTGCTATGGTGTGCTTTTGGACGTTCATCTTGGGCAGTTAAAGGGTATTTTAAGAGCTGCGGAGAGCAATAATAAAAAATTGCTCGTTCATGTCGATCTTATTCAAGGGATTAAGCATGATGAATACGGGACTGAATTTATATGCCAGGAGTTAAAGCCGGCGGGAATTCTTTCTACCAGAACGAGTGTCATAGCAAAAGCTAAGCAAAAGAAGGTTTTGGCGATTCAACGGATGTTTTTGCTTGATACAGGAGCTATGGATAAAAGCATCGAGCTCGTCAAAAAATATAGGCCGGATTTTATTGAAGTTCTGCCAGGCGTTGTTCCGTTATTGATCAAAGAGGTAAAGGAAAAAACAGGGATTCCGATTTTAGCGGGAGGCTTCATTCGAACGGAAGAAAATATTCAACAGGCGTTGGAAGCTGGAGCCGCGACAGTAACGACATCGAATACAAGGCTTTGGAAATAGCAGATACATTTAAATACATATTGACAGCGCTTTCACAATTTGTTACGATAGTACCAAGTTAATATCTCGTGATGGAGAATCGGAGATCCACAACAAACACTTTACCGGAAATTGTAAAGGATGTTTGTTGTGGATTTTTCTATGTCTCTGAACCGTGGATATTACACAAAGAGCAGCATACAGAAAGGGGAAACAATATGGGTGCTTTTTGGGGTGAAGTGATAGGAACGGCTTTGATTATCGTCTTTGGCGGTGGAGTTGTTGCAGGGGTAAATTTAAAAAAATCATTTGCCCATCAATCTGGCTGGATTGTAATTACATTTGGCTGGGGGCTGGGTGTTGCAATGGCTGTTTACGCTGTTGGAGGAATCAGCGGAGCTCATTTAAATCCAGCCGTTACTTTAGGGCTGGCAATAAACGGTGAGTTTGCCTGGAGTAAGGTACCTGCCTATCTTGCGGCACAGATGATTGGGGCGATTATCGGTGCAGCGCTCGTCTATTTGCAGTATTTTCCTCATTGGAAAGCAACGAAGGATCAAGAGGCAAAGCTTGCTGTTTTTTCAACCGGGCCTGCAATCCCAAATGTGTTTGCCAACCTTTTAAGTGAAACATTAGCGACTTTCATATTTGTTTTAAGTATATTCGCCATCGGTGCGAATCAGTTTACAGAAGGGTTAAATCCTTTAATCGTCGGTTTGTTGGTGGTCAGCATCGGACTTTCTTTAGGGGGGACAACTGGCTATGCCATTAATCCGGCTCGTGATTTAGGTCCGAGAATTGCGCATTCTCTTTTACCGATCGCAGGTAAAGGTGCTTCGAATTGGAGATATGCATGGGTGCCTGTAGCTGGTCCTTTACTAGGAGGGGCTATGGCCGGTGTATTTTACGGGGCCGTATTTGAAGGGAAAATGAGCAGCAGCTTCTGGGCTGTTTTTATTATAGCTGCTATTATGTTTATCAGCCTGTATTTCGTCGGGAAGAACCAAAATGAAAGCGCTAATACTAACGTGAAAAATATATAGGGGGAGACAGCATGGAAACGTATATATTAGCAATTGATCAAGGAACGACTAGCTCAAGGGCGATATTATTTAACAAAGAAGGGAAAATAGTTCATACCGCTCAAAAGGAATTCAAGCAGTTTTTTCCGAAATCCGGATGGGTTGAGCATAATGCCAATGAAATCTGGGGATCCGTTTTAGCAGTTATCGCATCTGCGCTTTCCGAATCGGGTATAGCGGCAAATCAGATAGAAGGGATAGGAATTACAAATCAGCGGGAAACGACTGTCGTGTGGGATAAACATACAGGTCAGCCGATATACAACGCCATTGTGTGGCAATCAAGGCAAACCTCAGAAATTTGTGAAGAGCTGAAAAATAGGGGGTATAATGATAAGTTTAGAGACAAAACAGGGCTTTTGATCGACGCTTATTTTTCAGGCACAAAGGTGAAATGGCTGTTGGACAACGTTGAAGGAGCAAGAGAAAAGGCGAAAAAGGGCGAGCTTTTGTTCGGTACGATCGACACGTGGCTAATTTGGAAGATGTCGGGCGGAGAAGCGCATGTCACCGATTATTCGAACGCATCAAGAACGTTAATGTACAACATTCATGAACTCGAGTGGGATGACGAGCTTCTCGAAATCCTGGATGTTCCAAAATCGATGCTTCCTGACGTAAAACCGTCTTCGCATGTCTACGCAAAGACGGTCGATTATCACTTTTTCGGGCAAAGCATTCCGATTGCAGGTGCCGCTGGCGACCAGCATGCCGCTTTGTTCGGGCAGGCCTGCTTTGAGGAAGGAATGGCAAAAAACACATACGGTACCGGCTGCTTTATGCTGATGAATACAGGAGAGAAGGCGATTAAATCGGAGCATGGGCTTCTGACCTCGATTGCATGGGGGATTGATGGAAAAATCGAATACGCACTGGAAGGAAGCATTTTTGTGGCTGGTTCAGCGATTCAATGGCTCCGTGATGGTCTGCGAATGTTTAAGGATTCAAAGGATAGTGAAAATTATGCAAAGAGAGTGGGATCAACAGACGGTGTATATGTAGTACCCGCATTTGTCGGACTGGGAACACCGTATTGGGACAGCGACGTTCGGGGTGCAGTATTTGGATTAACAAGAGGCACCTCTAAGGAGCACTTTGTGCGTGCAACCTTGGAATCTTTAGCCTATCAAACAAAAGACGTGTTGGATGCGATGGAGAAGGACTCTGGAATTTCATTAAAGACCCTACGAGTAGACGGCGGCGCGGTAAAAAATGATTTTCTGATGCAATTTCAAGGAGATCTGCTTGGCGTTCCGGTTGAACGTCCGGAAATCAATGAAACAACTGCTCTCGGTGCTGCGTATTTAGCTGGAATCGCAGTCGGCTTTTGGAATGATTCTTCAGAAATCAAAAATCATTGGAAACTTGAAAAAAGGTTTGATTCTAACATGGCTGCGCAGCAAAAAGATGAGCTTTATCAAGGTTGGAAAAAAGCTGTCAAAGCAGCAATGGCTTTTAAATAATTAGATTCCTATGTTATAATAAAAACAAGTTAATAGATCGGTAGGAGATTTGGAGAGACCGCAGAACCGAAGTAAGGAAGCTTACTTTGGGTATTCTGCGGTCTCTTTTTGTTTTCTTGCCGATTAAAGGAGGAAGAAAGCATGGTTTTTTCAGCAATGAACAGGGAGCAAACATTGGAAAATATGACGAAAGAGACGTACGATCTATTCATTATTGGCGGTGGGATTACGGGGGCGGGAACTGCTCTAGACGCCGCATCCAGAGGCATGAAAACGGCATTGTGCGAAATGCAGGATTTTGCTGCAGGAACCTCAAGCAGGTCTACCAAGCTCGTTCACGGAGGCTTGCGTTATTTGAAGCAATTTGAAGTGAAGATGGTAGCGGAGGTTGGAAAAGAACGAGCGGTTGTTTATGAAAACGGTCCGCATGTCACGACTCCTGAATGGATGCTTCTTCCTTTGCACAAAGGTGGGACATTTGGGAAATTTTCCACTTCAATCGGTCTAAGGATTTACGACTTTCTGGCTGGAGTCAAAAAATCGGAGAGAAGAAAAATGCTGAACACTAAAGATACATTGGAAAAAGAGCCGCTCATTAAAGAAACAGGGTTAAAAGGCGGTGGCTATTACGTCGAGTATCGGACAGACGATGCCAGGTTGACGATCGAAGTGCTCAAGGAGGCGGTTAAATATGGTGCAGAAGCCGTCAACTACGCAAAGGCTCAGGAGTTTCTCTATGAAAATGGCAAAGTTGTCGGGGTCGTTATCCAAGATGTAAAAACGAAGAAAACATACAACGTGTATGCGAAAAAAATCGTCAATGCAACAGGACCTTGGGTCGATGAGCTGAGAGAAAAAGACCGCAGTAAAGAGGGGAAACACCTTCAGCATACGAAGGGAGTCCATTTAGTCTTTGATCAATCAATATTCCCTCTAAAACAAGCTGTCTATTTTGATACACCCGATAGCCGAATGGTTTTTGCGATTCCGAGAGAAGGAAAAACATACGTGGGAACAACGGACACAGTATATGGGGATGTACTGGAAAGGCCGAGAATGAGTGTCCAAGACAGAGAGTATATTATTGAATCAATCAATTATATGTTTCCTGATCTTAAGGTGAAAGCCGAAGACGTAGAATCGAGCTGGGCGGGACTACGTCCGCTTATTCATGAAGAAGGTAAAGACCCATCTGAAATCTCCAGGAAGGACGAGATTTGGAGCTCACATTCCGGCCTCATCACGATTGCTGGCGGAAAATTGACCGGCTATCGAAAAATGGCAGAGCAGATTGTAGATGTTGTGAACGACCTGCTTATCAAAGAAGGAGAAAAGGACCACGGTCCCGGCAAAACGAAGTCGATGCCGATTTCAGGGGGACACGTAGGAGGTGCAAAGAACCTGGAGTCTTTTCTCGAGGCTAAAGTAAAAGAAGGCATGTCCATCGGATTGTCAGAGGAAGAAGCAAAACAGCTGGCCAAACGCTTCGGTTCCAACGTCAGTTCGGTATATGATCGGGTACGTATTATGAAAGACGAAGCTGTCTGCCTAGGAATGCCAGCATACGTTCTTGCCCAGTTGGACTACAGCATATCAGAGGAAATGACTACGACCTTAGAGGATTTTTTTATCCGGAGGACGGGTGCACTTTATTTTGACATTCATTGGGTAAACAGCCACAAAGAAGCTGTTGCAGAAGCGATGAGTAGTAAACTAAACTGGTCGCACGAAGAAAAAAAGAAAAATATAGATCACTTAAACACATATCTTCAAGAAGCCGTGCAGCCAAAAGAAGCATGATTCTTCACTGGAATGCTCAAAAGGTAATGCGACTGGCATACTAGTTATGTCGAAATTAGACAAAATCTACTATGTCAGTCTTATTGTGTTTCGTTGTATAATAAAATTGCCAGTATAATGCAGCATCCCTATCAAAACAGATTAGGAATGCAATTATACAGCTTACATATAAAATGAAAACTTCTAAAAAACTGGGAGGGCAAAATATGAGCTGGAATGAAAGTTACGAACGCTGGACAAATGCAGAACAATTAGACCAGGAATTAAAAACACTTCTCGAAAATTTACGAGAAGATGAAAAAGCCCTTGAAGATTGTTTTTACAAGAATCTTGAATTTGGAACAGGCGGTATGAGAGGGGAAATTGGCGTAGGACCGAACAGGATGAATATTTACACTGTTCGTAAAGCCTCTTACGGACTCGCCCAATATTTGATTAAACAAGGAGAAGAAGCAAAAGAAAAAGGTGTCGTGATTGCCTACGATTCTCGTCATAAATCTCCTGAATTTGCTATTGAAGCAGCGAAAACGCTGGCAACAGAGGGCGTAAAGGCTTACGTTTTTGATGAACTGAGACCAACACCTGAATTGTCATTTGCGGTAAGGGAATTGAATGCTGCTGCCGGAATTGTTATCACGGCAAGCCACAATCCTCCTGAATACAATGGGTTTAAGGTTTACGGCGATGATGGCGGACAGATTCCACCGGCTATGGCTGACATTGTCATCGAGCAAGTCAATGCTGTGAAAAATGAACTGGATATTGAAGTGAAATCAGAAGAAGAATTAAAGGAAAAAAATCTTATTGAAATCATCGGGGAAGAGATTGATAGTGCCTTTACTGAAAAACTGAAAACAATCTCTGTGAATCCAAACCTTTCAAAAGAAGTAGACTTAAAAGTCGTGTTCACACCGCTTCACGGCACAGCGAACAAACCAGTAAGACGAGGCTTGTCTGCTCTCGGCTATGACAATGTGATTGTCGTGCCGGAACAAGAGCTTCCTGATCCTAATTTTTCAACTGTTGAGTCTCCAAACCCGGAAGAACACGCTGCATTTGAATATGCGATTAAATTAGGCGAACAGCATGATGCGGATCTCTTAATCGGTACAGACCCGGATGCCGACCGCCTTGGGGTTGCCGTTAAAAATAACGAAGGAAAATACGAAGTATTAACAGGAAACCAAACTGGAGCCCTGATGCTTCATTACTTGCTTTCTGAGAAAAAACGTCTTGGCACCCTTCCTGAAAATGGTGTAGTCGTCAAAACAATCGTGACGAGTGAAATTGGTAGAGATATAGCCAAATCATTCAATCTAGATACAGTTGATACGTTAACAGGGTTTAAATTTATTGGCGAAAAAATCAAAGAATACGAAGAAACCGGTGAATACATCTTCCAATTTGGATACGAAGAAAGTTACGGTTATTTAATTGGAGACTTTGCCCGCGATAAGGATGCTGTCCAAGCAGCAATTATGGCTGTTGAGGTAAGTGCCTTTTATAAAAAACAAGGAAAATCCTTGTACGATGGTTTAATTGAGATTTTTAAAGAGTACGGATATTATAAAGAAGGCCTTAAATCGCTTACGTTAAAGGGAAAAGAAGGTGCTGAGCAAATCGCCACAATTTTAGCGACCTTTAGAAATCAGCCGCCGCTTGAAATTGCCGGCAAATCAGTTGTATCCCAAGAAGATTATCAAATAAGCGAAAAAACGATGCTTGTAAATGGCGACAAAACAGTTATTTCTTTACCGAAATCTAACGTTTTAAAATATTTTCTGGAGGATGGATCTTGGTTCTGCCTGCGTCCTTCAGGAACAGAGCCTAAAGTAAAATTTTATTTTGCAGTTAAAGGTGATTCGCTAGAAGATAGCAATGACCGCCTTGAGAAGCTGCAGGATGCCGTAATGAAGAAAGTGGAAGACATCGTCGCTCAAACTACAACAAAATAATCAGAAAAAATCACCGGCTCTTAGCAGCTGGTGATTTTTTTTCATTCAAAAGTCTTAGAAAAATTCGTTCTAATTGTAAAGGGTAAGAGCTGAGCTAACTTGTTATAATAAGTAAAAAGACAAGTGGAGAGAGAAACCAATGAGTGAAAGCCCTTCTGAATTAAAAACATTAAAGGAAATTGCCGAAACTCTTAATCAAGGGAACGATTTACAAATCGTCTTAAATGAAGTCCTGAAAAAATTGTTGGATCTGACTGGCTTCAAAACGGGATGGATTTTCTTGGTGGCGGATAATGGAACGTTTGAATTGGCTGCTCACTCGGCCTTGCCTGAAGCTCTCTCTTGGGAAAACTGCAGGCTGATGTGTGACAGCAATTGCTATTGTATTGACCAATATTGGAATGGAAGGCTAAAATCAGCGACTAATATTATCAACTGCGAACGTATCTATCATGCAATCAAACAAAAAACTGGCGATACAGAGGGGATAACACATCATGCGACAGTTCCGCTGAGGGATCAAAAAAAGAGATTCGGGCTTCTGAATGTGGCATCTCCAAATAAAAATCAATACAGTGAAAAAGAGCTTGCACTGTTGGAAGCAGTTGCTTTGCAAATTGGAACGGCAGTGAAACGAATCCGGTTAAGTGAGATTGAACAGCAAAATGTAGTACTGAAGGAAAGAAACAGACTGGCTCAGGATCTTCATGACTCTGTTAATCAAATTCTTTTCAGCATAAGCCTGACTGCCAAGGCGGCTCGAGAAACGACACTCGACGAATCTCTTTTGGAGCAGCTCAATTTTATACAGCTTCTGTCACGTGACGCGCTTGCTGAAATGAAGTCATTGATATGGGAATTGCGATCAGAAGGACTAAAAAACGGGATCGTCGAAGCCATCGAAAACTACGCTTCACTCATCGGACTCCCGGTTGAGCTTACTGTAACAGGAAGCATTGCACTTTCAGCTAAAGAAGAAGAGCTTATATGGAGGATCACACAGGAAGCTTTAAATAATTGCAAAAAACATTCACAAGCTGACAAGGCGTTTGTAACGATTATCTCATTGAAGGGGCAGCTCCTTTTGGAAATTGAAGACTTCGGAATCGGTTTTCGCTATGATCCGGACGCTCAAATCCATAGCTTAGGCATAAAAGGAATGGAAGACCGGACCAAAAAATATGGCGGCAAGTTTTCAGTAAAAACAGCAAAAAATAAAGGGACAAAAATTAGAGTGGCTTTGCCGATAATCAGCCCGGAGAAAGAGGAGAAAGGATCATGAAAATTAAAGTTGCGATTGTAGATGACCACCATATGGTGAGAAAAGGCCTGCTTTTTTTCTTTAAAACACAAACAGATATCGAAGTTGTAGGAGAAGCAGCGAACGGCAAAGAGGCCATTGATGTTGTGAGCAGGATGAAGCCTGACGTCGTTTTGATGGATTTATCCATGCCTGATATGAATGGGGTTGAGGCTACAAAGGAACTGCTGAAACGTGATTCCTCCGTCAAAATCGTAGTCGTAACAAGCTACGCGGATCAGGAGCATGTCATTCCGGCGATTCAGGCAGGCGCAAAAGCGTATCACTTGAAGGACGTAGAGCCCGAGGAGCTGTTAGAAACCATTCGTGAAGTGCATCTAGGTAAATCCAAGCTTGATTCGAAAATCATATCACTAGTGTTTGACCACATGTCATTGAATGAAGAGAAAGAAAAAATGAACCTTTTAACAAAAAGAGAAGCCGATGTTTTAAATGAAATTGCAAAAGGCAAAAGCAATAAAGAAATCGCTTCTTCTTTATTTATTACGGAAAAAACGGTAAAAACGCATGTGTCTAATCTATTGTCAAAGCTTCAGCTTTCGGACCGGACACAGGCTGCGCTATTTGCCGTGAAATACCAAGAAAAAGTATAAGGAGCTGGAAAAATGAAAGTAACCGTAATTAACGGAACCCCAAGAAAAAAAGGCAGAACGAAAATCGCAGCTGATTACATCGCCAATACGTACCAAACTGAATATTTTGATTTAAGCGAATATGCTTTGCCGATTTTTAACGGAGAAGAACAACAATATTCTTTAGAAAATGTCACAAAACTAAGAGAAACAGTAAAACAATCTGACGCCGTCGTTTTATTATCTCCTGAATACCACAGCGGTATGAGCGGAGCATTAAAAAATGCGATTGATTTCTTAAGCTTTGAACAATTTGCTCACAAGCCTGTCGGGATCATTGCAGCAGCCGGCGGCGGAAAAGGCGGAATCAACGCATTAACAAACATGAGAACGGTCATGCGAGGAGTATATGCCAATGTCATCCCTAAACAGCTCGTTCTGGATCCAATCAACTTCGATTATGAAAACCGAACGTTAACGGAGGATGCAGAAGCCGGTATTAAGGAAGTAATGGAAGAACTTATAATGTATGCAAAAATGACCGCTTCACAAAAATAAAAGTGAAGAGGATCGGCTGTGAAAGGTAACGACCTAAGACCAGAATATAGATTAAAGACCGCGCGCTACTTGTTCGAGATCGCGCATAAAGTAAGAAAATCGCGCATAAAGTAAGGAAATCCGCATAACCCGGTCAAGATCGCGCATAACCAGGTCAAGATCGCAAAAATAATCCATAAATCACAAATAACCAGGTCAAGATCACAAACAAAATCCAATAACCGCAAGTAAACCCGGTCTAGATTAAGTCACAGAAATCAATAAAGCTGGCCTAAAATTTCATTGATATTTAGGCCAGATTTTATCTCTTTATGTTAATATTGGTTCGAATTTTCCCTGTTCTGTCAGTGCATGGTCGATATAATGGAGCAGAGTGTAGAGCGTTTTTTCGACTATGCTGTCGTCTGCCTCGAAGTTATAGGCGTGTAAAAAGTGTTCAATTCGTTTCGATAACAGATCGTCATTCGTACGCACCATGAGAATTAGTAAATTATCCCATTGTGATCGGTGTGTATAATACAATGCTTTGTCGTAATCTGCAATGTCCATACGTTTCCCCTCCTTTGTAGGAGTTGTAATTAGTTTGTGCTTTTTCTCTGCTTTTTTTCGGGGAATAGTTGGATGGGTTGCTGCTCTGCTTTAGCAATTAAAGGCATACATAAAGTGGCGTAATGATTGAATTATTCTTTTGCATGATTTATGTATTTACGGGAACGATAAGAGAAACAACTTTTTGGAGAGATCAATATGAAAAGGTTTCCGTTTGTTCTGACATTGTTTTTCTGCGTTCTTCTTTTAGCTTCTTTTTCCATAAAAAGTTTTTCTGAAGAAGGGCAGTCTGTTGCTTACGATAGGTGGAAAAAGATTGCATGGGGTGCTCTGGAAGATAAATTCAAGGGTTCAAAACTTACGGAATACAAATATATCGGCAGAACTGAAGTCAACAAGGAACAGACAAAGGATGTTTTTCGCGTTACTGTTAAGCGTAACAACGAAACATATTCGGCTCATGCAGAGGTTTATTTTGACCCCTTAACAAAAAATATTATAGCAATTAACGTTTTTCGCTTATAAAAAGCGATACCCGATTCCAATCACGGGTATCGCTTTTTATGTCGATTTTTATTTGCTTTGATCTTTTTGTACATTTCATTTTTTTGGGTTTTATTCATAAACTTAAGGATAAGTCCATATGGGGGGGAACGCTTTTGAATGTGGAGGAAAATAAAGAGCTGCATCAGGCAATCGGACAAATTACGGAAATCGCCAAAGGATTTGGTCTGGATTATTATCCGATGAGATATGAAGTTTGTCCCGCTGAAATTATTTATACTTTTGGAGCTTATGGGATGCCGACCAGGTTTTCGCATTGGAGCTTTGGTAAGCAGTTTCATAAGATGAAGCTTCATTACGATTTGGGATTGAGCAAAATATATGAGCTTGTCATCAACTCCAATCCTTGCTATGCGTTTTTGTTAGACAGCAATTCGTTAATTCAAAATAAACTGATCGTTGCCCATGTACTTGCTCATTGTGATTTTTTTAAAAATAATTGCCGGTTTCAAAATACGAAACGAGATATGGTAGAGAGCATGGCCGCTACAGCTGATCGAATCAAGCATTACGAAAAAATTCATGGAACGAAAGAGGTAGAGTCTTTTCTCGACGCAGTTCTGGCTGTTCAGGAACACATTGACCCTTCCCTAGTTCGTCCAAAGCTTACTTGGAGCATGGATGACGAGGAGCCTGAACAGGAAGAAAAGCAGACCCCCTATGATGATTTATGGGGATTAGACGCACAAAAAACGAGAAGAAGCAAGGAAAAGAAGAAAAAGCTCTTTCCACCAAGTCCGGAAAAGGATATTTTGTTGTTTATTGAGGAGCACTCAAGAGAACTGGAGCCGTGGCAGCGTGATATTTTAACGATGATGAGGGAAGAAATGCTTTATTTTTGGCCGCAGCTGGAAACAAAAATAATGAATGAGGGATGGGCGTCATTTTGGCATCAGCGAATTCTCCGCGAGCTGGACTTAACTTCAGATGAATCGATCGAATATTCAAAGCTGAATGCAGGGGTGGTTCAGCCGTCAAAAACAGGTATTAATCCGTACTATTTGGGGTTGAAGATCTTTGAAGATATAGAGGAACGGTATAATAACCCGACAGAAGAAATGAAAAAAATCGGAGTAGAGCCGAATTCGGGTAGAGAAAAAATGTTTGAAGTAAGAGAGATCGAATCGGATATTTCCTTTATTCGCAATTACTTAACGAAGGATCTTGTCATGAGGGAAGATCTCTATTTATTCCAAAAGCAAGGCAGGGATTATAAAATAGTAGATAAAGAGTGGGAAGGGGTAAGAGACCAGCTTGTCAGCATGAGGGTGAATGGCGGTTTTCCATATTTGATGGTGACAGATGGTGATTATTTAAAAAATAATGAGCTTTTTATTAAGCATGTCTATGAAGGCATTGAGCTCGATTTGAAATATTTGGAAAAGGTTCTGCCCTATTTGTATCAGCTTTGGGGAAGAAGCGTCCATGTCGAAACCATTCTGGAAGAAAAACCTGTGTTATTTTCGTATGATGGCAAAGGAGTCCATCGCCGGTATCTTTAATTTACGATCCTTTCCTCTTCTGAAGCTGCCTGTACACGTTCAGGCAGCTTTGTTTTAGGATGAATTACAGTTACACGAATGCAACCTTTGAAATGAAAATGAAATATTTAACAACCCTAATAAAAAACTTTTTTCTGCGAATTACTAAGTAATTTGTCGCATGAAGTCAAGTCTATTTCTTGTGTAAACGCCTCCTTATAATAGATATGTATTATTACATAGGGAGGAAATCATGAAAAAACATATAATTACAGTTTCTGCTACTGTTTTGTTGGGATCGTCATTATTTGCGGGAGCTGCGTCTGCAGCTAGCGTAAAAGTGAAAAAAGGTGATACATTATGGAAATATTCAAAGACATACGGTGTCTCAGTTAATCAAATCAAACTAGAGAACAAGCTTAAGTCTGACAATATTTATATCGGGCAAACACTGAAAATCAATGAAAAATCAAAAGCGCCATCTAAAGCTCCATCATCGTCTACATACAAAGTTGTAAGCGGGGACAGCCTGTGGAAGATTGCCAAAAAATTCGGCATGTCTGTCAATGAACTAAAGGAAACCAATCGATTGAAAACTGATCTTATTCGGATTGGACAGGTTTTGAAGGTTAGAACGAAAAATGGAGAAAATATTCGACAAGATAATGTTAGTGAATCTGACAAACCAGCTTCGCATTCATCATTGAACACGGACAAGCTTGTCAATGATGCGCGCTCACTCATCGGAACATCGTACAAATGGGGAGGTACGAGTCCTTCCGGATTTGATTGCAGCGGATTCATTTGGTACATCATCAATAAACAAAAAAGCGTGCAAAGAACAAGTACTGCTGGTTATTGGAACATGATGGACAAAGTATCATCGCCTGCGGTTGGGGATTTCGTCTATTTCTCAACTTATAAATCAGGTCCCTCACATATGGGTGTTTACATAGGAGATAACAAATTTATTCATGCTGGATCAGACGGCGTAACGACCAGCGATATGACCACAAGCTATTGGAAACAGCGTTATTTAGGCGCGAAAAAGTTTTAATCAATAAAGCTGGCTCCATTGAAAATGGAACCAGCTTTTTAATCTCGTTAACCTGATCCTAAATAGAAACTAGTTTTCTCATTCCTTGATTAAATGTGGCAATCGATTTTATTCCATGCTGTTTGAGGGTTTGCGAGTTTTGCTCTACGTAATTGCCGAGATCATCGGGAAAATGAGAATCAGAAGATATGGTCATTGGAATCTCATACTGCGCTAAAATTTGCAGAAACAATGGGCTTGGGCACATCTCTTTAACAGGATATCGATAATATAATCCAGCATTAATTTCTGTTGCCGTAGAGGTCTCTTTTAATGCTCTTGCAATTTTGTGATAATAAGGAACTAAACGGTTTTCATCAGGACGATAGTTAAATAGCTTAAGATTGTCGAGATGTGCAAATATATGAAAAAGATTTGAACGTATACCTTTTTCTACTGTTTTGAAAAAACGATCGTACAAATCTTCAAGATTTCGTTCGTCAAATAAAGATTTTGCTTCCGGATTATCAAAGCCCCAGCCATCTAAAAAATGTACAGAACCAATTATGTAGTCCCACTTTCCTAGGGATAAAAGATTATTGAGCTCTTCTTCCCCGCTTTCAAAATAATCAGCTTCTATTCCGATTCTTAATGTTACACCTTTTTCTGCCCAGCGTTCTTTTGCTTGATGTATTGTATTAGTAAAAGCAGATATCGATTGGTTCATCACTTGATGTAACCATGTTTTTTGTAGTGTTCCAAGTTGATCATTACCAAGATGCATATACTTTTCATAATATTGTTTCGTTTCGGTGAAGCGATATAAATGATCAACAATTCCAACTTCTTTGATCCCTTTACGCAATGCTTCAAGCAAATAAAAATCGAGCCAATAGGAAGAATAGGCTCCCTCTTCTAAACGTTTATGCAGTCGCTGCCTGCTGAAAGCAAGCCATTCGACTGTATGTTTTGAAAAAGGAGCGGACTCAAAATATTCAATGGCTTTGTTTGTTCTATCCAGCCAACGCATTGAGTAAGGGCCTTCTTCCAGATGCACATGGTAGTCTACCTTCATTTAGAGCTCCTCCTAAGCTGTAATCCACGTAACTTCATTGTCTATTAACAAGCTTTGCCATTCCTTATCCGGCTGAATGTCGCTTATTATCCAGTTAAATAAGGAAAGCTCCCCTATAAGGTAAAAAGCTTCTTTATTGATTTTTGAATGATCTGCTAATAAATAACTTTCACGTGTAATACTCATCATCATTTTCGAAATTTCAATTTCTTCAATATCAAAATCGCTTACGAATCCTCGGGAAATACCGCCGCATGAAATAAAAGCTTTGTCGACACGAAATGCTTCAAGCATTTGGGCAGTTAAAGATCCTTTTATCGATTGTTGAGATGTATTCAGCATACCGCCAAGGATGATTATTTTCCCGGAAAAAGCTTTTTTCTCCAATCGGTCATTTAAGGCTGAAGCTGCTTTTAATGAATTGGTTACTATCGTCACATTCTCTACATCTTTAATGGCGTGGCATAATTCCAATGTTGTTGTTCCGACGTCTATAATAATCGTATCGTTTGATTCGATGCATTTTGCTGCTGCTTCTCCTATGCGCTGTTTTTCCTGTTGCCTGATTTTTCGTTTTTTTTCAAAAGAAGGCTCAAGCCTCTCTCCTCGAAAAGGAACTGCTCCTCCATGTACACGCTTTATCAGCCTTTGTTCTTCAAGAGAGGCAAGATCACGCCGAATCGTTTCAGGGGTAACCCCCAGTTGTTCAGCAAGAAAGTTAACAAACACTTTTCCTTTATCCTCTAGCTCTACTAAAATAGATTGCTTCCTTTCTTCTGTTAGATGATTCATTGAAAGGAAATCACATCCTCTCTTTCTATGAATAGGGTTTTTTCTTCATTATACATGATTCGTTTATTTGAATGATGCAATTGCTCTACCATGATGGATACTCCGCCTACTTTTAGCTCATAACGAACGATATTGCCTAATATCGTAATGTCCTGTACTTTTCCGTTTATGGAAAAGCAAGCCTTCGAAGGTTCGGCATTGAACGCCTCGGGGCGAATTGCAAACGTCTCTCCTGTAAACTCATGCTTTGAATTGAAGATGCAGTCAATCTGAGCACGAGTTAATACGTTATAATTTCCAATGAAGCGAGCGGTAAATTCACTGTTTGGTTTCGTATATAATTCCTCTGGAGTTCCAACTTGCGCGATTTCTCCATTATTCATTAAATAAATCCGGTCTGAGATCGCCATTGCTTCTTCCTGGTCATGTGTGACAAAAATCATCGTAATGCCTAATTTTTGTTGAATTAAACGAAGCTGGGTTTGAAGATTCTTCCGGATTTGGGCATCTAATGCACTTAAAGGCTCATCAAGCAATAATATTTTCGGCTCGACTACAACCGATCGAGCCAGCGCTGCTCTTTGCTGCTGACCTCCAGAAAGCTCATGGGGATAGGCATTCTCTTTTTCTTGTATTCCAACAAGCTGAAGAATAGCTGTTACTTTTTCTTGAATCAGTTCTTTTGACATTTTCAACATTTTTAAACCAAAGGCGACGTTCTCATATACAGTCATATTTGGAAACAATGCATAAGACTGAAAAACCATTCCAACTTGTCGGTCCTTTGGAGGCAAATGTGTAATTGTACGTTCATCAATATTGATATTGCCTTTGTTTGCTGCTGTCAATCCTGCTATTGTTCGCAGAAGAGAAGACTTACCGCAGCCGCTAGGTCCTAAAAGAGTAACAAGCTCGCCTTTTTCAATTGAAAGGGACAAATTCTTTAATACGTTAACGTTACCAAATGATAGGGATATTTTATCAATGGTTAAGTAGCTCATCTGACTTTCTCCTTTTGTTTTGTTTCTTTTTTGAACTAATCCTGATAATGCACCAGCACAATATGACGAGTACGATAAAATATGAAATTACCACTGAGCTAGATAAATGACCGCTTTCATTCATACGCCGGAACAAATAGATTTGAATTGTTTCAAAGCTGCCGCCTACTAATAAATTGGTTAAGACAAATTCCCCAAATAATATGGAGAAAGCCAGTATAGAGGAAACAATAATCCCTGATTTTATATTTGGCAGAATCACACGAGTAAATGCTTTTGTACGTGACGCACCTAAGAGCTCTGCTGCTTCCATTAGTCTGACGGAGTCAACCGATTGTAAACTATTCCGGACACCTTGATACATAAACGGCAAAACTGCAACAAAGAAGGCTCCAGACACAACAATAATCATCGGAATTGTTCCGCCTGCATAGGCACGTATCAGTCCTACCGCTGCCACTACTCCTGGAATGGCATAAGGCATCAGCACAATGATTTTCAATAATCGTTCAAGCTTTGGTAAATACACCGTAATAACAAAAACAGTAGGAACCATAACGAGAATAATGACAATCATCGACCCGACTGTTAATAGAAATGTTCTGGTCATCGCTTCAACAAATCGAGGGTCTCCGTATAGTTCTGCATACCATTTAAACGTATATCCATCTGGCAAGACGGTTTTCGTCCAGCTTGTTGCAATGGAATAAAGAAAGGTTGCAATAAGCGGTAAAGCTAAATACATCATAAAAATCGTTACAGTCACGCGATGCTGCCACACTTTTTTTTTCACTTCATATCCCTCCGAACCTTACGTAATAACCACTCATTTACAAGCATCGCGGTCATCATCAATAATGCAAGGGTAACAGCCAATGCACTCCCAAGCTCAGGTCGTGCATAAATATCGCCTGAAACTAAAGCACCAATCCGAATAGGGAGAAGATTAATTTTACTTCCAACCAGGGCATAAGCAGTTCCATAGGCGCCCATTGCATTGGCAAATAAAATACTAAGTGTGCCAGTGATAGCTGGAAGAATATAAGGAAAACCAATTTTTCGCCAAAAGGTAAAAGTGGAAGCTCCTAATAAAAATGAAGCCTCTTTCCATTTCTCATCAATTCCTTTATAAATAGGAAACAAGAGTAAGACTGCCAGAGGAAGCTGAAAATAGACGTAGATCATAGTTAAGCCCGCCCAAGAATACAAATCAAAGTGTTGGAATAAGTCTATTCCAAACTGCTGAAATAAGAGAGTAAAAACACCGCTGTTTCCAAGCAAAATAATAAATGCAAATGCAAGCGGAACTCCTGCAAAATTTGAAGTCATATTAACAAAAAGCAATAATTTTTCTTGAAATGCCGAATGAAATTTCGTAAAGGAGTAAGCAACAAATGTAGCGATGATTACACCTATTAAGCTAGAAGTAAAAGAGATAATGGCACTATTTTTGAACGATTGATAATAAAAGGGATTGATGAAAATCTCAATATAGTTACCTAAAGTCCACCCGCTGCCATTCTCACCGCTTAAGCTTGCCGAAATCATAGTAACAACGGGAACGACAAGAAACATTGCGATCAAAAGGAAGAATGGCAAAAGTGTAAAGAGGGCGAATTTGTTCATTTTTGGCTTCAATACTATTACTTCCTTTCTTCGAACTGGAGCTCTTTTGCTTTAATCCCTGGCAATGATAGCGGGATCATCGAAGCAGAAGGTTTTATCCGCAGTAATTGGCATGAAATAGGAGCAATCATAAGCTGGGAAATCTCTTCTTCGTAAACTCCAGGTTCGACTTGATCTGAAATGATAAATAAAGGTACGTGCCTTACATCATTTAATGTTCCGCCGTGATTGCCATCATCATTCATTCCATGATCAGCTGTAACGATGATTTGATATCCTTTTTCCATCCATGCAGGAATAACTGTGGCTAGAATGGAATCTGCCATTAAAACACTACCCTTGTATTCTTTTGAATTGGCTGTGAATTTGTGGCCGATATCATCAATATTCATCGAATGTACATATAAAAAATCAGGATGATAAGCGGTAAGCAAGTGATGTGCGTCCGCAAATAAATGAGAATCGGGATAATGGTCTTCAAAATAGAAAATACCGTGCTGAATCACTTTTTCCGGGTTATGCTGAATTCGATCCTCGTGGATGACGAAAGGAGCCCGGTTATACAATTCGCTCACCCAATAGTAAGATGCTGTTGCATTTGTTAATCCATTCCGTTTTGTTAAATGAAACAAACTTTCTTGTTGGGACAGCCTTACTGTTTGATTCGTCGTAATTCCGTTTCTATACGGGGGGGTTCCTGTTAGGAGGACCTCGTATAAGGGCCTGGATAAACTAGGTATTTCTGATTTTACACAGTAACGGGAGGCTAAGCCTTTTTCAACTAAATGTCCTAAATATCCCATTTGCTCAACGGCTGCGTCAAAGCGCAGGCCGTCAAGTATAATCATTGCTAATTTATTATTTGACATGGATAAGAACCTTTTCTTGCCATAATTGTGGAATCTGTTTCGCTGTTTCATCCCACGCCTTAAAATCTTCTACAGGCTTTGCATTTTTGTATTGATCCTTAGGCAGAACTTTTTCTTGCACATCAGCAGGGAGTTTCACATTATCGCGGATAGGACGTGCATATCCTCGTGCTAGATTGATTTGTCCTTCATCAGATAAAATATATTCGCGTGCAAGCATTGCTGCATGAGGATGTTTGGCATTTTTATTAATGACAGTTGTATACCCGCTTACAACGGATGTATCTTCAGGAATCGTCACTTCAAAGCGATTTTTGTCAATTTGATCGCGGTAATTTAATCCATTGAAGTCCCAGACAACAGCTACATCGACTTCGCCTTTTTCTAAGTTGGCAATGGAAGAATCTATAGAAGATAGTCTTCCTTGCTTAGCGATCTGTGCGAAATATTCAAGTCCGGACTCAATATTCTTTTCATCTCCACCTTTAGACATTGCTGCTGCTAGTACAGCAAATTGAGACTGAGTGCCTTTTGTTACATCGCCAATTGCTACTTTATAATCACCATTTAAGATGTCATCCCATGTTTTTGGCGGATTTTTCACGTTATTCTTATCTGTTAAAAATGCGATGGTACCTGTGTAGCCCAAAACCCAGTGTCCTTCATCATCCTTTGCCCATTCTGGAACATCATCCCAATAAGATGTTTTGTATGGAAGTGTTAGTCCTTTATCCTTTGCTAACGGACCGAAGTTAATGCCGACATCTCCAATATCAGCGGTTGCATTCTTTCCCTCAGACTCAAATTTAGATAATTCTTCAGCACTCGACATATCTGTATCCTTATGTTTTAAGCTGTATTCACTTTCAAGTTCCTTCCACGTTTCGCCCCAGTTTGCCCAGCTATCAGGCATTGCAACGCTGGCAACTTCACCTTCCTCTTTTGCTTTCTGAGTGATTTCCTCTAATGATAAATTTTCTGCTACTGCTTTTGTTTCCTCAGTATTTGTTTCAGATTGCCCGCAAGCAGCTAAAAGCGAGGTTGATAGAAGTCCGACTGATAAAATTTTAGTTATACGTTTCATTCGTTTTGTTTAATCCTCCGTTTTATTTCTGTTTTATTTGTTTACATAGATTATTGTAATAAACAAAAGTAAAAAGGGCATTAAACAAACGTAAAAAAACAATAAATAAATGTAAATTAAATAGAATCCGAAGGTTTAACACTGTCATCTCTTACAGGGGGTTGCTTGTAATAGGAGGGAGGCTTGTTGAACAGAGTAGTTTGATAATGTGGGGAAGATGTTTGAATATATTTGTATACGGACAGAAAAACAAAAATAAAGCCTGTATCTAAAAATGATACAGGCATTTACTAGAGTTTATGTTTATTTTTGATACCTTTCTTACAGTCGAATAGGTAATCAGATGATATGAACCATACTATACAATCTATATAGTTCTCGTTACCTCATGATTGATCAGCGTTCCTAAATGCTCACCTAAGCATATTTTTCTCATAACGCCAGGCTCATCAAAATTAAAGATGTGAACAGGAAGGTTGTAATCACGGGCAAGCAGCAGGGCAGACTGATCCATTACTCTGATGTTATTTGTTACAACATCATCGTAGTTCAGATGGCTATACATCTTTGCATCTTTGTCCAGCTTCGGGTCACAGGTAAAGACGCCGTCAACTCCTTGCTTAGCAACTAAAATGGCGTCGCTGTTTGTTTCAATCGCACGTTGGACGCTTGGATAATCAGTCGTCACAAATGGTTGTCCATTTCCTCCGCCAAAGATAACGATATACCCTTTATCGAGGTGATGAACAGCACGTAAGCGGATATACGGCTCAGCAACTGCAGCAACCGGAATTGAAGACATTACACGGACTTCTTTTTCAGTTTTGCTTTTTAACACCCCGCGAAGCATCAAGCTGTTGATTATTGTTCCTAATGTACCGATATTATCCGCTTCGACTCTGTCGATTCCCCAAGCAGCAGCTAAATTTCCTCTGAAGATATTTCCTCCGCCTACAACTACTGAGACCTCAATTCCGCTGTTTACAATGGTTAAGATTTCATTTGCGATATGCTCCAGTCTTAAAGACCCAAAGCTATTACCGTCTTGATCAGCAAGTGCGCCTCCGCTTAACTTAATTAATACACGCTTGTACTGTGTCATCCCGATTCCTCCTGATCATTTTGTTAAGTCCCTTCAATTTTAACGATCCAGAAACCATAAAAAAAGAACTAAAAGTATGTAAATACCTCTAGTTCTTTCGGGAAAAAACGAGTGGAATGCTTCTTTTTTACCAAATTATTTAACAGTTTCATCTCGCTCTCTCCCTTTTTCGATTTTTCTGACTATTTCTTGAATCCAGTGTATATTAAAAAGTCGAGGTAGGTCAAGAGGAATTTATACTTATGCTTAAAATCGAAAATGAGACAAAAATTCCAAGAATTTTTTTTCCTTCGCATTTTCGTGCTTAAATAGGACGTAAGCCCCTGTTGTCGGCAATTGGATACTGTTGCACTCTACTTTGATTAATCGTCCTTCCATCAGCTCGCGCCTAACGATAGAAGAAGGCAGGAAGGATACACCCAACCCTTCGGAAATGAACCGTTTCGTAATATAGGATTGAGTGACCTTCATCGTACGAATGAATGGATACTTCATCCTCAGATTGCTAAGCAGGTCGTCCCAATAGACCGGATGGCTATGAGTAAACAATAAATTATTTTCAAAGAGCTCGGCACAGTCAATCGGAGGTGCCGATTCATCCCAGCCATCATGAGGAGCTACCAAAATCACTGGATCCTGATAGAGGCTCCTGCAAATTAGTGAGGATTGCGGTGCATTCAACAGGCTTAAGCCAATATCTGCCTGATTGTCATTGATCATATTCGCAATTTCATCTGATTCACTAATTGTCACCGTTATTTCAATCTCAGGGTTCACTGTGGTGAATCTCTTTAAAACATAAGGCATAACTGTGTCAGCGATAAGAGGTGAAATGGCAAGGCTGAGCGTATTTGAATAGCCTTGTCTGAACCGATGGAGATCCGCCATGCTGTCCTCATAATCCTCTAAGAGTTTGAGAGCATACGGAAGGTATTGTCTTCCTTCCTCCGTCAGCGAGATTTGTCTTCCTTTTCTTTCAAAAAGCTTAATGCCAAGTTCTTTCTCAAGCAATTTCATATGAACGGTAACCGAAGGCTGTGAAATAAAAAGGGTTTCGGCAGTTTGTCTGAAGTTTTCATTTTTTGCTGCTGTAACAAAGGTTTGAAGCCATTTTAAATCCATGAAAGCCTCCTGATTAATAATATTAATTAATTATATGAAGAATATTTAATTTTTTTTAAAAGTATATCACGTATAATGTAAAGAACAAAGGAGGTAGTATGATGGTACATGTTGGATTAAAAGGGATTGTTTGCACAGAAACAAAAATCAGTCACATCGATGGCGATGTAGGCCAGTTAATTTATAGAGGTTATGATGCAAAAGATCTCGCAGTATCTTCAAGCTTTGAAGAAGTGGCTTTTCTGTTGCTTTTTGATAGAAAGCCAGATTCAGAAGAACTTGCTGCATTTAAAGAAAAATTAATTGGTTATCGCAGCCTTTCAGATTCAGCCATAGAGCTGATTAGCAGTTTGCCTCATGAAATGGACCATATGTCCGTACTTCGAACAGTAGTCTCCTCTCTCGGTGATTCTTCCCACCAATTTCCGCCAAAAAATGAGGAGGCATTGGAACTTATATCTGCCATTCCGACGATCATCGCTTTTCGCGAACGTTCTATGAATGGAGAAAAGCTCGTGCCGCCTTCCGATTCACTTGGCCACGTTGAAAACTTCTTGTATATGCTAACAGGAAAAAAGCCAAGCAGTGCAGAAGCTGTTGCGTTGGAAGCCTATATGATATTAACGATGGAGCACGGAATGAATGCTTCCACTTTCTCCGCAAGAGTAACCGTATCAACAGAGTCGGATTTAATTTCTGCCATCACCTCAGCACTTGGAACGATGAAGGGACCTCTTCACGGCGGAGCTCCTTCAGGCGTAATTCAGCTGCTTGATGAAATAAAAGATAAAAACAATGCAGAAAGCTATTTAAGAAACAAGCTGGAAAAAGGCGACAGATTAATGGGCTTCGGGCACAGAGTTTATAAAACGAGAGACCCGAGAGCAGTAGCTTTACAGAAAAAGACAAGCGAGGTAGCCGGAAACAACAGTGAGCTTGACCTTGCGTTGCATGTGGAAGAAACGGCAATTCGCCTACTGGAAGAATACAAGCCGGGAAGAAAGCTTTACACAAATGTCGAATTCTATGCGGCTGCCGTAATGAAAGCCATTCACTTAAACTCCGAATTATTTACGCCGATTTTTTCTGCTAGCAGAATCGTCGGCTGGAGTGCCCATGTGCTGGAACAGGCAAGCGACAATACGATTTACAGACCTTCGGCGAAGTATACCGGCAAGATGCTTGTTTGATTAGAATGAGAGTGACTCAGAAATGGGTTGCTCTTTTTTTCTTATGCTAGGTGTGTGGATATTTAAAATATGGACGCGGACAAAAGCTGCTTCAGAAAGCATATAAAATGTAGATAGAGGCACATAAAAAGGAAAGGAGGCACATATTATAGAGCTTATCCAGGAACCCGCAGTATATATTTGTCTGAACGATCCTGGATTTCAATCGATTCCTCACATCTGGAGCTTATTCTCTGTTAATGCAGGATAAGTACATTCCCTCCGCTTCACACCTAATCTTATAAAATTTCACGATTAATGGATGTGCATTCGATGGCAATCCAATCTTTAGTAATCTCCTTTTTCCGAGCCTTTTGTCAAACATCGCAAACGCACGAGTAAAGACATCAGGTGACTTAATTGCGTCCTCGATTGCAAGTGAATTGTAAGCCATAAACGGTTGATAAACATCGAAGGGATCAAAAATACCTTGGTTGATCAACATGTTATCTATTTCATTCGATGCTTTGATTAAGGCTTCTCTTTCTTTCGAATGAAACATTTGTCTCCAATCAGAAGAATAAGGAATAGGCTTCAATTTTCTTTCCGCTTTTATTTTCTCGTAAAGCTTTGCATGCTCTACCTCATATGTAATCATAGATGCAGAGAAGATCTCTTTTTTATCAAGGGTTATCCAAACTCGGCTAGGTCCATCATGGGATTTTCTGTAGACTGTCGCATGCAGTTTGATTCGGTTTTTTAAACTACTACATATGAATTCTTCAAGTGTTGACTTAAGCTTGCTCCATTGCAATGATATTGCTCCTTTTCAGTAGTTTCAGAGAAGTCTATAACTATTACCAAGCTCTTGCTTGATTTCATGTAGCATGTATTCAGCGAACGATGTTAATACTTCTGGATTAATATCTAATTTATCATTATATGATCTTCCTGAGTATTGACTTAAGCAAGCAGATATAATATCCGCATATTTTCTATCCAAATGCTTCAATCCCCATTCCCCGCCTTCTTTTTTAGAGGTAACGGCTTTATCTCGCAGAAAGCGTAAAACTCTGCATAAGTTTAAACAATAATAAACGGGGTTTTTAATAATTTCATTTTTTGCATTTTTAATATCTTGAACTATGGAATCAAGATAGTAGTGTTTCGGAACAGAATTGATTATTTCTTTAATCGGCTGTCCATAAATAGTTTTTCCTCTGTAATACGTCGTGTATAAATGTGCTGCTAAATCAGTATCCGTATCATTGTGGACCAAATATTGATTATCTGCTGTATATTTTTCTTTATGATAATCGGAATAGTGCAGCTCAAAAGGAGTCGGATAAACAAAATTCCCAGCATATTCTCCGAGGATCACACTCATTTCAATAGGGTTGGGATAATGGATATTAGAGAATGCCATCATGTTATCAATTAATCTTCTTTTTAATGAATCATCAGTTAGCTTGCTTTTGCAAATGACGAGTAAATCAATATCGCTGTGTATCGGGTTAAAGCAATTCATTGCTAGGGAACCGTGAAGGTAAATCCCGGCCAAATTGCTTTGTAAATGGTTTTGAAGGATACTTGATAGCTTTTCAATTGTATGATTGATTTTCAATAATGAACCTCCACCTTAAGGGATGAAAAGTATAGGTCCCGATATAATTAATTCCTCCGGCAAATCCGTTTTCTCTAAGATGCTGATTTTGTCTTCATTAATGAAATCCCCAGGCCAATAAAGACAATTCCCGTTAACTTGTTCATCATGCTTTCAATTTTTGGATTTTCCCTAAGCTTCGTTGTAGCAAAGGAGGAAAAATAAGCGATGAATAAACACCAAACTGTTCCCGTAATAGATATGGTTAGACCGAGAATCAGAAAAGGAATAGGGCCATAAGGATTATCTGTAGCCACAAATTGCGGCAAGAGCGAGATGAAGAATAGCGCAACCTTCGGATTTAAAACGTTTGACATGACGCCCTGCATATATATTTTTCTGAACGACAAATGCTCTTTAGTAGGAATTTCCTTGCTTAGAGCAGAGCCCTTCTGCCAAAGCATCCTTATTCCGAGGTAAATCAAATACGCTGCACCGATCAGCTTAATTGCAGTAAAAAGGAGGACAGACTGTGTCAAAATAATTGATAAGCCAAACGCAGCCAACATCGTATGGACTAGAACCCCGGTACTTACTCCGAGTACGGAATATACACCAGCAAGTTTTCCTTGAGAGATACTGCGGCTCATGATATAAATCGTATCTGTACCAGGCGTAATATTTAAAATAATCCCTGTAATGAGAAAAAGCCAAAAACTCGTTATCCCAAGCAAATTCATGCACCTCCAAAAATAATACGTTCAGATTAACATAGAAGATTGAAAATGAATATACAAATTTTTAACAAAGCAAGAATGACCCTTCGAAAGAACAATTCAGTTACAAAAAAACACATCGAAGTTATAGGCAGGTGTTTTTTAATTTAATTCGAATTCACAATTTTGAGATATTTCTCTTGACGTATCTTTATATGGAGGAATATTATAGTTATATAAAATAACCTAAGTGAAAAACTTCACTCATCTTTCCCAAGTATCTTCTTTATGTAGTGTCCGGCTTTAATAAATCCTGCTTAGTTTTGTGATTATAGCATAAGTCGCCTAGTAGCTTTTTTGTACGGATATATTTAAATTAGAGAAAGGATTGAGAATTGATGGTGGAAATAACTGTTTTAGTAAACTTCCAAGGAAGAAACTATCAAACAAACGTTATTGTTGATCGAAAGATTGCGAAAGAAGAAATATTACGTTTGGCTCAAGAGCAAGTTGAAAAACAATGGACACAATGATATCGAATTTTAATTTTCAGAAAAATCTAACAAGAACTTCTATGTTAGGTTCGGTTTGTTAAAGGAAGATTATAATAAATGTTACTGCAGTTGTAACAGTAGAAGGGGGAGGATAAAAGTAAACTTTACATCAGTATCACTCATTATGTTGTAATTCTATGAAGAATAATAAACGTACATTAAAATGGAGGTTATTAATTATGAAATTTTTTATTGATACTGCTAATCTTGATGATGTAAAAAAAGCATATAAAATCGGGGTTTTATCAGGCGTTACCACAAATCCTTCCTTAATTGCGAAAGAAGGGATAAAATTCGAGGATCGTATTGCGGAAATTTGCCAAACCGTGCCTGCGGTTGAATCTGTTTCAGCAGAAGTAACCCCTGACGCTATTACAGCTGAAGAGATGATCGCACAAGCAGATGAGCTAATAAAAATCAATGGCGGAGATGAGAAAGTAACTATTAAACTTCCTATGACGTTAGATGGTTTAGAAGCTTGTCGCTATCTTACGAATAAAGGCGTTAAAACCAATGTAACTCTAATTTTTACTGTGAACCAAGCGCTATTAGCTGCTCGTGCTGGTGCGACATATGTATCGCCGTTCCTTGGCCGTCTTGATGATATATCAGAAGACGGGGTGCAGCTGGTAGAGAAAATTGCTGAATTGTTCCGTATCCAAAACTTCGATACACAAATTATCGCTGCTTCTGTCCGTCATCCGGATCATGTCACTCGTGTAGCAATGGCTGGTGCTCACATTGCGACCGTTCCTTATAAAGTGATAGAGCAGCTATCCAAACACCCTCTAACGGATCAAGGCATTGAAAAATTTGCTGCTGATTGGGAAAAAGCGTCTAAAATTGAGGTTCTAAAATAAAAGTGTCAATCCGTCTTAAAAAGTGGCGTTAGTATCGATTTCTCTATAATCATACTAGCGCCACTTTTATTTTTAGCGGTTAAAAAGCTAGTCCGAACCGAATCTCATACATAGATCGATATTAATGGAAAATTGCTGAATGACTGTCATTTTATTAATTTAAACGTACAGAAAACAAATTAAATAATTTATGGTGAATTTGTGCGTTGTTCCTTTTTAAGCGGTTTAAACCGCTTCGAATTAATCCTTAATCCAACTTTCAGCCCAATCAGTGAGGTGACCAAGAATTTTTCCTAATTCCGTTCCCTTTTTTGTCAGTAAGTACTCTGTCCGTACAGGACGTTCAGGTATGACATGACGTATAACTATTCCATGCTCCTCAAGTTCTTTCATTCTCTCCGTAAGCATACGTTTACTCAAATCCGGAATGATCGAATGAATTTCACTAAAACGTTTAGGTCCGTTCATTAACACATAAATAATTAAACCCGTCCACCTTTTTCCTATTAGTTCAAAGCACTTGCTCTGACACTTGAATATTTTGCCCCTGTTCAAGCTTCATGTACCAAGTATAACTAATACCTGATATCTGAGCCAATTCCTCTCTCCGCAGCCCTGGCATACGCCTTCTTCCATCTACTGTAATATTAAAAGCGGTTGGGGACAATCGTTCCCGACGTGTACGAAGAAAGTCAGCCAATTCTGCTCTTCTTTGCTTATCGTTCATCGGATTATCTTCCTTTTTTAGGGTAGTAGTTTTTATTCTAGTCTAACTGGGGTCATTGTTCAACTCTCTAGATGGCGGCATACTTGGGATGAAAGGAAATACTCCAAAATCTAATTCTGATCCTTACCATAAGGAGAAAGGGGAAAAAATCTTATGTACGTAATTGCCGTTAGTTTTGAAATACTAGCAGAGCATCGTGAACATTTTAAACGTGCCGCACTTCAAGATGGCCGTGACTCCAGTGCCAATGAGCCCGGAACACTTCGATTTGAATTGATTGAAGATAAGGATAATCCCAATCGGTTCTATCTTAATGAGGCTTATGAGGATGAAGCCGCTTTTGACCTTCATTGCCAAGGACCCTACTTTAAAGCTTTTTTTGATGAAATTTCGGCTTATGCGCAAGGTCCGACATGGTTAATAAAAGGAACAGTCACATCATAAACAGATTCTCTGGTTGTTAAAAATACAAAGTGACAGACTCCTTTTTCGTTTTCGAGGTGTCACTTTGTTATTTACTATTCTACGCGGCCTCACTTGTACTTTTTGTCATTTTAAATTACGAAATATTAATATGGAGGTATATGATGCAAACAAGACAGCTGGGTTCGTCTGATCTTTTTATTATTCCGATTGGCTTTGGTGCTTGGGCAATCAGTGGCAGCAGTTGGGCATTCGCTTGGGGGACTCAGGATGACCGTGAGTCTAATGATGCGATCAAGCGAGCTGTCGATCTAGGAATCAACTGGATTATACAGCTGCCATTTATGGATATGGCCACTCAGAAGAAATTGTTGGGAAAGCACTAAAGGAAATTGGTTCTCAATAGCGTCCTTATATATTTACGAAGTGTGGAATTTTGCCCAGTTCGGAAGATAGTGTTACACATTGTCTTAAGGAAAATTCTATTCGTCAAGAGGTTAAGGGAAGCCTGAGACCCCTGGGATTCGATGAGATCGATCTCTATCAAATTCACTGGCCTTATCCAGAGGAAGATTATCTTGAAAGGTGGCAAACACTTGCTAAATTGCAACAAGAGGGGAAGGTTCGTTACATCGGTGTATCAAACTTTAAGCGGACGGTTGTTGTTTTCCCCAAGCAAAGCAAAAATGGATCCGCGTGCTAAGTTAAAGCTGAGTCCATTTAAGACAACTTTATTTCCATAGGCTTTCTTTAGTTCTTTAACCTCAATTAGAGCATTCTCCATAAATACCTCACTCCCATAATGAAAATCCCCTTTAATTTAGATTGACCAAATCAGTCAATATAAGAATGAATGCCTTACCACCTTTTGTTAATAAAAATTTGCTTTCGATTAGCGTGTCGATATCATCCTCAAAAGTAGATCGATTTTCCTGTCCATATTTTCATTCCACCAATTAAAATCCCCTTCCATCATTAACCCAGAAATGACAGTTAAAAAAAGCTCGAGTAATTCTTGGGGATCTGACTGGATGATCTCTCCATTTTCTTGACCTTCAATAAACAACGGAAGCAGTTGTTGTGCGTACTCTTCAGAAGAATGTTCTATCAGCTCTTTCGATTGTTCGGGTACAGGATATTTTGCTCGAAGGATATGTTGAATCACTCGAAACACATCGCTGTTTCCTTCTGTTAATGCGATACGGATAAAATGTTTGATTTTTTCAATAGGAGTTAACGGCAGTGCTTTAATTTCTTGAAATAATTCGGTTGCTCCGGTCATTGCCCATTTAAGACTTTCGTGCAAAACCTCTTCTTTGGACTTGAAATAATGATACAGCAGGCCGTGGCTTATACTCGCTTCGGCAGCAATCATGCTAATTTTCGTCAGTTTAATACCGTTTTCAGCGAACACCTTTAAAGCGGCAGACATGATTTGATTTTTACGTTCATTGCGAATTTGTTCCAATTGATTTTCATTTAATGGGGCCATAGCATTCTGAACTCCTCTATGTTTGTTTGTATGATTTTATCATAGCATGAATCCTTTGTAATGGATTGAAAGAAGAACAACTGGATTAGGCGCGAAAGTTGATTGCGTGCTTTTGCATAAATAAAAAGACATCCTTGCCTTTGAAAATGGATAACCCAAAACCAACTTTCATAAGGAGGATGTCAATCTAATCAACAATATGTGTATGGCAGGAGGGGGGACAAAGTTTCTAAATTTTCCTGCCCAATATTATGAGTCGGAAAAGACTTTCTGTTTTCCATTAACATTCATCAGCTGAGCAAGCAGTTCTTTTGCACTTTCATATAAAAAATATGCGGCTTTAACGATAGCTTTTTCATCAACCGTAAATGAAGGATGATGCCAGTCTTCATTTCCGCTTGTTCCGAAGAAAGCAAACGATCCTGGGATATTCTGAAGATAGTAAGCAAAGTCTTCGCCGGCTGTTGACGGATCCGGATCTATGACGTGCAGGGACAGCCTTTTGGCAGCGGCCCGGGTTGCATCTGTTATTTCCGAATGGTTAATCAGCGGCGGCGGCCCAGCAAACCATTGAATCTTTGCTTCCTGAGAAAACGCGGCGCTAACATGCTCTACTACAGAATAAAACCGTTCCTTTACTTCCTTTCGGACAGTGTTATCGAACGTTCGGACCGTTCCTTCAATCGTTACATCTTCAGGGATGACATTCCAAGTGCTTCCGCCTTCTATTCTCGTTACACTAACGACAGCACTCTGCAAGGGTGATACGTTTCTGCTGACAATCGTTTGTATAGATGAAATAAGCTGTGCTGCAGCCACAATCGGATCACGTCCATTATTTGGCAGAGCTGCGTGAGCGCCTTTACCTTTGATATTCACTTTAAAGCGGTCCACAGCCGCCATGATTGGACCGCTTTTTATCCCGACCGTACCCACCGGCAATTCCGGCTTGTTATGAAGGCCGATAATTGCATCAACATCATCAACCTGTCCGTCTTTTATGACTTTAACTGCACCTCCACCTGATTCTTCAGCTGGCTGAAACAAAAAACGAATGTTTCCCTGTAAGTTCTCCTGGTCTTCTTTTAGTAGATAAGCTGCACCTATAGCGGCAGCTGTATGAAAATCATGTCCGCATGCATGCATTTTACCTTTTATTTTTGAAGCGTACGGCAAATCTGTTTTTTCTTCGATCGGCAAAGCATCAATGTCGGCACGTACAGCAATTGTTGCTCCGGATTTTCCACCTTTAATATCGGCAAATACGCCCGTTTCAAGCGAAGTTGGACGAATCTCAATCTGTTTTTCTTGAAGCCAGCCTGTGATCGCTTTTGTCGTTTCAAACTCCTCTTTTGACAGCTCTGGATATTGGTGCATATGGCGGCGGATTGAAATTAAACGGGCTTCTAGTTCTGTTGGGCTCATGAAATTCACCTTCTTCTTTTATTAGATCAAAGCGATAGCATTTTACAAGTATATTTTGATTGTAAAATTCTTTGGATTCGTCTCGTTTAAATCCCAGCCATTCATACAATTGAATCGCTTTTTGCATCAGGTCGGTTGAATGCAAATACAAGCTTTCTGCCCTTTTTAATTTTGCATATTGACAGCTTTCTTTCAGCAAAGCCTGGCCGACACCACGCCCCCGCGCTTCTGGATGAACCGCAAGCAGACGGACAATCGGCGAAAAAATCTCCAGTTCCGGACGGCCATATGCCTTTTCCGAGGATTCAAACAACTGAAGTGTCCCGAGTACAGATTGCCCGTTTTTCGCTACCAGGATTCGATCAATTTGTGGATTATCAACTGAGGCACTAATATTCGCTAAATAGTTCAGCCACATATCAGGATTTTCAAATTTCTTCTCATATTGACTGTAACTATCGATCAACAACTGGCGTACGGTTTCTCTATCTTGTTCCTCTAGATCAGTGATCGATACGTTTTGAGACATTTAGATCTATCCTCCTTACGCATTATTCCTTAATTTGCTTCTTCCTGCAGCCAGTTGTCAGCCGCATCTCTTGAAATACGTCTTAAAAACCTGCGAGTTCGTTCTTCTTTGGGGCTGTTGAAAATTTCAAACGGTGTACCTTTCTCAACGATGATACCTTCGTCCATGAAAAGAATCTGGTCTGATACCTCACGGGCGAAATTCATTTCATGAGTAACGATAAGCATCGTGATTCCTTCTCTTGCAATGTCTCTAATAACAGAGAGAACTTCACCAACGAGTTCGGGATCGAGAGCCGATGTCGGTTCGTCAAATAGAATAACTTCCGGGTTTAGTGCCAGGGCGCGTGCGATGCCGACTCGCTGCTGCTGGCCGCCGGAAAGCTGGCTGGGATAATGATTCAGCTTATTGGAAAGTCCGACTTTTTCTAATACTCGTTCACTTCGCTCTTTTGCTTCCGCCTTATTGATTTTTTTTGCGATAATTAGTCCTTCCATAACGTTTTCAGTGACAGTTTTATGGGCAAATAAATTGTAGTGCTGAAACACCATTGCAGACTGTTTTCGAAGTGATATAATATCTTTTTTCTTAGCCTCTTTTGCTTCGAGCTTTATAGCACCAACGTGGACCGTGCCAGCATCCGGTTTTTCCAGATAGTTTACGCATCTAAGCAGTGTGGTTTTTCCGGAACCGCTTGGACCGAGAATCGTAACGACTTCTCCTTTTTCGATTGTTAGATTAATGCCCTTTAACACTTCCTGATGCAGGAATGATTTTTTTATGCCCTGCAGATAAATCATCGAACTCCTCCTCTTGTATAAGATGTAGCTTTTTTCTCCATAAGAGACGATAGGCTTTCTACAAGAATCGTCAATACCCAGTAAATAATTCCCGCAGCAATAAAAGCTTCAAGAAACTTTAAATTGGTTGAAGCGACAATATTGGCAGCTCCGGTTAATTCTTTTTGCGAAACGATAAACGCAATAGATGATGTATGCAAAAATCCGATAAAAATATTGGTGAAGTTAGGGATGGACTGTGCAAGTGCCTGTGGCAGAATGATGCGAAACAGTGTCTGAAACGTATTCATTCCCACAGAATACGCAGCTTCCGCCTGTCCTTTAGAAATGCTGGATATGCCCGAACGAATCACTTCTGATAAATATGCCCCGGCACTTAACGACAAAGCTGTCAGGACAAAAATGATGATAGGGATATTTTGCGAATTGGACTCTAATCCGAGCTGTACTGCTGCTTTATCAATAAGAAGCGGCAATCCGAAATAAATGATCATGATATGCATGATGATTGGCGTCCCTCTCAAAAATGAGACATATCCGTTCGCAATTGCAGTCAATCCTTTCACTTCATACACTCGGATCAGCGCTACTGCCAACCCGATTAAAAAACCGATAGATAAAGGGATAAGTGTGAGCATCATTGTAATTGGCAGAGCCTTTACTATTTCAGTTAAAGCCGTCCAAATAAACGGAATATCAATTGCCAAATTAATCTCTCCCTTTATTAATGCTTTAGCACAGCTGATTTATATTGGTTGATATGCTTTTCAAATAAACGAAATAATTTTTCAAAAATGAGCACTACGATGTAATAAATGACTGAAAGTGAAATATACACTTCTAGAGCATGAGCGCTCGATGCAATTAAAGTTTCGCCGCGGCCGACCAAATCCATGACACCAATCGTAAATGCAAGGGAAGTGTCCTTTAGTGATCCCACGACAGAATTTGCAATATTGGGCAATGCAATACCAATCGCCTGTGGGATGACTATGCGAAAAAAGGTTTGTACATCATTCATTCCGACTGAATATGCGGCTTCAGATTGCCCGTAGTCGACAGATTGAACAGCTCCTCTGAAAATTTCTGAAAAGACGGCTCCGTTACTGATCGCATATGTGATCATAACGAAATAAATCGGTTCCATTCTTGATAAGTCAAGGTTAATGATTGAGAGCAATGCCGGAACGCCGTAAAAAACAAGGAACAATTGAATTAAAATTGGCGTTCCACGAATAAATGAAACGTAAATGATAACCAGCTGTGAGAGTATCGGAATACGAAAAAGCCTCGGGACAGCAGCTGCTATCCCGATGACCATTCCACACACGATTGAGACGGCAAGAATTTGAAGTGTCACTCCTAAATATGGAATAAGAGTATAAAAAAATTCCCAAATTAACGTAAAATCAAATGCTTTCCCCAATTCTAAAACCACCTCGATTTGTTTAAAACTACTACTATTAAAAATCTACTGTGTAGTCAGCACCAAGCCATTTTTTACTTAGCTCACTTACAACTCCGTCTTTTTTTAGTTCAACAAGAGCTTCATCAATTCGCTTTTGCAAAGTTGTTTCATTTTTGCGGAGCAGGAAGTACACCTTTGAATTCAACAGCGGCTCGCCGACAATTTTTTGCTGGGCATCCGCCTGTTCATTTCTAAAATCAACAGCAAATGGAGTGGTGATTGTTGCGTCCGCACGACCTGTGCGAATTTGATTGATCGAATCATCAGCACCTTGACCCGAATACACAATATCAATACCCGCATTGTTTTCTTTATTGTATTTTTCTAGGAATACAGCGGAGTTGCTCGTTGCACTAACGACTGCTTTTTTTCCAGTTAAATCTTTGATCGATTGAATAGTATTATTGTCCTTTTGAACCGCCACATGGAGAGGGAACACGTTATATGGTTCTTTATTGAATAAGAATTTTTTCTGGCGCTCTTCATTCACTTCCATTTGATGAGCAATAAAATCAATTTTGTTCGTTTCAAGGCTAAGTAACAGATTAGAAAATTCCATCGTTTTAAATTCAAATTCGTATTCCGGAAGCTTCTTGTCAATCTCACGAACGAGCTCCACATCATACCCGGTCAGCTTGCCGTTTTCATCCAAAAAGCAGATTTTCGGGAATTGTGTGCCCGTTCCGACAATAATTTTTTGAACATTTTTCTTTGCGCTTCCAGAATCAGAGCCTGCCGATGTTTCTCCACCTGAGCATGCTGAAGCTAAAAAAGTAAATAATAATATGAATAGTAACCAGATTTTCTTATCCATCATTTCCTCCTAAAACAAACTTATTAACTGCTAATTGGTTCTTTGTTTTCAATTATGCGGTATAGAGGTTCGTTTAAAATTTTCCGAAGAAAGACGATTTTGTCGCCTTCGTATATTTTTTCATCAAAAATTCGGTAACCTCTTCGTTCATAAATCGAGACGAGCCAAGGATGGCGTTCGGCTGTAGCTAAATAAACTGCTGGAGCTTTCACTTGATCGCGTAGCACGTTTTCCTCTACGAAATTGAGCAGCTTTGAACCAATACCTTTCTGTTTGTATTCCGGATCTACGGCAAACCACCAGATGAACGGGTAAGGATCGCTGTGATCAGGATTAGCCCAAGGATACCTGACTGTTACAGTCGCAATAATCTTACCTTCGTCTTCAAGAACGTACATCGCATTTCGGGTGATATTATTCAAAACAAGCTGTAAGTCAGCATTTGCAGCTGTAAAATTAATGTTCAGTTTTCGGATCGGTTCGTATGACCGAAGTGTAAGTTCTAGGACGGTGTGAGCATCCTCCGGTAAAGCCAATCGGATTGTTTGCGTCAATTTCATTCCCTCCCCGAAATATTTATTAATCTAATGTTTTTACTCGGATTAAAACGAAAAACATTACGAAGTTTGTAAATACGGTGCCAATGCTTTCTCTACATGGTCGATACCAACCTTAGTTACGCCTTCGTAAATTCCATTTTTACCAATTTCAACTACTGGTACATGGCGGACGCCGTATTTTGCTTCTAAAATGTCCCGGCGATCATCGTTGTCTGTGACATCAATCGTTTGATAACCGACCTGTTTTTCTTTCAGATATTGTTTGACTTCCTCACAATAATGGCATCCTTCTTTTGACCAGACGATTACTGAAAATGTATTTGACAAATTAACTTCCTCCTTTAATAAACTGTGTGTTTTGTATATTGATTTTCCTTATAGGGAAGACCCAAATTTCCTCGAAGCGTATCGCTTTTATACTCGCGGCTGTAATACCCTCTTTTTTCAAGAATCGGAATGACATTCTCAATGAGATCATTCAAACCGCTTGATAGGATCGGTGCTCCAAAAATAAATCCATCTGCGCCGCTGTTTTCAATCCAGGAAATGAATTGATTGGCAACTTGTTCATATGTCCCAAAAAAAGTGCTTTTCGGCGTTGTTACCTGCAGGGCAACTTCACGAAGTGTTAAATTTTGTTCCCGTGCTTTCTGTTTAATTCGATCAGTTGTCGACTGAAAGCTATTTTTACCTACGTCACCAACATCGGGAAAGGGCCCGTCGAGTGGAAATACACTAAAATCAAAATGATCGAAAAATCTGCCTAAGTAATTAAGTGCATCTTCTATGGATACAAGTTCTTGTATAGATCTGTACTTTTCTTCAGCTTCTTCAATCGTTTCTCCAGTTATCGGGTGAATGCCAGGGAAAATACGGACTTCATCTCTATTTCGGCCAAGCGATTCAGCCCGCTGCTTCACATCTTTGTAAAACGATTGTGCTTCTTCAAGGCTTTCGGCATTAGTAAACACTGCATCGGCTTCTTTTGCAGCAAGATTTCGTCCTGCTTCTGATGCACCTGCCTGAAAAATAACCGGCTGTCCTTGGTTAGATCTTTCAATATTGAGCGGTCCTTTTACTTGAAAGAACCGGCCATTATGATTTAGTGTGTGGAGCTTATTTTGATCGAAAAATTGCCCCGTTTCCCGATTCCGTAAAAAAGCATCATCCTCCCATGAATCCCACAAGCCTTTGACAACCTGCAAGTACTCATTTGCAATTTCATAACGCAGTGCATGAGACGGATGCTTTCCTTTGTTATAGTTATCCGCAGAGCCTTCGAGCGGGGAAGTAACAACATTCCAGCCAGCACGACCGCCGCTTATTTTGTCCAATGATGCAAATTGGCGGGCGACAGTAAATGGTTCGCTGTAAGATGTTGACAATGTTCCAACCAAGCCGATTTTTGATGTAACTGTTGCAAGTGCAGATAAAACCGTAATAGGTTCAAAACGATTTAAAAAGTGAGGGATTGATTTTTCGTTAATGTACAGCCCGTCTGCAACAAATGCGAATGTAAACCCTGCTGCTTCAGCCTGCTTTGCAATAGATTGATAATACTTCAGGTTTACACTTGCATCCGCCGGAACTGCTGGATCCTTCCACGAATTCATATGTCCCCCGGCTCCATGGAGCATGACACCAAATTGAATTTGTTTTTTATAAGACATATTTTTCATTCCTTTTTGCATTCGTATAAGCAGGGCTTAATAGATAAAAAGACGTGCTTCTTGCTTCTTTTTGCTGGATGGGGGAATGCAATATAAACTCATCCACGCCGTATGTTTTATGCAAATGCTCTAGTTCTTCGTGTACAAACGCCGGAGTTCCGGCAATTATATCTAACTCATGTGCAGTTACCTCATACGGCTCTCCGGCTTGCGTTCCAAAGGCTTCTGCCTGCTCGGCTGATTGAAGGGTAAATCTCCTCCCGCTTTTTAAATGGACCTTAAACACTTTTTGATATTTTACAAGTTGCTGAGCTTCATGCTGTGTGGATGCAGCGATAACAGCGGCCGATACGATAAACCTTCCTTCAGGATATTGACTGTGATAAACTTTGGCCGCTTTTTCAAGAATCGTATCATCGCTGTTAATAAATCTTGCAAAAACGAAATTCCAGCCAAATTTAGCAGCCAATTCTGCACTTTTAGGACTTGCGCCAAGTAAATAGTTCTCCGTTTTTCCAGCCGGAAGCGGTGTAGCTTGAATACCCGCAAGCGGATGCGTTTTATCGACTGAATTTTCAAGTAATTGATGCAGAAATGAGAATCTGCCTTCAAAATCTTTTCCATCATTTATCGTTCCGAACTGCAGTGCTCTTGTGGAAAGGGGGAGGCCGCCTGGAGCTTTTCCAATGCCAAGATCTACTCTGTCAGGTGCCAATGTGGATAGGACGTGAAAATTTTCAGCTACTTTATAAGGACTGTAATGCTGAAGCATAACGCCGCCTGATCCTACACGGATAGAATTCGTCCTGGCCAGCAAATAGGAGATTAACACTTCAGGTGATGATCCAGCCAGTTGCTCTGCATGGTGATGTTCTGAAACCCAAAAACGTGAATAGCCCCATTCTTCTGCCTGTTGGGCTAGACGAATCGTTTGCTGCAGTGCATCAAATGCTGTCTCTCCATCATGAATTGGACTTTGATCCAACAAACCAAGCTTATAACCCATATGTTGTTCCTCCAGTTATTAATCAGTTTTCTATCTAACGACCTGTGACTTTCAAAATTAATGATAAAAAAAGCAGCACATTCTTCTAGTGTAAGAATTGCTGCTCCAGTTGACTGGTCACAAAATATTCATTTGAAAAAGTCGTAGTGAATTCCTTAAGTTTTATCGTCAGTCCGCCATGTCCAAATCTCATAAATTTCTGAGAATCATGATTTTCGTCTTTCACAAATTCTAAAAAAGCTAAAATATAGATGCGTCTAAACATAATATTAATCACACCATACTCGTAAAACCAATTATCTATTGAATTATATACCCCTCTATTTATACGGTACATTTGATTGCATTTGTTATAAAAGCTCAAGTCAGGAAGATTTAAATACTCGTTTTTCAGTAAAGTAGTTTTGCTCGGATTTTGTAGTAATTCCAGTGAGTTTAAAACGTTCTTTCGCATATAAAATATCCTCCTTGATTTGTTGCTTTAATAACTCTAATGAAGCAAACTTTCTTTCCTCTCTAATTTTAAAGAGTAACTCGCATACTAAATATTCTCCGTATATATTGTCATTAAAATCTAATAGGAATATTTCCGTTGTTTTTTGTAAATTTGAATCAACAGTTGGTTTTACACCTATATTCATTACACCTAAATACTTCGTTTCACGGAGTTCGGCAACGACACCGTAAACTCCATTAACCAAGCCGTTAACATTCGCATCAATATTAGCTGTAGGAAAGCCTAATTGTCTTCCTAGCTTCCTGCCTGTGACTACTCTGCCTGAAATAAGCCGATCTTCATTAAAGTTTGGAGATGAAGCTGTTAATGCCAACGAAAACACTCCTTTAGTCGATTAAGCCTTTAAGTTATTCAAGTGGTTTCTTTCGTTCTATTTCATGACTGTATTCAGTTTCAATCTCAGATAATGTTAATTCATAGAGATGATGTTCCTCTTTTTTATATATACCTAATGCAATTAACTCTTCAATTAATTTTTCTTTCCTCCGATATACTGCTTCACTCAACTTGGACATTTATTTATCCTCCCCTTTAGAAAGCTAACGTTTTATCGTTTATCATTAGAAGAGTCATTCAAAACAAAAAATTCCACATTTATAACATAAATTTAACCTCTAATTATCCAGTTGGTTTCATACAAGCAGGTCGAAAATAAGAAATTATTGTTAAATATAAGCTCGTTAGTTTTGAAACCATTATTCTAGTTCGTTTTAAATCTTCTTAACTGCTCCTCGCCTTTTTTCAAAGAAAAACGAAATTTCTCACCTTTTTCGATTTGTGTTACTTGAGAGTCGTGGATGGTGATCTGGATTGTTCCATACTCAATACCTTCCAAAAAACTGATGATTTTATCAATGACTTCTTGATCAATTTTATTTTTTGAAGACAACTACTTTCTCCCCTTTTCAAGTGTAATTCTCCCGAACAAAATGGACTTTTTGCCGGGATTTAGACTCAGCGATAAATAAGAAATTAATTCCGAGTTAAACAATTGGTTATATAGGTTTTATATATCATATAATGGATTTTCAGCGAAATCAACACAAGAATGATTTTTTTAAAAAAATATTTTCTTTTCTATCTAATCAGCTTATTTCTGGATGAACATGAGGGAGGGCTGAGACATACTCATATAAAAATGAAAAACCCCTATATAAGGGGTCCTGTGAATACGAAAAGCGTGAAGCGTTTTGTAAATGACCGTTTTACTAAAAGGTAATAAGTTTATGAAGCGTGTGTAGTCTTTTTCGATTGTTGGCTGGCTTTAAGTGCCGAGTCTAAGTCTTCTAATATATCTTCAATTGCCTCTGTCCCTACAGACAATCGTATAAGTTCTGGTGTTACCCCGGATAAGAGCTGTTCTTGTTCAGACAGTTGTTGGTGTGTTGTGCTTGCCGGATGAATAATAAGTGACTTAGAGTCTCCTATATTTGCTAAATGAGAAAATAGCTGTACAGAGTCAATCAATTTTTTGGCTGCTTCTACGCCGCCCTTTATTCCAAATGTCAAAATAGCTCCTTGTCCTTTAGGTAAGTATTTTTGAGCTAACGAATATGATGGGTGGCTGCTTAAACCTGCGTAACTAACCCATTCGACCAGTTCATGCGATTCTAGGAATTCTGCAGTTTTCAGAGCATTCTCACTATGCCGTTCTAATCTAAGATGCAATGTTTCTAATCCTTGAAGCAAAAGAAATGAATTAAATGGAGATAGAGCTGCACCTATATCCCTTAATAATTGAACCCGGGCTTTTGTGATATAAGCGGCTTCACCTGCAGCCTCAGTGTAAACGATGCCGTGGTAACTTGGATCTGGCTCGGTTAAGTCTGGGAATTTTCCACTGGCAGCCCAGTCGAATTTTCCGCTATCGACAATCACTCCTCCTATGGCGGTTCCATGACCGCCGATAAACTTCGTTGCTGAGTGAACGACAATATCTGCTCCGAAATCAATCGGCCGCAAAAGATGCGGACTCGGCAATGTATTATCTACAATAAGAGGGATACCGTTTTCATGAGCGATATCTGCAACGGATTGAATATCTAAAATATCGCCTTTAGGGTTTCCTACAGATTCTGCGTAAATGGCTTTCGTCTTTGAAGTAATGGCTTTTTTAAAGTTTTCAGGGTCTACAGGGTCTACAAACTTCACGTGAATGCCGAATTTGGGCAGGGTAGAGGAAAATAAATTGTATGTTCCCCCATATAAACTGTTGGAGGAAACAATTTCATCACCAGAAGAAGCGATATTGAGAATAGAGTATGTGGTTGCGGCCTGTCCAGATGCAACGCCTAGTGCGCCAACGCCGCCTTCTAAAGAGGCAATTCTCTGTTCGAAAACATCTGTAGTAGGATTGATAATTCGTGTATATACATAGCCTTCTTCACTTAAATCAAACAAGCTTGCTGCATGTTCACTGTCACGAAATCCGAATGAAGTGGTTTGATAAATAGGTACAGCACGGGATAAAGTGGCGGGATCAAGTTGCTGTCCAGCATGAATAGATTTTGTTTCGCTTCGTAATCGTCTTTCTTCTGACATTTGAATTCCTCCTTAGATTTGCTAAATGATTTTCCTCTTTTATTTCTGTTTTGAAAATTAATTCAGAGATTATTACAATAATTCCTATCTGTCAAGTGTGTTTTAAAGAAGTTATCATCTTTAAAATTTTTATAAGCTGTTATTGACAGGTAAAAATGTGTTTGCTATTGTTTTTAACAAGATTAATCTGATAAGTTTAGTTGGAATAAATGTGAATACCTTATCGTTAGCCATCATACAATCAAATAACTGTCGACCGGACCACTGGAGACGAAAACGATGAGTATTATTATATTCTCAATGTTTTTGTCTTTTTTTATAAAAGGTAATTTTAATAAGAATCATTTTGGGGGAGACGGACAAATGAAGAAGTATCGCTGGTTTATTTTACTTATATTATTAATGATTGCAAGTGGATGCGGCAACAATGACAGCGCAGCATCAACTGGAACGAGCGACAAGAAGAAGGATGTCGTCCTAAAAGTAGGCGCAGCATCAACACCTCACGCAGAAATATTAAAGTTTATTGAACCTAAATTGAAAGAACAGGGAATTAAACTTGAGGTTGTAGCTATTAATGATGGGATACAAACAAATGAACAAACGGCAAACGGTGAACTAGATGCAAACTATTTTCAACATACACCATACTTAGAACAAACGAATAAAGATAGCGGACTGAATCTTGTCAATGTAAAAGGAGTGCATATTGAGCCCTTCGGTGTTTACTCAAAAAAAATAAAATCGATTGATGAATTGTCAGAAGGGGCAAAGGTTGCTGTTCCAAAAGATCCAGTGAATTTTTCGCGCGCACTGCAGCTGTTTGCTGATAATGGGATTATCGAACTTGATAATGATCAATCCGGCGATAATGCCTTTACAGTTGAAGACATTTCAAAGAATGAGAAAAAACTTGAATTTATCGCAGTTGATGGACCGCTTCTAGTCCGCTCTCTCGATGATGTGGAAGCTTCGGCGATCAATACGAATTATGCCCTGGAGGCTGATCTTAAACCGGTTGACGATGCATTGATTATAGAAGGAAAGGAATCTCCTTACGTAAATATTTTAGTAACGACGCCAGACAAAAAAGATGATGAAAGCATTCAAAAGCTGGCAAAGGAACTAACTACAGAAGAGGTTAGAAAATATATAGAAGATACATTCGAGGGTGCTGTAATTCCGGCTTTCTAGTAAAGCTTAACATAATGCAGGGAAGGGATTGCCATGATTAAATTTGAAAAAGTTTCTAAAATGTTTGAAAGCGGCGGAAAAAAGATAGAAGCACTAAAAGATATTCAATTAACAGTAGATAAAGGTGATATCTTCGGCGTAATCGGATTAAGTGGTGCAGGTAAAAGCACGCTGATCCGTACTGTTAATTTGCTGGAATCTCCAACTTCCGGAGAAGTCATAGTTGATGGGCAAAATTTGGCAAAATTGTCCGATAAAGAGCTAAGGAAAGCGAAGAAAAATATCGGCATGATATTTCAGCATTTTAATTTACTTGATTCAAAAACGGTGTTTGAAAATATAGCAATGCCTCTTTTATTAAGTAAAAAGCCTAAAAAGGAAATAAAACAGCGAGTGGAGGAGCTGCTTCGTTTTGTCGGTCTGGAGGATAAAGTTGAAAATTATCCAGACCAGCTTTCAGGAGGACAAAAGCAGAGGGTGGGCATTGCTCGCGCCTTAGCGACAAATCCCTCGATTCTACTATGTGATGAAGCAACCTCGGCACTTGATCCGCAAACAACAGAATCTATTTTGAAGCTGCTCAAAAAAATCAATGAAGAATATCGAATTACGATATTGATCATTACACATGAAATGGACGTTATCAAACAGATTTGCAATCGGGTAGCCGTAATGGAGGGCGGCAAAATTATTGAAACGGGAAGTGTTTTTGATATTTTTTCAAATCCACAAACCGAGACCGCCAAAAATTTTGTTCGTTCGATCGTTCGTGATGAAATTCCGCAAAGTGTTTATGATTTGCTGGAAAACAGTGAACGCTATAGCGAAATTTATAAATTTGAATTTCTTGGAACTAGTACAGGGCAGCATGTTATTTCTGATGTAGCCAAGCTTTTTGACGTCGAAGCCAATATTTTGTTTGGAAATATTACTGAGCTTCAAGGAATTCCATTCGGTCATTTAATTGTGGAGTTGATAGGAGCCGAAGCTGAAATTGAACGTGCCAGGGCCTATATTTCAGAACAAAAAGTCAATATTAGAGAGGTGATTGATAATGTTAGAAGTAAGCACAGAACTGATCATAGCAGCCTTGTTGGAAACATTGTACATGGTTAGTGCTTCGCTTTTTTTCGGAGCTTTGATTGGGATTCCGCTGGGAATTTTGCTGGTTGTTACACGAAAAGGACATATTTTTGAAAACCGGTTTATTTTTTCGATCTTGAATCCGGTCGTAAATATCTTCAGATCTATTCCGTTTATAATATTGCTCGTGGCTATCATTCCGTTTACCAGGCTGGTTGTCGGTACAACGATAGGTACAACAGCCGCCATAGTTCCGCTAGTTTTACATATTGGGCCTTATATGTCCAGGCTTGTTGAGAATTCCTTGCTTGAGGTAAAAGAAGGCATTATCGATGCAGCCCAAGCAATGGGTGCTTCAAAGATGCAAATCATTTTCCGATTTTTAATACCTGAGGCATTTGCTTCCCTGATCCTAAGCTTAACGACGGTAACGATTGGATTGATAGGAGCGACTGCAATGGCTGGTGCTATTGGAGGAGGCGGACTTGGAGACTTGGCCATCACCTATGGCTATCAACGGTTCAGTACGATTACGATTGTCGTTACTGTAGTTCTTCTTGTTATCATCGTACAGGGTATCCAGTCGATCGGCAATGTTGTCGAACGAAAAATCAGAAGAGTATAAAAGACTGTTATTTCATAATTGCAAATAGTGGGAATTAGAGCGTTGGTTATAAAAAGACAGGGGAGAATTATAAATGAAGAAATCGGCATTATTCATATTTTTCATCGTTATTCTTGCTTTAACAGGCTGCTCAAGCGTGTCATCCAGCGGAAAAGGAGAAAAAGATAAAATTAAGGTAGGCATTAGAAATTCAGAGCTTCGTACGTGGGAATTTATCAAGGATAAGGCAGAAAAAGAAGGATTGGAGCTGGAAATTGTGAATTTTTCTTCCGCGTATGACCCGGATCAGTCATTAGCAGCGGGAGATATTGATGTAAATGCATTTCAGCACGTTGCTTATTTAGATGTTTTTAATGAAAAGAATGGTACTGATATTGTGCCAATTGGTACGACTATTATTGCTCCACTGGGCCTTTACTCTGAGAAATATAAATCTGTTGAGGAAATTCCTGATGGAGCGCAAATTGCTGTACCAAATGACCAGTCAAACTGGGGCAGGGCATTAATCCTTCTGCAGGAAGCAGGCCTCTTAACCGTTGTTGATGACTTTGATGGTAACGGCGGTGAAGATAAAATTAAAGATAACCCTAAGAAAATAGAAATTGTTCCGGTTGATGGAGCCAATACTCCACGAGTCATGCAGGACACAGCAGGTTCAATTATTAACAATGGTGTCGCTGTTGAAGCCGGCCTTAGTTTGAAGGACGCGCTTATTCACGAAAGTAAAACAGCGAAGCCGTATATTAATATCATTGCTGCGAGAAATGAAGATAAGGATAAAGCATCTTTAAAAAAACTCGTAGAAATCTATCAATCTGATGATACTGCTAAATTCATAGAAGAAACATATAAAGGAAACTATATTCCAACCTTTATTAGCTTGGAAGAATTGAGTACTTATAAAGAGACTTATAAAAGTAAATAGGTTAAATGGGGGGAAGGAAATGACAAAAGCTAGAAAAATGAAGCTTGCGGCGTATTTAATCGGCACAGGCATGCACGTTGCTTCATGGCGGCATCCTGATTCTAAACCGAATGCAAGCATTGATCCTTCCTATTATAAAATGCTTGCACAAATCGCGGAAAAAGGGAAATTTGATATTGCCTTCATTGCAGATAGCCTGGCAGTAAACGCAGAATCTCATCCGCAGATCCTGAATCGGTTTGATCCAATCGTAATCATTACAGCAATGGCGACGGCTACAGAGAAAATCGGAATCGCGGCAACAGCATCAACGACTTACAATGAACCTTACACGCTTGCGCGTCAGTTTGCATCTGTAGATCACGTAAGCGGAGGGAGAGCAGGCTGGAATGTTGTGACTACGGCTGATGCTACAGGAGAAACTGCTCTGAATTTTAGCCGCGAAAATCACTGGGAGCATGATCATCGCTATGAACGAGCGGAAGAATTCCTTGATGTTGTCAAGGGGTTATGGGATTCATGGGAAGATGATGCATTTATATATAATAAGGAATCAGGAAAGTTTTTTGATCAAAATAAAGTACATGAACTCCATTATAAAGGGAAATATTTCTCGGTAAAAGGACCATTAAATATTGCACGCTCTTCGCAAGGACAGCCGGTAATAATTCAAGCTGGTTCTTCTGAGCCGGGGCAAAGGTTGGCGGCAAGAACCGCAGAAGTTGTATTTGCCCATCGGGATAATATTGAGGAAGCAAAGAGCTTTTATAAAGAGCTTAAAGCAAGGCTCCCAGAGTATGGCAGAACCGAGGATGAACTCCACATCCTTCACGGCATTTCCCCGATCGTTGGAGAAACTGAGGAAAAAGCTCTGCAAAAATACTATGACTTGCAAAAGCTCGTTGATCCATACGAAGGCTTGAAGTTCGTATCAGGATACATGGGCAATGTCGATTTCACAAAATACAGCCTTGATACACCTGCATCAGAGGTGGAATTTCCTCCTGTTAACAGTATCCAAAGCCAGTTTACTGAAATGAAAAAAATCATCGAGGAAGAAAACCTAACTATTGGCGACCTTTACACGAGATTTTTTGGTGCAGCAAGAAGAGACGGATTTGTCGGTACACCTGCTCAAATTGCAGATGAGATGGAAAAGTGGTTCACTGAAAAAGCTGCTGATGGATTTATGGTTCAATTCCCCTTGCTGCCAGATGGGCTTAATGATTTTGTGAATCTTGTAATTCCTATTTTGCAGGAACGGAGGTTATTCCGTCTCGATTATGAAGGAGATACTCTTAGAGATCATTTAGACCTCAATAAGCCTAATAATCAATTTGTTCAAGAAGACCGGACAAATAAAACAGTTTCTAAATGAGACAGAATTACTAGAATTCAAAGTAAGTATAAAAAATAGGGCGGCGTACACGTGATGGTCCGCCTTCTTTAAAAATAGTTTTTAATATTTAATTTTCTGACGTGTCTTGATCGCCGAGCCCCGGTTCATTCGTTGCATCTTTGATTATATTCTTTCCATTTTTCTTAGCAATTTGATTGGCGTTCTCTACATCTTCTCCTATGTGTTTTTGTCCCTCTTGGCTAGCCTTTTGTTTTCTCCCCTTTTGACTTCATGTTTTCATTATTATATTCCATAGCGATTCCTTCCTTTCACTCTAGATCTATCTATCCTTTTTGTGTACATGACCACTAATACTAATCATTCAATCCTTTGAGAAACAATTTGAAAAGATGGCAATAGCCCTATCCTTTTTTTATCTATCATATAACATATTGTATCGCTTATTAAGAGAGGTCAGACCCGACAAGATTTTCTAGCACCTAAAACGAAGACCTGGAAGAAGAATGACATAACGTTGAAATTTTTTTCAAACACGTATCGTATTCACAAGAGAAATTCCTTTTCAATCAAACCTAATAAATAAGTCATTAGGCAAGTGAGTTGGCTTAAAGCAGAGAAGTTTTGGTTTTCAAATCAAAATATTATTAGAAAGAAGAGAACATTTATGTCAAGGGTTTCTATTGTAATTCCATTCTACAATTGCCCATACATCGACCAAGCGATTGAGAGTGCATTAAACCAGACATATCCCAACATTGAAGTCATTGTCGTAAACGATGGGTCGACTGAATATACGGAAAAATTAACTCCCTTTTTAAAACGGATCGTATATGTGGAAAAGGGAAATGGAGGCACGGCGAGTGCTCTTAATTTAGGAATTTTGAATGCAACAGGGGATTATATCGCCTGGTTAAGCTCAGACGATCTATATTACAAAGATAAAGTATCAAAACAACTAAACTTCATGAGACAGAAAAATACCCCTATTAGCTATACAAATTTTTCGTTAATTAATGAAAATACCCATGTTTTCTCAGAATTTGCAGGTAAATACTTTATGGATAAAATTAGTTTTTTGCAATTTTTACTAGTCTCAAATCCGATTAATGGCTGCACTGTCATGATGAATAAAAAGATTTTCTCGGAAATTGGCTTTTTTAATGAGAAATTAAAGTTTACACAGGATTACGATTTTTGGCTTCGTGCCGTGCAGCATTATGAATTCTTTTATATGCATGAAGCGCTCGTTAAATATCGAATCCACAATCAGATGGGAACTCAAAGGTTTCATGAGATATTAATTAAAGAATTTGAAATGATAAAACAAAGGTATGATAGTGCAATAGGTAAGTTAATTACTAAAGAAATGGACCTGCATAACTAATTTTGAATTTTTAATAAAAGTGAATCACTAATTCGGAGGTAATACAATGAACGACGTTGGAATGGTAATGCCGGTTTATAACCAAGATCCTCATTATTTAATATTGGCTTTAAATTCAGTTCTCCAACAAACTTACAAAAAATTTCATCTAGTAATTGTAATTGATGGTGCAAATGAAGAGACGAGGAACATTATTTATTCTTATCAAAATGATCCAAGAATAACAATTATTGAAAAGCCGGTCAACGAGGGAATTTCAAAGGCTCTGAACACTGGATTTGATTACTTATTTACTATAGATGAGGTTCAATATTTAACATGGGGATCAAGTGATAATATTTTATATCCTGATTTTATAAAAAAGCTCCGTAAAAAACTAATAAATGCACCTTCAAATGTTGGACTTGATTATAGTTGTTTTGATCATATAGATGAACACGGGAACTGCAAGTATAGCAAATCCGAACAAGATGGATTCCGTGAATGGCAACGAAATTGTAAGAAAGAAGACATGCTGGATGCCGGTTTTATTGGAACCTCCTTTATGTATAAAAAAATCTATGCACAGCAAACCGGCGGATATTATCTCGAGCCAGTCGAGGATTATGAATATTGGCTGCGTCTCTCAGAAATTTGTGATATTGAATTTGTAGCAGAAGATCTGATGGGTTACAGATTTCATTCACCATTAAGTCTTTCGAGACAGATTCATACTGATGATATAAAGCATCGCTGGTGGCGGGACCAGTTTAATTCAGCCAGAGATAAAGCTCGTAAACGAAGAGGGATACCATACGAAACAACCATTCTTTTTCCTGTATTCACTCTCGATGATAAAACATTTGAAGATATAGAAAATCTATTGGAACAATACTATTCTCACTACTTGTTAATCATACTAGACTGTACGCATCAGGTAAGAAACAAATTGGTAAATATGGGGATAACTGATGTCAGAATTAGAGTGATAGAAACTTCTGAAGCAGAACTAAACCTCTCGCATCATATGAATACGACATCGACCGCCATCACATTACTATATTCAAAAGGTTATAATTTAAAAGATAGTTTATGTCTAACCAAATTAATTAATATGTTAAACATTTCGAATAGTCTCGGTTACAGGAAGGCTTAAACAAGAAAACTCATATTTTTTTGGAGGTGGGCTCCTTTAAGGGGAATTGAATGAACGTATTATTTGTTTTTTATATACCAAGCGGCGGGGTTGAAACTTTGAACCGTCAGAGATGTGCAGCTTTGAAAAAATTCAATATCAACTGCCATTGTCTGTATTATGAAACTAGGAGAGATATGGTCAATCACTTTGATGGTCCTACTTTTATTGGAAAAGATCCAAAAATGATTAAAGAAATATTAGACAATGGACAATATAGTGCTATTGTTATCGTCTCTGATTATAATATTCTGCCATTATTCAGAAGTTTAGGCTATCAAGGAAAGTTAATTATAGAAATTCAAGGTCTAGGTTCAAAAAAATTTGCAAGAGAATTCCTCACTAACGGCAGTCCCGCAATCAACAGTCATGCAAATGCGTTACTCAATCCTAAAACTCCGCATATTGTAGATTTGATGGACGAATTATTTCCCGCGATCCCAAAATTCAGCTTCAATAATTGTTTCGATACAGGTCAATTTGGTTATCAAAAGCTCCCACAAGCTCCACATCCAATCATCGCTTGGATTGGCCGGATTGAAGATAATAAAAACTGGAGAGAATTCCTCCACATCGGCCATCAGCTCATCCATCAATTTAACCCGAATATACAGTTATATATGTTTGAAGACAAAACGCTTTCTGTTCCTCATGAACGCATAGAATTTGAAAAATTGATATATCAGTTAGGCTTAGTAAATAATCTTTCAATCTTTGAAAATATTCCAAATGCAAAAATGGCTGAGTATTTTTCGATAATCGGAGACTCAGGTGGTTTTCTATGTATGACATCCAAGGTGGAGGGCGCTCCCTATTCAGCCCTGGAAGCTTTAAGCTGCAGGTGTCCGATTTTAACGACGAATTCTGACGGTGTGAAAAGCTCTGTTATTTACAACCAAACTGGAAAGTATTATATATTAGGGAATGTACAGCAAGCAGTTTTAGAAGCGATTGATTTAATGACCAATGTGGAATTAAGAGAATATATACGCTCCAATGGATTGATCCATGTAAGTACAAATTTTAGCCATGATCAATACAGCCATAATTTTATAAATATGCTTACGGCATTGGGTGTGACTGAATAATTGCGGAGTCCGCAAGCATTTCTGCTTCATATGGTTTGTATTTTGAAGGACCCGAACTATCTGAATATCAAATAACAAAACAGGCTGACATACGCGTTAGCCTGTTTTATTGAAGATGTAATTTATCAGTTCTTGCTGATTTATAAGAAAATATTCGGAGAGGGTTGTAAGAGGTGAAGAGTCAGCCTCCTAGCAACCTCCTTTGTTTTAAGCAAAGTTGTACTAATTAAAGGAAATCAAATTGTATGAATATGAGTAATGATATTAGACTAAAAAAGTTAACATAGTTTATGATAAACTAAATAAACATTTGAGGTGTCTACATGAGAGAAAAACGTATGATGAAGATTTCAAAAGAAGAACGGTACAAATGAGGATCGACCAAAACAAGTAGAATATCAGAGGGTCAATTCAAAAGCGAATTCGTGAATTGGAGGAGGAGAATGCCATTATAAAAAAATGCTATACACTTCTTCGCGAAAGACCACTGGTAATTTTCTCATTCATCTAGGAGAATCGCTTCAAATTGTGTAGAGAAGATGTGCAAAGTGATGAATGTTTCCCCGAAGCTGTTATCACAAATGGGCGGATCGTCCGGAAAGTGAACGGACAAAACGTCACCCGTGTTTGTTAGCGTCGTCTATTCGACTTGTTGCTCGTGGCATGCCGAAACTTCATATGGGTTTGTCAAATGGAGATAAAGAAAAAATTAATAAAAACAAGCTTTGACTTTATTACTCGATATCTATACAGAAGGAGAAAGACTATGACAATCAGTGAAGACAAGATGAGCAGGGAAAGTAAACTTATTCTCTTCATCTTAATTTTAGGGAATTTCCTATGTTTAATAAGTGAAACGGTTATGAATGTTGCCTTACCAAACATCATTTCAAATTTTCATGTTAGTACAAGTTCCGCTCAGTGGCTAACTACGGGATATATGCTGATTATTGGAATATCAGTTCCCATATCTGCCTTTTTGATTCAAAGATTTACGCTTAGACAGTTGTTTATCACAGCAATGGGCTTATATGTAGTTGGTTCGTTTATGGCTCTTATCACGCCTTTATTTTCGGTACTGTTAATAGCCAGAATGATTCAAGCCCTAGGAACAGGCATTGTTTTACCATTAGTCATGAGTACGATGTTAACGCTTGTACCCATACATAAGCGCGGAACAGTGATTGGGATATTTCAAGTAGCAATTTTATTTGCGCCGGCCATAGGACCTGTACTTTCAGGTTTAGCCATTCAATATTACTCATGGCGCATTATCTTCTTAGGACTTTTTATCGCAGCAGTGGTTATATTATTGTTTGCCGTTTATAAACTTAAAAACGTGTTGAAAACTTCTAGACCGACCATTCATATTCCCTCTGTTGTTCTCTCTACTCTAGGTTTTGGAGGAGTCGTGTATGGGTTTAGTGTAGCTGGCGAAGGCTCTGGATGGAGCAATCCATTTGTATGGATTACACTTGCTATTGGAGTGATAGCCCTTGCTGTTTTTGTGAAAAAACAAACAAAGATGGAATCTCCTCTGATTAGTATGGAGCCATTTAAATCATCTATTTTTTCTCGGTCCATCTTTTTGATGTTTTTGATCATGATGATCCAGTTTTCGATGATGCTTATTTTACCTCTCTATTTTCAAACGGCTGCTGAGTTATCTCCTTTAGAAACCGGAATACTTATGCTACCTGGTGGAATAACTCTCGCCTTCACCGCGATGATAGGGGGAAGATTATTTGATAAAATTGGCTTTAAACCGCTCCTAATCGTTGGTTTAGTTCTTTTACTCTTTATATTAGGTTTATTTACTCGCATTTCGAGTGAAACAACCACAATGGAAGCTATGATTTTATATGCCTTCTTTACGATTGGCGTAGGACTAACCGTTGGACCTGTTATGACGCTGGCACTAAACCAAGTTCCGAAAGAGCTGCACGCTCACGGCTCAGCCATTTCGAATACAATTAATCAAATTGCAGGTGCCATCGGTCCAGCTCTTTATACAAGTGTAATGACAATGACATCTCAACACTTTATTGAAGAGTCGTCTGAAGCGAATAAAATGATTCTCAAAATACAAGGCATGACAAAAGGAGTTCATTCTGTCTATTATGCAGCTCTGGTTTTTGCTGTTGTTTCTTTCTTATTAGCACTTACTTTAAAGAGAGAGAAACAGGTTGAAACTAAGTAATTGTTGTATTGAAAAGAACTTATGTGAATAAGCATAACTTCTCCAGCAACTTGACGTTAACGACTAACTCTCTAGAAGAAAACAATGTGATAATCTCTTAACATGTCAATTTAGCTAAATCATGAGGCCCTTTAAGGGTCTTTTTTTATTCTATCGATGGGATGAATAAATAATGACAACCGTGTTAGTCCGTATTCTATAGTTCCATTGCCAGCATGACGAAAATCGCAGAAAATCTGGAGCTTGAAAGATTAGTTTTTCATCAAATCTCTCGAATCTTCCGTCTCATTTAGAGGACATCCCCATAATCATGTGGAAGAAGAAAAGGAAGAAAAATCGGACAGGCTATTAAAAGGGGGATTTTTTTGTATAAGAAGCTGTCGTTACTCTTATTGTTGCTGCTTATGACGGGCTGTTCCCAAAATGAACCGGATGAGGAGCCCCGTGAAACAACCGCACCAGGAGTTGAATCACCGGATAACGAGGTTATTGCCGAGCATTTAGATATCCCGTGGAATATTGCTGGATTCAATGGCACATTTTATTTAACGGAGAGAAATGGATCGATATCTTCGGTTATCGATGGTCAAGTTGAACAAATGCAGCTTCAGCTTAAGGAAGAGGTTCATGCAGTAGGGGAAGGCGGACTTTTAGGATTCGTGCTTCATCCAGACTTTGGTGAAAACCGTGAAGCTTTTATTTATCATAGCTACTTGGATAACAATGAAATGAAGAACAGAGTGGTTAAAGTAAAGCTTGAGGATCGAACTTGGACGGAAACGGAAACCATTATGGCTGATATTCCGGGAGCTACATTTCACAATGGAGGCAGGCTTGCAATTGGACCTGATGAAAAGCTCTATATTACAACCGGGGATGCAGGTGTTCCGGATTCAGCACAAGCCCCCGGCAATGTGGCAGGAAAGATTCTTCGTGTTGAGTTAAACGGAGACATCCCGGCGGATAATCCATTTTCCGGAAACCCGGTATACAGCTATGGCCATCGCAATCCTCAAGGGTTGGCATGGATCGGTAATGATCTTTACAGTTCGGAGCATGGTCAATCTGCTCACGACGAAATCAACAAAATCGAACCTGGTAAAAATTACGGCTGGCCGTTAATAGAAGGAGACGAAACACAAGAAGGAATGCAGGCTCCGCTTGTCCAATCGGGTGAAACGACTTGGGCTCCATCAGGAATCGAGGCAGATGCTAATACCATATATATGTCCGCTCTTAGAGGAGAAGGGATCTATACCATTGATCCGAAAACAGCTGAAGTTTCCAAATGGCTGGATGGCTATGGAAGGATCAGAGATGTAAAAATCATAGATGATCATCTTTATTTTATTACAAACAATGGAGATGGAAGAGGAACAAAGGGTGAAACAGATGACCGCCTCGTTCGGGTTGCATTGCCATAAATGTAATCCGCTTTTTTTGCCAAAAATAAGTGTCATTAGTCTCTTTTTTTCAAAATAACTTTATTTTTACAATTAAAATACTATTTCTACACAATTCGATGATATTTTTTATTTGTATGAAAAAAAGGGAGGAAAAACATGAAGAGGCTGACGAAATTGCCTGTTGTAAGGCTGCTATTGGTTCTGGCATTAATTGTACCGGGGACTCTTTCTTATGTTGTACCTGCGGCAAATGCAGAGGTACAATCGGAAACATCCTTATCAGTTGCCGATGCAATAGGCAATAATCAAGGGGAAGGAACTGTTGAAGGCTATATTGTTGGGTATACGGTAAGTAAAACAACGATTCAAAAGGATCCGCCATTTAAAGACAATTATAATCTTGCCATTGCAGATAGCAAAGACGAAACGGACACTGCAAGGATTCTTCCGGTTCAGCTTACTGCAGGATATAGAGATCAATTCGGGCTAGCAGCAAATCCGGGTAATATTGGGAAAAAAGTGAAAATTACCGGGAAGTTAGAGCCGTATTTTACAATTCCCGGTTTGAAAAGTCCGTCTGCGATAGAATTTGTAGATGACGGGGGAGAAGCGCCGCCTCCTGAAACCGGTATCACTAATATTGACGAGGCTAAAACAAAGCAAAACCAAACGGTTCAAGTGCAGGGGATTGTAACGACTGATTCAAAAGCCATCGGAAATACGGGTCAATATACCTCTTACATACAGGACAAAACCGGCGGAATAAACGTGTTCAATTTATCCCAAGGGACTTTTCCTGAATTAAAAGAAGGGATGAAGGTTAACGTTTCCGGAAAGATCACCGAGTATAATAAACTGACTGAAATCGTTCCGGAATCAGTAGAGGTTATTTCAAGCGGAAACGCACTTCCGGCACCAGTTTCACTACCCATTCATGATCTTTTGGCAAGTGAAACTGCCGAGCCATATGAAGGCAAGCTTATTAAAGTCAGGGGCTATGTCGATAAAAAACCATCTTCTGCAGCAGGTGGAGGATACAGCGTTGCAATTATCAATGATCAATTAGAGGGTATTACCTTGAGAATTATGCAAGGTACCGGAGCCATTGATTCAATCGAGGAAGGCAAGTGGTATGATTTCACCGGTATTTTAGGACAATACAATTCGTATCAAGTATTGCCGAGAAAGGCCGGGGACATTGAGCTTTTGGCTGAACAACCCGAACCTCCGGGACCTGATGATAATTATCAAGCAGTGGTAGAACGTGTTGTTGACGGAGATACGATCAAGCTGCAAACTCCTGTTTTAGGAGCGGATACAGTCAGATATGTAAATGTTGATACACCTGAAACCTATCACACTCCTAAAAATGAAATGGATGAGAATCAGCTGCGCCACGGAAATCAGGCAAAGGATTATTTGAATTCCATTCTCAAACCTGGTGATGAAGTTTCCCTTAAAGTAGGGAAAGAAACAAAGGATGACTACGGCAGGCTGCTCGCCCAGGTTATCCGGAAAAGCGACGGATTAAACACGAACTTAGACCTAGTCAAAAAAGGGAAAGCTGTTTCTTACTTTATATGGCCGGTAGATAACGAAGAGGATTACAAGCTCTATCAAGATGCAGTGAAAGAAGCAAAAGAAAATAAGCTTGGAATCTGGAATTCTGAAGATCCTTTGCAGGAGCTGCCGTTTGAATTCAGAGCGAGGGAACAAGGGAAAGGCCTCTTACGATATGTGGGCGATTCTTCCACAAAGACATATGTTAAGCCGGAACAATTTAAAGAAGTAGCAGTCGAAACCCGCGTGTTTTTTGCTTCGTCACAGGAGGCTGAAGGTGCAGGCTACAAGGCAAAACAAGACCAGCCTGAAGATGATAATGTCCCTTTAAGACTCTTAAGTATGAACGATCTTCATGGAAAAATTGATCAGGTGTTTAAGGATCCGGTGATCAACGGAAATCCTCTTCCTGGAACCTTTGGGCGGATGGATTATACAGCGGCATATCTTAAGAAAAGGGAAGCAGAGCAAAAGAATACGCTGATCGTTCATACAGGAGATATGATTGGCGGAAGCTCACCCGTTTCATCATTGTTTCAGGATGAACCGACCGTTGAAATTATGGAAGAAATCGGATTTGACGTAGGGACAGTAGGAAACCATGAATTTGACGAAGGCACAAATGAGCTTTTGCGGATGCTTAATGGAGGAGAGCATCCTGAAGGCAAGGGGACTAAAGGATATGACGGGCAAAATTTCCCGCTTGTTTGTGCCAACTGTAAGTATAAGGACACAGGAGAGGATTATCTGCCGCCTTATAAAATTATTCAAGTTGATGGGATTCCAGTCGCCTTTATCGGGGTCGTTACACAGTCCGCTGCCGGAATGGTGATGCCAGAGGAAATAAAAAATTTTCAATTCACTGACGAAGCTGCAGCAATCAATGAATCTGTCAATGAATTAAAAGGACAGGGAGTTGAAGCGATTGCCGTTTTAGCCCATATGACTGCTAAGCAAAATGGGAATGAGATCGTGGGTGAGTCTGCTGATTTGGCGAGAAGCGTTAACGATGAGGTAGATGTCATTTTTGGCGGACATGACCATATGGTGGCGAATGGCCTCGTCGATGGCAAACTCATCGTGCAAGCGAATGAGTATGGGAAAGCAATCGGAATTACTGATTTAGAATTGGATCCTGCAACAAAAGATATCGTGAAGAAGCAAGCAGAAATTGAATTTGTCAACCAGTCAAAAATCGAACCGGATCCAGCAGTTGCAAGTATTCTTGAAAACTATGGAAAACAGGTTGAGCCAATCATTAATGAGGTGGTAGGTACGACAGACATTGGGATGTCAGGCGGTTATTCCAATGACGGTGATAATGCTTTAGGGAACTTTATTGCCGACGGAATGCGCTGGCAAATGAATTCTGACTTTGCGCTGATGAATGGTGGAGGAATCCGTCAAAACATTGACAAAGGTGACATTACATGGGGAGAACTCTTTAATGTTCAGCCATTTAACAACGTGCTCGTTAAGCTGGAGATAAAAGGTAAGGACCTTACTGAGATTATGAATGCGCAAATCTCGCCACAGTATGGCCCTGACTACAGCATTAGCGGATTTAAATACAAATGGAGCACGGTTACTGGAAAAGTAACGGAAATCACTATGCCGAATGGAGACCCGATTGATCCTGAAAAGACATATACTGTAACAGTAAATAACTTTATGCAAACAGCAACAGGCTCTAAGTATCTTCCAATCGGCCAGCTCGGAAAAAATCCTGTAACTGGTCCTGAAGATATAGAGGCTACAGTGAATTTTGCAAAAAGCTTTACAGGACCGATTAATTATAAGGCTGAAGGCAGAATCGTTAAATTGACAACCTGTGGCTGTGATCCAGATCCGAAGCCAGATCCAGATCCGCAGCCAGGCCCGGATCCACAGCCAGGCCCGGATTCACAGCCAGGCCCGGATCCGCAGCCAGGCCCGGATCCGAAGCCAGGCCCGGATCCGAAGCCAGGCCCGAATCCGCAGCCAGACCCGGAACCAGTGGGGGCGAATTCAGGAAATAATCAGAATGAGTTACCTGATACAGCAACTGAAACCTATCACTTTATCTTACTAGGACTTCTATTAGCAGGTGGCGGATCTATTTTACTAATAAGAAGAAAGACATCTTAAGTTATTTTCATGCTCCGGACTGGACCGGTATCCTCCGGAGCATTTCTAATCATCGTGAATTTCACTTAATTAGTCCTTTCTTTTAGCTGGTGAATTTTCGCAGTGATTTCTTTTCTTTCAATACCTGCAAATGCAGTAATCGTTGGCGGTGCAGGGAGATCAAACTGTACGTGCGAGTGAGAGATCTCAAAAATAATAGTGCCGATCTTATTTTTCTGTTTGTTCTGAATGACAATCCAAAATACACGCATTTCATGATCTGGTGTTCCCCACTTGGCTTTTTCAATTGAATTCCTAAAGTTTAAGCAGCCAGCAATTACAAAATCATTTTCTTTAACTTCTTCTGCAGAATGAAAGCCGTTTTTCGCCAGCTCATTCCAAACTGGCGGGATAAGCTTATCTAAATACATGCCATACGTTGCGTCTTCATATTCAGGAAATAGTGATTTGAACTCATCGATATTTTCCTCCAGGACTTTTTTCCAGTGTTCTTCTATATAACCAGATAGCTCTCGTCCCAGCTCTTCAATTGACATCTCAGGCTTAATATTTACTATTGTCATATGTATCCCTCCGTCATTTTTTTACATTACATACCAATCGTACAACATTAAAGCAAATGCTAAAGTTTTGAAAAATATCCATTGAAATAATAGTCATGTATATAGAAAACTTTATATAAAGGTATTCATAATCGAGGGGAGGGCAGTGAATGTCAAATAAATTAAGGCCGGCTGATATAGCAAAAAGGCTGAAAATAAGCACAAGTTCTTTACGAAATTACGAAGCACGGGGAATGGTTCCTCCTCCCAAAAGATTATCCACTGGTTATCGCGTTTATACTGAGGAACACGTTGCATATTTTGAATGTATTGTGGCTATGTCTCCTGGATTTGGAATGGAGATTACATCTATTGTGCTTAAAAGCATACAACTGAAAGATCTGGACTCTGCTCTCTGGATCATTAATAAAGCCCAAGCAGCTATTTACGAGGACAAAAAAACAACAGAAAAAGCAATAACTATGTTGGAAAATATGATTAAAGAACAGTTCAGAATGGAAAAGTATATGACAATTGGCAGCATATCCACCAAAACACAAATTCCTGCTTCCGCTCTGAGGTATTGGGAAAAAGAGGGCTTGATCACTTCAATACGGGACAAAAATAATAACTATCGGTTATTTGACAGGTTTCAAATGATCAAAATTTTATTAATGAAAACGACGAAAAACGCTGTTTATTCCCAAGAGATTATGCAGTTAAAAAAAGCAATGAAAAACTTGGATGGAGGGGATTTTAATAAAGCGAAAATAATTGTTTCTGATATTCAAAAGCAATTGAATAAGCGTAATCAGGAACAATTATATGGACTGTTTCATTTCTATCGTTTATGTGAAATGCTAAATTTGTATTAGCAATACGAAATTTAGGAATGAAAAAAGAGAGAGATGCGAAATCCCTCTCTTTTTGCTAAAAAGTTAGATTTAAATTAATGTTTATCGAAGCGATCGTATATATGCAAGCAATAACAAATACGTTCAGAATTATGCCTAAGATACCGGGGCCAGTTCTTCCTTTTTTTATAATTAGTTCGATTATGCCTAATGGAATGGCTGCCATGGAGAATGGCATCGCTTGAAATGTATAGTAGGTGACGTCACTTAAAATGGCCAAATTCAATAGCAGCAGGGAAATGACTGCTGTACCGCAGGATATCCAGCCAAATACATTATGTTCTTTAAATATTTTTACTAATTCCATAATTCCACCTCACCCAATTTCGCTGCATTTATAGGCTCTGACTGGATTAAATGCTCGATTTCTCTAGTTGGGCCTGTAACAACCACTCCGTAGACATTAACTCCGTTTTGTTTAATGTAAGAAAGCCGTTCACTCAAGTTTAAGTCTTTGCGGTCAGCTATTGATTCCGCCCATTTATGGTGTTCTGTTATATAAGCAAGAGCACTTTCGAATTGCTGATCCTCTGATTGTGATACCTGATTGGTCATTGTTGTTATAGCGGCAGAATCTTTTCCAGGAAAACCAATGGGCCTTGAATAAGGTCGGTCCTGCGAATTGGCTTCTGTTTCGATTGCTTTCCAGATCACCCGGATGTCATACTTTTTTAGCTTCTCATATATTTCTTTTGTCGAGTATGCTTGGTCAAATGATAGGAAAGCCTCTGATACCGTTCCATCTGGCAGTTGTTTTAAAATGGATTCTGCGTTTCTTACAGCATTTTTTTCTTTTTTCGATGGGTGAATGAAAATCCGGTCATTATCATTAATTTCTTGATAATAAAAGCTTTTATTCGGCTTCTTGATTCGATTTAACAGCAGTGCTATTTCTTCATGGCCTGCTGCTTTCTGCTCATTCCCGACTTGCCTTTGCAAAGGGAAATCTGCCTTCATACCAAACAGCTCTACTCTGCTCTTAATATTTGCAGTATCAATTTGGAGATTTGGCTCGGTAAGTGAAAGGGTAATCGCTGCAGTATGAATAAATTCACTGCCTTTGCTGGAATTGCCTCCAAGACCATAGTACAGATAGCTGCCCAACGTGCATACAGGAAGAATCATTAATGTTGTAATAATGGCAAGTACGGAAATACGTAAATATGATTTGTTTTTTCCATATTGAAGAATTGCTCTTTGTTTCTCTGGACTGATGGAAGCTTCGTTTGGATCATCAAACATTTCTTCGTCCAGAAGCATTTGATAGGTTTCCAGCTTTTCAAGCTCGCCTTCAAATTCAACCATTTCTTCTTCTGTCATTTCGCCATTTTTGTATTTGTCAAATCGTGCTTTTAACTCTTCATTCATCATGAACACCTCTGTTGTATAATGCTTTCAGCCTTTGTCTTGCCCGGAATAATATACTTTTAAAGTTGGCTTCTGTTATGTTCATAACATTTGATGCCTCTTTATAATTTAATTCTTTTAAATAATACAAGTCCAAGGCTTTCCTATAATTCTGAGGCAATTCGGCCATATACATTGTCAAAACTTCCTTTAGTTCAATTTCATGTGCCGGGCTCTTAACGGCGGTTTGAAACAGGCTGGAAATAATGTCATCAGAAAGGGTAACCTCTTTTTTATGTTTTCTTACATAATCGATAAAGGCATTTCTTGCAACCTGAAAAAGCCAAGGCTTTACCTTGCTGTGGTCATAAGAGTGAATATGTATATAAGCTCTTATAAAGGTTTCCTGTAATAAGTCTTCTGCTAAATGTTTATCTTTGGTCATGGAGAGCAGGAAACGGTAAACATCGTTCATATAAAGTTGATAAATCTCATCGATCGTCACTGCCTTGTCTCCCCTCTCTTAATACACGCTTAAGGAAGGCACGAAGTTGCACCTGAATAAAGATTTTTAAGCCGAATTTTATTATAATATCAAATGGCATGAAAGAAAAATGAAGTCCATTTAAATTTTTAATTTTTTTAGTACCAGGTATTAAATATTTGTTATAATATGAATGGGAATTTATCAAACGATGAATCTTATAAAAAGGACGTGCATTATGTATAAATTCTGTGTCTATGCTTTAAAGCTAATCCTAGGATTACGCGGAGGCATTAAAGTATATCAAAAAGAAAATTTACCCACAGATTCAGGCTTTGTCATCTCATGTACACATTCCGGCTGGGTAGATGTCATAGCACTGGGGGTTGGCATTATACCCTATGAAATTCACTATATGGCAAAAAAAGAGCTTTTTGCTAAAAGTCTAATCGGAAATTTTCTTAAGAGTATACATGCGTTCCCGGTGGATCGGGAAAATCCCGGACCGAGCAGCATTAAAACCCCGATTCAGCTTTTAAAAAAGGGAGAGGTAGTAGGCATTTTTCCCAGTGGAACGAGAACATCAGAGGACGTTCCGTTAAAAAGAGGAGCCGTTACGATTGCCCAGCTTGGCAAAAGTCCGCTCGTTCCGGCAGCTTACAGCGGCCCTTCGAATGAAAAAGACTTATTCAAAAAAGGGAAAATGCAACTGATTATTGGAGAACCAATTTATCCGGAAGATTTTGCGGAATATAAGCAAAAAGAAAAGCTATCAATGATGACGGATGTTTTAAATGAGAGAATAAAGGAGCTTGAGAAAAAGCTTCAACAAATGTAGAAAAAGACACCTGTAACGGTGTCTTTTTCTACATTAAGCTTCTTGTTCACGCGCTTTTATATATTCTTCTTTCTTTGTTTCGATTTCATCATCTTCAGAATGCTTTTTTACCTCTACATAAGCGACATGATGTCCGTCAATCTCGGCTATAATGAATTCAAATCCTTGCTCACTAATGGAGTCACCTTTAGTCACATCATATTTTTGGGTTAAGAACCAGCCGCCTATCGTGTCTACTTCTTCATTTTCAAGCTCAATTCCTAATAATTCGTTGACTTGATTAATTAAAACTTTTCCATCAAGGATATAATGTCCGTCTTCAATCTTGCGAATTTCATTGATCTCATCAATATCAAATTCGTCCCGGATTTCACCAACAATTTCTTCGATGATATCTTCCACGGTCACAAGGCCTGCTGTTCCTCCGTATTCATCCGTCAATATTGCCATATGAAGATGTTCTTTTTGCATGCGGAGAAGCAGCTCATGAATTGGCACCGTTTCAATGACATGAATAATCGGATTGATAAAACTCGAGATAGAGTCTTCTTTCGATGCATCGCCGTTGATACATGCCGTTAATACCTCTTTTATATTAATGATGCCAATAATGTTATCCTTATCGCCATCCTCGATCGGATAGCGGGTATATCCTTCTTCCTTAATTAGAGACATCATTTCTTCTATTGATATTTCCTTTGAAAGACTGCTGATTTCCGTTCTCGGAATCATAATTTCTTTGGCAAGCCTGTCATCAAATTCAAATATTTTGTTTACATATTTAAATTCAGATTGGTTGATCTCGCCGCTTTTATAGCTTTCAGACAATATGATGCGAAGTTCCTCTTCTGAGTGTGCGATGTCGTTTTCTGAAACAGGCTTTAATCCGAAAGCCCTCGATAACAAACGAGCTGAACCATTCAATATCCAAATAAAAGGAAAGGCGATTCTGTAAAACCAAATCAATGGTTTTGCAAACACAAGAGTCAGCTGTTCCGCTTTTTGGATGGCAAGCGTTTTAGGCGCCAGTTCACCGACGACAACATGCAAAAATGTCATGCTGCCAAAAGCGATAGCGAACGAAATAATATGCGAAACAGATTCTGGTAAATGCCAATGCTCAAATAACGGCAAAAGCATTCGTTCAATTGTCGGTTCCCCGAGCCATCCTAGACCCATAGCAGTAACCGTAATGCCTAATTGGCATGCAGATAAATACTCGTCAAGATGAGTCGTTACGTGCTTGGCTGCAATTGCCTGTTTGTTACCTTCTGCTATCAGCTGATCGATTCTGGAGCTTCTCAATTTAACAATCGCGAATTCAGAAGATACGAAAAACGCAGTAAAAGCTATAAGTATAGCGACTATTATCAAATTAACTATTTCCAATTAGTGCCTTCATTCTTTAGTCAGAATGAAGGAAACACCTCCTGTTTAATGAAAGATTAAAAATCATTTGCCTTAAACAGCGGTATAAAAATTGAATGGCCGATGTATATAGAAGAAAGCTTCATTTGTCTTTCTTCCGTTGAAATCGAATATGAATAGATCTAAAAAAGCTATTAGTTGAATTGCGATCAATTTCATCTTAATTGAGTTGAGAAGATTTGGCACCTCACCCTCAATTTGAATTCGGACGGGGCCATTCACTGCTGCTTGCGGCAAACAACAAATTGAAGCTGTTTAAAGCAAATTTTTCCCGTAGTAGCAGCTTAGTAAACATGCTGCCAGTTACTAAGAATACAAGATTAGACAATTGCTGTATTTTGCTTTCTTTTGTCAGCCTGCCGAAACGATATTTCTCAGCCCCACCTGAATCCCTCCTTATCCGAACAACGTGATAGTTATGAGAATAGTTTAATATATTGTAATGAGATTATACAAGAGAACAGTTTTAAAAAAAGATCATAAAAAAGTTAAATATCCATAATGTCTATATCCGCCAGCCGTACATAAAGTTAAATTAAAAACTTAATATTCTGAAATTTTGTGCTAAAATATAAGGAATAGCTTTAGATATTGATTGGAGCTTTTATGTACATATTTTGTCTTGGAGGTGGTACGATGGGGCCCTCTGGATAACAATATTACCAGAAACGGGACATCTGCTTTTTGGGAGAATGGAATTCCTTTAGGAGGTGGCGATTTATCCATCCGGATAAGACGAAATGGACGATATAGATAATCTGATTTATATTGGCATTCTAATTGCTTTAACAGCTTTCTTTGTCGCATCAGAATTTGCAATTGTTAGAGTAAGAGGTTCCAAGATCGATCAGCTCGTTACAAAAGGCAATAAGCAGGCAGTACTTGCAAAGAAAATAACGAAGGATTCGGATCAATATTTGTCAGTCTGCCAGCTTGGAATTACCATCACAGCATTAGGCCTTGGCTGGCTGGGTGAGCCTACCTTTGAAAGATTGCTTCGTCCTTTATTTGGTTACATGAACCTTCCGGATTCGCTTGTCAGCATTATTACCTTTGGAACAGCTTTTGGCGCGATTACATTTTTACATGTCGTGATTGGTGAGCTGGCACCAAAAACGCTTGCGATTCAAAAATCAGAGAAGCTTACTTTATGGTTTTCTCGTCCGCTTCATTTTTTTTATATCATGATGTACCCTGTCATTTTGGTGTTAAACGGGTCTGCCAGGCTCTTAACAGGAATATTCGGTTTGAAGATGGTTTCTGAGCATGAAGCCCATAGCGAGGAAGAATTAAAATTAATTCTATCCGAGAGCTTAAAAAGCGGGGAAATTAATCCATCTGAATATAAATTCGTAAATAAAATATTTGAGTTCGATAAGCAAATTGCAAAAGATATCATGATACCTAGAACGAAATTGATTGCCGTTAAAAATGATATGTCCATAATTGATGTTTTGAAAACTGTTTCGCATCAGAAGTTCACAAGATATCCTGTTGAAAATGGTGATAAGGATCATATTATCGGAATGCTGAATACGAAGCAGCTTTTTATCGATTTAATGTTTATGAGCGATGATGAAGTCAGCAGGCTTTCTGTAAAAGATTATACACGTCCTGTCATCGAAGCTAACGAACACATACCTCTTCGTGAATTATTAAAAAGGATGCAGCGGGAACGTATTCCAATGGCCATCTTAATTGATGAATACGGAGGAACGGCGGGACTTGTTACGATCGAGGATATACTCGAAGAAATTGTTGGCGATAGCAGTAATGAATTTAATAAGAACGAAGAATTGTTAACTAAGAAACAAACAGATGATTCTTTCATCTTAGATGGCACAATTGAGTCTCAGCCGAATTTTATAGAAGAAGAGCATAATGCAATTGGAGGTTTGATGTTAAATCAGCGAAATTCAAGAAGCCGGGTGAATCTATCCCGTATGAACGAGCAGTAAGCATAAATTGACCCTTAAAGACCATACTCGTCCCGGAACAAAAAATAAGCCCGGGCTTTTTTCCGTGAACTCGCTTCACCAAGCTGAAACTTCGGGTATAGACATTTTCAACTACGCTCCGCTTAGAGGTAAGATTAGGTAAATAGAAAAACCAGCTGCATAAGCAAGCAAACAGCCGAAAACAGATAGGAGAATATAAACGAACGCTTCCTTTACCTTATGATCCATGAAGAGCTGGATTGCTTCCACACTGAAGGTTGAGAATGTAGTGAACGCACCAAAAAAACCGGTTGAAATAATGGTTATAAGAGCGGGATGCGTCATTTGTAAATATGTAAAAATGCCGAGGCCAAAGGATCCGAGTACATTAATAAGTAAAATCGCAATCGGAATTTGTGTATAGTATTTTTTTGAAGAAATGAGCTGACCCAGCCAAAATCTTAAAGCTGAACCCAAGCCGCCAGCTGCCATCACAGCCAAAATCATCATGGAGTAATCCGCTCCTTTCGCTTGCTTGCAAAGTTTCTTCCAATCAAAATGCCAAGCAATGCCGCAAGCAGCCCAAAAGTGACAGTGGCGGCCATATATCCGGCGGCAAGCATTGGAGAACCTGAATACATTAAATGGAGAGTCTCCTTCGCAAAGGCTGACATCGTCGTAAATCCTCCGCAAAATCCTGCTCCCAAAAACGCATAAAGGGCTGTTTTTTTAGAGTGAAAAAGATAAAAACCTGTTACTATACCTAAAATAAGGCTGCCTGCTGTATTCTCCAGCCAGCTCCAATAAGGAATCGGAAATGGAATTGCTTGTTCATTGAGTAAAAATCGGAATAATGTGCCTAGCGCACCTCCGAAAAAAACCGCAGCAAATTGTTTCATCTTCGCCCATCTCTTCCTATAAAATAATCGGGGTAATCCGTAATCACTCCATCAATGGGAAGTTTACTGATTCGCTCGATTGCTTTTTTGCTTCGTAACGTCCAGACGAATGATTTCAGTCCGGCCTGATGAATCGCTCTAATCAAATTCGGATTTACAAGGGTGTATTTTGGGTTTACATAGCCGACAAATGACTTGTAGCTTCGAAGTCTTTTTTTCGAAATCATTCCAAACCTAGGTCTCACTAATAAAGCTGTAGGTATCGAAGGGAACATGCTGTTGAACAAGTGAATGACAGATCGATGAAAAGATTGCACTACTGTATGTGAGTTGAACGGAAACAATTCTATAGCCTTTCCGATAGACACAAGCAAATCATGCGGAAGAGCTGAGTCCTTGATTTCTATGAGCATCCCGATCTTACCCGAATATCGTGTGAGCACAGCTTCAAGCTGATGAATTGTTTCTCCGGAAAAGGCGCTTCCGAACCAGCTCCCGGCATCGAGCTGCGAAAGCTCACTCATTGTAAAATCTTTCACAAATCCAGAACCGTTAGTTATTCGATCTACTGTATCATCATGGATAACAGCAAGCTGAAAATCCTTTGTCATTCGAATATCAAATTCGATAAAATCAGCACCCATTTCTACAGCAAGATCAAACGCAGCAAATGTATTCTCAGGAGCGTACCCCGATGCCCCCCGATGGGCAATAATCTTCATTCTTAATTTTCTCCCTTGCTATAGGATCTTTTTAATCATAACAGATTAGCCGGGGAGGATGCGATTTTGATTTTTTCTTGAAAGAATAGTCCGTGCTTAATACACGTAATATGAATTACATCAAAAATGCAGTCGCTGTAAGGACAGAAAAATAGTCCTTTTGCATCATTTACAAAATATTCTGATATTTTATAATGTCAGAAAAGGAGGCGAGATAATGGGAAAAGGGAGAATTAAAGTGGAGGAAAGGATTAAGGCTGAAACTGACGCTGAAATGTTTAAAGCGACTCTCCTAGAACAAACACAGACCAAGAAAAAGGATTAGTGTTTCCCGTATGATGTCTCACCCGTAAAACGTGAACGAAAACTCTGGAGCCCCCCGGAGTTTTCTTTTTTTGTCGGTGATCCCCAAGGTAGTTAATATGGATCATCCCCGCTTATTTCAATGATTTTTTCCGAATTGCTTCCAGAATACCTTAAAATGCCATAGAAGAAGTCCAGGCGGGACAACAAACAATCAATAAACCCTCAGTCGCTGCAACGCTTCATCAAATATCCTCTGAGCCCTTATGTCAAAGAAACCTCCGTATAAGTTTCAATAGACTATTAAAAGAAGCATTCAATCGTAAAATTTAGTATAATGAAAACCTGAAACAATATAAAGGAGAGTTTCAAATGTTTGATAACATTTTGACGTGGGATAATACAGTGCAGGTAGGCATCAGTCTACTAATCTTGCTGGTATTTTTACTATTACGTAAATTGTTTACGAAATATTTGTTTAGTTTTATCGTAAAGCTGACAGGCAAATCGAAAAGAACCATATTTGTTAATCATGTTGTCCTTGCTTTTGAGAAGCCGGTCCGGTGGTTTTTTGTCATCCTAGGTATTTATTTGGCAGTGCAATATGCCCCATTTATTGACGGGCAAACGACTTTAATTTCTCGATTGTTCCGCTCCTCGATCATTGTATTGCTGACTTGGGGCTTATTTAATTTCGTATCGACATCTTCTTTTATTTTTTCAAAATTTAATAGGCGATCTGATTCTGAAATGGAAGATATATTGACACCCTTTTTATCAAGAATCACTCGTTTTATTCTTGTGGCATTAAGCTTAAGTATCATTGCACAGGAGTTTGATTATGATGTAAATGGGTTTGTAGCCGGGCTTGGTATTGGTGGTCTTGCTTTTGCGCTCGCCGCTCAGGATTCGATTGCCAACTTTTTTGGCGGCGTCATTATTATTACGGAAAAGCCGTTCAATATTGGCGATTATATTTCCACTCCGAGTGTTGAAGGGTCAGTGGAAGACATTTCGTTCCGAAGTACAAGGATTCGTACCGGTGCAATGTCACTCGTAACCGTTCCTAATAAAACGTTAGCGAATGAACCGATTACAAACATTTCGAAAATGGGCAAACGGCAGATTACATTTTCGTTACTTATCGACTTTGAAACTCCTAAAGAAAATATGACAAGTGCAATTAAGAGGATAAAGGAAATGCTTGATGCTCATGATGGCATACACGATGAACTGATTATGGTTCATTTTAATCAATTTCAGGACGGAAATTTAAATTTGTTTTTCAACTTTTATACGAAGACAACTGCCTGGGTGGAGCATTTGAATATCAGGCAGGATGTGAATTATAAAATCATTGAGATTTTGGCGGAAGAACAGGTGGAGCTTGCTTATCCGAGCCAGACATTATTTATTAAGCAAGAAGAAGGCGAGCCCTTTGAGATTCAAGGCCGGCAAAAAGAATACAGCTAGATCGAAAAATAGGAGGGAATACGGATGAAAGATCTGAGAAGTGTCTTTCAGTCTTTCGTTCATCAGGCAGATCATATTACTGTCTTAACAGGCGCAGGCATGAGCACCGAATCCGGGATTCCTGATTTTAGGTCTGCAGGCGGCATCTGGGCTGAAGATATGTCGAGAATGGAAGCGATGAGCAGGAGCTATTTTGAACAATATCCGAAACGATTTTGGCCTAAATTTAAAGGTCTTTTTCAGATGAAAGCAAGCGGAAATCATGAGCCGAACAAGGGGCATCTGTACTTGGCAGAGCTTGAGAAACAGGGGAAAAGCATTGAGATTTTTACCCAAAACATCGATGGCCTGCACAAAAAGGCAGGTAGCCGGTATGTGTACGAACTGCATGGATCAATCCAAACCGGTACTTGCCCAAAGTGCCAAACCAAATATGATCTTTCCCATCTGCTTAAAGAGGATGTCCCGAGATGTACAAGGATAAATGAGAAGGGGACAGAGTGCGGATTTATTGTAAAGACAGACGTTGTTCTCTTTGGAGACATGGTTCATCATTTGGATACGCTTTTCCAAACGATCGAAAAAACCGATCTTCTCCTTGTGATAGGTACTTCTCTTGAGGTCGCTCCCGTAAACCTTGTTCCCCAGGAAGCGCATTACATTCAGGGATTGAATAAGGCATTGGTTAATCTGGAACCTACCGCTTACGATGATCTGTTTGATCTTGTCATTCACGAAAAAATCGGGGAGCTCGTTAGCGACATGAAAAGGAAAGAAGGCACCTGATTTGATGAGTCAGGTGCCTTCTTCATTTAACGAAAAGAAAAAACATCCACTTTCTTTTCATCAAGGGTATCAAAAGAGTAGCCTTTTTCCTTTAATCGATTGATTAGCGATTGAAGGGAGTTGACTGTTTCAGGGCGGTCGTGCAGTAAAATAATATTAGGAAGGTTGAGATGCTCGGCTTCCTTCGTTTCCAGCTGCATTATCACTTCATTTACATAACGTGAGTCTCTGAATTTCCAATCGTAGCTATCAATACACCAATCCCAAATGGAAAATCCTGCTTCTTCAAGGTTATCTCTTTGTGTTTCGGTTAACGAGGGCTTGCTGCCAAATGGCGTTCGAACGAAAGTGGTGTTTACACCAGTTATTGATTTTAAGGTATTTTGCGCTTGCTTCATCTCAAGAAGCGGTGAATCGCTTGTTTTATAAAATTTTTTCTGGCTGTGGGTAACGCCGTGCAAGCCTAACGCATTGCCGTTTTCCTTCAAGGCTAGGAGCGATTTTTTATACTCTTTCATGTTAGGCTCCAGCATGAAAAAAGTGGCATTGACATCGTTTGCGTTAAGTACATCATTCAGCTTCTGAGTATATGGAGAAGGTCCGTCGTCAAAGGTTAAATATACCGTTTTTTTGTTTAGTTCATTATGTTTCTTTCGGATGGCATCTTCTTTTTGTTGTATTTCTTCTTTCGTTTGCATATGTAAAGCGAGCTGCTTATGCTGAATTTTTTTGAGTAAATCATTTTTTTGAGTCTCGCGGATGGAACCATTATCCGTTGGAATGACAGCCTTTTCTTGCTGCCCGTTTTTTGCGGAACTGCTGCTCCACGTTCCAAGTAATACAAGACATAGTCCCAAAAGAAAAGCCGTTTTTACTAATAAATAACCAGCAGATGGTTGCAGTTTTTTTCGCTTTTGAAGCATCCCAATCTCTCCATTTGCCGTAATGATTTTTTTCATACCCGTATCAATTAGGTATCACAGTTTAAAAGTATACAGGAAAAATAGGAAAAAAGAAGGGAAATTTATCAATTAAATTTCCGATTTTTTTGTAACTTTTTGAACACTTTTTCGACAGAGAAAAATAACCTGCCAGTTTGGCAGGTTATTTAGATTACAATTCGTCAAAGCCGTTATCTGCATGATTTACTTTTGTATATTGTCTTGATTTTTGCTCGAAGAAATCAGATTTTCCAAGATCCACTTCTTCATAAGCCTTGATCCATTTAAGCGGGTTCTGGCGGTAGCCCTCAAACGGACGATCAAATCCCAGCTGATTGCACCGCACATTTGCATAAAATTTAATATACGCTTCAAGATCGGAGAGATTAAGCCCGTCCACTTTGTTCCCTATAATAAAACGTGCCCACTCGATTTCAAGCTCAGCTGCTTGCTTAAAAGTCGCCTGGACAAATTCTTCAAGCTCTTTTGTCCGCAGATCGGGATACTCGGATAAAACCTCTTTGAAAATTTTCACGAATAGGTCAACATGAATTTGTTCATCTCGATTAATGTAATTAATCATCGTACTTGAGGATACCATTTTTTGATTTCTCGCCAAGTTGTAAAAAAAGGCAAATCCGGAGTAAAAGAACAACCCCTCTAAAATCACATCGTAAACGATCGATTTCAATAAATTTTCTACACTTGGAGATTCGGCAAAATCCTTATAGCCTTCGGTGACAAAGTCATTTCGTTTTCGAAGAATCGGTTCGCTTCTCCAATATTCAAACACTTCTTCTTGAACATGCTTTGGTACAATGCTTGATAGCACATAAGAATAAGAGTGATTGTGGATAACCTCCTGCTGGGCAAGGATAATCATCAGAGCATTCACGCTTGAGTCAGTAAGATAATCGGCGACCTTCCCGGCATAATCCGTTTGAATGCTGTCGAGAAGAGCGAGGAGTCCGATGATTTTTAAAAAGGCATCCTTCTCCTCTTCTGCTAGGGCAGGGAATTGTTTAATATCCTGAGACATATTGATTTCAAATGGCGTCCAAAAATTAGCCAGCATCTTTTTATATTTTGGATAAGCCCAGCTGTATCTGACATCGTCCCAATTTAGAACATTTGAACTGCTGCCGTTCACAATCGAGGTTGATCGGTTTGGGGCATCTGCGTCCATGAGTACCCGTGCTTTTAATTCGTAGCCAGACATTTACTTCTCTCCTTTTTTAAACTCTAGCTTGCACATGAGTCACAATCCACAATTTCACTTGAGGTGGACCGGACATAATAGGTTGTTTTCATCTTTGAATTCCAGGCGGAAAGATGGATATCCAACAAGTCCTTTGCCTTAACTGTATTCAAAACGTAAATATTAAAAGAGACAGCTTGGTCAATATGGCGTTGTCTCGCGGCATTTTGCGCAATGCTTGCATGCTGGTCAACAAAATAAGCCGATTTATAATACCAGGTCGTTTCTGCATTTAAGTCTGGAACGGTAACCGGAATTTTGTAATCTTTTTTCTCTTCGGAATACACCTTTTGAAACACTGGGTCGATGCTTGCGGTGCTTCCGGCAATAATGGATGTGCTGGCATTAGGAGCAACAGCCATTAAGTAGCCGTTTCTCATTCCGTGTTCGCGTACCTCCTCCTGTAAGGAATTCCAGTCTAGACGGCCGTTTTCCCCGGTATATCCCCGTTTGGAAAAATAACGGCCGTTTTCCCAATCGGAGCCATTAAACAGCTGATAGCTTCCTTTTTCCTTGGCAAGCTCATTGCTCGCTTGAATTGTATAATAAGCTATTGATTCATATAACTCATCGGCAAATTGAACGGCTTCCTCCGTTTCCCACCCAATTTGCTTGAGAGCGAGCAGATGATGCCAGCCGAAGGTGCCAAGCCCGATTGCCCGGTATTTTTGGTTTGTCAGTTTTGCCTGCAGGACAGGAATATCATTCAAATCAATGACATTGTCCAGCATCCGTACCTGGATTGGAATCAGGCGGGACAGCACATCTTCAGATACGGCACGGGCCAAGTTAATAGAAGAAAGGTTACAGACGACGAAATCTCCGGGTGTTTTTACTGTTATGATTTTTCCATCCTCTGTATACTGTTCGTCCACTGTCGTTGGGCTTTGGTTTTGGGTAATTTCTGTGCAAAGATTGCTGCAATAAATCATGCCGTTATGGGAATTTGGATTTTGCCTGTTTACTTCATCCCGGTAAAACATAAACGGCGTTCCGGCTTCTAGCTGGCTGATCATGATCCGCTTCATAATATCAATAGCTGAGACTTTTTCTTTTCTCAATGCAGGATGGTCGACGCACTCTTGGTACTTTTCTCTGAAACTTCCTTTTCCTTTTTCTTCATCAAAATAGTCTTCAAGGCTGTAGCCCATAATCGTCCGTACCTCGTGAGGGTCAAACAAATACCAGTCTCCCCGTGCTTCTACTTGTTCCATAAAGATATCGGGAATACAGACGCCGGTAAATAAATCGTGCGTCCGCAGCCGTTCGTCGCCGTTGTTTAATTTCGCATCAAGAAAGGAATAAATATCTCTGTGCCAAACATCGAGGTAAACTGCAATCGCACCTTTGCGCTGGCCCAGCTGATCGACGCTGACTGCTGTATTATTCAACTGCTTCATCCAAGGAATGACCCCGGAAGAAACCCCTTTAAAGCCTTTAATATCACTGCCGCGGCTTCTGATTTTTCCGAGATAAGCTCCGATTCCGCCTCCTGACTTTGAGAGGTTGGCAATATCAGTATTGCTGTCATAAATTCCTTGCAGGCTGTCATCAATCGTATCAATAAAACAGCTGGAAAGCTGTCCGTACGATTTTCCGCTATTCGCCAAGGTTGGCGTGGCGACTGTCATATACAAATTGCTTAATGCCCAGTAGGCTTCCTTAATAAGAGAAAAACGGCGTTCTTTCTTTTCATGAATCATCAGGGTCATCGCAATTATTAAAAAGCGTTCCTGCGGAAGCTCGAATGTCTTTTTCTCGTAATCTCTTGCCAAATAGCGATCTGAGAGAGTTCTAAGTCCAATATAAGTAAACAGTTTATCTTTTTCTGGATTTAATAATCCTTCTAATTTATGAATTTCTTCTTTAGAATAGGAGTCAAGGAGCTGTCTGCTGTAAATTCCTTCTTCATATAAATGCGTCAGCAGCCCGTAAAACGACTTGTAGGGTTTATTTGTGGAACGGTTTCGGGAGCTCTCCCTATAAAGCTGGTCTAAATAGATACGTGCACAGAAAAAAGTCCAATCAGGTTCGAGATCGCTAATGTTTGCCAATCCTTCGAGAATGAGAAGATTAGTCAGCTGTTTTGTTGAAAAATGATCTCTTGCTTCGATTGTAGTTTGCAGTCGAGTGAGGTATTGGTCAGTGTCAAGATGGGGGAAATCCTTTGCTGATTGTTCTACATAATGCTGCAGTTTTTCAAATGAAAATGTTTCTTTTCTTCCGTTTTCGTCAGTAATTTCTGTCGTGATCATATTTGTAGTCATCGAATAGCCTCCCTTTTAAATTACCCAATGGAACCGGAGAATTTCAATATATTGTGTTCTATTTTCGTTGTTATATCTATATGTAGTGTTTATCTACTTTTATAATAAAGGAGCGTCCTGCAATTTTCAAGAAATAAAAATATGTTTTTTTGAAATGGCTATTAATCTTTTTCCACAAAGATAGATTAGCAAACTAGCAATTGCCGGCATTGATTCTATCATAATTATCGGATAAGATTGCATCATGCTGAAGTACAAAGAGGAGAGAGGTTGGTAAAATATGAAGGTACTTTGGAATGGCAGTATTATGGATCGTTCAGAAAGCAAGGTTGATATTGAGGACAGGGGATACCAGTTTGGAGACGGAGTATATGAAGTCATTCGCATCTACAATGGAGAGATGTTTGCGCAAAAAGAGCATATAGATCGTCTGTTTAATAGCGCAAATGAGATTGGTATTGAGCTTGCATTTGAAAAAAAAGATCTGGAACAGCAGTTTAACGAGCTTATTCAGGAAAATCAAGTAAGCGAGGGCGGAATTTATTTTCAAATTTCCCGAGGTGTTGCCCCTAGGAAGCATCAATATAAAAAAGATATTCAGCCGCAAACAGTCGGGTATACTTTTTCATTGAAAAAGCCCGAAGAGGAGCAAACGAATGGTGTTGCGGCAATTACAGCACAAGATATGCGCTGGCTTAGATGCGATATTAAGAGCCTCAACCTGCTTTATAACGTTATGACAAAGCAGAAAGCAAGCGAGCAAGGTGCTTTTGAGGCTGTATTGATCAGAGACGGCTATGTGACTGAAGGAACATCTTCCAATATTTTTGCTGTAAAGGATGGAGAGGTTTATACTCATCCAGTCAATCATCTCATATTAAATGGCATTACCCGCAGAGAGCTTTTGAACATATTTGAAAACGAACATATTCCATTTGAAGAAAAAGCAATCACCGAGGAAGAGCTGGGATCTGTTGATGAGCTGTTCATGGCTTCAACGACGGCAGAGGTTATTCCGATCATAACCCTTGACGGAAAAGACGTTGGAAGCGGAAAACCCGGAAATGTAACGAGAAAAGTGCAGGAAGCGTTTCAAAAAAGAATCGTGCCTGCTAATATAGTAAAGCAATAAAGTGAACCTTCAATCTGTGGGGGGCGAGGCATAGGATATGATAGTGAACGCGCCCGCACAGAACGCCTGAGCAATTAGTTTTCTACATTCACCCCTACCGATTTTCAGGTGAAGCTACCCCTAGCTTTTACGGGCAGCCCGTCCCCATCTAACTTCTCTAGGAGACCTAAAGTCTTCGAGGTAGGGGTCTTACTGCCCGTAAATGCGGGATAAAGAAAAGCTGCCGATTTTAGGGCAGCTTATTTATATCCAGCCTTTTTCCTCTGCGATTTTGATTGCTTCCATACGGTTTTTTGCGTGCAACTTGCCAAATATTTCAGAGAGATAGTTTCGAACAGTACCGGGAGATAAAAACAGTGATTTGCTTATTTTCCTGATGCTTTTTCCCTCGGCAACCAGCTTAATAATTTCTCGCTCGCGCGGCTTTAATGGGTTTGTCTCTTGAATGGTTTCAAATATGAGAGCAGGAGCAATCTCACATTTCCCCTTCATCACATTGCAAATGGCTTCTGCAAGGTCCGTCCTTTAATAAATATCCGTGAACTCCCGCCTTAACCGCCCGTTCGAAATAGCCGGGCCTTGCAAAGGTAGTTAGAATAACAACCCGGCAAGCAGACTTGAGTGTATGTAATTTCTAAGCTACCTCAAGGCCGCTTTTTATCGGCATTTCAATATCGATTAAACAAATATCAGGCAGCAGCTGATCGATAAGCGAGAGGGCTTCTTCACCGTTTGCTGCCTGCCCGACGACTTCTATGTCATCTTCAAGATCAAGAAGCGAGCCAAGTGCGCCGCGAAGCATTCGTTGATCTTCAGCAATAATAATTCTTATCATAAATCAGCCGCATCCTGTCTTTGCTTCACAATAAAAGGTACTTCGATCATCAAGCTGGTTCCCTTGTCTGAAGTTAACGTAAGACTCCCGTCGACAAGGGAAAGCCGCTCATCAATCCCTTTCAATCCATTTCCAAAAGCACGATCTTTCATGAAATCGACCCCAATTCCATTATCTGAAACCTCCAGTTTAATCCCGGCTTTTCCCTTCTTGATCCGAACGAGACACTGTGTTGCCCGGCTGTGCTTGACTACATTTGTCGTTGCTTCACGCAGGCACAGGCACATTGTGTTTTGGGTCAAGTGTGATATGTCAGAAAACTTCTTATCGCCTTCATAACGAAAAGAGATGCCGGTTGATTGTAAAAACGCTTTCATATGGACAAGCTCTTCTTCCAGCGTTAGCGTTCGCATACCGGAAACCAGCTCTCTAACCTGCTGCAATGCTGTGCGGGAAGTAATTTCAATTTCCTTTGCTTCTTTTTCGGCTTTTTCAGGATTTTTGGCAATCAACTTTCCGACCAATTGGCTTTTTATAGTAATGAGTGATAGCGTATGGCCCAGCGTATCATGCAAATCTCGTGAAATCCGCATTCGTTCCTCCTGCTTGACCAGCTCTTCGATTCGCTCGTTTGCTTGGGCAAGCTGCTGTTCTATTTTATTCCGTTTATCGATTGATCTGAATCCAAAAGGGATGGCAAACATAATAATTAGAAAAGGGATTAAGGTTAGAAAATCAATTGTCTCAAGCTGGTGTGAGATACTTGCGATCGCCAACGCATTGGAGACAATAAACCCAGCCCATGCAATAAAAAAATGCTTGTTCTCAGAATACCAGCCGATAAAATGGGCCGTGAAAAAACCGATGAACAAATTATATGGATGATAAAAGATAATCAGGCTAAAAACAATCAGTAATTGCAGAACTAACCAAAACGAAAAGCCTTTTTCCACAGTGACATATAATTGGCGGTAGGTGACTACAAAAAGGAAAAGCAAGATATAACCAACGACCTTTTTGGCACCTTCCGCATACGACATATAAACTATCGGCATCAATAAATAAATGAGAAAAACATAGGGCATAATTCCATATTTTTTTGGGAATAATCGAAATTTTTTAATCGCTGCCATGTAACTTGTTCTACACCGCTTCCTGTTTTTTTCTTATATAGCTTGATAGTATCATAAATACGACCATGTAGCCGATAAGAATCAGGATATTTCTGACTTCAGGCGTTTTTCCGGCAACGATCTGCCAGGCTCCATTCCCGAAGCTGTAAGATGGCAGCCATTTTCCGATCGCTCGCATGACTTCAGGAAGAATCTCCAGCGGCATCCACATCCCGCCGGTGAATGCCAGGCCAAGATAAAGAATATTGCTTACGCCTGCAGCGGTATCGACTCTTTTCAACGTGCCAATCAAGGTGCCTAAAGCCATGAAGGAGAATGAAGCTGCAAATATCCAGCTTCCGCTCATGATCCATACTGAGATAGGTAAAGAAATCCCGTGATGAATATCCCAGCTAAAAAAATGACGATGATCGACAAAGCGTGAATCACCGATTGCGCAACCATTTTGCCAAAGAAATAATAGGAGCCGGGAAGCGGAGTAACGCGCATAAACTCCGCCCAGCCCTGCGTTCGCTCTTGAACGTTACGAATTCCCAGCGTGAAAATTGCTGATCCCATCACACTAGTCTATTACTTTTTGGAAATGAAAGTTATTCCAAATTGTCACTGTTTTTATATGATAAATGTCATGAATTAATGAGGTATGTATCGGAGGACAAGTTTGTGGTAAGCTTAAAAGATATTAAAAACAAGAACTTATACGTAATGTTTGGGGGGAAAGACGTGAAACGGTTAGAGGGAATAAGAATTGCATTGGCTGGAAAGCGCAAATCGGAGGATTTGAGCAAGCTTGTCAAAAACCTTGGCGGAATACCGCTTATTCGGCCGGCTCAAGGAACAGTGTTTTTAGACGATTCAAACCTGGAAAAAGATGTTCGTCATCTCGTAAAAGGAAGCTATGATTGGTTTATTTTGACGACAGGGGTTGGGACGGAGACACTGTATAAAACAGCAGAAAAACTGGGGTTAGCCGATGAATTTATACAAGCGATTTCGAGGGCAAAGGTAGCTGCACGCGGATATAAAACGGTTAACATGTTGAAAAGGTTTGGGATTGCACCTGACGTCAGAGATGATGATGGGAGTACGGCCGGCTTGGTTAGAGCTTTATCCTCTCATGATCTAAAGGGCGCTAAAGTGGCACTCCAATTGCATGGTGATCCGGCGCCGAAGCTTGTTCATTTTTTGGAGGAGCAACAGGCCGAATATAAAGAAGTGCTTCCCTATCAGCATATTCCGCCGGAACCTGAGGTTTTGGAGCAGCTTCTCGACGAAATTCTGAATGGCAAGGTAGATGCTGTAAATTTTACGAGTGCTCCGCAAGGCAGATTTCTTTTTTCCTTTGCGAAGGAAAAAGGCGTCTTTCAAGAGCTGATGGATGCTTTTTCAAAAGATGTTGTTGCTGTAGCAGTAGGTAAAGTAACAGCTGCTGCATTAAAAGATGAGGGAATCGAACGTATCGTCATCCCGCAGGAAGAACGAATGGGCAGTGCTATTATTGCCTTGGAGCACTACTATAAAGAAAAAACTACAAAATAAATAAAGTATTATATTGCAAAAAGTCATTCTAGTGTCAGTAATCTATAAAGGCTTTAATTTTTGATTTATCTGAAATCAAGATCGAAGGAATACTAAAACAGGCATTAAAAAACTCGCTCTTTCCAACTAAGGGAGCGAGTTTTACTATTCATAATTATTTCACGATCAAAACCGGGATTTCCGATTCGGAGGAAAGCTTCTCACTGACGCTTCCAAATAATAATTTGCTCAGTCTGTTTTGATCTCTGCTCCCCATAACGATCAAATCTGCAGATATTTCTTCGGCATACTCAAGTATGGCATCTGCGGGCTCTCCTTCGAGAACCTTGATGTTTCCTTCATAATGATTTTCATCAAGTATCATTCGGGCATTTGCCATCACTTCCTCCGACCCGTCATCGTATATCAATGGCTCATCCGGCTCATGGTTTACATTAGGGATCGGAATATTTGCCGTACCACCCGAGACATAACCTGCTGCTCCGTATGGACGGGGAGGCTCGCCCGGATCAATTCTCCTGTCTTCATGAGCATGGGCGATGGATAAATTCGAATCTAGTTTTTTTGAAAGGTCTATAGCTTTTTTAAGAGCTTTTTTGCTGTCATCACTGCCGTCAAATGCGACGAGGATTCGATCAGCTGAAAACATTCTATATCCTTCCTTTCTTAAAGGTTATTTTTACTTTACCCGGCGGTGATGCGAATTAAACATTGCTTTATTAATCTAATTAGATTATAATCTAATTAGATATACATCTAACAGGAGGAAGGATATGCAGCTGAATCGAGTTATTCAATTTCATAAAACGCTGGGAGATGAAACAAGGCTGAAAATCATTGCCCTATTAAGATCCGGTCCCCTTCACGGTCAGGCGTTATCAGGGAAGCTGGGCTTAAAACCCCCTACCATCACCCATCATATCGGTAAATTAAAAGAAGTTGGACTAATAAAAGAGCGACGTGAAAAAAACACAGTCTATTTTTATTTCATAGAAAGTGAATTGGAAAAGAGTTTACATGTGACGAAAGAAATAGGAAAAAAACAAAAATTGAAAGTCACATTAGAAGAAAGGCATACGATTGAAAAAAACTTCTTTTCTCCAGATGGAAAACTGATGCAAATTCCTGCCCAGCAAAAAAAGAAAATTATTATTCTCGGGAAGCTGGCTGAAGGATTGGAAGCGAATAAAGTGTATTCCGAACGGGAAATCAGCGACTATTTAAAGAGATATCATAATGACTATGCTACGCTGCGAAGAGAGCTGATTATTCATGAATTTGCTTATCGGAAAAATAATGAGTACGTTGTCCAGCCATCAGAACTATGGATTATTTGATTTTTTCTAAACAAAAGTTTGGAATTTTTTCCAACAAATCAATTGACAATGAATCTGGGGCGATTTATGATTAGAATGAGAAAAAGCGAACGGAGGTTTGTGTCATGATTAATCAAGCAGTTCTTTCATACATACAGCTGAATATTCATGTGACTCAAACAAACGTTTCCGCTGCTTTGTCGATAGACATTTTTGTGAATTGAATATAAGCGATATAGGGGCGCATGTCACGAAAACGTGAATTTGCGCCCTTTTTGTGTCTTTTTGGGTGTTAGCTTATCAAAAGCTTAACCATAAATGAAAATTCTCCAAGTAGAATTTTCGAAAATCTAAGAATATTAAGGAGGAATTCATATGTTGGAAAGAAAAATTGACGAAATCATTTGCGGGGATAAACTCGAAGGCGGCTAACAAAAGAATAGGAGATGACAAGAGATGTTTTCAGTGTTATTCAAATTAAAATGGTTTTTTAAAAAATATTGGCTTCGGTACACGATTGCAATCGTACTTTTATTAGTCGTAAACGTTTTAGAAATGTTTCCGCCAAAGCTTTTGGGAAATGCGATTGATGATATGCAATCCGGCGCCATTACATTTAACGGAATTGTTTACTACATCGGGATATATCTCGCATTGGGTGTAATCGTTTATACGATTTCATACGTTTGGATGTATCAGCTGTTTGGCGGGGCGATTGTGATCGAAAAAATACTCAGGTCAAAACTGATGGGACATTTGTTAAAGATGACGCCAAGATTTTATGAGACGAACCGAACAGGTGACTTAATGGCAAGAGCAACAAATGACCTGAAATCCGTATCCATGACCGCAGGCTTTGGAATCCTTACACTGGTCGATTCAACGATGTTTATGATGACCATATTGGTTACGATGGGATTTATTATCAGCTGGAAGCTGACAATAGCCGCGATACTGCCGCTCCCGATTATGGCTGTTGCAATCAGTGTGTACGGCAAAAAAATTCACGAGCGATTTACGGAAGCACAGGACGCGTTTGGCGACCTGAACGACCGAGTGCTTGAATCCGTTTCCGGAGTGCGTGTCATCAGGGCCTACGTTCAGGAAAAAAATGATGTCAGCAGGTTTAACAAGATGACGGCAGACGTATACGAAAAAAATATGAAGGTAGCATTAATCGATTCTCTCTTTGAACCAACAGTCAAGCTGCTCGTAGGCTTAAGTTATCTTATCGGTCTTGGCTACGGAGCCTACATGGTGTTCCAAAATCAGATTACGATAGGTGAGCTCGTTTCGTTTAACGTGTATCTTGGAATGCTCATTTGGCCAATGTTTGCGATCGGAGAGCTAATTAATGTTATGCAAAGAGGAAATGCATCGCTTGATCGGGTAAACGAAACACTTAGTTATGAGCCTGATGTAAAGGAAGCTGCGCAGCCCCTGGCAGCAGAGTATTCAGGTGATATTGCCTTTCAACAAGTAACGTTTTCATATCCAAGCTCTACCCATAACAATTTGGATAAAATCTCATTTACGGTTCGTAAAGGGCAGACAGTCGGCATTGTCGGCAAAACGGGAAGCGGAAAATCAACCATTGTGAAGCAGCTGTTGAGGCAATACCCCGAAGGCGCGGGTGAGGTGAGTATTTCGGGAATTCCTATTCAGAAATTATCTCTTGACAAGCTCCACAGCTGGATCGGTTATGTTCCGCAGGATCACGTGCTGTTTTCACGAACGGTGAAAGAAAATATGCTGATCGGCAAGATGGAAGCTACTGATCAAGATATCCGGGAAGCTATTCAAAATGCCCATTTTGAAAAGGATCTGGAAAATTTGCCAGAAGGACTGTCTACATTAGTAGGAGAAAAAGGCGTGGCCTTATCCGGAGGGCAGAAGCAGAGGATTTCGATTGCCCGGGCACTGCTAGCGAATCCGGAAATTTTGATTTTGGATGATTCGTTATCTGCGGTTGATGCAAAAACAGAAACGGCGATTATTAATAATATTAAAAAAAATCGCAAAGGGAAAACGACGTTTATCACTGCACACAGGCTATCTGCGGTTGAGCATGCCGATTTAATTATCGTCATGGAAGACGGGAAAATACTGGAACGCGGAACACATAGGGAACTGCTAGAAAAAGATGGCTGGTACAATGAGCAGTATCAAAGACAGCAGCTTTCCTCTCCAGAAGAAGGGGGGACTGTAGCGTGAAAACAGGAAAACGGCTTTTTGCTTATGCCATGCTTTATCGAAAAACGCTGATGCTGGCGATTCTTATGCTGGTAGTCGCCGTGGCAGCCGAATTGACAGGTCCTTTTATCGCGAAAAAGATGATCGACGGGCATATCCTCGGAATTGAAACGCCGTGGTATGAAGTGGACGGCGGAGAACACGCCGTTTCCTACAATAATGGAAAGACATATGCCAGAGAGGCGTATTTGGATCCTGCAGATGAGCGGGGAAAGGAAGTCAGGATATTCCAAATTGGAATGGACTATTACTTTATAGATGGCGCTGTTTCATTTGATGGAGACAGGTCCGTTTCAAACGGGAAGTTGACAATAACAAACGGAAGCCGCTCGGAAACCTATGACGCTGTTCAGCTGTCAAAGGATGAAATATTGGCGTTTTACGAGCCGGAAATTAGCGGAATCGTCACGTTAAGCTTTATGTTTCTCGGCTTGCTTATCGTCTCGATATTCTTCCATTACGGCCAGCATTATTTGCTGCAGGCCAGTGCAAACAGGGTTATCCAAAGAATGAGAGAGGACGTTTTCTCCCATATTCAAACACTTCCAGTAAAATACTTTGATAATCTCCCCGCCGGTAAGGTGGTCGCAAGAATAACTAATGATACAGAAGCGATCCGGGATCTTTACGTGACGGTGCTTTCTCAATTCGTGACGAGCTTTATCTATTTGGCTGGAATCTATACGGCGATGTTTTTGCTGGATCCGCGGCTTGCGGCGATATGTCTGGCACTTGTTCCTGTGTTAATTATTTGGATGTTCGTATATCGAAAATTTGCATCAGGCTTTAACCATAAAATTCGTTCAATTAACAGTGATATCAACGCGAAAATCAATGAATCCATTCAAGGTATGACAATCATTCAAGCGTTCCGCAATCAGAAGGAAACTAAAAAGGAATTTGAAGAGTTGAATGATACACATTTTCGTTATCAGAACAAAATGCTGAATCTAAATTCGCTTCTGTCCCATAACCTTGTCAATTTTCTGCGGAACTTGGTCTTTGTCGGGCTTATATGGTATTTTGGCGGAGCTTCTCTAAATGCGGCTGGCATGATTTCTTTAGGTGTCTTGTACGCTTTTGTTGATTACTTAAACCGCTTGTTCCAGCCGATTACCGGTATCGTTAATCAATTTGCACAGCTTGAGCTTGCCAGGGTTTCGGCTGAACGGGTTTTCAGGCTGTTGGACGAAAAAGGAACCGAAGTAGATGAGAAGGAGTCTGCACGTTACGAAGGGAATGTGGTCTTTGATGATGTCTCCTTTGCGTATAACGATAAAGATTTTGTATTAAAGAACATTTCATTTGAGGCCAAAAAAGGAGAAACGGTGGCACTTGTCGGTCACACCGGTTCCGGAAAAAGCTCCATCATGAATGTGCTGTTCCGCTTTTATGATATTCAAAAAGGGAAGGTTACCATCGACGGTAAAAGCATATATGAAATGTCGAGGCAGGAGGTCAGAAGGCATATGGGGATTGTGCTGCAAGATCCATACCTGTTTACTGGAACGATCGCTTCCAATGTCAGCCTTGACAATGAAAAGATTTCAAGAGAAAAGGTCGAGAATGCCTTAAAGCAGGTGGGGGCGGATGAGCTGTTCAATCATCTTCCTGACGGCTTTGACGAGCCAGTTGTTGAAAAAGGCAGCACATTATCTTCCGGCCAAAGACAGCTGATATCATTCGCGAGAGCTCTGTCTTACGATCCAGCGATCCTGATTTTGGATGAAGCGACGGCAAACATTGATACAGAAACAGAAGCTGTTATTCAACGCGCGCTCGATGTTGTGAAAAAAGGAAGGACGACTTTTGTCATTGCTCACCGGCTTTCAACAATTAGGAACGCCGACCAAATTCTTGTCTTAGATAAGGGGCAGATTATTGAACAAGGGAACCATGACGAGCTAATGAAAGAAAAAGGACAATATTATCAAATGTACGAATTGCAAAAAGGGAAACAAGAAACACTTGCGGGCTAAATAGAGCCAGACGAATCACTTTTCGGATTCGTCTGGCTTTTTTATTCTTGAACGAAAAAAGAAGGCGCTATGGCAGCACCTTCTTTAAGCCATTATTATTGAATTTTTCCACCGAATGATTGTTGGGCTGCAGCAACTAAACGCTTCGTGATTTCTCCACCTACAGAACCATTTGCACGAGAAGTCGTTTCTGCTCCAAGGTTTACGCCAAATTCAGAAGCGATTTCAAACTTCATTTGGTCAACTGCTTTTTCTGCACCTGGAACGACAAGGTTATTTCTATTGTTTGGCATAGTAAAAGCTCCTTTTTCGTTTTTTTGCTGGGTGAGCTGGAATTGAACCAGCATCTGAGTTAGCAATACCCAGTACCTCTTGGCATCACCCAATGATTAAATTGTATGAATTAGTATGGGGTTCATTTTGAGAATCATGCACAGAGTATGTTGGTAAATAATGAAAAATGAAAACAGGGCTGTCCGAAAAGGACAAACCCGATAAAATTTAAAATTCAAGAATGTTGATATATCAATATTCTCGTATTTGAAAAAGGGCTTCCAAAAATCGAAAAATCGACTTTGGGAAGCCCTTTGGTTTTTTGGAATGCTTTAACGAATTCTGCTTTCTGAATCTTTATCAAAAAAGTGTGCTTTGTTCATATCCAAGGCTAAAGTTAATATATGCCCTGCCTCTACGTCCGTTCGCGAATCGACCCTTGCGATAAACTCCTGACCATCCACTTGAGAGTAAAGCATCGTTTCAGCTCCCATTAGCTCGGAAACTTCAATTTTTGCATTAATTTGTGTGTCTTTTGATGCATCTAAAAATACAGGCTCATCGTGAATGTCTTCCGGACGAATGCCAAGAATCAGTTCTTTTCCTTCGTATCCATTTGTTCTAAGCGTTTTCAGTTTTCCTTCTGGAATGGCAACTGTCGTTTCGGCAAATTTAAACTTGTTACCAATCAAAGTGCCAGAAAAGAAATTCATTGCGGGAGAACCTATGAAACCGCCTACAAAAACGTTTTCCGGTTTTTCATATACTTCTTTTGGCGATCCAACCTGCTGAATGAGACCATTCTTCATGACCACTAGCCGAGTTGCCATAGTCATCGCTTCTGTCTGGTCGTGTGTAACATAGATGGTCGTCGTTTGCAGGCGTTGATGAAGCTTTGAGATTTCCGCCCTCATTTGCACACGGAGCTTCGCATCCAGATTGGACAGCGGCTCATCCATTAAAAACACTTTCGCATCACGAACAATGGCACGTCCTAAAGCCACCCTTTGTCTTTGCCCCCCGGACAACGCTTTTGGCTTTCTATCCAAATATTCCTCAAGCCCGAGAATCTTTGCCGCATTTTTTACTCTTTGTTCTATTTCACTTTTAGGAAATTTTCTCAGCTTTAAACCGAACGCCATATTGTCATATACGTTCATATGTGGGTAGAGGGCATAATTCTGGAATACCATGGCGATATCTCGATCCTTAGGAGCGACATCATTCATCCGTTTCCCGTCAATAATAAAATCCCCGCTTGTGATTTCCTCAAGCCCGGCAATCATTCTGAGAGTGGTCGATTTGCCGCAGCCGGAAGGACCAACAAACACAATGAATTCCTTATCCTCAATATGAAGATTGAAATTTTCAACTGCTGTCACCTTGTTATCATATTGTTTGTAGATTTCTTGTAGCATGATCTCAGCCATTCGTTTTTCCTCCCCTTTTTGTAAGCGCTTTATTTCATATCCATAGTGTAGTAAAGCAGTTCGATTATGTAAATGGGCAACCTGCACAAAAAATACCTGCCAAAAAAGGCAATGTGATTAAGAAAGCCGGCTTGTAAGGAGTATGCTTTGAATCATTTGGACGGCTGCAGCCTCTTGAAAGTGGCGAATATCGATTCCGGTTTTTTCAATAAATTTATCAATCCGGTACTGAAGACTATTGCGGTGGATAAATAGTTTTTTGGCGGCTAGTGATGCGTTTAAATCGCATTCGAAGTAAGTTCTGATCGTTCGCAGAATTTCCTTATCCGCAAGCGCTTCAACTACTAACTCTGAAAGAGCTTCAGCAGAAACGGTGTGTGGAGCAGCAGAAATGAGCAGCGGCAGAGAATGATAAAAGGAACTTGGATTGTTATTGAATAATGGTAAATTTCCGAGCCATTTAAATATCATTTGTTCAGCTTGGATTTTTACTTTTACATGGTTGTCTAATTTATGAAGCTGGCCGGAATATAAAAAACAATTCACAAGGAAATCGCCGGTAATCGCATCTGTAAGCTCTTTTCTATCAGCACCCGAAAGAGGTTCGATTGGATCTGGCTGCAGGATTAGAATTTGCTGGTTATCTGTCCATAAAATGACTGCATCTTCAAAAAAGCCCTTAATTGCTGATTTTAATTCGTCCTGTTCTTCGATTGAATGTGACAGCCTGAGGAAATGAGGTTGAACAGAAATTGAATGCTTTGCATTTCGCAAAGGCTGATCACGGAATAAATACCCGTACCAATTCATTTCAGCTGATGAAAGCTCCTTTTGTTCCGGCAGGAATATCCGGTGAAAAAGGGTCGATAATAGTTTTTTTTCTTGATCGGTTATTGCTGATCGCAACAGGCCGAATGTTTCCTTTTGATCGGTTTGGAACCAAATATAATCCTTTGATGATCCGGCAGGAATTGATGTAATGAATGAGCTGCCATATGTTTTCTTTAACCTTTTCAGCATGTCAAAGCTCCTCCAAAAACGGTTTACTCGTAAATATGAAATAGCATAAGCTCGTGGATATCGTTTTTAAGTTCAGGCTCGTCATCATGGGGAGGATACGTTCTTCCCCATTCAATATCGCCGGTTTTATGGTAAATCCCTTCATAGTGAGTTCCCTTATAATAAAAAGAAATTTTCCAACCTGGCAGTCTTTCTTTTTTGAATAGCGGCTTCCATTGAAAATGAGAAATCATCAGTAATCACTCCTTACCTGATTTTCATCTAACAAATTAATAAGCTTCTCTACCCTCTTTAATTGTATCTCATTCTCATCAAAGATCATAGGCTTGCTATTTGCTTCAAAGATAATCGGGCGCGAATGACGAAAGCCAATATCCATGGAAAACTCTCCAATAAACCCGTAGGTACGTGATAAAAGATCCCCTGTATGGGAAACAATCGCTTCAAGCTCTGAATTGTTAATGTCAGAGGATATGGAGTCATAAGGGATAACAAAACCGCCGTTCGGAACGTGAGTAACAATTTGGCCGGAATTTGCTGCCCGCACGCCAATTCCGGTAATGGAATGGCGTTTTCCAGCATAGTTCGCAAGAACACGCAGATCAAAGCGATAGCCGTTTCGTTCATCACAGTCAACTGCTTCCTGAATAAGGGAGTCCCGCGCAACGGAAAAAAAATACAATTGATCAAGAAGCCTATCAAAAGTAAGATGTTTGAATTCTTCATGAGGAGTTTTTAACAGGTAACCTCCGTCTTTTTTTACAATAAAAAAAATCCCGTTTCCTTTACTGCCATTCGAATCCTTAATATAGATGCTGGAGTGTGTTTCAAGCATAGAAAACAAACCGTCTGAGGAAAAGCCGATTTTCGTATTCGGCAAAAAGCCCCTGAGAACAGGGTGATCCTCAAGCAGCTTATGCACAACACTTTTGTTGAAAAATTGGCGATTGAAAATGGGGATGTTCTTTTTCGCAAAAAATAGCCGCCAAGATGGACAGACCTCTTCTTCGCGGCGGGGCAGGCGATTATAAACCAGGTTAGGAAAAGAAACTTCCTTTGTCAGCCATTTATGAGCGTGAAAATCGAAATAAAAACCTTTCAGATATGAATCAAAAATCCCGTTCAAAGTAAATACATAGCATAAAATTCCCCGGCTGTTTGCGTGCATTTGCAGATGTTTAAAAAATTTACTGTCTCCTTTAAAGGTATTCCCTTTTTTCGGTTTGCCTGATAGCACGCCTAGGCATTTGTTTATCATGTCCAAAGACGGTCAGGCGAAAGAATGGACTGTTCGGATAAATATGCGGCATATTCAAAATTTCTTCGTTTCGTCAGCTGTTCGACTGTTCTGAGCCCCGGATGAGAGAAAATTCCTCTACCGGGCCTGGAATTGGCTTCGAATAACCAAAGCTTGTCGTCAGTATCAATTCCTAAGTCAAATCCGATTTCCCCGACGAAGCCGTCTATGTGCTCATCAATGACCTGGCTTAATAGCAAGGCAGCTGATGACAGTTTTCTAATGACCATAATTCTTTCTTTTGGATCATCATATATCTCTGCAAGAGTACGGATCACTCCGCCTTTGCTAATATGAGTCGTAATGCTGTTTTCGCCTGCAATTTTTGCTGCGATGGCGGTAACTGTCCATTCGCCCTTATCATTTTTATTGGTGTGTACTCGAAAATCGACCGGGTGATGATTAATTTCTAGTAAAGTAATTTTCTGCTGAATGATGAATGATCTTGAGTCCGAATTTTGGAAATGGTTGTTTAAAAACTCTTTCACCGATGAATATATCGCTTCAACCGGGGACTCCTGTTCGTAAATAGAATGCTTAACGATGAACTCTTGTCCAGAGCTTGTAATCTGAAATATCCCGTGGCCGAGACTTCCGTTTGCCGGTTTAATATAGATGCTTTTGTAGCTGTTCAGAAACCATTCCAGCTTTTCTTCTGTCGGATGAACAGCTGTATCCGGCAAAAAATCAGAAACTCGGAGGTCATGCAGCAACGATTCGTGAATATCCCATTTGTTAAAAAAGGAAGGATTAAACCATGGGATTTGATATTCTTTTATTAATCGGTCCTTCGTTTCCTTTAAAATAGAATAATGCTCGGATTTCCGATTAGGAAGCCGGTCGTACACGACATCCGGAAGAGGGACAACGGCTTCTTCCCAGCCATTTTCTTGGAATATCAGTGCCTTAACTGTTCCTTCGTCCCATTGTATTTGATGGGAACCAAACACGTAGCAAAATCCCCCCATGCCAAAGTTGGTCGTAAGCAGCTTTGAAAAAAACATCGAACGCTCCCCAATCGGCCGATGGAGCGATTTAGTAAAGCCTGCTGTAAAAATCCCGATTAACGGCCCGATAAAGGCGGTTTCTTCATGAAAAAGAAGCCGCGATTTACCGCGGTAGGGAATATGAAGATTCTTATAGATATTTTCTGATAAAAAGATGGTTTCTTTATGGGTACTATTAAAGGAAATGTGGCATCTCTCTACTTTTGTTCCAAAGGCAACATACAGTAAATTGTCTTTTTTTAGATTGGGAGGGAGAAGAACTGTATTATCTACATCCCGGAGTATACCGATGTGGTATAAACGGTCAGTCATGTTGAATCACTCCTCCAGCTTCAGGCGTCATGAGATAGGTGCAATAATTAAAAGGGCTTTCATATAAAAAATCCTTTGTGTTTGGCTCGGCAGAAAGGATGGACTTCCTGCCCGGCTTGCTATTTACATCAAAAAGCCACACTTTCCCGTCATTTGCTAAACAAATATCTAAACCAAGCTCGAAAAGCGGGCCGTGCTTCTCCTCAAGAACCTGCGGAACATGTGTTGAGATCGTATCAATATCATCTAACAGGAGGGCTTGCTGCATTTTGGGAAGCGAACGAAACCACTCGTCAAATTTGAGGATTTCTGCACCGCCGTTCAAATTGGACAAAAATCCATATTGATAGCCTTTTCTTACAGCTTTTCCCACAGATGCCCACTTCCCGTTTTTCGTTTTCTGCAGAAGTATTCTTATATCACAAGGATAGCCATTTTTGTCCTGAATGGAAAGGTAGGGCTGAATCATATAGGAATGTAGCAGAACTTTTTTTGTCCAAAGTTCTAAGGCGTTTAATGAAGCAAAACGTTTGATTTGCTTATTTTTTCCGAAATGGTAAGTAGCTTTTGTCGTCTTGTCTCTGAATTCCAAAAGGATGACACCACGACCACCGCCCCCTGATACAGGTTTAAGAACGCAGGCTTTTTCCTTCATCAGAAGGTCAGCAATATGAGAAAAACCGGAAACTAAAGAGGTGTCAGGAAGATAAGCTTTTAAGTCAGCATGTGATTGAAGATAATTTTGAATCGTCCATTTATCCGCTAATCCGTATCCTAGAAAAGTTGTTTTAGGATATTTTTTTAACCAGTCGACAATTGGTTTTGCTTTTTTAGAGAGAGAGTCTCTTCCGTAAAAGCAACGATCATAAATAAACTCCGGAATTTCAATGGTGGAATCATTCCACTGGCCGGATGGTGTATGATACGACAATGCATTGATTAGCATTGAGTCAGGGGATAGATCAAATGGAGTAAAGCGGACAAATTGAATCTGATGTGCTTCTGTCCGGCTGGCTAGCTCAGCAGCATATCCTTGTTCATGAGAAGTTGAAAGGGACATAAAACCAAGAGTTACCATTGATGCACTCCTCCTCGAATAGTTAAGCTTTACTTTTGTTGAAAAAACCGCAGTAGTCCATGCATATCCTTGCGATAGACAGAACGGATGGGGGAACGGCTGCATCTGCGTCCAAATCCCTTTTTGAAGGCTTAGTATTTACTTCAAGGACCCATGGGCGCCCGTTTATGTCAAGCGCCATATCAATCGCAAACTCTGCAAAAACTCCATCGAGCATTGCGGACAGGCTATCCGACACGTGAATCGCTGCCTCATACATGAACTTTTTTAAATGATAGGCTTCCCTTCTGTCAAATAAGTCCTCAAGCACCAGGAAAACCGGAAACAATTTTCCTCCTTGAGCTAGATTTGTAACAAAAGTATGTTCACCCGTCATTCTTGCAACCGAAGAGGAAACCTGCCATTTTCCCTTCGCTGAACGATAGCAGAGCAGTCGAAAATCGATAGGCTTTCCATAATAACAAAGCAGTGGAATGGCCTGTTGTATAAGGTAAGGCTCTTTGGTTATCAGCTTTTTTATTTCATTGTACATTTCCTCAAAGTCTGAATATTCGATTGTCTTCCCGGATTTGGAGGAAGAGTAATTGACTTTCACGGTCCCTTCATGACGGTCTAATTTAAATATTCGTTTGCCTTGGCTGCCGTGAACCGGTTTTAAGAATAGTTCATTTTTAGCTATCAGGTAATCCTTCAACTGATTTTTTTCTGCAAACAGCATCGTTTCTGGCAGATAGGGATGAAGATGAGGAAAGGATTGCAACAGCTGGTGAGTTAACCATTTATCGAGATAATGGTCATTGAAGATTGGAATTTGTTCGGTTCTCAACCCTCGTTTTATGGATTGAAAAACTTCTGATTGTTCATTTTTTCTAATATGGATCCGGTTGTGGATCATGTCAGGAAGCGGGGCGGGTTGCTTATGCCAATCACCTGAGCTGTAAAAATAACCTGTAGCCGTTTCAGTACAAAAGTCTTTGATCGAACTTACATAGAATATTGCATGCTTTTTTTGAAATTCCAAGGCAAGCAGCCTGCAAAAGGCTTGAACGGAGCCGAATTTGGGCTCGGTTTCCTGGATTTCCGTCAACAGGCAAATGACTGGCCCGACAGTCCATTCATCTGCCTTCTTTTTGATATGCAGAGCCACCGGAAAATCCACAGGTAAACACAAGGTAGAAAAAAGATCAGCAGACATTCGTGCATGCATACCTTCTTCATTCATTATTACGACTCTGGCTTTGGCCTTATTCCTGCCACAGGAAATTATTATATCGTCCGGACTGTCGCCAGCCTTTAAATATTCGGCAGCATCCTGGCTGATTTCAATCGTTTCGGCAGGGGACAGGGTACTTGATTCAAGTGTCAGTTTTGAATAATCCACAGCATTTCCCTCATTTGCTAAGGCTTCTGGTTAGACGCTATAATGGTCTATAGGCATTTTCCTAACATAGCTTATGTAGCAAGAAGATTACAGGTGAAAATAGGAGGCAAATGAACACAGTGGGTGTACTTGGAACATTTATATTTATGATCGTGATAGGTGCCGCAATAGGCGCTGTTACCAACCATTTAGCAATAAAAATGCTATTTCGCCCGTACAGGCCGATTTATTTATTCGGAAAACGGCTGCCGTTTACCCCGGGACTTATTCCGAAAAGACGGGATGATTTGGCTAAGCAAATGGGATTAACGGTCGTCAATCATTTGCTGACCCCTGAGGGTTTGAAGAAAAGATTAAATTCTGAGCTCTTTAAGAGCAATGTCATCAAATGGATTGAAGTGTTTATAGAAGAGACAAGCCAATCTTCTATGAAGATCAATGAGGTTTTAGGGAAAATAGGAATAAAAAATACTCATGAAAAAATTGATTCCTGGCTCAACAACTGGACAGACGAAAAACTGGATGAATTTTTGCAAAACCATCAAAATGAACCCATCAAAAATATGCTGCCGGAAGAAACGCATCAAAAGCTGACAAGCGGAATCCCGGTTGTGTCTGACTACATATTAAAAGTGAGCATCGGTTACTTTGAAAGCGAAGAAGGAAGAGACAGGCTGGAGAGGATGATCGATGATTTTTTCAAGGAGCGGGGCAAGCTCGGCAGCATGATTCAAATGTTTCTTGGCAACAGCAGCTTAGTGGATCGAATTCGCCCTGAATTAATCAAATTTCTAAACAATACAGAAACGAGGCAGCTGCTAACGGATTTGCTGAGGAACGAGTGGGCGAAGCTAAGAGAGTATACGTTCGAGGAAATAAATCAGACGTGGGAAGCAGAAACGATGATTAAAACGACGAAGCAGAAGATAATGAAGAGATTTTCTACTAAACCTATATTGGAAAAAAGGATTGGAGAAGCTGTTAAGCCTTTTAAAGAAGACATTACACAAACCTATCTTCCGGCTGCTTTTGATTGGTGTGTTAACGCACTTAATAATCATATGGACGATTTATTTAGGCGCATGAAGCTTGAAGAAATTGTAAAAGAACAAGTGGAGGATTTCCCGGTAGAACGATTAGAGGAAATGGTTCTTTCCATTTCAAAAAAAGAATTTAAGATGATAACCTATTTAGGAGGATTTCTCGGAGGAATCATTGGAGCCATTCAAGCTCTCTTTGTCATGCTTTTTTAATCCTGGCTATGGAGGCGTGTCTGGCATTCACCTTCTGTTTGGGTATTCGTATACTATGTTTAAATCGGCTGAAGTCTGTTATAGTGAGGGGAGTCTTTTTACTAAGAAAGGAGTTTTTCTAAATGACAAACAATTATTATGACGTGGCCTATGATCTTGAAAAAGCGTTGCGCCAAAGTAATGAATATGCGGAATTAAAAAAACTTTATGATGAAGTGAATGGTGATCCTTCTTCGAAGAGCATGTTTGAAAATTTTCGCGACATTCAATTAAAGCTGCAGCAAAAACAAATGCAAGGCGAGGAAATTACCCAAGAGGAAGTCGAACAAGCGCAAAAATCAGTTGCTCTTGTACAGCAGCATGACAAAATTTCCAAGCTGATGGAATCAGAGCAGCGCATGAGCATGATGATCCAAGAGCTTAACAAAATCATTATGAAGCCGCTGGAAGAATTATACGGAAGTACTGAACAGTAATTGATCGTAAATAGCTGACCCGAAAATTTTTCGGGTCGGCTTTTTTTGGAAAATCGGAGCGACAACAGTAAGAAATGTAAATACTTCGAATAATCCTATGACTTCTATTTTACCAGGTCCAGGAATACCTCATATCGGCATGCCAGCCATTGTTGGGAAAATAATTGTGGATGATATAAGCGGGACCCATGCCTTTGGCAAAAATGTTGTCTCTTTCGATCCTCAACTCCATCGGTCCCCCGATCTTCCCATTGTCGTTGTTGTCCTTCCACACCTCATACTGTTTATTACAGGTTTTGTCCTGGTGATACATATTATCACACCAAGGGCCGGACGGTCCGAACCAGACCTGCTTGTGATAAAAATCGACATCGGGAGCGTTCGGGTTGATGATTTGCCCCCATGCTTCAAGACAAAAGGGTTCAGACTGAATATCCCATTTCACGTAATGCTGTTTTCCTCCTTCAACCTTCTGAAGGGGCTTCATATTCCGGCAGCTGACATCCCCGATCTGTTCTTTCGTCACACGCTGTTTAAGAAAACTTGTATTACTGCCAAATCCATCAAGTAAAATCCACTTTCCGTCATCACTTTTCTCAAATTTTTCATAGTTTGCCGGCGGCCATTGATCAGGGTCTCCCCACTTAATATAAGATACCCCACCGCCTTGGGGCTCCCATGCCCACTGATTACGCCAATTGCCGGACCAGAATTGTCCCGCGCTCTTTTCGAACATGCGGGAGTAATCACCATACGTTCCAAGAGATTGTGCCTGAGCAATTCCAGTACAAAGACTTATTGTGATTAAAGCAAATATTCCTGTGACAATTACTTTCATCCTCATTCTTCAAAGGCCTCCTCATTTTCACACAAAATATTATAACTTATCGGAATAAGTGAGAAATAACGGAATTGCAGGAAAAACTAAAAACCCAGTCTAAATTACGGATCTTTAGTCAAGCTCACTACAATAGCTTGTTAATAAAAAATAATTTTATTTAAAAAAACTGCTTGTATTTTCCGTATGAAGCTGAGATAATATTTATGAAAATGCTTACATTTTAATTTTTTTCGGAATACAATCAGTTTGGTATATTTGTAGTTTAAGTTTTACTGTGAAATAAAGGGGATATTGAATAGATTCTTTCATATAAGTGTGTTCGGGATCACACAGGGGGAAAATGGGAGAAATGCCATATGGTTGTATTCCGAAAGATAAAAGTCCAAAAATTTTGGGCTTTTTATTTTGCGCAAACAGGCTGTTCTAAACCTCGTAATAAGGACATATTCTCTATAGGAGAACAGTCATCTTTAGAAGGGGGATTTCAGCTGTGTCAACTCGCATGTTAGCTTTAAATATTGACGGTACGCTGCTTCGTTCCAACGGACGCCTCCATCCGGCAACGAAAGAAGCGATAGAATATGTAGTGAATAAAGGCGTGTATGTCACACTTGTTACGAATCGGCATTTTCGTTCTGCACAGAAAATAGCCAAAGCACTTAAGCTCTCTTCAAGAATTATAGCTCATAGCGGCGCATTCATTGCAGACAAAGTCGATAAGCCTTGGTTTGAAAAAAGAATATCAGAAGAAAATACCTTTGCAATCACCCAAATCGTTGAAAGCTATAATGCAAACATTCGAATTTTGCATGAAAATTTTTCAATTGGAAACAAAAAGGCGATTAACAGTTCGTTAATTGGGAAAACTTTGATTCACCCGTCAGATCCTATTTTTTATCCTGTTCAATTTGTTGAATCGTTGAGCGATATGCTAATTGATGAACCAGTACGTGCGCCTGTGATCGAGATTTATCCTTCACCTGAGAATAAGAATGAAATCCGATCTATCATCGAAAAATCATTTTCAAATGTAATCCTTCGAGAAGTATCAGAGGATAAGATGATCGTAGTCGAAAAAGGGGTAAGTAAGGAAAATGCCCTTAGCCTATTAATATCGGATTTAGACTTGAGTATAGAAGATGTGGTCGCGATCGGATATGGAGTCGATGATCTTGCAATGATTGAACTGGCCGGATTGGGTGTTGCGATGGGGAATTCGCCAAACTCTGTGAAGCAGAAGGCGGATTGGGTGACCCGTACAAACGATGATCAAGGGGTCGCCTATATGATCAAAGAGCATTTTCGCAAGCAGCACAGCGATAACTTCATGAAAAAATATATCGTGAAAAAAAGATAACAAAAGCCGCACGAGAGAGCTCACATGACTCTCGTGCGGTTTTTCACAAACCCAGATCATACATCTACTACGCTTTTTGTTTTTCTCCCTCTTTTTTCCATTTAAACACTTTGTTAAGCAGAGTATAGATTTTTCTCGACTCTTTTGTCAGTAAAGGTCCTAAAATCGCCAGAATTAAAACATAAAGGGCGGCAAAAGGGGTTAAAATGCTTGATAAACCGCCGCTTATGCCGAGACCGGCTACAATTATGGAAAATTCACCTCGGGACACAATTGTCAAGCCAATGTTTGACGATGCCCGATGAGAAAGTCCTGCCCGTCTTCCGGCAATCATACCTGCTGTAAAGTTTCCGAGCAAAGTTAAAACAACTGCACCCAGAGCGAGCCAGATTGCATCTCCTAATGTGAACGGGTCGATGCTTAAGCCAAAGCTGAAAAAGAACATTGCTCCGAAAAAGTCGCGGAAAGGAACAACGAGTTGCTCGATTCGATCGGAATGCTCTGTTTCAGAGAAAACGAGTCCTAATAATAATGCACCGATTGCCTCTGCGACGTGGATTGTTTCTGAAAAACCGGCAATAAAAAACAGCGCGGCAAAAATTGAAATAATAAACACTTCGTTGGAACGAATATCAAAAATTTTGTTTAAGAGCCAAGGAAGCTTTCTGGCAATGATAAAGAACAGCAGCATGTACCCTAATGCAGTAAGAATCGAGATCAGTGCACTGCCGACCGAGGTGGCATCGCCCAGCACCAATCCTGATACGACGGATAAATAAACCGCTAAAAAGATATCTTCAAACATGATGATACCGAGAATAAGCTCGGTTTCCGGATTTGCCGTACGCTTTAGGTCGACAAGCACTTTTGCTACAATCGCACTTGAGGAGATTGTAATAATTCCGGCTACAATGAGTATTTCTAAAAACTCAAACTTCATAATAAACCCGTAAAAGATCCCCAGGCTGAAGTTGATCAAAATATATATTGATCCACCGACTGCAATCGATCTGCCTGACTTGATCAGCTTTTTGACAGAAAACTCCAGTCCGAGATAAAATAAAAGAAACAGGACTCCCATTCTGCCGAAAAAGTCAATAATCTCTGCGCTTTCGATAAATCGTAAATCAATGATCCCAAGCTTAGGAGCATGGGGACCCACAATCATTCCTAAAATAATTAAAAAAGGAATAATTGAAAATTTAATTCTGCTGGCGATAGCTGCAGCGATAGCTATTAAGACTAAAGCGGTACCGATTTCGAACACTAGATGATCCATAATTTATCACTCTCCCGCTCTAAGAAAATCATGTGTCATCAGCTTTAACGATTTTCTTTCTCCGGAAAGGACAAGTGTATCGCCTTCTTCAATAATGCTGTCAGCTCCCGGGTTCAGCAGTTTGTCTTGATTCTTTTTAATAATTGCAATGACAGTGACGTCATAATTTTGCCTGACGTCCAGCTCTCCCAGTGTACGTCCTATTGCCTTAGCCGATTTTTCGATCTTATACCACTCAATAATTAAGTCATTAAAAGCCATTTCAATCGACTCGAGAGCCTGTGGCTTATAGACCATCCCCCCGAGAATAGCTGCGATTTGTCTGGCTTCATTGTCATTTAATGAAATACTTGAAATGATTTCATCTGGATCATTTTCATCCATCCGGTAGATTTCTCTTCGTCCGTCATCATGAATGATAACCGTCATTTTTTCTTGGTTTTTAGTTACAAATTCAAACTTTTTTCCTATTCCTGGAAGATCGCTTTCTTTAATATTCAACCTCATCACTCCATTATGATAAAAATATCTGCTAATTAGTGCTGCTCTATACGTTATTTCAGGTAATTTCTTTAAATGACGGATTGAAAGCAGCGAGGTAATTTGATTGGTATTTTATTGGGGTGGCACATTTTCGATCAAGGAAGCAACGCTCTGTCAAATGTACCATTACTTCTTCCCGAGGCTGTTCTGGGCCGGATAGATTGAGAGGACGCCCATCACGAAGAGAGACACCAGCTATTTTAATGGCTGGGGGCTTTGCTGCAGTGTGGGAAGCATTTCCTTCCATATGAGGAGAAATTTGTTCCTCAATGCTTAAATCTTCTGAGGCAGTTATATACTGCGCATAAGGAGAAATAGCAAATAATACACATAAAAACGCTCTCAAAAACATTTTTTCCATTCTTCCCTCCTTTCCTAACTATATCAACTATATACTAAAGATAGATAATCTTTCAATTAAAAAGACTTTTTCAGTATCATATGATCTTATAATTTAATGGTCGGAACAGATTTCATCATGTGTGATAACCTATAAAATAGGGAATATAGAAGTAAAAACGATAAAAAAGAGGGTGAAATGATGATTAATGCGGCCATTGTTGCTTATGGATTATCAGGAAGAGTTTTCCACGCTCCGTTTCTACATACTCATCCAAAATTTAATCTTACAAAAGTTGTGGAAAGAAACAAGGAAGAGTCTGTAAAAAGGTATCCTTATGTGGATATCGTACGTTCAATTGATGAGCTGCTTACAGACGAAATGCTTGATCTGGTGGTTATTACTTCTCCAAATACCACTCATTATGAATTTGCAAAACAAGCCCTGGAAGCAGGCAAGCATGTTGTGATTGAAAAGCCGTTTACCGTTACGTCTCAGGAAGCGAAAGAACTCGGCAGATTGGCTGACAAGAAAGGGAAAATTCTTTCTGTTTATCAAAACAGAAGATGGGATGGAGATTTTTTAACTGTTAAACACATCGTGAAGAATAAAATGTTGGGAGATTTAGTCGATTTTGAATCCCACTTTGACCGGTTTCAACCATTACAGGCAGACCAGTGGAGGGAAAAAAACCTTCCGGGCTCTGGCGTCTTATATGATTTGGGCGCCCATCTAATCGACCAGACGATAGATTTATTTGGCTTGCCGCATTCGTTGACAGCAGAGATAAAAAGTCAGAGAGAGAAGGCTGAAGTTGATGATTTCTTTGATATTCGCCTTCATTATAGAACTCATACCGCTACACTAAAATCGAGCATGATCGTTAAGACGCTTGGGCCGCGATTCGTGCTTCATGGAACAAAGGGAAGCTATAAAAAATACGGCATTGATCCGCAAGAGGAGCTGCTTGATTCGGGTGAATTTCCTGATTCTCCTGCGTACAAAAAAGCCATTGAAAGCGATCAGTGGGGACAGATTGAAACCGAATGGAACGGTATGGCCATCAAAGGAAAGATTCAAAACGTTTATGGAAATTACACCTCTTATTATGATGACATTTACCAAGCAATCAAAGAGAATAAAAAACCGATAGTGACAGCCGATCAAGCATACAAAACCATCTGGCTCATTGAACAGATGCAAAAAAGCTCTGAAGAAAAACGAACGATTTTTCTGGAGGGCATAGATTGATTTCAACTTTATTTAAACACTTACTTACTCGTTATGAAGGCGGAGCGATAATTTTCAGAATGCTCCGTCTCTTTTAATTAATTATGAATCCTAACTTGATTAACTATCCTTTATTCCTGATTTTTAGGAAGACTACATATATTTCTATATCCTGATAAAAAAATTTGATTTCAAAAAAAGTCTTGAATAATGCACAAGAATGTATTACTGTGTATATAGATATAAACACATAAACAATTTGGAGGGTAAAACGAATGGCGATTCAATGTCAGCTGCTGAGGCAAGCTCTGCAGCAGAACCGTTTTGTAATGGCCGGCATTAGCGCTTCTTCTATTTTTCGAATCTTTTCATTTGTTTTGTCGTATGAACTAGTAAGGAGAGGAGAAGTTGCATGCTGAAAATAAGTCAAGTTACGAAGCGGTTTGGTAAGCATACAGCCGTAGATCATTTAGAATTGGATATTCCTGAGCAAGAAATGTTTGGGCTTCTGGGTGCGAACGGAGCGGGGAAAACGACAACGTTTCGAATGATTTTAGGTCTCTTGCAGCCTACTGAAGGTAAGATTACATGGAAAGATAAGCCGATCGATTATAGCGTCAGCCACTCCATCGGCTATTTGCCCGAGGAGCGGGGGCTGTATCCAAAGCTGAAAGTAAAGGAACAGCTAGTCTATCTGGGCAGACTTAAAGGGATGAACAAGAAAGAAGCAGAAATGGAACTCTCCAGGTGGCTTGAGCGCTTTAATATTGTGGAATACGCTGATAAAAAAGTAGAAGAACTCTCAAAAGGAAACCAGCAAAAAATACAATTTATCACTTCCATCCTTCATAAGCCGAAGCTGCTGATTCTAGATGAACCCTTCAGCGGCTTGGATCCTGTAAATGTTGAATTGTTGAAGGACGCAGTCACTTCCTTAAAAGAAGAGGGGACATCGATCATTTTTTCAAGCCACAGGATGGAGCATGTTGAAGAGCTTTGCCAGCACCTTTGCATTCTTCAAAGAGGGAAGCCCGTTGTGCAAGGGGAGCTTCGCCAAATCAAACGAGCCTTTGGCAAGAAAAATGTAACGATTCATGCTGACTACGATTTGGACTTTTTGAAAAATCATTCTGGCGTCGTCAAGTGGAAGGAAACGATGGAAGGCATTAAGCTGCAGGTAGAAAATGAAGAAATTTCGCAAAATATTTTTTCCAAGCTTTCAGGAAGAGGATTTCTGCGAAAGTTTGAGCTTGAAGAGCCTTCCTTGAATGACATCTTTATCGAAAAGGCGGGTGCTTCTTATGAATAGATTTATGATTATGCTTTTTCATACTTATAAATCTAAAATTCTATCAAAATCTTTTTTAATCTCAACCATGGTTACGGTCCTTTTTTTAGTAGGATTTACGAATATGAACTCAATCATTTCAGCTTTCAACTCCGATGACAAAGAAAAAGAGGTCGCTGTCGTCGATGAGACAGACCAATACTTCGAGCTTTTTTCTACCCAGCTTAAGCAAGCAGACCGTGACATTACCGTTACGAAAGTGGATGATGAGACGCAAGCGGAAAAAGAAGTGAAAGATGAAAAATCGGATGGGGTTTTTATTCTTTCCGGAGCTGAAGGTGAAAAATTAACAGGGACATTAAAAGCGATGGATTTTTCAGATTCAGAATTAGCATCAAAATTCGAGCAGGCCTTGCAGCAAACGAATATGGCTCTGCAGACCGCACAGCTGAACCTCAGCCAGGAAGAGCTGAATTCCTTGTTTGAACCTGCTTCTATTGAAAGAGTCGCTTTGGAGGAAACGGCAAAATCCGAAGAAGAGCTTAATCAGGCAAGAGGACTGGTTTATATCATTCTCTTCGTTATTTATATTTCAGTATTGATGTATGCTTCCATGATTGCGACGGAGGTCGCTACTGAAAAATCATCACGTGTTATGGAAATTCTTATTTCGAGTGTCTCCCCAGTGCAGCAAATGTTTGCCAAGCTTTTCGGAGTTGCTTTAGTCGGCGTCACTCAATTTCTGATTTTTGGATTGATTGGCTATGCTTCGTTTATGAGAAATGCAAATGACAGCTTATCTCCTGTCAGCGGCTTTTTTGATTTTTCAAATATTCAAATCTCTACTGTGATTTATGCCATCGTCTTTTTCTTGCTCGGATATTTTCTATATGCGACGCTGGCAGCTTTTCTCGGCAGTATCGTGAGCAGAATTGAGGACGTGCAGCAAACGGTAGCGCCGATGACCTTTTTAGTTATTGCAGGCTTTATGATCGCTATTTTCGGGCTGAGCACACCGGATGCACCATTTATTACGATTACTTCATTCATCCCGTTTTTTGCGCCGATGATCATGTTTTTAAGAGTCGGAATGCTTAATGTTCCTTTTTGGGAAGTTGCCTTATGCATCGGGATTCTGCTTGCCACGATCGCCGCATTAGCTGTAATTGGAGCGCGAGTATACAAAGGCGGAGTACTGATTTATGGAAAATCGAGTCCGTTAAAGGATATTAGAAGGGCGCTTCATTTGTCTAAAGAGTAAATCAAATAAAAATTAAGTGTTAAAAAGAGTGAGTATTCTTCATGAAGCAAGATGGATGAATACTCGTTTTTTTTGACTGATGGAATATTGCCTAATTTGCAAGGTGTAAAAACGGCCAAAGGGAAGGGATAAAATATGTATATGGTGATGAGTCTGTGTGACAGGAATATGAGTCAGGAGGAGACAAATATTCGTTCTTATTAATCAATAATGTATTATTATGGAAGGTGATGTTGTGCAATAAAATAGGTAGTGATGATTCAGTTCATTTTATTGAAAGTTTAGAATGGGAATTTTAAGAAAGAGAGGTGAAGTAGCTGATGAAAAAATGGCTGATTTTAAGCGCATTAATTATCACGGGATTTTTTGCAACAGGAGTTAGTAGTGACATTGTTGAGGCTGAAGACCAGGATCTTGATCCAATAGGGGATAAAATTGGTTGGGAAGATGGCCGTAGTGATGTAGAAGATCCTGTTGTTGCAAATGATGGTTTCGAAGATGGAGTAGATAATTCTATGGTGCAACCGAAGATTACCAAAGTATCAGATGATATAGATCTTTTACCTTCAGAATTTGGAGAGTGAGATGACTTAGGAACCTCGACATTTAAGTCGCCATAAAAAACGTTATATTCTGAGATTTGAACATTTCTTTAAATCTGATCATCCATTTTATTATTCGTATTTCTAATATACCTTGCAAAGACGATTGCAAGTGATGAAATAGCTGCTATAAACAAAATCATCCATATGACAGGATAATTTCTTGTGAAAAGACAGTAAACAACTCCAATTAAACTAATGATAAGAACTAACTTCAAATTAAATATTGGGACAAAATAGTGGAGATAGCCACTAATCAATAATACGATTAAAATAAACATGACAAGTTGAATTGTTCCAAATAATAAATTCCATGTCGTCACCTCTCTCCTAGCGAACTCTAATGCTACTACTCTTAACCATGCTTTCAGCTCCGTATTGAGATTTTATGTTTTTTACTAAATTCTATGTTCTTTTGGGGCTTTCCTTCTTAATTAATTATTAAAACCTATTCTTTTTCAATTGATTGAAAATGTTATAGTTCGACAGCTGCAAAACGCAGCTGTTTTTGTTATTTCCAGAACGTGCATTCGTATTTCAAGAATGGTAAAATATTAGGTATATTACAGCAGAGGAGTATGAATTTTGAGTGATCTAACGTTTATCCATGCTGCTGATTTGCATTTGGACAGTCCGTTTCTTGGAGTGAGCCAGCTTCCGGAAACGATTTTTAAGCGTTTGAAAGAAAGCACCTTTAAGAGCGTAATCAACTTAATTGATATCTGCATTGCGAAAAAGATCGATTTTCTTTTGCTATCGGGGGATCTGTTTGACGAAGCGAACCGGAGCTTAAAGGCGCAATTTTTCTTAAGAAATCAATTTATCCGGCTTGAAACAGCGGGAATTCATGTTTATGTCATTTACGGAAATCATGATCATTTAAGCGGTGAATGGACGCCGGTCGAATGGCCGGAAAATGTTCATGTGTTTTCAGCAGAAGCTGTTGAAGAAAAATCATATTACCGGGGAACAAACCGGCTCGCGAGTATCTATGGCAGCAGCTATAAGAAGAGAGAGCAATTTGACAATCAAGCGGCAGATTTTAAGCGGAGTACAGATGCAAAATACCATATTGCCATGCTTCACGGTACGTATGCAGGGGAAAAAGAGCACAATCCTTACAGCCCTTTTCTTTTGAATGACCTCATTCAAGCTGATATGGATTACTGGGCACTGGGGCATATACATAAGAGGCAGGTAATTTCAGCTGAGCATCCTGCCGCGATTTATGCCGGCAATTTACAAGCACGGCACCAGAAAGAAACAGGCGAAAAAGGCTGTTATGTTGTTAGGCTGACAGAGCACGAGGCATCCTATGAATTCATCCCGGTTGCAGACGTATTGTGGCTGAAACTCCATGTTGACGTTTCGGATACAAACAGTGTCACAGAGCTGCACGGCAGGATCGAAGAAAAATTCGACTCGATAAGACATAAAGACCGGGCAGTATGTGTTAGGCTTTCTCTAACTGGTGCCGTACCTGAATTTATGCGGGAAGCCCGGGAAGGAACGTTTGAGGAAATCGTTGACGTATTTCGTGAGCAGGAGGAAGAAGAGGAATCCTTCGTTTGGCTTCTCGGTATCGAAGATCATATGAACAGGCAAACTGCACACACTGAAGAAGGCTTGCTGAAGGAGCTTACAGAGGAAATGGATCACATTCAATTGGAAGATGGAATGTTTTCTTCACTGGAAAGCAATCCCTTCTATCGTAGGTACGCTTCTCAATTGAATGAAGCGGACTTGATGGAAATGAAAGCAGAGGCAAAGGTGTTACTGGCCGATCAGTTTGCCGCGTTTGAAAGGAGCGGAGGTGGACGAGCTTGAAGATCGCGTCGCTGCACATATATGGATATGGAAAATTTATCAACAAGACGTTTCGTTTTTCTTCTTCGCGGATTCAAATTATTTACGGAATCAATGAATCGGGAAAAACAACGCTGATGAATTTCATCGAGGATATGTTATTCGGATTTAAGAAGCAGAGCCAGTATAAGCCGAAACGCGGTGGTACTTATGGCGGAATGCTGGTGATCGATCATGAGGAGCTGGGCGAAGTCAAAATTGAACGAACCGGTATTAAAAATGAAGACGTCCGGGTCCTGCTCCAAGATGGAAGGGTGGAAAACGGGGACTTTTTGGACAAGCTTTTGCATCATATGGATCGCTCTCTGTTTAAATCGATCTACTCATTTGACGTGTTTGGCTTGCAGGAGGTGCATAAGCTGAATCGAGAAAAAATCGGCCAATTTTTATTTTTCTCAAGCTTATTCGGATCAGACGCGATTGCGAATATAGACAGTCATTTGAAAAAACAGCAGGATGCCTTGTTTAAGCCAAACGGGCGTAAACCTGAATTGAACCGTTCACTCGAGGAACTGAAAAAAACGGTTTTCGAACATAAAAAAGCAAAAAGCCAGTCACAAGAATACCAATCGATCATTGAAAACCAGCAGAAAAGCAATAATGAGCTACTGCAATGTGAAGAAAAGTTGCAAACTCTGCAGACGGAAATGGACCAAATCAACCGAAGTATTCAAATGAAGCCTAAATTAGAAGATGAAGCCAAACTTCGTCGAGAGATTGAAAGCGAAAAAAGCAGGCGTTACGAATTTTTTCCTGAGGACGGGCTGCACCTTTTGGAAAAATATGAATCACATCTTCATCCCAAAGCGGCCCAGCTTGCAGCAATACGCGATTCGGAGAAAAAGCTGCAAGCAAAAATCGATGAATTATCAGGTCAAAGCGAGCTTCTTAAGAAGGAAGAAGAGGTTGCCCAGCTCTTGTCATCTCATCCAATCTATGAATCTCATTTGGAGAGACTAACAGCGATTGAGCAGCAAACCGAGCGTTATCGAAGCGAATTTTTTAGCGGACTCCAAAAGCTAAATGGAACAACTGAAGAAGATGTAGCAATCGTTGATTGTACCTATGAATATGAATGGAAGCTCAAAGAAGAGGTTCAAGCCTATCTTCAGCTGCAGCAAAAGAAAAAAGAACTGGACGAGCAATTTAATCTGGCAAGAGCGGATTTAGACGAAGCAGAAAAATCATATGCTTTTACAAAGGAGTCTATATTAAACGACGAGCTGCGCAAGCAAAAAGAAGAGGCGCTTTATGACCTGGAACAAAAACAAAATTCAAAAGTAAACTCCGCTGCGAAAAGAGATGAAGCGGAAAAGCAGCTTGCTGCATTACGCTTGGAGGAGAAAGGCCGAAAAAAAAGACATATTGCCATATTTTCGGCTTTGGCTGTATTTTGTATCGCCGCTTCTGTTGTTTGCTATGTTATGGAACAGCGTCTTGCCGCAATCTGCTTACTCCCGGCAGCAATTGTTTTGCTGTATTTCGGATGGAAATCCCCCAGAGCTTCAGCGGTTGTGGCAATGATGGAAAAACAGCTGGCTGACATGAAAAAGGAACAGCCGCCCTCTAAAAGAGACTGGGAGGCGGTCCAAACCTTAAAAGAAGAGCTGTGGCTCGACGACCATACTAAACAGAGGCTAATGGCCGAAAATCATGCGCTTGTGCAAAGAGAAGCCGCTTATGAAAGAGTCATCACAGGATTTGAAGAATGGGAAACCAGGATGCGCCCCGTTGAAGAGGGTGTGCGCGGCTATTTAAAATCACTCAAGCTTTCAATAGATCCTGTTTATCTGCTTGATGCCTACTCCTTGATGAAACAGCTTAATGATCAATTGCAGCAAATTAAAAAATTAGAAACGGATAAAAAAGATCTTGAGCGCCTTATTCGTTCATTTGAAGAGCAGCTTGCTCAATTGCAGGAGGAAAAAGGATATGGGAATGTTGCAGAACAGATTTACAGGCTGAAAAAAGGTCTTCAAGAGCAAAAGCAAGCCAATAAAAAAAGAGAAGAAGCAGCACTTTCACTGCAGCATGCTCGTGATCAAACCGAAAGCTTGCAAAAAGAGATGAATTATTTTAAAACCCAAATAGAGCATCTTTTTCAAAACATCGAGGTAACGAATGAACAGGAATTTAGATCATATGCCAAAGCTCACGACAGGCGAGAAAAAATCAAACAAGAGCATAGCCGCTTGACACAGGAGCTGATATTCATTGATGATCGCGTACGAGAGCTCGCAGCACATTACAGCGTCGATGAGCTTGAGGCTAAAGCTGCAGATATAAATCAACAGTTAAAAGAAGGACGGGCTAACCTGAAAAAGATCCAAGAACGTATTGCATATCTTCAAATGAAACAGCAAGAAATCGAGAAATCCGGTATGGAATCAGAGCTGGCGCATAAAGTGACGTTACAAAGGAATGAAAGCAAAGAGCTGGCGAAAAAATGGGGAGCTATCCAGCTTGCCAGAGAAGTCATTCGCCGAAGGATTGATTATCATCAAAAGGTGCGCCTTCCTTCGCTTTTGAGAAAAGCCGAAGAGCTAATCGATCCATTAACGGACGGAAGATATGTAGAATTGTATTTTTCCGAAGTGGATCAAACGCTTATGGTGAGGAGAAAGGATGGGCTTATCTTTTATGCCCACGAGCTGTCGCAGGCCACGTGTGAGCAGCTGTATACAGCAATCCGCTTTTCATTGGCTCTTTCTCACGTAAATGGACTGCGTATGCCGTTTTTAATGGATGACAGCTTTGTTCATTTTGACAAGCAAAGACTGCTAAAAGTGACATCGGTCATCGAAAAATGGGTGGATACGGATCAGCAAGTCCTGTTGTTTACCTGTCATGGACATATTAAAGAAACCTTTTCAACTGGGGAGGTAACGTCGCTTTCGTAAAGCGGAAAATCCTGCCGGAAAATCAAATATGATATACTAAAATGTATAATTTAGAGGGAGCTGGGAACATGGTAAAAGGAATATTACTGCATGACGTAGGAGAGCAGTTTGATTCATATCTGCTGATTAAATCGTCAGCGAAAGGGATTGCAAGCAATGGCAAGCCTTTTTTAACTCTGATGCTGCAGGACCAATCCGGAGATATTGAAGCAAAGCTTTGGGATGCCAAGCCAAATGATGAAACTACATACGGTCCGCAGACGATTGTAAAGGTAACCGGAGATATTCATCATTATCGGGGAAGAAACCAGCTGAAGCTAAGAAACATCAGACCGGTTGAGCCTACGGAAACGATGAAGCCGGAAGACTTTCTGGAAACTGCGCCGCTTCCAAAACAGGAAATGTCTGACATCGTAACCCAATATATTTTTGAAATGAATAACCCAAATATACAGCGGATCACTAGGTATCTGCTTAAAAAATACGGCACTGAATTTTTCGACTATCCGGCCGCAACGAAAAATCATCACGAATTTGTATCAGGGCTAGCGTACCACGTTGTTTCTATGCTGAAGCTGGCAAAGTCCGTTGCGGAGCTTTATCCGAGCTTGGATAAGGACTTGCTCTATGCAGGGGTCATTCTTCATGATCTTGGGAAGGTCAAGGAGCTTTCCGGTCCAATCTCTACTGCATACACAGTAGAAGGGAATCTTTTAGGCCACATCTCGATTATGGTAACAGAGATTTCCAAAGCGGCAGAGGAATTGGAAATAGACGCTGAAGAGGTCTTGATTCTTCAGCATCTCATCTTAAGCCACCATGGAAAAGCCGAGTGGGGAAGCCCTAAGCCGCCAATGATAAAAGAAGCTGAAATTCTGCATTACATTGATAATTTGGATGCCAAAATGAATATGATGGACCGTGCATTAGAAAGAGTAAAGCCGGGAGAATATACCGAACGGGTATTTGCGCTTGATAACAGGATGTTCTACAAGCCTGCGTTTCATAAATAGTAGCATAACTTGTCTTTTACCAGCATAACGTTGTAATAAACGATATATAGCTGGGAGGGAGAACCTTGCTACTATTGCCTTGGTGGGTGTACTTATGCATTATTGGGATTATTTTCTGCCTTTACAAGGTCATTACGACAACTAAGGAAGAGGAACAGATTGATCAATCCTTTATTGAAAAAGAAGGGCAAATCTTTATGGAACGAATCAAAAAAGAAAAAGAGCGCAGAATCGAATTGAAAAAAGATTAAAGATATACATAAAAAGCGTTGGCCTATCAAAAGAGGCCAACGCTTTTTATTCTGTACTAACTCACTGATTTATTATGATCCCTGTGGTGCCTGCGGTGCCTGTGGAGCAGCATCTTTGTTAAATGTTTCTTTTAAATCCTTGTCCTTTACATCAACCTTGGCATCTTGAACCATTTTATCGACGATTCCCTGAACAGTTGCCTGGTCAGCTGTCTTTTGCTTTTTAACATCTTCCGTAAGCTCTTTCTTCATATCCTCATACTTGCCGCGTTCTGCTGTCTTTTTGATGATATGATAGCCGTATTGTGTTTTAACAGGCGCGCTTACTTCACCGACTTTTAATTTATAAGCGGCGTCGCTGAATTCTTTAACCATTTGTCCATCTTTTGCGAAAAAGCCCAAGTCTCCGCCTTGTTGAGCAGTGCCGTCTGTTGAGTATTCCTTCGCTAAATCTTCAAATTTTTCGCCGTCTTTTAGTTTTTTCTCAACTTCTTTAGCTTTGTTCTCATCCGTAACTAAAATATGGCTGGCGCGGATTTGTCCTTCCAGGCTGTCATAATATTTTTTTACTTCGTCATCCGTTACTTTTGCTTGATCTTCAGCAGCTTTTGTTGTCAGCAGCTCGAATTTGACTTGCTGCTTGACATAGTCTTCCCCTTGCTGCTGGATCATTTGTTCAATCTGGGCACCCATTTGTCCCTTGCGGTACTCTTCTAATTTCGCATCTATTTCTTCATCAGTTACATCATATTTTTCATCCAGTACTTTTTCTTGAACCATCATAGTGAGGATCTGTGATCCTGCTGCACTTTTTAGATTCGAGTAAAATTCATCTTTTGTCACATTTCCGGCATCTGACTGTGCAATAACTTCAGAATCGCCGCTGTTGCATGCGCTAAGGACTAGCAAGCTAGTTGCGGTAATTGCCGCAGCTGTAATCTTTTTCATTTAATTCAAACACTCCTAATCATACGTATTTGCCTACGTATTGTATCATAACATATTGTGACACTTGAGAAAAAGATTTGTAATAGTGATATCCGTCTAGTCAATTATTTTTACCCATCATACAAATATATTGAACAAAAAAAGGAGGCTATATTATGAGTGGAGGATATTCAAGCGGATTTGCATTAATCGTGGTGCTTTTTATTTTGTTGATTATCGTTGGTGCAGCATACTTGTGCTAAAAAACGGCCGCCCTTTTCATAGGGCGGCGTTTTTTTGCTTCATGGATATGCATAAAAACGAAAAAAAGAGCAGAGAACGTTTGGATTCGTTCTGCTGCTCTTTTTTCATTTTCTGTTGTTTTTAGTTTAATTTAAAGCAAGAGAAATCTCCACAAAGGAAGAGATCAGCAATATTAAAATAAGCACGTTAATCCATCTAAATACCTTGTCCTGGCGGTCTTCAGGAATCTCTCTGACCAGGCACAACGCATTGGTGAGCTTATTTATATAGTATAGAATAAATACAGAAAAAACCATGAAATAGAAAATGATTATGGGAGATCCCCCTCTCTTTTCTTCTCCATACTACATTATCAAATATTTATTAAAAAAGATAGAAAATAGACTAAATAAAGCTGTATTTTTCAGACGAAATTGGACACTTAGTGAAGCGGCTGCTTTCCACTTTGGCTAAGATAAGCTAAAATAGAACTAATACTCTTAGTTAAATGGGATGGTTTTATGGAGGAAAGGATTTCACGATTAGAATATTACATCACATTGCTTATGGAAAACGCTGACATGAGCAAGCATCCTTTTCATGCACTTGTGATAAGGACGGGGCTCTCAGAAGAAGAAGTATTGGAGATTAAAAGAGTCTGCTCGGAACTGGAACAGGACTTGGACATACAAAAAACGCAAGGCTATATGAGCTTTGAAAAGCTCCTTGCGCTTTTTGCAGGACAGTTAAATGAAAAGTTAAATGTTCATGAGACAATCTATGCCCTGCGAGATCAAGGGTTATTTGTGTCACTCATGGATGAATTCATTTCCATCATAAAAAAATTTGATTAGTTAATCGGCTCGAGAGTTTCTTCAAAGTCCGGTGTTTCTTCAACTTTTTTCTTTTTCAATTTTCCTGAATCTGTCGTAAATTCTGTTTCGATATTGCTGAAGGATGTCTCAAAGATCTCCATAAAGTCGTCCCCGTAAATATTACGAATGATACACATCATTTCAATAATTTCGGGGAACTTTCCATAAAGCTGTTGCAGCGGCTGTGCACCTTTGAAAACTGCGTTATGTGATGGGTCGTATTCTTCCAGCAGCTTTAAGAAAACTTCTTCGCCTTTTTCTGTCAGCTGGATATACGTATTCCGCTTGTCATTATTTTTTTTAGAAAATTGCAGATATCCTCTTTCTTCCAGCTTTTTTGAAAAGTTAAACGCTGTGGATACATGCATTACTCCGAATTTTGCGATTTCTGAAATGGAAGCACCCTTTAGCTGATAAGCAATCCAGAGAATATGATGTTCATTGATATTGAGCTCGAATGGTTTAATCCATTGCTGCCAATCCTTTTCAATCGATTTCCAGAGTGCTTTGCTAAGCTGGGCCATTTTTTGGCTAAATAAAAGTGCCTCTTTAATAGAGTAATCTTGATCCAACTTATTCACTAATCTTCACCTGCTCTCTTTTTCTTGTAATTTCTATTATGCCAATAAAATAAAGATTAATAAAGATCTAAATTAACGAAATTTTTAAAAAGTAAGAGAAATAGCGGTTACACAAAGTTTTTTATATTAAAAAAAGCACATATTTCAAAATATGTGCTTTTTTTCCTTGAAAAAAATATTTTTAAATATATTACTTTTGTAAGTTTTTCTCCAGCTGTTTAATTTTCTCTTCGATTTCAGCCAATTCTTTTTGTAAATCCTGTTGATGAGGTTTTATTTCTTCACGCCAAGTTTTAATTGAATTTTGAAGTTCACCGCTTACTTCCTTAACCACTTCAATACCTTCCTTAGCTGTTGTAACAATTTGTTCGGTTAATGAAGATCCATCGTTTTTTAGCTTTTGCACTGTTTCTTCGAGTTTCCCGCAGTTTGATTTTAATTGCCCGCGCAGCTCTTTTCCGGATGTCGGAGCTGAAAACAATACTGCAGCACCGCCAACAATCCCCCCTACGACAAGACCTGCTAAAAGAGAACGATTATTTGCCATTTCGATCACTCCACACTAAAGATTTGAACAGAAAATCTGATCATAGCTTGCTTTATTTTAGCATACTTTTATAGAAGAACTTAAATGTTAATATTTTATCGGAATGAAAGAGGTTAATTTTAAGGAACGGTGCTGATATAACCTCATTGGAGGAACTAGCTATGATTCTCATTTTATCAATTATAGGTATTGTTTGCTTTGCTGGATCCCTGCGCTATTTGCACCTGCTTGGAGCACAAGCATCCTATCCGCCTAAGCATGTGTTAAGGCAAAAAGCCACCATGTGCGCAACAGGACTATGCATTGCACTGTTACTTATCCTTTTATTAAGGTTGCTCTAATAAAAAAGCCTCTTCACATAAAATGAAGAGGCTGTACGTTATTTCGCAGATTGAATGCTTCTGGACCGTTTGATGATCGATAGCACGATTGGATATACGATGACGGCTGCAACGGTATTAATCAAGATTGCCGGCAGCACAACCGCAACAAAGAATCCTATAAATCCAGCATTGCCGGGAAGTCCGACGATCAGCAAAGCCGAAGTCAAAAAAACTGTTCCTGAAACGAGCGTACCAACAGAAGTTAAGACAGGTGCAGTGATTTTATTGTCTTTATATTTCTTAACCATCATGAGCATCGCGAAAAACACCAAGGCTGTAACTGATTTATCAATGACATTTGGGATAAATCCGGCGGGAAACAGCGTAGTTAACCCTGAAATAAATCCAGTGACCAACCCGATCACGATGACGTTTTGTATTTTAGGAAATAAAAGAATTCCCATAAACATCATAACTAGCATCATATCCGGTTTCATACCGAATATTGGCGGGACAACGACGTGCAATGCTGCACCAATCCCGATAAATAAAGCCATAATAATTAATTCTATTGTTTTCATTTTTATACTCTCCTCTTCTCTTCTAAACTATGCCTCCCCGATAATATGCTGGTCATTTACCGCAGGAGTTTTTAGTAGTATAACAAATCATTACTTGATTTGAGAAGGATTTTATTCATTTTCCTTCTGGAATTTATTCATGAAATCAGCCAGTTTTTCACAATCCTGTAAGGATACGGCGTTATAGATTGAAGCGCGGCAGCCTCCTACAGAACGATGTCCGCCTAAACCTGACATTCTATTTTCTTTTGCTTGCTGGATGAATTTTTTCGTTAGCTCATCATTTGAAAGATTAAATGTTACGTTCATATTCGAACGGCTGTCATTTCTTGCATAGCCGGTGTAAAAACCTTTGCTGGAATCGATGCAATCATAAAGGACTGCAGCTTTTTCATTGTTTCTTTTTTCAATACCTTCTAGGCCGCCTTGCTCCTTCATCCATTCAAGCACAAGGGACAGCAAGTAAATCGCAAACGTAGGCGGCGTATTGTATAAGGAATTTGCTTTCGCGTGAGTCGAATATTTTAAAATTTTAGGTGCCTGAGGATTTTCTTTTTCCAGCATGTCCTTTTTAAGTATGACGACAGTCAGTCCTGATGGCCCTAAATTTTTCTGAGCTCCGGCATAAATTAAATCAAAGTTTCCGACATCAAATTTGCGGCTTAAAATGTCACTGGACATATCCGCAATTAAAGGGATTTGTGCTTGAGGAAACTCCTTCCACTGTGTACCGAAAATCGTGTTGTTTGAGGTAAGGTGGAGATAAGCCCCTTCATTAAAAGTCAGATTGGATACATCAGGAATGTACTTGTATTTTTCATCTGCGCTTGACGCAGCCTCGATGGTATTTCCGTATACTTTTGCTTCAGCAAGCGCCTTCTCTGACCATGAGCCTGTCATAAGAAATTGGGCGGCTTGATCCTGCGGCAAAAAATTCAATGGTATCATGGCAAATTGAAGGCTTGCACCGCCTTGAAGAAATAGAACTTCATAGTCTTCGGGAATTTGCAAAAGGTCTTTTAATAAACTGATAGCTTTTTCATGGACAGCATCATACTCAGGGCTGCGGTGAGATAGCTCCATGACGGACATCCCGGTCTGATTAAAATCAAGAAGTTCTTTTTGGGCCTTTACCAATGCTTCAAAAGGAAGAGCTGCCGGCCCGGCATTAAAATTCGTCGTACGTTCCATAATGAATCGCTCCTGTTTCTTTAAGTAGTTGTAAGTTTGGCAGAAAATATACACTCATCCTACCATAATTTCTGAATTTTATGTATCGGAAAAATATGTTCCTTATATCGATGCTTCGCAACGCAGTCTCAAGAATTCATAAATAGGGGATGGCAAAGTGGCTGGAATAAGTTCGAAGTGGTCCGAATAAAGTCAAACTTAAACTGGATAACTCTCCAAATGGTTCAAAAAAAACCTCCATCTGAAATGGAGGTTAAGCGAGCTGCTTATGAATAGCGGAGGCGATTTCCTGAAGCTGTCCGCTTGAGTATTCATTAGCATGAGTTTTCCATACAGCTCCGAATCCGTCGCCTTTTCCGTAGCGGGGAATAATATGCATGTGGAAATGAAAGACAGACTGACCGGCTTTCTCGCCGTTATTATTTAAAATATTCAGGCCGATCGGTTCAAACTCTTTTTTAATCGCTGATGCAATTTTCGGGATCGCTTCGAAATAATTTTTAGAAATTTCCGGTGTCATTTCATAGATGTTTTCTTTATGGGCCTTCGGGATAACGAGCGTGTGGCCTTTGGTTACTTGGCTGATATCAAGGAAGGCGACGACATGGTCATTTTCAAATACCTTGGCACTTGGTATGTCACCGGACACGATTTTACAAAAAATACAGTCTGACATCATGATCCTCCTAAAAGCATTTTTTATATGTATTGTCATTATCTTACCATAAAACAAGGGTAAACAGAAAAACAGGATGAACGGACAAGCGTTCACCCTGAATATAGAAGGAAAAACTATTTAAAATAAAGGATAAACCGATATCGCCTGTTTTAGAAATCCATTTTCAGGATTCTGTGATGCTTGATCATTTTCTGCGACAAACACCTCATTTGAATTATGCCAAAGCATTGAAATCAATTTAGTGAATGAAGAAAATTTCGAGCAAAGGACAATGAGTGTATACCTTTTTGTCCAACTGATAAAAAGAAACGTTGTCTTTGACAAACACCTCGTTTGTTCAGTGGATTTTAAATCTTTATCCTTCTACAAACCTTATGATGCCCTGAAATAAATAAGATATTAGCACTTTTATGTTGGTAAAAAGTCGCAATTCCATCATAAGTTTGTTACGATTTAAGAAAAAATGAGAAAGGAATGAAAAGATGTCTCTTTTAACTGTTCATGAACTTACAGGAGGATATACCCGAAATCCTGTACTAAGAGATGTTTCTTTCACTCTGGAACCAAAGCAAATAGTTGGATTGATTGGTTTAAACGGAGCGGGAAAAAGCACGACCATCCGCCATATTATCGGTTTGATGGAGCCTCAAAAAGGAACAATCAAGCTGAATGGCAAAACATTTGCAGACGATGCAGAAAGCTATCGATCACACTTTACCTTTATCCCGGAAACCCCGGTATTATATGATGAGCTGACCCTAAAAGAGCATTTAGAGCTTACGGCGATGGCATATGGCTTATCGGAGGAAACCTTAAAGAAAAGGCTGCCGCCGCTGTTAAAAGAATTTCGTATGGAAAAACGGTTAAAATGGTTTCCGGCTCACTTTTCCAAAGGGATGAAGCAGAAGGTCATGATTATGTGCGCCTTTCTCGTTGAGCCTGACCTGTACATCATTGACGAGCCTTTTTTAGGCTTGGATCCTTTAGCGATCAACGCACTGCTTGAACGAATGAACGCCGCAAAACATAGCGGAGCAAGCGTCCTTATGTCGACCCACATTCTCGCGACAGCTGAAAGGTACTGCGATTCATTTATTATTTTACATAATGGACAAGTACGTGCGCTTGGAACGCTTCAAGAGCTGAGGGCCCAGTTTGAGATGAAGGATGCTTCACTCGACGACATTTATATAGAGCTGACAAAGGAAGAAATTTATGAATAGCATTAGAAGTATCTGGCAATCAAGGCTGGAAGACCATATTAAAGAAAGCCGCTCCTATTTAAAATACATGCTGAACGATCACCTGATGATCGTATTGATTTTTTTGTTTGCGGGAGGCGCTACCTGGTACAGCGGCTGGCTGAAAACGATGCCTGAAAATTTCCCGTCCTACTTGGTGATGGCGCTTTTGCTCGCGCTGATTCTCTCGAGCTCCTATGTTCGGACGTTTTTAAAGGAGCCTGATTTTGTCTTTTTGCTGCCGATAGAAGCAAAAATGGAGCCTTATTTAAAAAATGCATTCCGGTACAGCTTTGTTTCTCAGCTTTTTTTCCTCGTTGCTGTATCGATCATTTTTATTCCTTTGTATATAAAAGTGAGCGGGAAGCCTTTTTCGTTTCTTTTGTTTCTGCTTGTCCAGCTGCTTATCTATAAGTGGTGGAATCTTGCCGTGGAATGGCGGGTTACGTATTTTAACGACAGTACCATGATCATACTTGATAAAATAGGCCGATTTGCCATCAATTTTGCCGGAGTCTATGTCGTTCTGCGCTCTTTATACGTTTATTCGATAATCGTTTATGTCATCATGGCTGCAGTACTCATTTGGTTTACCGCCCGAGCAAAGAAAAAATCTTTCAAATGGGAACGGCATATTGCCAATGAAATTCAAAGGAAGCAGCGCTTTTACAGAATTGCAAATTTGTTTACTGACGTTCCTCATTTGCGCAAGCAGGCGAAACGAAGAAAATATATGGACTGGATGTTGAAGCTGATTCCTTATGAGCAAAATAAGACGTTTCAATACATGTATGCACGAGCATTTATAAGATCCAATGATTATTTTGGCTTAGCCATTCGGCTGACCGTTATCTCAGCTCTGATTATTCTGTATTTTTCTGCGAATCAATGGATTACGGCTGGCCTTATTGCGTTTGCCGTTTTCCTGACTGGAATTCAGCTGACTCCGTTATATGGGCATTTTTCTCAATTGAGTCTTCCTGAGTTATATCCAGTGAAGAAAGAAAGAAAAGCCAGCAGTTTTTTTACTTTGTTAAAGTCGATCCTAATCATCCAGGCGGCACTCCTTGTGCTCATATCTTTATTCAAAATGCAATGGGCGGGTTCGTTAGCGGGGATGGTTGCTTCACTTCTTCTCATTTTTGGGATTCTTCCGCCTTATTTCAGCCGCCGATTGAAAAAAATGAACGGATAATGAAACTTTTTTCGCGAGGAAGACGTATTAGTATGTAAATCATAAAATGAGGTGCAGGATCATGAATGATCGCGAGCTTTACTTAGACGAAGCGAATGAGTGGAAGCTCCGTTTTCTGAGAAAATCTTCAAAAATAGAAAGGATGTCCAAAGGCATTCAGAATAAGGTAAATGAGCGTATTCCTGAAAAAGTCCATACGTTTGTAACAGAAAGCATTAAAAAAATGGTTGAAACAACGCTTGTAGGCAGCAACCTTACAACATTTAAAAAAAGCACGGGCGGATTATCACTAAGAGAGAAAGATAAGCTTGCCAAACAAACGATCCTCGGTTACCAAAAGGCGGCTGCTGTCGAAGGAGCCGGCACAGGGGCTGGAGGATTCCTAATAGGATTGGCTGATTTTCCGTTATTATTGAGCATTAAAATGAAGTGCTTGTTCGAGCTTTCGTCCATTTATGGATTCGATGTAAAAAAGAAAGAAGAACGGGTATTTTTACTCTATATTTTTCAGCTTGCTTTTTCCAGTAATGAGCATAGAAAAAACATTTTTCAAACGCTAGAAGAATGGGAAACGAAAAAGGATGAAATTGATTGGCGAAAATTTCAGCAGGAATACAGGGATTATATAGACTTGGTCAAACTATTTCAGCTTGTGCCCGGGATAGGAGCGGTCGTCGGAGGAGTAGCGAACTATAAATTGGTGGGGCAGCTTGGCGAAGCAGCCAGGCATGTGTTTCATTTAAGACTACTTAAATAGGAGGCGGGTCTTATATGTAAGGCCCGCTTCTTTGTTAAAGCAAGAAAATTGCTGCAATAGTTGTTACGACTAAGCCGACGAGTACGGGAATCATATTTTTTCTGGCAAGCAAAAACGGATCCACCCGGCAAATTGCAGCGGCCGGAATCAGTGCCCAAGGAATTATCGTTCCCCCGCCAACCCAAATAGCCGCTATTTGGCCAAGTGCTGTTAAGACCGCAGGATCGGCACCTACTGCGCTTGAAAAAAGCTTTGCAATCGATCCGGCCAGTGAAATTCCTGAAAAGCCCGAGCCGTCAAGCCCGGTAACTGCACCTGCAACAGTTAGAGTAACCGCTGCGATTTCGCCAGTAAGAGGGACGACATGGGCAAGCGCAATCCCCAAATCATTGACAATGCCTGTTGATTCGTCCGGCAAGGTGTCCGGGATCAGCGTTTCAAAAGCAGAGTCTCCTAAGTAAAAGAAGGCAGCAATCGGAATGACGGGACCGAACACCTTAAATCCAAATTGAAAGCCATGAATAAAATATCCGGTAATTTTTTCAAGGTTCTTATGCTTATAGGTAACGAAATGGATAAGAAGAAGGATGATAATACTTGTTCCGCCGATTAAAGCCGTAGCTTCACCGCCCTGCAGATCAAGCAGTATCATGAAAATAATATCCGAAATAAATACAATTGGTATGATTGAGGCGAGAACAATCCGCCACTTTTTAGCCAGCAGAAAGTCTTCGTTTGATTTCTCAAACCCATAAAGCTCACCTGTTACTAATTCATTTTTTCTGCTTCGTACGATCATTAAAAACGCTGTAAAAGTCGTAACCACTCCCATAATGATAACGAGAGGAATGCTTGCTGACAGTACATCCTGCACTGGAATTCCAGCCGCATCAGCCGTCAGCTTTGGCGCGGCCTGGATGACAAAATCCCCGGATAAGGCAAATCCGTGGCCGAATAGGTTCATGGCCATGGCAACAGAAATCGGCGGAAGCCCTGCCTTTATTGCGACTGGCAATAAAACAGCTCCGATTAAAGCCACTGCTGGAGAAGGCCAAAAAAAGGAAGAAATAATGAACATAAGTGCACCAATGACCCAATATGCCATAATCGGTCCTTTGATTATTCTTGTGAATGGGTAAACCATCATTTCGTTAATGCCGGTGTTCGTCAGCAGGGAGCTCAACGAAACGATAAAACAAATAATGAAAATTGTCGGCAATAGCTCTGTCGTTGCATAAATCAGACTATTAAATATGGTACTGATAGAGGAAGTGAAAGAGTGTGTTGCTGCAAGGGCGATGAAAAAAATGCCAAGAAGTGAGATGAAAGTCGTATCTTTGCGAAACACCATGAAAAGAATAATAGCCGCAATGAAACTAAGAAAAAGATAGTGGACAAACGTCAGCTCTATCATGATATCACTCCATTTGGGCTTTCATTTTTTACAGATTATGCATCCGCAAACAGAGTGTGAGAATCGGTTTTCTAAAAAAGAATGCCCCTCCTCATGATAAGGAGGCTAACGTTATTCTACCGCATAGTAGGAAGCGACATAAGGAGGGCGCAAAAATATCGATTGATGCTTCTTTTCTTTTGGTGAAGAATCGGAATGTGCTTGTTCAAAGGAACTTGAATTTTTCCATGAAGTAAATTCGTGTTCTGATTCCCATAACGTTACGATTAAATACGTGTCACTTTTGATCGGCCGTAATAATCGAAGCGCTATGAAACCAGGCTCAGATTCGATATTTCCGGAGCGGTTTTTAAATCGGTTTTCAAAAAGAGGCCTGCTTTCCGGTGAAACGGGAATGTGATTAAAAGCAGCATACTCGCACGCACGCAATTCTCCCGCTCGATCAATAACTTCATATTTATGAGGGGACTGAAACAAAGATTTGTTGTCCGATTCATAAAAAAGAATCGCCTGATCTTCACCGTGCATGATATGCAACTTTTCATTTGTATGATTATGTGAGAATTTTTGCAAATAATCAAGAGTGCCGTAAGTGACATAAAAAAACATTTTTATCAACTCCTGCTTAATAGTATAACAAAAGAACGAGGGGCCTCTAACTGTCGATATGCTAGTATATACAGAAAAACTTAAATTCTTTCAGCCCGTGCTTGCGGGATAATTATAGAAAAACTTCCCATACTACCAGTATATGAGGACAAAAGGAAAAAGGGGTGACGCCATTGACATTAAAAAAATACATCTATCTTCCGCTATTAATTGGGGTTTTAACCTTCGTTCTTGCACTCGTTGTTTATCTTATCATCTTACTTCTTGGAAATTACGTCATTGATGAAAAAAAATTGGTCATGAATGCTTCAACGAAAATTGTCGACAATCACGGCGAACAAGTGGACGAACTATTCGTTGAAAATCGAGATCCTGTTTCATTCGATGACATCCCTGATCATGTGGCAAATGCATTTATAGCCGTAGAGGATCAAAGGTTTTATGAACATCCGGGGATTGACGTGAAGTCGATATCCAGGGCGCTGTACAGGGATATGATCGCCGGAGGGAAAGTGGAAGGCGGTAGTACCATCACCCAGCAGCTGGCGAAAAATATTTTTTTATCAAATGATAAAACCTTTTTGCGAAAAACAAAGGAAGTTATTATTGCACTAAACCTTGAAAAACGTTACACAAAGGAGAAGCTGCTTGAAATGTACATGAACCAGCTCTATTTTGGACATGGTGTGTACGGGATTCAGGCAGCAGCCAATTATTATTATAGTAAAGATGTCAAAGACTTAACCGTCAGTGAAGGAGCTGTACTTGCATCAATTCCGAAGGCCCCGTCCAATTATTCGCCGATCCTTCATCCCGATAAAAATCTAGAAAGAAGAAATACAGTCATTTCTCTTATGCATGACCAGGGATTTTTGACGGCAAAAGCTGCATTGCAGGCACAAGGGAATACACTTGGACTTCATGTACAAAAGAGCTCGGAAAAGCCGTGGCTGGACAGTTATATCGACCTGGTCGTTAAAGAAGCGGAAAGCAAATACAGTATATCTGCGGAGCAGCTTTATCAAGGCGGCTATACGATACGTGTGCCTATGGATGCCAGGCTCCAACAGTCCGCATATGAGCTTATGAAAGAAGAAGGCTATTTTCCCGGAACTGATAAGAAGGCAGAAGGAAGTGCTGTGTTTATCGATAATAATTCCGGTGGAGTCGCAGCGGCGATCGGAGGCAGGGAATATGCCCCGAGAGGATATAATCGGGTAATCTCTAATCGGCAGCCTGGATCCGCCTTTAAGCCAATCGCTGTATTCGGACCTGCAATGGAGGAAAAGGTGTTTCAACCGTATTCACTTCTTGATGACAGCAAGCAATCCTACGGTGGCTATACTCCGCGAAATTATGATGGTCAATACAAAGGAAAGGTTTCGATGGTCGACGCGATTGTTTTCAGTAAAAATGCGCCTGCTGTCTGGACGCTTAACCGACTCGGGACAGAAACGATTCAGCCTTATTTGGAAAAAGTGAATATCAATATTCCTGACAAGGGCCTTGCCGTCGCACTGGGCGGACTTGAAACCGGTGTTTCTCCTTTGCAAATGGCTGGTGCTTATCGTACCTTTGCCCATGACGGATCGTACGAAGAACCCTATTTTATCCAGAATATAACCGACCAAGACGGGGAAGAAATCATTACTCATAAAAGCAAACAGCAAAATGTTTACAGCAAGCAAACTGCTTGGAATATGACACGAATGCTGCAGGAAACCGTCTTGACCGGCACAGCGAAAAACGGAAGCTACGACGGAGACCTTGCCGGGAAAACCGGCTCGACCTCTTATACAGAGGTGAAAGGGGCTACGAAGGATGCGTGGTTTGCAGGATTCAATCCAAATGTAACTGGCGCGATATGGATGGGATATGACAAAACGGATAAAGAGCATTATTTAAAAGGGGGGAGTCAGTATCCGACTAAGCTTTTCAAGGATATTTTGACAAAAGCAGGAGAAGGCAAAAATCTAACCTTTCAAAAGCCTGATGATGTAAAAGAGCTTGACCGGCCGATCCGTCTCGCGGCAGTTGAGAAGGTAACTGCAGATTATTCCTTCAAGGCTCTCGGTTTTTTCACTGTCACGCTGAAATGGAACAATCAGGAGGACGATCGGGTTATTTATCGAATTTATGAAAAAAAGGATGGAAACGAGACACTGCTCGAATCAGTAAAGGGAGAAAACAGCTTTACGATTTCGTTCAGTAATGTGTTTTCAGATACATCTTACAGAGTCGTCCCTTATAACAGCCAAACAAATGAGGAAGGAAAAGGGCCTGGATACGTAAAGCCAAAGTTGTTCACTTCACAAATACAGTCCTAGAATACGGCAATTTTTTGAACGTTAAATCGAATTAGTGTACCCCGTACAAAAAAAGCGTTATATTGGACTAGGAGAAATGAACGTTTTGGTGACTCTTGAAAGGTGGACAATTCATGACGAGTGTTTTTAATGACAGGTTTTTAAAAGCCTGCCGCGGAGACAAAACGGATACGGTCCCTGTTTGGTTTATGAGACAGGCGGGCCGATCCCAGCCGGAATATCGGGCTTTAAAAGAAAAGTACGGCTTGTTTGAAATTACACACCAGCCCGAATTATGTGCTTATGTAACAAGGCTTCCTGTTGAACAATATGATGTTGACGCAGCAATCCTTTACAAAGATATTATGACCCCTATACCGGCAATAGGAGTTAACGTGGAAATTAAAAACGGAATCGGTCCGGTTATTGACTCACCTCTTCGAAGCGTGCGAGATATTGAAAAAATTGGTGAGCTTGAACCGGAAAATGATATCCCGTATGTGCTTGATACGATAAAGCTTTTAACTAGGGAACAGCTCAATGTACCGTTGATCGGATTTTCAGGCGGGCCGTTTACTGTAGCGAGCTATTTAATTGAGGGCGGACCTTCAAAAAATTACAACAAAACAAAAGCGTTAATGCACAGTGATCCTAAAGCCTGGGAGCTTCTTATGAAAAAGCTTGGACAAATGACAGTGACATATCTCAAGGCTCAAATCCATGCAGGCGCAAAAGCGGTGCAGATATTCGACTCTTGGGTAGGTGCGCTGAATGTAGAAGATTACAAGAAACACGTAAAACCAATCATGAATGACATTTTCTCATCGTTAAAAGAAGAAAATGTACCGATGATTATGTACGGTGTAGGAGCTGGCCATCTCACCGGCGAATGGGACGATCTACCTTTGGATGTTATCGGGTTGGACTGGAGAATCCAAATCGAACAAGCGAGAAAAAAAGGCATCACAAAGGCGCTCCAAGGCAATTTGGACCCCACTGTATTGCTGGCTCCTTGGGACGTAATTGAAGAAAAGACGAAGCAGATTCTTGACCAGGGAATGGAGTCGGACAAATATATTTTTAATCTTGGCCACGGCATTTTCCCTGAAATTCTTCCAGAAACACTTAAGAAATTGACATCATTTATTCATACCTATTCAACAAATCAGAAGCAATCTTAACTTTTTCGAGGTGTGAAAATTGGATAAAAAGAAATTGGGCCTATTGGTAATGGCCTACGGCACGCCATATAAAGATGAAGATATTGAACCTTATTATACACATATTCGCCGAGGGAGACCTCCGGAGCCATCTATGCTGCAAGATTTAAAGAATCGGTATGAAGCAATCGGAGGTATCTCTCCGCTTGCAAAAATAACGAAAGAACAAGCGGAAAGTCTTGAGCAGCGGCTGAATGAGTTACAAGACGAGGTCGAGTTTAAGGTGTACATCGGCTTAAAACATATTTCACCCTTTATTGAGGACGCAGTTACCGCTATGCACGCGGATGGGATTGAAGAAGCAGTCAGCATCGTACTTGCCCCGCATTATTCGACATTTAGCGTGAAGTCATACAATTCCCGGGCAAACAATCAGGCTGAAAAACTCGGCAATTTAAAAATCACCTCGATCGACAGCTGGTATGATGAACCCAAATTTCTTTCTTACTGGATCGAGCAAATCAAACAGACATATGAGCAGATGACTCCGATTGAAAGAAATGCAGCGGTGCTTATCGTTTCTGCGCACAGTCTGCCGGAAAAAATCAGAGCTTCTGGAGATCCTTATGAAGATCAGTTGAAGCATTCAGCAGATTTAATCGCAAAAGGTGCAGGGATTTCTGACTATACGATTGGCTGGCAAAGCGAGGGGAATACGCCTGATCCTTGGCTCGGTCCGGATGTCCAGGATCTGACGAGAGACCTATTTAACGATGGCTATCGTACGTTTGTCTATGCGCCGGTAGGCTTTGTCGCAGATCATCTTGAAGTATTATACGATAACGATTATGAATGCAAGGCTGTGACAGACGAATTAGGTGCTGCGTATTACCGGCCACAAATGCCTAACGCCCGTCCCGAATTTATTGATGCACTTGCAGATGCAGTTTTGCGCGTAAGTGAACGAGATATATTTTAAAGAAGGCGATTGATATGAGCGCAAATCGAAAAAAAATAGTAATTATTGGCGGTGGAATAACCGGCCTGTCAGCAGCATTTTATTTGGAAAAAGAAATGAAGGAAAAAGCCCTGCCTATTGACTGTACGTTAATAGAAGCAAGCCCGAGACTCGGAGGGAAAATTCAAACCATCCATAAAGACGGCTACGTAATTGAAAGAGGGCCGGATTCATTTTTAGAAAGAAAAAAAAGTGCGACTGAATTGGCGGAGCAACTTGGCCTTGGAGAAAATTTGGTTAACAATGCCACAGGTCAGTCCTATGTATTAGTCGATGAAAAGCTTCATCCAATACCAGAAGGTGCCGTCATGGGCATTCCGACGAAGCTTTCGCCATTTATTAAGACAGGGCTTTTTTCGGTCTTCGGAAAAGCAAGGGCTTCACTGGATCTGATTTTACCGGCAAGCGAAGCGAAGGGAGACCGGTCACTGGGTGAATTTTTCAGGCGCCGTGTTGGAGATGAAGTCGTCGAAAACCTGATTGAACCGCTTCTTTCCGGGATATATGCCGGAGATATCGATAAGCTCAGTCTTATGTCAACGTTTCCACAATTTTATCAAATAGAGCAGAAGCACCGCAGCTTAATTTTAGGAATGAAAAAAGGAAGACAGCCGGTCGGGCCTAAGCCGGCGAAAAAGAAGGACGGCATGTTCCAAACAATTAATACCGGTCTTCATACGATGGTTGAGGCAATTGAAAACAGGCTTGAATCTACAAAAATCTATAAAGGAACAAGAGCTGTACAAATTGAGCGGCAGCAAGGGAAATATCTCATTGAGCTGGATAATGGCCAGCAAATATTAGCTGACGCGGCGATTGTTGCTTCTCCGCATAAATCAATTTCTTCCCTGTTTGGGCATAAGGAAGAGCTCGATTATTTAAAATCAATGACCTCCACTTCGGTCGCCAACGTGGCGCTCGGATTTCCGGATAGTGCGGTTGAGATGGAGCACGAAGGAACCGGTTTTGTCATCTCCCGGAACAGTGACTTTGCCATAACTGCTTGTACATGGACCAACAAAAAATGGCCGCACACCGCGCCAAAAGGAAAAACCCTTCTTCGTGCTTACGTAGGCAAAGCAGGTGACGAATCGATTGTTGAGCAATCAGACAGTGAAATCGTCCGCATTGTGCTCGATGATTTAAAACGCATTATGAAAATTTCCGGTGATCCGGAAATGGTTTCTGTTACGCGTTGGAATGAAAGCATGCCTCAGTATAATGTAGGCCATAAACAAAAAATGAAAGAAATACGCGACACATTCTCACGTTCTTTTCCAGGGATTTTCCTGGCGGGAGCATCATTTGACGGGGTTGGCATTCCCGACTGTATTGATCAGGGCAATCTAGCGGTGAACGAAATAATCGAATATTTAACAAAAGCGAACTGATAAGGTTTGCTTTTTTTATTATTTGTGAGGGTTCTCTTGCGTCTATTTGTCTTCAGCACCCGGATGAAGGACAATTCTTTGGCCTTCCTGCGTCATTTTGTCCTTCACAACGCAGATGAAGGACATTTCTTGGGCTATCTTGCGTCATTTTGTCCTTCAGCACCCGGATGAAGGACATTTCTTTGGCTATCTTGTGGCATTTTGTCCTTCAGCACCCGGATGAAGGACATTTCTTTGGCT
>NZ_JAFDST010000007.1:0-209566 GCF_017832095.1 Bacillus capparidis
TGTATTAGGCACGCCGCCAGCGTTCGTCCTGAGCCAGGATCAAACTCTCCAATAAAAGTTTGACTGACTACGCATAGTCGCCTATGCGATTTTTTAAAACAAAATCTAGAATTAACAGGTACGTTTGTCTTGTTTAGTTTTCAAAGATCATTATTCGTTCGCTTCAGAAGCGACTTTATTAATGTAACATTTCAAAAGATCTTAGTCAATACTTTTTTCAATGTTTTTTTGCCGCCTCAACTTAAGCAATCAACTTTGTTTTTCAGCGACGCATATTAATATACCATCGCATTTAAAAAGAGTCAACACCTTTTTTTACAGAATATCCTCTATGATATATATGCTGTCCCTTTGTTTCTATTCTTTTTACTTCTACGAAGCCTTTAGAGACAAGAAATTCAATCAACACACCCAAATCTGTTATGAATAATTTTAATTCCGGATGCTCCAAAAGCTCTCCAAAAAGCCATACCGGCTTTTCTTCCATGATCGTTAGAATATAGGAAGAGCCGACCTCCGCTTTACTGTGAATCAGAAAATCACTTGCTAAAAATAATAATTCAAGTCTTTTTTCGAGGCTTTCATTGCTTTCAATTAATTCTAGATAGAGCTTATACACTTGCGGCTCCATGTGGCGAACTTGATTCCAAACTGTTACCTCAGGATGAAACCCCTTATCAATGACTTCAATTCTTGCCAAATGGTGCAGCGCATGGACAATCGAATTATAGGCGTCCAAAAATTGTTTCGATTCAAAGAAAGCTTTTCCTTCTATATATCTTCTTATCAGTTTTCCATACTCCAACCCAATTTTCATTTTGCGGTCAGAAAAAGGAAATGTATAGAGCCAATCCACTAAATTCGCAACGTATTCGTTTCGGTCAAAAAGAACTTTGCCATTCATGATCCAATCAATAGTCCTTCTATTTGTGCCTAACAAAATCCATTCCTGAATTTGAGATTCTGACACTACATGTAATGAAGCTGTTTTCCCTTCAAATTCATAATGCTTAACAAATATCGGCGCTTCGGACTTTTTTGAAATGACCAGCAATGCCACATCAAAGTTGTCTGTAGCAGGTGAAGTCTGATTTTTTCTTTCAATTAAAATAACTGCTAACGTGTCCGAATGACTAGCTCTTTCTTGATAAATAGGACGGAGTATATTTTCCATAATCAATTCCTCCAATATATGTATGGTGTTCAGGGGCTCTTTGTGTATTTCTACAACTAAAAACAAACTCCTTTATTTTCGCAAATACTTCAGCAATTCCGCAAGACTTTTTTTGTAATCTTTTGTATTTTGGATATGTTATATTTAAATCAGGGGGATGAGAGATGGCAAAGTATACGAGTAAAATTAATAAAATTCGTACGTTTGCTTTAAGCTTAATATTCGTGGGTTTTATCATTATGTACGTGGGACTCTTTTTCATGAATAACATTTGGCTCGTCACCATTCTTATGATGCTCGGGCTGTTATCCATTTGTTTGAGCACGGCCGTTTACTTTTGGATCGGCATGCTTTCAACAAGGGCTGTCAAAGTTATATGCCCGTCCTGCAATAAGGAAACGAAAATTCTCGGCCGGGTGGATATGTGCATGCATTGCAGAGAGCCGCTCACATTGGATAAGAACCTGGAAGGAAAAGAGTTTGATGAAAATTATAACCGAAAAATGAAATAAGCAGCCTTGTTTTGGCTGCGCTTTCTTTTCGACAGCAAAAAAGCTGGCTCGCAGATAGTTAGCGACCAGCTTTTTAATGGGTTTCTTTTTTCTCGCACTCTTGACATACTCCGTATATCTCAAGACGGTGATGGGTTACTTTAAAGCCTGTCACGTGGGATGCGAGCTGCTCTACCTCATCAAGGCCGGGGTAATGAAAATCAACGATTTTACCGCAATTTTCACAGATCGCATGGTAATGATTCGATGTGACAAAGTCAAACCGGCTAGAAGAATCGCCATAAGTTAACTCCTTAACTAAACCCGTTTCACGAAATACCCTTAAATTATTGTAAACGGTTGCCACGCTCATATTTGGAAATTTGCCTTCTAAGGCTTTATATATATCATCAGCAGTAGGGTGAGACATTGAATTTATGAGAAATTCCAAAATCGCATGACGTTGAGGAGTAATACGAACTCCAGTATCCTTCAACGTATCCAAGGCTTCTTTCAAATGATGTTCAGCCATTCCGTCATGCACCTCTTTTCTAAAAGAAATTCTTACATTATAACGTTTATAATTAGTGTAACTCCTAGGAATAATTATTGTCAATTATTTTTATTGCGAACCTTATGGTAAAAAAGAAACTAACTGGAAAAGTTAGCTTCCTTCACACTTGAACGGTTTCTCTTAATTCCTGGAGCGCTTCAGCTACATGATCTTTTACCTTTACTTTTCGCCATTCCTTAATTAGCTTTCCTTCCTTATCAAGCAGGAATGTAGATCGCTCGATGCCCATGTATTCTTTGCCGAAGTTTTTTTTCAGCTTCCAAACCCCAAAGGCCTCGGCCAGCTTATGCTCATCATCAACAAGCAGTGTAAAAGGCAAATCGTGCTTTTCTATAAATTTTTGATGCTTTCCCTGATCATCTGGACTTACCCCGACGATAACTGCATCAAGCTCTGAAAAGCTCTCAACCCTGTCACGAAAATCACAAGCTTGAGTCGTACACCCAGGGGTCATATCTTTCGGATAAAAGTAAAGCACAACATATTTCCCTTTTAAATCTGAAATCTTTACGTTTTCTCCTTTTTCATTTACCAGCTCGATGTCAGGCACATTTTCACCTATTTGAATACTCATGTCATCTTTGCCTCCCTTTTATATTAGCGTACCCAAAATCGTCTGATCTGACAACTGTAGACACTTTTACTGAACAGCATGTTAAAATAGAGGCTAGATTTAAACAGGAGGTCCTATTCAATGAATCATACGCAATCCGAATTGCTTCACGAAGAAGCGCTTAAACACATCGTAGGAGGAGTAAACAGCCCGTCGAGATCCTTTAAAGCGGTCGGAGGCGGAGCACCTGTCACAATGGAAAAAGCGAATGGAGCTTATTTTTGGGACGCGGACGGCAATAAGTACATAGATTACCTTGCAGCTTACGGACCGATTATTACAGGACATGCACATCCTCATGTTACAGAAGCAATTCAAAAAGCAGCGGCAAACGGGGTTCTTTACGGAGCACCGACAAAGCATGAGATTAAGTTTGCAAAGATGCTGAAAGAAGCCATTCCTTCAATGGATAAAGTACGTTTTGTAAATTCCGGTACGGAGGCTGTTATGACCACCATCCGAGTAGCAAGAGCTTATACAGGACGAGACAAAATAATCAAATTTGCCGGGTGCTATCACGGGCACTCTGACCTTGTGCTCGTCGCTGCAGGTTCAGGTCCGGCAACATTAGGTTCTCCAGATTCGGCGGGTGTGACAAAAAATATCGCTAAGGAAGTCATTACCGTCCCTTTCAATGATATAGAAAGCTACAAAGCGGCGCTTGATAAATGGGGCGATGAAGTTGCTGCAGTGCTTGTCGAGCCGATTGTCGGGAATTTTGGAATCGTCGAGCCTAAAGAAGGCTTTCTGGAAGCAGTCAATGAACTCACTCATAAAGCCGGTGCACTCGTTATTTACGATGAGGTCATTACAGCCTTCAGGTTTATGTACGGCGGTGCTCAGGATTTATTGGGAGTCAAACCGGATTTAACTGCGCTTGGAAAAATTATCGGCGGCGGACTGCCAATCGGAGCTTATGGCGGCAGCAAGGAAATTATGGAGAAGGTTGCTCCTCTTGGCCCTGCCTATCAAGCAGGAACAATGGCTGGAAATCCGGCTTCTATTCTTTCCGGAATCGCGTGCTTGGAAGTATTAAAGGAAGAAGGCGTTTATGAAAATCTTGATCGTCTCGGCGCTAAGCTTGAAAGCGGAATATTAGAACATGCGCGTAATACTGGAACAGAAATCACGATAAACCGGCTAAAAGGTGCTTTAACTGTTTACTTTACAAACGAGAAGGTTGAAAATTACGAGCATGCAGAAAACACTGATGGTGAGAAATTCGGAAGGTTTTTCAAACTCATGATTGAGCAAGGCATTAACCTTGCGCCTTCGAAATACGAGGCTTGGTTCCTTACGATCGCACATACAGAAGAAGACATTGATCATACACTCGCTGCTGTGAAAAATGCCTTTAAGGAGCTTTAAGGGAAAAAATTTGGTTTCGTTGATCAAGCGGGGAGCCGATCCCCGCTATTTTTTTAATATCTTGTATATTTTCTCCTTGCACACTATATATTACATTATTGTTTAGTACCGCTTTGCTAAGGGAAAATTAAGATTTCAAAGAAATATCTTAGAGAAAGGACGGTAACGAGTTAATGAAGCTTGGTGCCCGTATTTTTAAAACAGGAATTGCTATTACGCTCGCACTCTGGATAGCACAATTAATCGGAATACCCAATCCACTGTTGGCGGGAATAGTGGCCATTTTTGCAATTCAGCCTACAATTTATCGTTCTTTTTTAACGATCATTGACCAGCTGCAAGGAAATGTAATCGGGGCAGTTCTGGCCACAACTTTTGGGTTGCTATTTGGGCCAAGTCCACTCGTTATTGGTTTCACAGCTCTTATCGTCATTACTTTGAATTTAAAATTGAAGATTGAGCACACCATTCCAATTACTCTTGTGACAGTTATTGCGATTTTGGAAAGTCCCGGAGATAATTTTTTGTATTATGCCGCTCTTAGAACGAGTGCTGTAGCAATTGGAGTTTTATCATCATTTGTTGTAAATTTTTTATTCTTCCCTCCGAAATACGAAACGAAGCTTATTCGAACAACAGTTGAAACAACAGAGGAGATTATTAAGTGGACGAGACATATAACAAACCATTCAACGATGCATTCTGTACTAAAGGAAGACATTGAAAAGCTGAAAGAACAAATGGTGGATCTGGAGCAGCTCTTTATGCGATACAAAGAAGAAAGAAGCTATTCCAAACGGGCAGCTTTTGTTAAGTCAAGGAAGCTGGTTTTGTTCAGACACTCCATTTCTACCTCGAATCGGGCATTGGATCTGTTACAAAAAGTACACCGGCTCGAGAATGAAATCCATGATTTGCCAGAGGAAATGAATAGAACGTTTGTTAAAGAGATTGAGGATCTCCTTCTCATTCACGAGCGGATTCTCCTCTCACTCACAGGAAAAATAAAATCTACGAAACCGAGAGAAATTATTGAAAGAAGCATCCTGCTGAAAAAAGATAATATCGTTACCTTTTTAAATCATCGCAAAAACCACGGTGATGACACAATAAATGAAAGCCTAATGCTAGTGATTGCAAGTGTTGTCGACTATCGTGAGCATCTCGAACATATGGAAATACTGCTTTCGAGTTATCAAAATTACCATACAAAGAACAGCGAGCTTAAAGTATGAGAAAAAGGAGCGGAAGGTTAACCTATCGCTCCTTTTCTTTATCGTGTATCCTTCATCTTCGGATCAAGTGTGTCTCTTAATCCGTCTCCCATCAAATTAAAACCTAATACCGTAAGCATAATGGCTATCCCCGGGAAAATGAGCGTCCAAGGGGCTTGAACAAGGAAAGATCTAGCGTCTGCAAGCATCTTTCCCCATTCAGGGGCAGGGGCTTTTGCGCCAAGTCCGAGAAAGCCAAGTGCAGCTGCTTCGATGATAGCTGTTCCGATGGCTAGCGTCGCTTGAACGATAATTGGCGACAGGCTGTTCGGAAATATATGAAGCAATAAAATACGGGAATGCTTCATACCCACTGATCTTGCTGCAAGTACATACTCTTCTTCTTTCACACTAAGCACTTTTGATCGAACGAGCCGGCCAAACGTAGGAATATTTATGATCGCGATGGCGAGCAGAGCATTTTCCAAAGAAGGCCTCAAGATTGCAACAACTGCGATCGCAAGCAAAATGCTTGGAAATGCAAGCATAATATCAAATATCCTCGAAATGATTATATCAATCCATTTGCCGAAATAGCCGGCAATGACGCCAAGCAAAGTACCTACTATCATTGAACCCAATACGGATAAGAATCCAACCCATAGCGAGATTCTTGCCCCATAAACGACTCGTGAAAAAATGTCTCTCCCAAAATCATCCGTTCCAAACCAATGCTCTCCAGAAGGCGGCTGCAAACGATTGGCCATTATCTGCTCATTAAGTCCATAAGGTGCAATAAAAGGAGCAAAAATCGCGAGCAGGACAAAAAATGCCACAAGAATCGTACCGGCTAAAGCTAATTTGTTAGAAAAAAATTGTTTCATATGCCCAATGATCAGACGTTCATCTTTTTCAATCGAAACAGGGATCTTCTGATTCTCAACAGTAGGCTGCATAATTACCCCCTAATATGTAATTCGTTTGTCAATCAAAGCATATAAAAGATCGACAATGAAGTTAATCAAGACAAAAATCGTCGCTATGACCAAAATACCGGATTGAATGACAGGGTAATCGCGGGCACCGATCGCCTCATAAATGTATCTGCCAATTCCCGGCCAGCCAAATATCGTCTCTGTCAATATCGCGCCTCCAAGTAATAACCCTGTTTGCAACCCAATGATGGTCAATATGGGTATAACTGCGTTTTTCAACCCATGCTTGTAAATCACTACGACCATTTTTACTCCCTTGGCTCGCGCTGTTCTCATATAGTCGGATTGAATAACTTCAATCATGCTTGCCCTTGTGATTCTGGCGATAATCGCAGTAGGTATCGTGGCCAACGCTGCACTTGGAAGCACTAAGTGCCTGAGTACTTCAACAAATTGATCAAATCTTCCTTGAACCAGTGTATCGATCAAATACAGGCCGGTAATCGATTGGACTGGATCCCTGACATTCTCTCTCCCGGTAATCGGAAACCAATCAAGCTGCAAGGAAAAGTACCATTGCATCATTAGTCCCAGCCAGAAAATCGGTATGGAAACGCCAATTAATGCGATAACCATTGATGTGTAATCAAAAAATGAATTTCGAAACCAGGCACTGATAATGCCGGCATTTACTCCTATAATAACGGCTAAAATCATTGCTGCAGCAGTTAACTCAATGGTAGCAAGCAAATAAGGCATCATTTCCTCTGATATGCTTGCTTTTGTTTTTATACTGGTGCCAAGATCACCTCTTAAAAGATCCATAATATAATTTCCGTATTGTACATACCATGGATTATTTAACCCTAACTGAATGCTCAGTTCTTCAATAGCTTCCTTAGTTGCCCTCTGGCCTAATATGACCTGGGCCGGATTTCCCGGAATCAGCCGGGTGATCGAAAATACAACAAGCGTCATTCCGAATAATACGGGCAGGAGCAGACCTATTCGTTTTAAACTGTATGAAAGCAAATCTATCACCGCGCTTTTTAAGTTTTAAGCATGAGAAAAACGAAAAAAGGGAGAAGCTTTCCTCCCTTCTCATGTATTTATTCTTTAAATTGTACTTTTGTCAATGGTTCGGATCCTGTTGGATGCGGCATATATCCTTCAACGTTGGACCTTGCCACCAGGATTGGCGTTGAATGAACAAGAGGCGCCCAAGGAGATTCATCATGGATAATTTCCTGGGCTTGCATATACAATTCATTACGTTTCTGTTGATCAGGGTCAGATTGTGCTTTAATTAAAATATCATGCAGTTTATCATTGCTGTAATAGGAATAGTTATTGCCGCCTATGCTGTCTTTATCTAAAAGAGTGTAAATGAAGTTGTCCGGATCTCCATTATCACCGGTCCAGCCAAGAAGATAGGCTTCGCCTTCCCCTTTAGTAAGCTTATCAAGATAAGTAGCCCATTCGTATGTGACAATCTCAGCTTTCACACCAATTTTCTCAAAATCAGCTTGTATTTTTTCAGCAATTTTCATTCCGTCAGGCATATAAGGTCTTGGTACAGGCATCGCCCACAAATCCATCTCAAAGCCGTCAGGATATCCTGCTTCTGCTAGCAATTGCTTTGCTTTTTCAGGATCGTAAGGGTATTCCTCAATATCGTTGTTGTACCCTTCCAAGGACGGAGGAAGCGGGTTTTTTGCCGGTTCAGCAAGGCCTCCATAGAAAGAATCGATGATTTCCTGTTTGTTCACCGCATAATTCAACGCCTGGCGTACAAGCTTGTTATTAAACGGTTCTTTGTTAACAGTAAATCCAAGATAACCTATGTTCATTGACGGACGTTCAAGCTTCTTAAGGTCCGGATTTGACTCGATGGTTTTTAGGTCTGAAGGATTGACGCCGTCCATAATGTCAATTTCTCCCCCTTGCAATGCATTTAAGCGGGCAGAGTTTTCAGGAATTGACCTGAAAATAATTTCATCTAACTTTGCGCCTTCTCCCCAGTAGTCTTCATTTTTTTCAATTGTAATCCTGTCATTTGGCTTCCAATCCACAAATTTAAACGGACCGGTGCCGACTGGTTGCTCGCGGAACTTATCACCGGATTTCTCGATTGCAGCAGGGCTGGCAATTCCAAACGGAGACATAGCCAGGTTTTTCAAGAAAGGAGCCTGAGGCCGTTTTAAAATAAATTGAATTTTGTAGTCATCGAGTACTTTAATTTCTTTAATGACGTGTCCTTCGTCTTTTTTATAGCCGCCGAACATCGTATAATAAGGAAACTTCTCTTCATCCCCGTTCATCCAGCGGTCAAAGTTAAACTTTACTGCTTCTGCGTTGAAATCTGTTCCATCATGGAATTTTATGCCTTCCTCCAAATCAAACGTATACGTTAATCCGTCATCTGACACTTCCCATTTTTTTGCTAGGCCAGGCTGGATCGTAGTGTCTTGTTCACCATATTCTAATAGTGTTTCAAAAATATTTTGAGTAACTTTAAATGCTTCGCCTTCAGTCGTTGTAATCGGGTCAAGAGAAGTTGAATCTCCGCCCCTTCCGTAAATTAATGTTTTCTTTTCATTATTCTGGCCGCTGCTCTCGTTACCGCCAGTGCCGCTTGAGCAGCCGAGCAAAGCAATGCTAAGTATGAATACGAGTATTACCGAGCTGATTGCAAGCTTTTTTCCCATTCGTTTTTCCCCTTTCCTATTTGTATAATGAACTGCTACTCTGCTATTTCCAGGACAGGTACAGCAGCCAATAACGTTTTTGTGTATGGATGCTCTGGAGATTCATAAAGCTCCTCGCAATCCTTTAATTCAACAATTTTCCCTTTATTCATGACCGCCACTCGATCGCTAATATATTTGACGACACTTAAATCATGAGAAATAAACAAATATGTAAGTGAGAATTTCTTTTGCAGGTCAGCGAGCAAATTCAAAATTTGCGCCTGAACAGACACATCCAGCGCCGAAACTGGTTCATCTAGTACAATCAGCTTCGGCCTAATAATTAGCGCTCTCGCAATCCCGATGCGCTGCCTCTGCCCGCCGCTGAACTGATGGGCATAGCGATTTCCAAAGCCAGAACCTAGGCCGACAACATCAAGCATCTCTGCCACCTGTTGTTTTCGATCTTCCTTTGTACCGATTTTGTGGACAATGAGCGGTTCTTCCAATATGTCCTTGATTCTCATCCGTGGATTTAAAGAAGCATAAGGATCCTGGAAGATCATTTGAAAATGCCTCCTCATCGTTCGGAGTTCATTCTGTTTCAGATCGAGCAGTTTTTTGTCTGAAAATACGATTTCACCCGCTGTCGCTTCGGTTAAACGCAAGATGGTTTTTCCAAGTGTCGACTTTCCTGAACCGGATTCTCCCACAATTCCGAGAGTCTCGCCTTCATAAACGGAAAATGATACATCATCCAGTGCTTTGATGTCTTGATTTGCCTTGCTGAAAATGGGTTTTTTCGCCGAATAATATTTTTTAAGATGTTGTACCTTCAGCAATTCTTTTTTCAAGCTGCTCGCCTCCTTCTTCAACAAGAAAACAGCGTGCCAATTGTCCTGTATCCGCTTTATATAGAGGTGGTTCCGCTTGGAAGCAGCGATCAAAGCTTAACGGGCACCTCGGCGCAAATGTGCAGCCTTTTTTTATCGATCCTGGCTTCGGGACGTTTCCTTCTATGGAATAGAGCTTTTTCTTCTTGCTCTCTAACGTCGGTATAGATTGAAAAAGCCCTTGCGTATATGGATGCTTCGGATGCTTAAAAATCGTTTTTACATCGCCTTCCTCTACAATCCGTCCTGCATACATAATCGCTACCCTTTGACACACATTCAGGACAACGCCCAGATCATGCGTGATGAGCATAATTGCTGTCCCGAGCTGTTCATTCATTTGCTTCAGCAATTTTAATATTTGCGCTTGAATCGTCACATCGAGTGCTGTTGTCGGCTCATCGGCAATCAGCATCTTAGGATCACACATTAGGGCCATAGCGATCATAATCCTTTGTCTCATTCCGCCGGATAATTCATGGGGGTATTGTTTTAATAGCTGCGCGGGTCTTGGCAAACCAACGATTTCCATCATTTCTACCGCTTTTTGCTGAGCAGCCTTTTTAGAGATCTTCTTATGTATGGTGACTGATTCTGTTAACTGATCTCCAATTGTAAAAAGGGGATTTAATGAAGTCATAGGTTCTTGAAATATCATTGAGAATTCATTGCCGCGGATTTTTCTCCATTGTTTCTCTTTTAAAGAAAGCAGGTTTTGTTTCCCAAAAAGAACTTGTCCCGTCACAGTCATCTGCTGATTTAACCCCATCATTGATAATGAGGTTACGCTCTTCCCGCATCCTGATTCTCCGACAATTCCCAGAATCTCACCTTTGTTTACACTAAACGATACATCTTTAACTACCTGAGTCAGCTTATTCTTTTTTCCAAATGCTGCAGATAGGCTTTTCACTTCAATGACTTTTTCCGCGGTCAAATTTACCACCTCTTTGTATGCCAATCTGACTATGTATTAGCTTTCGCCTCTCTTTCAATCAACCCTGTATTAAAATAATATACAAAAACAATGAAATCAGTGTAGAGTTCTGGAAGGTATTCTGACGACCAATTTCAAATTTTAAGAATTTTCGCTATTTTTTTCATATTCTATTATAAGCAATTTATCTTGTCAATAACTATATTTATATAACACCAAATAAAGTAAACTTCAATCAGTGGGGTTTCGACGCTTAGGATATGCTAGTGAAGGCGCCCGCACAGGACGCCTAAGTAATTAGCCTTCGTACATTCATCCCCCACTGATTGTTAGTTGAAGCCAACCCTAGCTTTTACGGGAAGTTATCCCTCACCTAGGAAGGATTACTTGTTTACACTCATAACCCTTTAGGTGATGGTCTTACTGCCCGTTAATGCGGGATAAAAAAAACCTGATTACTCAGGTTTTTAATTTAATGTTTGGATTGTAAATAAGTGCTGATACGCTCCCGGTTTTCTCATTAATTCTTCATGAGAACCGGATTCGACAATTTTCCCGTCTTCAATGACGACAATTTTGTCTGCATGAGTAATCGTTGATAATCTGTGGGCAACGATAAAAGTCGTGCGATCCATCGCCAGCTTTTCCATCGCTTCCTGAATATAATGCTCGCTTTCCAAGTCGAGTGCCGACGTTGCTTCATCCAAAACCAAGATCGTTGGATTTTTTAAAAATACTCTTGCAATGGAGATACGCTGCTTTTGTCCGCCTGAAAGCTTCACTCCCCGTTCGCCAACCTTCGTATCATAGCCTAAGGGGAATTTACTGATGAATTCATGGGCGTTTGCAGCTTTAGCAGCAGCAATGATTTCTTCCTCTGTAGCATCCGGCTTTCCGATTGTAATATTCGACCGAATAGAATCGCTAAATAAAAAGGTGTCCTGAAGTACCATTCCAACTTGGTTTCTTAAGCTTTTTGCCTCGTAATCTCTGACGTCAACCCCATCGACCGTAATGCTGCCTGATGTGACATCATAAAACCTCGGAATAAGACTGACCAATGTCGATTTTCCGCCGCCGCTCATTCCGACAAGCGCCACTGTCTCTCCTCTTTTTACGTGTAATGACAGACCGTCCAGCACAGGAGCTTCGTTTTTGTCATACTGAAACGAGACTTCCTTAAATTCGACCTCTCCAGAAATATGATCTGCCTTCAATGCATTAGGCTTGTCTGTCAAATCATAGGGCTCATCAATAAATTCAAATACTCGATCCATTGAAGCAATCGACTGTGTGAGAGTTGTAGATGAATTGATCAGCCTTCTAAGCGGATTGTACATTCGTTCAATATAACCGACAAAAGCGACCATTGTTCCTACTGACAGATTTCCATTTATGACAATGTATCCTGAAACGGCAATAACAATTAGAGGGGCCAAATCTGTAATCGTATTAACAACTGCAAACGTCTTTGCATTCCAGCTCGTATGATCCGTTGCCCGATCTAGAAAATTTCTGTTTTCCTCGTCGAACTGTTTCTGCTCATAATCTTCAATGGCAAAGCTTCTGATCACGGGCATTCCTTGAACTCTCTCATGCAGATGGCCCTGTACCTCTGCTAAAGCCTGGGACCGGTCTCTCGTCAATATTCGCAGCCTTCCGTAAAAATATTTAACTGACAACACGTAAAGCGGAAAAAGAATAATTGAAATCAAAGTGAGTTTCACATCAAGAGTGAGCATAATCACGATAGCAATGAGGATCGTCACCATATCCAGCCAGACGTTCATTAATCCGATAATGACGAAATTTTTCGTTTGCTCTACGTCGTTAATGACCCGGGAAATAATTTCTCCTGCCCGTGTATTGGCATAGTAGCGAAGACTCAGCTTTTGTATATGATCAAACAATAAATTTCTTAGATCATATAAAATTTTATTGCCGGTCCATTGAGCATAGTATTGCCGATAATATTCGACAGGCGGGCGCAAGATAAGAAAAACAGCGAACATAATCCCCATCACTGTCAGCAGTGATGCCGTTTTTCCAGAACTTGAACCGTCTCCTCCAATGATATCGTCCACTACATATTTCAGCAGCAACGGCATGGCAAGCGGGATTGAAAATTTAACAATGCCAATTAATATTGTGAAGGCAATCTGCCATTTGTATGGTTTCACAAATTCCAAATAACGCCGAATGACTCTCACATGGTAACCTCCTCTATCTGTATGGTATGTGAGTAACTAATTTTACACTGATAAAAACCTGTTGTTCTAAGGACAACAGGTTTCCCTGAGACTATTTTGCATAATGCAAATAACGTTCGTACCACATGTCGACAAATTCTGGTGCAAATGGGCCTTTTCTTTGATGGATCCAGTGCAGCAGAGTATTTAAATTGTTTTTCAAGATCGCATCAATTTCCTTTGGATAGTTCATTGCAGTTTTATGGTCACTGTATTCATCTTCATCTAAAATATGGTAAGTCATATCAGGATATACCTTTACATCTAAATCATAGTCGATATATTTTAAGGCATTTTCTTCATACACGAACGGTGAACTTATATTGCAATAATAATAAACACCATCTTCTCTAAGCATGCCTATTACATTGAACCACTGATGGGCATGGAAATAACAGATTGCCGGCTCCCTTGTTATCCAGGTTCTCCCGTTAGCTTCAGTCACAGTTGTTCTGTCATTTCCACCGATGACACAGTTTTCCGACCCTTTTAATATTGTTGTTTCACTCCATATTCTATGAATGCGTCCATTGTGTTTAAAGCTATGAATTTGTATGGTTTCTCCTTCCTTGGGAAAAGCCATTTTTTCCTCCCCTTCTTTCTCTATGAAACCAGTTGCTTCGATTCTTTTTTGGCACCTTCTTTTTCCTATTATAACTTTAGAAAATAAAAATTGAAAATAAAAGAGCTATTCCTTGTTTAGGAACAGCATATCTGTTTATTTCTTATAAAGAAGATGGTTCCTCCAACTTTTGAAAGGTCATGATCACTTGCTTAGTCTGTTTCTGAAATAATTCTTGAATTTCGTCAAGTTCCCTCTTTTTACAAGCAATTTCCTTCTGCAAAGCTTCCAATTCTTCCATTTCTCCTAATGCCGTTAATGTTTTTTCAAACTCCTGACACCTTTCAATATCACTTTGCAATGCTAACAGCTTATCCATAATCTTCATTTGCCTGCCCACTAATTCTTCAAAAACAGCCATGTATTACCTCCTCCTATACCGCTCCTATTTCTTTCCTATTATTCAGTTCGTTATACATGACACGATTCCTTTGACGCTTTATGTAGGACTTTTAGAAGTTTTGTCAGATGTTTTCTGGTCATATAAAAAAAGCACTTCAGCCGAATGACGAAGTGCTTTTTCTTAATTGCTCTTTATTTTTTGTTTTGTTCAGCTTTTTGGTTTTGTTGCTTTACTTGTTGAGCATTTGTTTCACTTGCAAATTCAGTACCAAACTGTCCTTGTCCTTGTGCAGCAGCTTGGTTTTGTTTTTTAACTTGTTGAGCGTTAGTTTTGCTTGGTTGTTGTTGTTTAGCCATCGTTATATCACCTCCACAAAGATTAATTTGCGCAGGAGACAATCAGGCTATACATGATTTCTAAAAAAATCAGACAAGCATCGATCTGCCGCCGTCAACAATAATTGTTTGCCCGCGAATCATTTCAGCCTGAGGGGAAATCAAAAATTCAACGGCATTAACCATATCTTCGATTTCAACCATTCGTCCTGCCGGCGTATTGTTGCGCGCATCCTCCAAAAGCTCTTCCCTGTTCGGAAAAGATTTCAGGGCATCTGTATCGATTGCACCGCCGGATACGGCATTGACGACGATATTTTTTTCAGATAGCTCTACTGCCAAGTATCTCGTTAAAGCTTCTAGAGCCGCCTTGGAGACGCCGACAGTCGTATAGTTTTTCAAATAACGGATCGATCCGAGTGAGCTGATGCTGACAATAGCACCGCCGCTCGTTTTTTCCATTAGCTTTGCCGCTTCTTGTCCGCAGAAAAGAAGCGCCTTGGCATTAATGTTCATCGTCCAGTCCCAGTGGCTTTCTTCAAGTTCCATCACGGGGCGCAAAACGCCTGAAGCGGCATTGTTGACAAAAACATCAAGCCTGCCGAATTCATTTTCAATCTCTTCGAACAAGGCTTTTATTTTTTCGGGCTGACCGACATTTGCTCTTACAACTAATGCTTTTACACCCAGCTTTTCAATTTCCTCAGCTGTTTCAAGTGCAGCTTTCTTACTTCTCGCGTAGTTGATAACGATATTATATCCTTTTGCAGCCAAACGCAATGCAACGGCTTTTCCAACTCCTCTGCTGCTGCCAGTTACAAGAGCACATTTTCTTTCTTCCATAAAAACACATCTCCTAAAAAGTATATTTACATTCGTGTCCGTTTAAAATAAGCCTGAAAAAATGTATTAATTCAGGGAGGCTATTCACCGTGTATGTAGGACGTGACTTCAGCGAGTTAACAATGGTATCTAAAAAGGATTGGAAGGACACGGAGCTCGCTTACTTTCATCATGCCTTCCAACAAATTATGCCTTATCTGAACCAAGAAGGGCAAATGATCTACAAGGAAGTTATAAATGAAATCGAGGAAAGAGGCGGGCTTCACAGAAATGAAGCAGATTATACCCACGGTACGTCGATAACATTTGATTAGGCAGGATGACTTATCTTCTGTCTAATTCATACATATTCCGAATTTTTTGATGGGAAACTGGAAATGCATATCTTTCCATCTCTTCCCTAGTTACTTTTCTTAACGACGTGTCTTCCCTGCAATGCTTTATTGTGCCAAAATACACAGAAATATTCCATACAAGGTGGGTAAAAATATGTTCAACAACACCTTGTATTTCACCGATATCAGCTTCTACCCCGAATCCATCCTTTAGAAAATCAGTTAATTGCTCTCGTTCTGTCTTATTCCCCTTTTCCGTTTCCAAATTAGCAAATTCCCACAAATTGGCCAACAGGCCGGAAGAAGGGCGTTTATGAATATAATAATTGCCATCTTCATCTTTCAGTACTGCTGCAGCAAGACTTTTTACCGCGGGCTTTTTCTTTTTGCTTTTGACAGGGAGCTCCCGTTCATAACCGCCTGCAAATGCGTTGCAATGAGCTTGAACAGGGCATAGCATGCACGAAGGGGATTTCGGGGTACAGATTATCGCCCCAAGCTCCATTAAGCCTTGGTTAAATTCGGATGGTTTTTCTTTTGAAATCATTTGTTCAGTTGCATAATCAAATATTTTTCTCGTTTTCGCCTTCGCAATATCATCCCATATCCCAAGTATTCTCGAGACGACTCTCATCACATTTCCGTCAACTGCGGGGATAGGAAGCTGATAAGCAATACTAAGAACAGCACCTTTCGTATATGGGCCAACACCCTTCAAACTGCCGAATTCCTCTGTGGAACGGGGAATTGTTCCTCCGTATTTTTCAGCCACTTCTTTTACTGCACTTTGTAAATTACGGACACGTGAGTAGTATCCCAATCCTTCCCAAGCCTTTAAAACCTTTTCTTCATCTGCCTCGGCCAAAGCTTGGACTGTAGGAAATTGCTTCGTGAAATTTTCGAAATACGGGATAACTGTTTCTACCCTCGTTTGCTGAAGCATGACTTCAGATACCCAAATTTTATAAGGATCTTGATCCAGTCTCCATGGCAGACTTCTTTTTTCCCTTTCGTACCAGTTGATTAAATCAGTTTGAAAATTCTCGATATTTATTGCAATTAGTTTATCTACAATGTTCTCCATTCTAAAACTCCTTGTTAACAATCTTAACTATAATGAAACTTTTTTATGTGCACGATTTGTTGTAAACTAAACACATATACGATAATATGTTACATTAAAAGCATTTGAAGAAAAAGCGAAAATGAACAATACCAAGAAATTCCCCCGATCGATTCATACAGGAGGTTTTCAATGGATACTGGCACTCACGTAGTCATGGGTATAGGGCTTGGAGGAATGGCAACATTGGATCCCGCAATCGGATCAAATCCTTCATTGGCACACGCTGTGATGCTTGCAACCTTAATAGGTTCACAGGCTCCTGATGTGGATACCATCTTAAAGTTAAAAAACAATGCTGTTTATATACGAAACCACAGAGGGTTTACCCATTCCATACCGGCAGTGGCGGCCTGGTCATTGCTCATTCCGGGTATCCTTTATTTATTTTTTCCGGAAGCGAGTTTCTTCCATTTATGGCTTTGGTCATTTATTGCTGTTGTATTACATGTATTTGTTGATATTTTTAATGCATATGGTACACAAGCAGTCCGCCCGTTTTCAAAAAAGTGGGTAGCCTTAGGCATAATTAATACATTTGACCCGTTTATTTTTTTGAGCCATATCGTCGCGATTTTAATTTGGTACGCCGGCGGGCATCCAGGCTTCACCTTTTTGGGTCTCTACATTATATTAGCCGGATATTACGGGCTCAGGATTTTCATGCAGCACCAAATTAAACAAAAGCTTCATGAAAAGTATGGCGATATCGAAGAAATTATCATTTCTCCAACAATGAAATTTAAACAATGGAGAATTGCAGTAAAAACAAAATCATCCTTTCACGTCGGCCGCTGCATGGACGGAAAGCTTGTCATGCTCGATACGTTTAACCGTGTCCCTGTACCTGACTCAGCTATTATGAAGGCTGCTAAAAAAGATGATAATTTATCTGCCTTCCTCTCTTTTTCTCCCGTATACAAATGGGAAGTCGATACGTATAAGGACCATTATGAAGTTAAATTTATTGACTTAAGATACAGAAGCAAAGGGCATTATCCATTTGTCGCAATCGTACGGATGGATAAGGAATTAGAAATTCTGTCCTCCTATACGGGATGGATTTTCAGTGAAGAAAAACTGCAAAAAAAATTAAAACTTGGCTCAGTTTAAGAGCCAAGTTTTTTTATTCTTCTGCAGTAGAATAAAGCTAAAAGCAGAAAAACTGCTGATACAGCTAAAGTAAGCTTGAGGAATGGCGGATAATAGGTAAGTTCTATGTTATTCTCACCACTTGCAATCGGTATGCCAATAAAGGAATAATTAGCTTTTTCTAACTCCCCTTTCTTTCCGTTAACTGTAACCTCCCATCCTTTTTCATAAGGCACAGGGATGACCATAAAACGGTCATTTTTTTCATTTTTCAAGTTGATATTGAGCTTATTCTTGTTCCAGTTGATCCTCGCTTCAGGGGGACTCTCCTCTTTCTTCTCTTCAAGAAGTTCATAGGATTCTGCATAAAGCTTCAGATCCTCTAGCTTATACTCCCCTTTTGGCAAACGGATCGATATCTTCTCTTGAGCAGGCACCCGAATCGTTAGTTGATTTACGCCTGTTTTATATATCGATTTATTCGATTTCCTGGACGTTTCGTATTGATTGACTCTCAATTCATAGAGCTCATCTGCCGCTTTATTTTCTAAATGGAAGCTGATATAGTAATCCTCTGCCTTGTTGGCATCTTGATCAGGAACGATAACATCAATTCCTCCTCGATCTCCGGTGACGGAAAGATCTCCGTTCTCATAGGTTGCATCGACCGTTTTCAGCTCAGAGTCTCCGATGATGTTATTTACTTGAGGTGGCTTTGCTTCATCATCGGCATTCTCCAGTACAATCCCTTCAAGCATAGCATGCTCCCTCGCAAGCGGAGGAGCATTTTTTAAAGAGTCCTCGGAATATGCTGTATTTTCCGTTCGGACAAACGGCAGCAGATTTGTGTTTTCATATGCTTCATAGTGTTTGTTTTCAAGCACCTTTGAAAAGCCGTAAGGGACATCTCCTGTTTTCCCGTTTTTCCCCTTTATAAAATACTTTCCGTAAAAGATGCTGTGCAAATTAGTGCGGTCTCCAAGACCAGCATATCTGCTTACGCTTTCTCTCTTCATATCTATATTCAGATCATACCAATACAGCTCAAGCAAGTCTCTGTTTAAAATACTTGAATATACGCTAAAGCCATTAAAATTCTGGATGATCGGCGTATTGTTTCTAGTATCTGTCATCCAGTCAATCCTTGCAAACGGGTCAGGATCACGGTCTTTTATTTCATTAATAAGCTGGCGTTGCTCATCTCCATCATACTCTTCACTATTTATGTAGGATTTTGATACTTTATATAAGTCTCCTACATTCCATAAAGTATGTTCTTGATAAGTGTTCACTGTAAAAATGCTTATTAAGATAACCGCCATTTGCAAAATGACAGGAAAGCGCCGGATTTTATTAAAGGCATATAAGATAAAGACAGCGATTATTGCAATAGCATAGATAACCATGTCAGTTTTTAGATCTTGTTCGCTCGCATCAAACAAAATATAGATCCAACGGGCAATAAGATAAATAAACAATCCAATAGACGCCGCAACAAGAACGCTTTTTTTCCCGACTTTAGAAAGCATTGTCATTCCTGCTGCCACTGCTCCGCCGATTGTAAATGACAATAGATATTCAAAGCGGTATTGAGGCGCTGATAAGCCATTAAATGCACTGGCAGCCATTGGGCTAAAATGAAGAAATATCAGCAAACCGCTTATCGATACAAATAATAGATACGTTCTGTTTTTGTAAAAGGAAAAAATAAATAGAAACAGAACAAATACAGCTGGCAAAACGATCGTACGGCTAGAAAAAAGAATATCATCTGATAATGCGAACCAATTAATCTTCTGATCATAGGCAGGCCGGAGATTATGTAAAAAACCGTATACAGATGTTACAAAAGAAAAAGCGCTGATGCCAAATGACAAAATAACGGAAACTGTATATAGCTTCAGCTGCTCCCACAGCGTGGCTTCATTTTCATCAATTTTTATAACATATCGGAAAACAGCGTATATGAATAGAAAAATTAGGTTTATGTATGCAAAATAAAAATTATTAATTAAGGTAAGCGAGCATGCAACGATTAATAATGCAGGCTTTCTTTCACGGATCACCCGTTCTGCACCTAGTACAAGCAATGGAACCCACAAAAAAGCGTCAGTGAAAAATTCCCAAAAACCCGTATGACGGAAATATATGACGGACAGTCCGTAAATACACGCCCCGGTAAAGGCAGCCAGTTTATTTTTTACCAGCTGGTAAAAGGCAAACCAGGCAGTCATTATAATAAATGCGAGCTTTCCTATGCTGATAAACACAGCAGATTGTGCCCAAAACAACGCATCAGGCTGGCCAATGATCGACAATGATTGCAAAAGAAATACAACTGCTACTGTCAGAATAAAAAACATCGAGGTTGTAAAATAATACCCCAGCTGGCTGAATATCCCTCCGCCCATTCCGAAAGAGTAGGAATAGAAGAAGTTTCCTTGCGTAAATTCTTCATATAAAAGCTTTTTAAATGTCACAATCTGCGATAACCCATCATTCGGGCCAACCATATATCTGCCGTTCCGCCACTCCGTCAGAAAAAAAGAATGGGCCAGTATGGAAATGAAGATGCTGCAAATCGCAACGATCCATCCTGTTTTTTTATTCATGCGGCCTCCTCGTTTTTTTCTTTTTTTAATATTTTCCCTGTTACAATATAAGTTACTGGGACTGTAATAAATAAAGCAGCTATTGGCGCAATCACACTCGACAGAGAAAAAACGTCGACAAATACATAGATCAATATAGAAGACATAATGACGTTAAACAATTGAGTGAGCGGAAATTGCAAAAATTTTGCTAAAGTTGGTTTCGTTTTAAACGTAAAAAAACAGTTCAGAAAAAAAGATATGACAAGGCTGATGACGAAACCCGTTAGATGGGCTGCCATATAATCGAAATGCGCCAGCTTAAGCAAAGAAAGATAAATCAAATAATAGGTGCCTGTATTTATTCCTCCGACAATGACAAATCGAAAAAATTCAAAGTTTATTTTTTTCATTTTTTTCCTCGTAGACAGTATTTGCTTCGTTTATTAGATAATGCGGGCGTTTCTTGGTCTCATAGTAAATTCTTCCGATATATTCGCCAATAACTCCAAGGCTTAATAACTGGATTCCGCCCAGGAAAAGTACAGCCGAAATAATTGTAAAATATCCGGGTACCGAGATTCCATCCTGCAATATTTTAACAAATGCGAACATGATATAAAATATTGACAGAAGAAGTATAAAAATACCAGCATAAAAACATACTCGTAATGGACGATTGTTAAATGATACGACTCCGTCAATGCCGTAATTAAATAAATTTCGTATCGACCATTTCGTTGTCCCGTTCTTCCGTTCGACATTTTCATAATAAATCGTTTTTTGCTCAAAACCAATCCAGCAAAACAGCCCCTTCGAAAAGCGGTTGCCTTCATTTAATTTGAGCAAAGCTTCAACCGCTTTTCTGCTTAGCAGGCGAAAATCGCCGACCCCGTCACGCAAGTCGACTTCAACCGCTTTGTTAATAAAGCGGTAATACATTGATGAAAGGTATGACCGGAATGGGCTGTCCCCTTTTCTGTTCCTCTGGGCTACGACCTGATCGAATCCCTCTTCATATCCATAAATAAAGTCCTTTAGCAAATAGGTTGGATGTTGAAGATCAGCATCCATCACAATGACAGCCTCTCCGGAAGCATGCTGCAGACCGGCAAGAATCGCTGGCTCTTTCCCGAAATTTCTTGAGAAGGATATATATTTTACTCTTCTGTCGATCCTCGATAATTCTTTCATTTCGTACAACGTATTGTCGGAGCTTCCATCATTTACATACAGAATTTCGCAATTATATTGAAAAGCATCAAATTCCTCGATTAATGCATCGTAAATTAACCTGACATTCTCCGCTTCATTATAGGATGGAATAACAATGGATATGATTCCGTTTTTCATAAATCCACCTTCTTTTGACTCACTTACAGATTGAAAAATCTTCGAGCCATTTTTTGACCGTTTCTTCAATTCAATTCATTCCTTATTGTAAAGCATAATAAGCGTACATAGTTGTAAAGAATTTGTGAATGCCTTTTTAGTATTTGCCTTTACATTATTTTTACGCGAGATATTTCGGCAACACAATAGCCCCCCTCACCAAGTGACGGGAGACTGACACTTTTAAGCTTAATGAAGCAGATAGTCATCAGAATTAAAAATATCTTTATATTTGGGATGATTGGATGGAAACAAATGCAGCTGGCTTCCATAGCTTTCTATCCACTCCAAAACCACGCGCTCAGTAGCGTCTTTTCCTTTATATTTCTGTCCGGCTTTTGCATAGGTCGATTCAAAATCCTCCCACAGAAGCTCTACCCATGTACGTGCCTGAGCATAGCTCAGCATGTCATTTTTCTCTAAAAGAGCTGCCGTCAGCTTTTCAAAGTAGGTGTTCATGTCCCTTACCTCCTTTTTGCAGGAAAAAACTTTCACTGTATTAAACCATTGTACTCCATATAATAACCTTACGTCTTCTTATATGAAGACGCAACAATTAACTAGGGTGGGATGGACCAATGAGAAACAAAGCAAAGGATTTCCCCAATTTAAATACAAGCAACTTTGAAGGGGCACCCCGCCCACTAGATAATTATGCCTCAAAACGTCCTGATGGTTCAACGAATACCCGACCGCAAGAACGAATGCGGGCTTCCGGGAAGGATTGACAAGAAAAGGAGAAGTTCCGAGTAACATAGGAATTCTCCTTGTTCTTATTTCACCAAAAGAGAAATTGGCACTGCCTCCTCCTTTTCAGGGGTTTCACGGCGAAACCCCCAAGCGAACACGCCATTAAGATACTTCACAAAAAATTCCTCATTTGAACCTTCAATCTTATAGTTCGTTTGTGTCTTAATGTTTTCAGGATTCAATAAATACGATTTTGCCATTGCTATTTTTCTTTCGAGTACAGAAAATTCGTTAATAATCCCCAGCTGCTCTGCTTTCCTCGCTTTCTCAGCAAGCGCCGCAATTTCTGTCTTCAATTCATATTCCGACATTTCACTATATCTTTTCTCCATGATCTTCCCTCTTTTCTAAAAAGCTTTCGATCATGTCAGCGTCGAAGCCTTTGCGAAATAAAAATTGCTTGACCTTCATTTTTTTTTCAAATGTCCCATCGTACTTATATTTCTTCATTGCTTTTTCAGCATGAAGAGTTAGTACCTCTTGTTCTTCCTCTTCATTATTTTCAAACTCAATCTCATCGAGAACCGCATTGATCACATCAAACGGGAAACCCTTTCTGGCAAGCTGCTGTTGAATCAGCTGGCTCGTTTCCTTCGTGGACACCTTTTTTCCTTTTTTTAAAAATTTTTGGGTGAGAACCTTTGCCTCTTCCATCTGGTCTTCAAAAGAAAACGTCTGTAAAGCATCCGTGATCGCTTCCTCGGAAACCCCTTTTTCTTTAAGCTCTCTTTTTAGAACTGCCGGACCTTTACGATTAGTTTTCCGATGGGTGCTTACGTACGCTTCGGCAAAAGACGCATCATTTAAATAATTTAACTCCTTGAGCCTGTAGATGATTTCAGTTGAAGCCGAGAAAGAAACTTCTTTTTTAGCAAGAAAATCTCTTACTTCTTTTTCCGACCTCATTCGAAAGGATAAATAGCCAATCGCTTTGTGGAATCCCTTTTTTACGTCATCCGCAAACCGAATTTCTTCAATTTGCAAATCATCAAGTTCCTTGCCTTTTCGCAAATTAAATTGTGCCACAACATCCAATTCAACACTGAAGGCGTACTTATTATCGAGAAAAACATTAACACGATCTTTGTTTTTTTCCTGTGCTGATATTTTTGTAATATAGGCCACTTTTACACCCCCAATCAAATGCGTTTTATTCTGATTAAGAACTGTCATAATAGGGTAAGGTCATATAGTTAGGATGGGAGCGGTCTTTTATGAATATTGCAATTACGGGCGGTACAGGTTTTATAGGAGAACATCTGACAAAAACTTTGACCACTCGCGGGCATCATGTTTATATTTTAACAAGAAATCCAAAGAAAGCCGAAGAAAATGTTACATACGTCAAGTGGGTAACAGATGATTCGGCTCCTGAAAGCAGCCTTCCAGACATCGATGCTTGGATTAATCTGGCAGGAAAATCAATCTTTACACGTTGGACGAGAAAAAATAAAGACGCAATTCTCACCAGCAGGATTCAAGCAACTAGAGAAGTCAAACGCTTAATTGAGGCCAATGAGAAAAATCCGGCTGTCCTTATCCAAGCGAGTGCAGTGGGGATTTACGGCACCTCAATTGAAAACACCTTTACAGAGGATTCTGTTACCTCAAATGAAGATTTCTTAAGCCATGTTTCTCACAAATGGGAAGAGGAAGCAAGACAAATTGAAAGCCTTGGAATCCGGACAGTCTATACAAGATTCGGCATTGTCCTGGGAGCAAACGGCGGATCGCTGCTAATGATGAAGCTGCCCTATATATTTTTTGGTGGCGGGCCTATCGGATCCGGCAAGCAGTGGTTATCCTGGATACATGTAGACGATGCTTGTGACCTGATCATGAATGCCATCAGCAGGCAGGATATCTCTGGCCCACTAAACATTACGTCCCCGAATCCCATAGAGATGAATGAATTGGGTCGATCGATTGGTTCTGCTATGGGCCGCCCTCATTGGTTAAAGGCGCCTGCTCCTTTGCTCCAGCTTGCACTTGGCGAAATGAGCATGATGATTTTGAAGGGCCAGCGTGTCCTTCCAAAAAAAGCTTTATTGCAGGACTACAATTATAATTTCCCTCATATAAATGAAGCCCTCGATAATCTCATACAATCATAGTAACGTCACGAATTGATTGGAGATGCCAAATGAGCGAAAAGCTTTTATTCAAAAGGGGAAATTTGTATCCAATAACGGGGAAGCCTCTTTATGAGACCGATTTACTCGTGCAAAATGGCAAAATTGCTGAGATCAGCCGATCCATAACAATAGAATCAGCAGACCGGATTATAGATTGTAAAGATAAATATATTTTCCCAGGCCTGATTGACGTCCACACCCATATTGGCTTATATGACGAAGGAACGGGATGGGCTGGCAATGACGCCAACGAATCGATTGAACCAATTACGCCGCATATCAGGGCGTTGGACAGCTGCCACCAATTCGATCCGGCATTTAAAGATGCAATAAAGCACGGGATTACCGCTGTTCATATCATGCCCGGAAGCTCAAATGTCATCGGCGGTACAACTTCTGTCATTAAAACAGCCGGTACAACACTTGAAGAAATGATGGTAAAAGAAACTGCGGGACTTAAAATTGCATTTGGCGAAAATCCTAAACGAATACACAGCCATGGGGCAAAGGAATCCATTACTAGAATGGGCATTATGGGGATGCTGAGAGAAGCGTTTTACTCTGCTCAAAAAAATGCGGAATGTGATTTCAGACAGCTGCCAATTTTACAAGCATTGGAGCGAAAAATTCCGGTGCGAATCCACGCTCATCGCGCCGATGATATTATGTCGGCGATTCGATTCAGTGAAGAATTTAACCTCGATTACCGGATTGAGCATTGTACGGAAGGACATCTCATTACAGCTGTTCTCGCCGAAAAAAAAGCGAAGGTCAGCATCGGACCAACTTTGACAAGGCGGTCAAAAGTCGAGCTGAAAAATAAGAGCTGGTCCACCTATCGTATCCTGGCTGAAGCAGGCGTAGACATCTCAATTACAACCGACCATCCTTATACTCCGATTCAATACTTAAATATTGCGGCTTCTATTGCAGTCAGAGAAGGTATGGATGAACAAAGTGCGTTGGAAGGCATTACGATCAACCCAGCCAGAAATTTAGGAATTGACGATCGGTTAGGCAGCCTTGAGCCCGGAAAAGATGCGGATTTATCTGTTTGGAACGGGCACCTTTTTCACTATCTTGCCAAGCCTGTCTTAACTTTGATTAATGGAAAAATCGTGTTTCAATCCGCAAGTCAAACTTTGTAATATTACGTCGTAAAATATTTACAAAAAAGGTGTATCATTTTTTCTTTTATTCGAGTACTATAATTTTGAACTGATTTATTTTCTAATGTCAATTGAATCAGGGAAGGCAAATGGTGAGCCACCGCACGACGGTTCTAGTGGGTTCGATTCCCACCCCGAAATTTTTTTATTTTTATTTTAGAAAAGCATTCCTTAAAGGGATATACCTTTTCTTTGATTTGAAAAAATTTCGAGGGTGGAAAGAGTCACTTATACCGGCTGTGACTACCCTCGGTGTTATGGAGGGAGCCCATGCTAAAAAAACGTGAAATCACTGACAGCCACGCGCTTTATGAATTAATGATTGACCCGCAAATTTTCCCATATGTCCGCTATAAAGCGGAATCAATGGAAGAATATATGTTTCAAATTAAAAATTTAATCGAGGCCGAAGAGCAAGGCAAACTCATCTCCCGTACGATTATTGACGAATGGGGAACGCCGATTGGTTCGATCAGCCTTTTTGACATAGTTGATAAAGCAGGTTTTTTAGCAACCTGGCTCGGAAAGCCGTATCACGGAAAAGGCTATAATCAGCCTGCAAAGGAACAATTTTTTAATGAGCTTTTTTACGAGAAAGACATTGAAACAATTTTTATGAAAATCCGCAAGACAAATGTCCGCTCGCTTAAAGCTGCTGAAAAGCTTCCGTATGTCTTAAAAGCAGATGAGTCGAGAAAAGCCTTGCTTGATCAAATTAACCAAGGACTGGACGTTTACCATCTGTTTGAGATTCCAAAGGATTTATATACATTGCATCTACTCAGAATTCAACAGGAACAAGAGGAAGAGCAATTAAAAGAAGCGTAAACCGAAATCGCCCGATAGCAGCGGGTGGTTTTTTTTATTCAGTTCAAGATTTATCAAATGACAGGTGATACACCCTTCCCTTGTTCAATCCACTGTATGTGAGATTCATGGATTGCATGATTCTCTTTGCGACCGCGGATGATTGCAAGTCCAAATAGTCTCTTAGCTCGTGATTCGTTATTGTCGAATTTATCAGCAGCGAATAATCTTTTAGCGGTTGAATATGGGCATCCTGGGTTTTGCTGAGACACTTTTCGCAAATCCAAGTTCCATGCGTCCTTAATAAGGGCCTGTGATTGCAATGGAGACATACTGCTCCTTTTAAAATTTCTGCTTTTTTTATTTGGTATTTTTCTAAAATGGGGTAGTCTTCTGGAATGTGCAGCCTTTTGATAGCGCGAACAGCTTTTTTAAGTTCTTTTTCTGAAAAAGCCTGCTCTTTGATTGTATTTTCTAATTGGATTATTTTCGAAGGAAGTGCATCGCGGTGAATGACTTTGCGGCCTAAATCACGGTTTTCTGGTGAGGTTCTGATAATAGTTTCTGGGTTGCTTATGACGACGAATGAGAATACCGGAACATTTCGTAAACGATTGGTTGAGAGCCAATTTCTCAGTTGTATTTCTTGACGTTCGATTTGCAGGATCGGATCTGGAAAAGCTCTCTCCGTACCATCCTTTGTTCGGATAAGCTAATTGAACGTAGGATCGAAATATAACGAACCAGCAATATTTTTGACTTCTAAAATCAGCGCAAATTTTTGCGACAGCACAAGCGTATCCATTTGAAAATAACGGGATGAATCCTGTAGTCTCAGATCATGAAAAATGAAGTAGTCTTTCTCAGCTATAAAACTTAGCGGAAAATCTAGAGCAGTCTCCCCTCTATAGCCTGCTGTTCTTTTTTTGAGCTCCTCGGTTATTAGTGGAATTTTCGGATGATTCGAAGGAAGATTTCGAAGCAAAGCTTGTAATTTTTAAATCGAACGAGGAATTTCACGCTTTTTTATAATCATTCAACCACTCCTGTTGTTTTTTCTCTTTCTGCTAGTTCAACAATGGGTCACAAATACCTGCTGGATCTCTAATTTCAAATTTTATCGGCGATTTTTTTATTTTATCGTCGGAATTTCGAATATATCGACGAAAACCACTCATTTATCGGCGATATTTTCAATATATCGATTACTCGACAAGATCCAACATCCTAAGCAGTGTATCAAAAAAATGAATAAAGGATATCCTTTAGATGAAATCCTAATATGCAGGGAGTGAATCATTTGGCAAGTAAAAAGAAAACTGAGCAGGAACAGTCTCGTCTAAGAAAAATGCAAGAGGTTACATATGCAAGGGAATTTAGAAGAGCAGACAGAGCCTCAGGCAGAAAATAATTTGCAGGTTAGGAGCTAAAAAAATGAACAAAAAACAGGATGATATTACAGAAAAAGCATTAAATGAAACCGATGGGGTTTACGAGGAATATTCAACTGAACTGGCGGACGCCGACGATGTGGAAGCGCAAAAACGGGCGGATGCTGCGGACAGACGCGCAAGAAGCAGTGAGAATAAATAAGAAAAAGCAGGTCCAATTGGATCTGCTTTTATTTCTATTGTTTTGGGACCGCCTGTGTTAAACCTTGTATAAGATCGCCCTTTACATCTGCCCAAATCGCTCGATCCGTTGTAAACAGGATAGAAATTTCTTTAACAAATTCTTTAAATGCTTGTTCGTAATCAGCCGATTCTTTAACTGGTAGCTTTTCTTTTAACGTATCGACTTTCTCCTGAACTTGAGGAGCCCTTGGACCCCATTTCCCTATTTCATTTCCGTCTTTATCCAGAAAAATAATAATTGGAATCGATCTTGCATTCCCATTTGTTAAGTATTGGTCCATGAGCTCCAGATTTTCATCCCGGATCAGGTAACGTGCTTCGAGCAGAGCTTCATCCGCAATTCTCATAAAAATCGGCAGGTTCACCATTGCATCGCCGCACCAATCAGCCGTCAGAATAACTGCTTTCAACTGCTCCTTCTGTAATCCTTGCAGCAGTGTTTTTTCATCCTCATCCAAATTAACCTCGTTGTAGACTTTCAGCAAGTTTTCTTTATGGGTTTCCATACTGAAAATATACTCATGCTGCTTCAATCCTTTTTCAAACCATGCTTGAAGGTTCATACTTCCTCATCTCCTTACACATTTTTACCAGCCCATTCTTTCACGAAGCGAAGTAATATGGGCGATATGATGCCGTGAATGCCATGAATACGTGCCGATTGCCTGATAAACGGCAAACTTTTCTTTATCTTCAGGATGGTAATAGGTCTTGTAATAATCTTTTTCCTCAAGCCCTTTTAAAAGGATCACCCATCTTTCATGAAGAGCGGAAAGAAGTTGAATGGAGACCTCGGGCTGAGTATCGTGCGAATCAGGAAGTTCTGCCCAGAGATGCTCAGCATATGGTCTAATCACTGGATTCTCTTCTGTTAACGCCAATTTAAAGCGAACATAGGCGTTCATATGGCTGTCTGGAAGATGGTTTACTACTTGCCAAACGGTCCATCCCCCTTCTCGATAAGGAGTAAGTAGCTGCTCCTTTTTTAGCCCCTGGATGGCTTCCTTCAGCAACACAGGTGCTTTTTGAAGAGTTTCAATTGATTCGTCAATGCTTGCCTGATCAAATGTCTGTAAAACCTCGTGTTTTCCTATTGGATATTTCAAATGATCCATCTGCAGCTCTCCCTTTTACATACTCTGAATGATTTCATTTTATTGATTGGAAAGTCAGAGTTCAATTAAAAGATCGTGAGTGATTACTCACTTTACAATAAGAAAAGCATATGGTACTTTAAATGAGTGATTACTCACTTTTTATTCTAGGGAGGAGAATGAAATGATGACAGCCGTAACAATTTCTAATTTGAGTAAAAGCTATCAATCCAGGTCCGTTTTAGCCGATATCAATTTTTCGATAAAAAAAGGGGAGATTTTTGGCCTTTTAGGACCATCTGGATCTGGAAAAACAACGTTAATTAAGATGATTATCGGTATGGAGAAGCCGAACGAGGGCGAAGTTCATGTTCTTGATACGGTTATGCCAAATTTACCCGTATTAAATCAAATCGGATACATGGGCCAGGCGGATGCCTTGTATGAGGATCTTACTGCCAAAGAAAATCTTTCTTTTTTTGCTACACTGTATGGTTTAAAAAAGCACGAACGGAAATTCAAGATTGACCAAGTGCTGAACCTAGTCGATTTGCAAGATCATAAGGATAAAAAAACCGGCCAGTTTTCAGGCGGGATGAAACGACGCTTGTCTCTCGCGATCGCCCTGTTGCACAACCCGGTTTTGCTCGCACTTGATGAACCAACTGTCGGTATCGACCCTCTGCTTAGGAAATCTATTTGGAATGAGCTCGAGCAGCTAAAGAATAATGGAGTTTCCATTCTTGTCACCACCCATGTCATGGATGAAGCTGAAAAGTGTGACAGATTAGCGTTGATTCGTGATGGCAGACTGATCGGGGTAAACACACCGAAAGGCTTTAAAGAACAATACGGCATATCGTCAATTGAAGAAATTTTTCTTATGAATAGAGGAGACGAAGCATGAGAATAAAAGCGCTTGTTACCAAAATCATTCAACAGTTTTTCTGGGACAAACGGACGTTGTTATTAATGCTTTTTGCCCCGCTTCTCGTACTGACTCTAGCCAATCTTGTTTTAAACAATGAAAATGCTGTTTTTCACACAGGAGGTTACCAGCTTCCAGACGGTCTTGTAAGCAAATTGGAAAAAGAAAATATTGAAGTGGAGGACTACAGCTCGAACCAGCCGAAAAGTGCGATTGAAAATGATCAGCTTGATGCGTTTTTCAGCTTTGGATCGGACGGTCTTTCCGTTACACTCGACAACAGCAGCCAAAATACAAAAGAAATTCTCGGCACATTGCAAAGAATTCAGCAGCCTAAAGGACAATCAGATACCGTGTCTGTGGACTATGCCTATAGCGATGATGAGCTTTCAAGCTTTGACTATACAGGACCTGTGCTTGTCGGATTATTTATTTTCTTTTTCGTCTTTTTAGTGGCGGGGATCTCCTTTTTACGAGAACGAACAAAAGGAACGCTGGAACGAATTCTGGCCACTCCATTAAAACGATATGAAATCGTTGCAGGCTACAGTATCGGATTTGGGCTATTTACGGTTTTGCAATCGATCGTAATTACTTGGTTCGCGATCCAAATCTTGAATTTATACAACTCCGGATCGATTGGCCTTATTCTTATCATTACCATTCTTCTATCTTTAACAGCTTTAACTCTAGGAACCTTTTTATCTACATTTGCAAACAATGAGCTGCAGCTGATTCAGTTTATTCCGCTTGTCATTGTTCCGCAAGTATTTTTTTCAGGCTTGTTTCCGTTAGATGGACTGCCGTCTTGGCTGGAATCCGTAAGCTTTGTGATGCCGCTGTATTATGGAGCAGATGCGCTAAAAGCAGTCATGCTAAAAGGACAGGGATTTCCACAGATCCAAACCGATCTGTTCGTTCTCATTGGTTTTATCACAGCATTTGCCCTGCTGAATATCTTCACTTTAAAAAAATACAGACGGTTGTAATTCGATCAGCTTGTGATCCTCCTTTTCGTTAACTATAATGAAATTATGATTCAAGAAGGAGTAGAAAAATGGCTCGTTTTTCGTTGGAAGAGTTTTTGAATAACAGTGATGAAGAAATAAAAATGAGTGACAAGCAGAAAAAAATCCTGATTGCAGCAATTGAAACATTTTCCGAAAAAGGGTTTGCAGCCACTTCAACAAGTGAAATAGCTAAAAAAGCAGGAGTCGCCGAGGGGACAATTTTCAGGCACTATAAAACGAAAAAGGATTTATTGATGTCGATAGTCATGCCGATTGCTAAAATGATTACACCTACATTTGCGAAAAGCTTCAAGAAAGAAGTTTTTGAGCAAAGCTATCAATCCTTTGAAGAATTTGTCCGCGAGATCATTTCGAACAGATTTGATTTTGTCAAAGCTAATTTCCCTGTCATTAAGATCTTTATACAGGAGGTTTTCTTCCATGAAGAGCTGCAATCTCATTTTAAAAAATTATTTTCTGAACATGTCTACCACCCTTTTAAGCAAAAAGTTGAGGCTGCAGTAGAAAAAGGCGAACTCGTAGAACTACCTGCAGACACCATCATCAGGCTCATAGTGTCATCAATCATGGGATTGGTTGCCGCACGTTTTATAGCTGGAATTGAAATGGATGAAAAAGAAGAAATTGAACGAACAGTTCAGTTTGTGATGAGGGGAATTAGAAAAGAGTGATGATTTCGCTCTCTGACCAATAATTCTTGTTAGATTTTGATAGATTTATGAAATTAGTGGGTAGAAAATCCTCCATGAAAAAATAAATGTACTATTTTTGTTAACGAAACTAAACAATTCGTTCAAAAAGTGTTAACATATAAAAGTAAAATAAAAAATTCTTGAGTTTGCATTTTTAGAGGGGAAGACTGTTTATCTCATTACTTAATTAAATTTAAGTCTGAATGTTTATTTCTGCATATGTTTGTGCATAAATTCACAATCTTATTTCATGAGTGAGATAGACAAGGTGAAAAATCCCCTTCAAAAATAGCCTATTTCTTAATGTAAAGGAGAATTGGATATGCCAGAAACAACCGATCAAACAACCGTATCTGTTAGTCAAGGCCAACGTGATTTACTTGATCAGCTGCTTAAACCTGAAGTTCAAGAGTCATTGACTATATTGGTTGACCAGCTTCCAAAGCTTACAGAGTTAGTAAATATTTTGACAAAGTCTTATGATTTTGCACAATCCGTCGCTTCGGATGATGTTTTGAAGAATGATACTGTTAGTGCAATTACTGAAATGCTCGACCCTGTTAAAGAAACTGCGAAAGAAGTTGCTGCAACTGCAATTGAAGCAAAAGACCGTGCAGACGAAAGCAAAGAAATAATCGGGATTTTCGGGTTGCTGCGTATGATGAAAGATCCGCAAGCACAGAAGCTTTTCCGTTTTGCCCAAAGCTATATGCAAATTATGTCAGAGCGTGAAAACCAAAAATAATATAGAAATTATATTAGAAATAAGGACGGAGGATGCACGATGTCAAAACATATTGTAATTTTAGGCGCTGGTTACGGCGGAGTCCTATCTGCTTTATCAGTTCGCGATCATTACAGCAAAGAAGAAGCGAAAGTAACAGTAGTTAATAAGTATCCGACTCATCAAATTATTACTGAGCTGCACCGCCTTGCAGCTGGCAACGTATCTGAACAAGCAGTGGCTATGCCTTTAACGAAGCTTTTCAAAGGTAAAGACATTGACTTAAAAATTGCTGAGGTCAAATCCTTCTCTGTTGATAATAAAGAGGTTGCTCTTTCAGACGGTTCAACTTTGTCTTACGATGCCCTTGTTGTTGGTCTTGGAAGTGTAACAGCTTACTTTGGCATTCCAGGGCTTGAAGAAAACAGCCTCGTATTAAAATCTGCAGCTGATGCGAATAAAGTTTATCAGCATGTGGAAGATCGCATTCGCGAATATTCAAAAACAAAAAATGAAGCAGATGCTACAATTCTAATCGGGGGCGGCGGATTAACAGGCGTCGAATTAGTCGGCGAGCTTGCCGATATTATGCCGAAGCTTGCAAAAAGCTACGGTGTAAATCCTAAGGAAATCAAACTAAAATTAGTTGAGGCTGGTCCGAAGATCCTTCCAGTATTGCCAGATGATCTAATTGTACGTGCTACAGAAAGCTTGGAAAAACGCGGCGTCGAATTCTTAACAGGCCTTCCTGTAACAAATGTTGAAGGAAACGTTGTTGACCTAAAAGACGGACAAAAAATTAAAACAAATACGTTTGTTTGGACCGGTGGAGTTCAAGGGAATCCGCTAGTCGGCGAGTCTGGCCTAGAAGTTAACCGCGGCCGTGCCACTGTTAACGATTTTCTACAGTCCACTTCTCACGAAGATGTATTCGTTGCTGGCGACAGCGCAGTGTACTTTGGCGCTGACGGACGTCCATTCCCGCCAACTGCGCAAATTGCATGGCAAATGGGCGAGCTGATCGGCTACAACCTTTACGCATACCTAGAAAACAAAACACTTGAAACGTTCAGCCCGGTAAATTCCGGTACACTTGCAAGCCTTGGCCGCAAAGATGCGGTAGCCATTATTGGCGCAAACTCTACACCTTTAAAAGGTCTTCCTGCGTCCCTAATGAAAGAAGCAAGCAACGTACGTTATCTATCACATATTAAAGGGCTTTTCAGCTTAGCTTACTAAGCTCCCGCATGCAAAATAAAAAGGCATTGTTCAATTTAAATTTGACAATGCCTTTAATTATTTTGACGTTGGTGAAACAGTAACTATAGGTAATGTGATTCCTTGCTCAGGATTTGTGCCTTTCCCCTGACTTATGTGCCGCTTTCCTGGTTTATGTTCTACCTCCGTGATTTATGTGCCAGCTTACCCAATTTATATGCTCCTTCCGACCGCAAGCTTATGCTTTTCTCTCCCGAAAATGCCGGCCGCTTCTGGCTTCCATCACCCAATATTCTTATTGAACTGGCTTTGGTACAGTCCGAAATAAAAGCCTTTTTGCTTGATCAATTCGTTGTGTGTCCCTTTTTCGGTAATCCTGCCGTCTTCAAGAACGATGATTTGGTCGGCGTTTTGAATGGTGTTCAGCCGGTGTGCGATAACTACACTCGTCCTTCCTTTCATCAAATACCCGAGCGCTTCTTGAATCTTTAATTCAGTTACAGTATCAATGCTGCTGGTGGCTTCGTCTAAAATGAGCAGTACGGGATCTGCCAAAAGGGCTCTTGCGATAGAGATTAACTGCTTTTGGCCCTGGCTGATTCCGCCGCCATTTTGATTAAGTTTTGTCTGATACTTATTTGGCAGCTTTTCAATAAAAGCGTGAGCATTGGCATGTTTTGCAGCCTCAATCACTTCCTCTTTACTTGCATCGAGCCAGCCGTACCTGATGTTTTCCAATATCGTCCCTTGAAAAAGAAAGGAATCCTGCAGGACAAAGCCCATATGCTTTCGAAGGCTTTCTCTCGTAATCTGCCTGCTGTCATGCCCATCAATATAAATGTGTCCGCTGTCCGGTTCATAAAATCTCGCAAGTAAATTGGTCACCGTCGTTTTTCCAGCTCCGGTTGGACCGACAAAGGCGATGGTTTCACCCGGCTGAATGGTGAACGTTAAGCCGCTGACTGTTTTTTCGCCTTTTTCGTAGGAAAAGGCGACATCCTTAAACTCAACTTTTCCTTTATTGATTGTATGATGGCCGGCGCTTTCTTCGTCCTCTGTTTCTTCCCTTTCATCTATGATATCAAATACACGTTCAGCCCCTGCGATTGCAGAAAGCAAAGTATTAAACTGATTGGCTAAATCATTCAGGGGACGCGTAAACTGTCTGGAATACTCTGCGAATATCACGATCTCTCCAATTGAAATGGCGCCATTCAAGGCAAAAATGCCGCCGATCCCTGCAATAATCGTAAAACTGAGGTTGTTTAGCATATTCATAACCTTTGGAATAAAACCGGAAATCGTTTGCGCCCAAAAGCCCGATGTTTTCAACCGTTCACTTTTTTCTAAAAAGGAGGTGACGACTCTTTCCTCTTGCGAAAAGGTTTTAACAATCCTCTGTCCATTAATCGTTTCTTCGATATACCCATTCAATTCTCCTAAATTTTTTTGTTGTTCTTTAAACAGTTCTCCCGTTCGGTTTGTAATCCACTTCATCCCAATCGCCATCAACGGAATAATCGTCATTGTCAAAAGTGTTAGCAATGGGCTTAAATAAAGCATGACTGCGATTGTTCCGATCAGTGTCAAAACACTGGAAAGCACCTGTATGGCCGAGCTATTTAGTGTCGAACTTACGTTTTCCATATCATTTGTTACTCTGCTCATCAGCTCGCCGTGCTGGCGCTTGTCAAAGAAAGATATCGGCAGCTGATGCAGACGGGAAAAAAGCTCATTTCTAACCGTATAAACCGTCTTTTGAGAGATATTAATCATCCAGTAATTTTGGAGCCAGAGGGAAGCGGAATAAATGATATATATGACAAAAAGGGCAGCAAGAATCAGCAGCAAACCGTTCGTTTTGTTTTTTACGATGTACTCATCTATCGTAACACCGATTAAAAACGGGCCTAAAAGGCTTAAAGCAGAGCTTAGGATAACCATCGAAAACACAAGAAACAGCTTTGTTCTCTCTTTTGCAAGATAACTCCATATCCGCTTTAATGTACCTTGCCAATCTTTTGCTTTCGAAGCTCTTTTTACCGATTGATCTTTTTTGTTTCTGTCTAGCTTTTTATATCGAAAAGGATCAGTAATTTGCCTGGACATAGTTCAATGACTCCTTTCCGAACTGAGATTTATATATGCGTTGATAAAGCTTTGATGTGCGCACCAGCTCTTCGTGTTTCCCTTTCTCTAAAAGCTTTCCGTCCTCTAAAAGTAAAATCTGGTCTGCCTTCATCGCCGTACTTATCTTTTGCGTGATAATAAATAAAGTACAATCATAATCATTAATGGCTTTTAATAGAAGCGCTTCTGTTTTTAAATCAAGCGCGCTTGTGCTGTCATCGAGAAAAAGCAGCTTAGGCCTGCGAACCAATGCTCTTGCAATCGACAATCGCTGTTTTTGTCCGCCAGATAGATTGACTCCTTTTTGCCCTAGCACGGTTTCATATTTATTTGGGAGCCTGTCAATCGTATCGTGTATTTGAGCGCTTTTCGCAGCAGCAATCACTTCATTCATTGTGGCATCTTCTTTTCCCCATCTGATATTCTCCTTGATCGTGCCTGAAAAAAGCAGAGCTTCCTGCGGAACGAAACCTATTTGCTTACGAAGCTGGTGAATTTTATAGCCTTCTATCGGCTGATTATCAATCATAATTGAGCCTTTATCTGACTCATACAACCGTGGAATTAATTGAAAAAGTGTTGATTTCCCCGATCCTGTCGCCCCCATAATTGCAATTTTCTCACCGGGATAAGCTGTAAAAGATAGATCATGAAGGACTTCCGTATTTGTTCCCGGATAGCGAAAGGAAACATTACGGAATTCAACTTTCCCTCGAATAGCTGCCTCGTTGTTTCCTTCTTGCCGATCGGCTTCTTCCGTGTCAAGGACCTCTGAAATTCGTTCAGCTGAAGCCTTTGCACGAGAAAACCCCATGATAATAAAAGCAACCATGGAAAGTGCCCCTGTAATACGTGTCGCGTAATTGACAATTGCAACCACTTCCCCGACCTGTACCTGTCCATTGCGAACATCAATACTACTGATCCATAGGACCCCAAGCAGCCCAAGATTCATCAGGAGGAGCAGAACAGGCATTGACGATTCCATTAAACGAAGCGCATAAATCGTCTTGTCCTTCAACTTATCATTAGAGGCAATAAATCGTTTCACCTCATGCTTTCCGCGAATAAGCGCCTTAATCAGCTTCATTGCTGCTAAGTTTTCCTGCATAATAGCGTTCACGTGATCCAGATTACGTTGAACAGCTCCAAATATGTTGGCGCCTTTTTTTAGAAGCCAAAGTAAAAAAAAGAACAACAACGGTGTCGTAATCAGAAGAAATAAACCTAGCTTTACGTTGACAGTAAGAGCCATAATCATGCTTCCTGCGATTAACAGCGGAGCTCTTAACATGATCCGTAATCCCATGAAGATAATATTTTGCAGCTGGGTGATATCATTGGTTAAGCGAGTAATATAAGAAGAAGACGGAAATTGGGCGAAAACAGAAAAAGAAAAGTCTTGAATTTTTTCAAATAACGCCTTTCGGAGATTAAAACTGAGGCTTTGGCTTACATGCCCGGCGTAAAACGAATTAATAATGCCAGAAGCAAAAGAAAAAATTGTTGCTCCCACCATAATTGCTCCCCACAATAGGACAGCTTGATAATCGTTTGCCATGATTCCTTCATCAATAATTTTCGCCATCAAGAGTGGCTGCACCAGCTCTACAGCTAGCTCAGTGAACATGAAAAACAGAGCAATCCCTATCGCCAGACGATAAGGCTTAAAAAAAGAGAAAACTTTTGCCATAAGTAAGCCCCCAGAGATTTCTTTCATTTTCTTTTGACACTCGAAATATTTGCTTTATGTATATTATTAGATTATACTCTATCATCGCCTAATTTAAAGAAAAAATTAAAAAAAGCCTCCTGATATGAGGCTTTTTAGCGGACAATTTTTTCTGCTTGTCTAGCTTTCACGGCTTCATCAACTACTTCCTTTAACGATTTTCCGAAACCCGCTTGCATGACAGCAGCGTATGCACCTTCTACCAGCGGCGCATCTGCCAGCTCAACTTCAATATCCTCCTCCAGCAGCTCGATTGCCATTTCCGCATTCATTACGGCGCTGCCAAAATCAAAAAAAACGGCCACTCCATCACCTGAGTTTACGGATTCAATCGCTTCTTTTATTTTTATCGCGCTTGTTCCGATTTCTCCGTTATCTGTTCCGCCAGCGTCTGCGACGTTTATAGTAGGCATCGCCTGCTTAACTAAATCAAAAACTCCTTTTGAGAGATGAGGGCTATGGGATATGACGACCAGACCTACTGCCATTTATAATTCCTCCTCTTTAATTGCTTGAACAAGTGCTTCAATGATATAAAAGGTTGACTGGGCTCCGGGGTCAATATGGCCAACAGAACGTTCTTTATAATAAGATGCACGACCTTTTTTTGCTTCTAGATCTTTTGATTTTTCTAAGGCCTCTTTGGCAGCGTCTCTTATTTCATCAACTGCAGCTGCTTCTTTCTTTTCTTGTAACAGCTGAGCTACGGGTGCCCATATATCAATCAGCGTTTTATCGCCTATATCAGCCTTACCGCGCTGCATCATGCCTTTTGCAGCTTCATGAAATGCTTCTCCCAGCTGTTCCATTCCAGCCTCTTCCAGCTCTTTTAGCGGTCTGCTCATCTTCAAAAATGCAGTGCCGTAAAGAGGACCTGATGCACCGCCCACTTTTGAAATAAGAGATTGACTGACAGCCCGCAGCACAGCGCCGATCGACTCAAGGTTATCAACCCCATTAGCAGCCTCCCTGAATCCTCTTGCCATATTTAAGCCATGATCTCCATCGCCTAATGCTTGATCTAGTTGATTCAGTGACTCTTTTTCTTGTTCGAGAATATCTGCTGAGTTTTTTATCCATTTTTTTGCGGTTTCCGTTGTGAATGTCATCTTTTTCAACTCCCTGATTCAGATTGGATGAACGCCGCTGTTTGTGCTGGTGCCAGGAGGAGTTCCTTTAAGCCGGAATCAAGCTTAGCCAAAGTTATCGAAGCTCCGGCCATTTCTATCGCCGTCATAAATTCTCCGACATATGTGCTCCCAATTTGAATTCCTTTTTCCTCAAGCACGTCTGCCGCTCGATTATTTAACACGTAGAGCTCCATCAAAGGAGTCGAACCAAGACCATTTACCATGACCGCCACTTCATCTCCTTTTAGGAGATCCAATTCAGCTGTTAATTTGTTTAATAGCAAATCAGCAATCTCATTTGCTGTTTTCAGCTTTTCTCGTGATAAACCGGGCTCCCCGTGGATTCCGATGCCAATTTCCATTTCCTCATCACCGATTTCGAATCCAGGATTTCCGGATCCCGGCACATATGCAGGTGATAGTGCCACGCCGAGGGTTTTTGTTTGACTGATTAACTTTTCGGCAGCAGCTTTTACCTCATCCAAAGACCCGCCTTTTTCAGCCAGGGCTCCGGCAGCTTTGTGTACCAAAACCGTTCCGGCTACCCCTCTTCTCCCCGTCGTATGTGTACTGTCTTCTACTGCGATATCATCATTTACAATCACCTGCTTAACTTCGATCCCTTCGTCTTCGGCCAGCTCAGCAGCCATTTCAAAATTCATTACGTCACCATTATAATTCTTAATGACAAGCAAGACTCCCTTTCCCTGGTCGACTGCTTTAATCGCTTCAAAAACCTGGTCAGGTGTTGGAGATGTAAATACCTCTCCCGCAACAGCTGCATCCAGCATCCCTTTTCCGACATAACCCGCATGAGATGGCTCATGCCCGCTCCCGCCACCGCTAACAATCCCTACCTTTGGAGTTTCAGAAAGCTGCTTTCTAACTATGACAGTGGTGTTAGGCATTCTTTTCACAACATCAGAATGCGCTTTCACCATTCCATCCAGCATTTCGTCTACTATCGTTTCAGCATCGTTTATTATTTTTTTCATCACCTTTTCCCCCTTAAACTGACATATCCATCCGTCAGATATTTTTTGTTTTCCTTTTCAGGAGTATTAGTAAACGTAATTTGCAGTTTTCTTGAAATCGAATTTATTATAGAATTGGTATACTCATATACGACACCTTAACAAAGAAGGAGTATTTGCATAGTGGCACCTTTAAACGAAGAGCAGTTGCAACAAATACGTGGTGAACGGAAAGAACAAATTATGGAAGCGGCTCTTAAAGTCTTTGCTCGCAGAGGCATTATTGGTACTAAAATGAGCCTGATAGCAACTGAAGCGGGAATCAGTCCCGGACTTCTTTACCGCTACTTCAAATCAAAAGATGAGCTTTTTAATACCCTTGTTCAGAATGCCATGAAGGAATCAGTTTCAGAAATAGGGAACATCTACCATCTTCCAGGTTCACCGATGGATAAAATAAAGATTTTGACAGAACACATACTTGATGAAAGCGGGCAGCTTTATTTCTTGCTCGTTCATCAAGCCCGCACGTCTGAGGAAGTGCCGGAAGAGACGAAGCAGCTTATCGAACAGCATTCATTAGATACTTTTGTTGATCTATTGGAGTCATTATTCATAGAAGGACAAAAAAACGGTGAAATTGCGGCGGGTGATCCGAGAAAGCTGATTGCAAGCTATTATACCGTTCTATCCGGTCTTATGACATTGAATATTCACGGAGAGGACAGCTACCATATGCCGGAAGTTGACAGACTGTTAAGGATAATATCAGCTGATTAAATCAAGGTTCCAGGCGGACAGGCTATGTCCAGTGGAATATATTTTTTGAAAAGAGGGCAACCGATGATTGAAACTACAGATATTATAACAACTTTAGAAGAGCTTCAGCTAAATAACTGGCAGCCGCTGCAGACGATGGTTTACGATGGGTGGATTCTACGATTTGCCGATGGCTATTCAAAACGGGCAAATTCAATACAGCCGCTCTATCCATCTACATCTGATCTTGATAAAAAGATTGCTGAATGTGAACAGATGTATGCAAGCAAACAGCTGCGGACAGCATTTAAAATGACCCCTTCCGTTTTCCCAAGAAATTTGGACAAGGTACTGGATCAAAAGGGATACGTGATTGAAGACAGGGCAAGTGTACAAATTCTTGATTTAACGGATATAAAAAATCCTTCTTTTCCAAATATAACGATTGATGAAACACTTCTTGACAGCTTTGATGATTATTGCAAACTATCAGGCATTCCTGATAGCCAAAAAGCTACGGTGAAAAGGATGTTTTCAAATATTAGGACAAAAAAAGCCTTACTTTCTCTAACCATTAATAATACTGCAGTTGCATACGGACTTGGAGTGATAGATCGGGAATATCTCGGAATATGGGGAATTGTAACGGATCGAAAGCACCGAAAACAGGGACTTGGCGAACAGTTACTTTTGAACCTATTGCAATGGGGCAAAAAGAACGGAGCAAAATCGAGTTTTCTTGTGGTCGTTGCTAACAATCAACCAGCTTTAAATCTATATTCTAAAATTGGATTTAAAGAGAAATACCAACAGTGGTATCGAGTAAAAGAACAACAGACTTACAAATAGGCAGTAACTCCCTAAAGTGCGGGTTTTACTGCCAGTTTATTCGGGAGAAGGATTTTTAATTCATTCACAGCCGGTGCCGTCACCATCACGATCGAGGTGGTTTCCATAGCCAAGGTCACCCTTGTGGATCGGTGCAGCTCCAGCATTTTTGACTTCAGTACAATTTTTGTAATGTATGTCATCCTTCTCATCGCTGGAAATATTCGAGTTGACACTGCGGGTATTATCTTTTTCACTAACGAATCCTTTGTCTGTCGAGTAATCTTCAATGGACCAAATCCCCAGCTGCTTCTTTTTTGCATAAGCTTGTGCATTTTCATAAGCGTCTAAATGCCTCGTATTGGGAGGATAAACATACGCAACACGTGCCGAACCTTCTTTTACCAACTGCTCCTGTACAGACTTACCATCTACATAAACGTAGGCCAACAATCGTCCGTATTTATCAGTTCGATCGCCGACGTCAAACTCGATCGTGATCTCTCCGCCATTAATCAGCTGTTTATTGCGGTTATATGCCTCTTTTCCAAATGGTTGCGCACCTAATCGCGGGTGCTTCGTCTCGGGCGTATCAATTAAAAGGTAGCGGACGGTTTTTTCTTCACCATTATAAAGAACTTTTATTGTGTCACCATCAATTGTTTGAACCAATTGAACAGGTATTTGATCGGTTGTTCCTGCTGTTTTTACAGGGTTTTCTTGTTTCGGTTTGTTTTCTTCCGCCTTAGGCTCATTATCCGAGGAATAATCCTCAACTGTGGCGTAAGGGCTCATCTCTTCATAATTTTCGCCACCGCATCCAGACAAAAACAAAAGCATTCCAAGTCCTAATACAGACATTCGCTTTCCTGGCTTTATTCGTTTTCGACGAAACAATATATGTAAAAATAACTTCACTTTATAAACTCCTTAATTTGTCATTCGTAGAGGTCGTAATTATCAATATGACATAAATACTTTCCTATTGTAACATGAAAATCTATTGCTTTATTACAAAAATTAATTTTCGTTGATATTTTTGTTACATTTTTGCGACAAAAAGAAAACCTTTCATTTGGAAAAGGCTTCTTTAAATGCGGACTAAGAATCCTGGCTCTGTAGTCAAATTCCATTTTTCAATAGAAGATAATTGCTTTAGAGCATGCTCTAAGGTGTAAAATAAAGCATAAAACAAGAGATAACCAATCAAATAATGCCATAAAAAGAGAGGGGAATAAGGATGAATCGTAACATCATATATTTGCTAGCTGCCGGAAGTTTTTTAACAGGTACAGTCGCTTTAGTGATTTCAGGTATTATTGATGTTATTGCTTCAGATATGCATATTTCTGTGGCTATGGCTGGACAAATGATGACTATATATTCATTTTCCTCTGCGATTGGCGCTCCAATCATCGTTATGTACACAGCAAAATGGGAACGAAAAAAAGTTTTGTTATCTGTTTTGATTTTATTTGTTATTGGAAATGCTTTAACTGCGGCAAGTTCTTATTTACTTTTGCTTCTGTTGGCACGTATTATCCTGGGCATTAGCGGCGGGGCGTACATAATCGTAGCTATATCGATGGCATCAAAATTAGCAGTACCGGAAAAAAAGGGCAACGTGATCAGCATTATTATGACAGGCTACAGCAGTTCTTTGGTCTTAGGTGTACCATTAGGTGTTTTGATGACAAATTGGATGAATTGGCGGTGGATTTTTCTGCTGCTGGCTCTTGTCACTTTATTGACTATTGCTGGTATTGCTCGCCTTGTACCAAAGATCGAAGGGCATGCATCTGCATCCTTCAAGAAGTCATTGTCGCTTTTTACAACGGTACAGTGATTAGTGCATTGTTTTTGAGCTTGTTTTGGATCATGGGCTATTATGCTGTTTATACTTATTTGACACCATTTCTAAAAAATAATGTACATATGGATACTACGATGATAAGTGTCGTTTTATTAATTCTGGGTATTTTTTTCAATGATTGGATCGCGGTTTGGCGGTTATAGTTCGGATCGCTTCTGAACCACTCGCACATTGGTTTTATGCCTATTGATTCATGCTTTATCATTGATATGTATACCTCTTTTAATAGGAAGCTTGATGAGTACAGTATTGGTCTTGTGATTTGGATGTGTGCGTCATGGATGACAGGACCTTCCACGCAGACTTATTTTGTACAAGAAGTTCCAGAATCATCTGAACTGCTCATTAGTCTTAATATTTCCGTTTTGCAGCTGGGATCCGCTTTAGGAGCAGGGTTTGGCGGAGTAGTTGTAAATTCCACTGCCTCTACTGCCCACAATCCTCTTATTGGTGGATGTGTTGTCATTTTAGGGTTGATAGCAGCTCTTATTTCCTTTTCGCTTCGAAGGAAAGCTGCTGTAAAAATAGATAAAGCAGGATGATTGATTAGATTATATAAATAAAAGCCTGCAAATTGTGGCAGGCTTCTTTATTATTTACTGTTTCATTCTGGAACAACGAGCTGTCCATACGGGCTTGATACAATTTCATGATTTTCCATTACTGTTGTTCCACGGACAATCGTTCCAACAGGGACACCTTTTACTTTAAAGCCGTCAAACGCTGTTACCTTGCTTTTGCTATGAAGGTTTTCTCTTTTTATTACCATTTCTTTGTTCATATCAACAATCGTAAGATCAGCGTCACTGCCAATAGCAAGGGATCCTTTTTTCGGGTAGATTCCGTACTGCTTTGCTGGATTCTCAGCTAACACTGCGACTGCTTCGTTTAATGTAATTTTCCCTTCACTAACAGCATTCAACATGAGCGGAGCAAGCGTCTCTACTCCGCATATGCCAGCCGGGATCGACCACAGCTCGCCGTCCTTTTCCGCTTCCGTATGAGGAGCATGGTCAGAGCAAGCAATGGAAACTGTTCCATCCTTTATCCCCTTCCAAAGCTCATTTTGATCCTTCCTATACTTTACAGGAGGATACACTTTCATCTGAGGACCGATTTTCTCGTAATCTTCATTGCTTAAAAAGAGATAATGCGGACAGGTTTCAGATGTAATAGGATAGCCCTCTGCCTGGGCCCGTCGGACATGCTTGACTCCTTCTGCTGTACTCACGTGCAAAATATGCAGCCTTGCTCCGGTATTTTTAGCCATGGCGATACCTGTTTGTATCGTAACCTCTTCTGCAAGATTTGGCCTGCCATCCAGCAATGCCTCATAATCATTTCTCCCTTCAGCTTCCACTTTATCTGTCAGCCGCTGGATGATTTGATTGTTTTCGGCATGAATCGCCAAAATTTGTCCTGTCTTTTCCACCTCTTTAAAGATATCGTATACCTCTCCATCCGTTAGCGGCGGAATCACTCCAGGGTCTCCATCTTTATAATTGTACATCAGCTGATACGTTTCACTGTTTATCGCATAACCCCAGAAAAATTTAAATCCGATTACACCTGCTTTATGAAGCGGCAGGATATCCTTGCGATTTATATCGCCGAGGCAAATGCCCCAGATGCCAAAATCAACATGGGCTTTCGGAGTAAGGTTATCCTTTTGCTTGTTGAAATTTTCAACCGTATTTATCGGCGGATTAGTATTTGGCATTTCAAAAACAGTCGTTATTCCTCCGGCTGCAGCAGCCCTTGTGCTGTAATAAAAATCTTCTTTATACGTTGGGCCTGGATCCCTTGAATGAATATGCGTGTCGATAAATCCCGGCAGAACGTATAAGCCTTCTGCATTCGTTTCCTTTACTGCTTCTCCCGATAATTCGTTTGATGCAATGGCCGCGATTTTTCCGTCTTTGATATAAAGATTACCTTTGATGAATTCGCAGTCTGAATAAATGATGCCGTTTTTTATGACATGGTCCCACTTCACGATGCTCAGCTCCTTTATGTGTATTGAATTTTGCCAGTTAGCTCTTTTAGATCGTTTATGTGATAAAGCTTCATATAGTCTGCGATCTCTTCAATAATCGACAGCATCGCGGTCGGCTGAACAAACGTTGCTGTTCCTACTTGCACTGCACTTGCACCTGCAAGAAAAAACTCTATCGCATCCGCTCCGTTCATAATTCCACCGCAGCCGATGATTGGAAGGCTTGTTGCTTGATAAACCTGGTGAATCAGGCGGACAATGAGAGGTTTGATAGCTGGACCTGAAACACCGCCGATTTTATTTGCGATCTTCGGCTTTCTCGTATGAATATCAATCGCCATTCCAACAAAGGTGTTTGCCACGTTCAATGCATCTGCCCCGCCTTCTTCTGCAGCCAAAGCAATTGTTTCGATGCTGGTCACATTCGGAGAAAGCTTGGGAATAATCGTCTTATCCGTCACCTGTCTTACGATTTGAACCAAACGATAGGTCGCTTCTTCGTCCATTCCAAATGCCAAGCCGTTGTTTTTTAAATTTGGGCAAGAAATATTCAATTCAAGCCCCGATACGGCGTCCATGAGCGCCAGTTCTTCACAAACCTCGGCAAATTCCTCGATGCTGTCTGCCGAAACACTTGCAATTAATGGGGGACGGAATTGAGAATAAAAGGGGACGGTATGCTCTTTATAATAGGAAAGTCCTTTGCTTTGAATCCCGATTGAATTGATCATTCCAGATGTTATTTCACAAACGCGGGGAGTCGGATTTCCTTTACGCTTGTTTTTCGTAATGCTTTTTGGGACCAAAGCGCCCAGCCGATTAAAATCAATCAGCTCCGCCAATTCCTCGCTAAATGTTCCAGATGCCGGCATTATTGGATTTTCAAGAAGAAGCTTCCCGATTTTCACGCTCATTTCCATTATGATAAAACCACCTTTTCAAGAGGAAAAACGGGTCCTTCCCGGCAAATTCTAACGGATCGGATTTCATTCTGTTCGCGTATATCACATACACAGGCAAAGCATGCTCCCATGCCGCAGCCCATATTTTCCTCTAGTGCAGCCTGTGCAAACAGCCTATGTCTTATTGCAAGCGTTTGAAGCATCGTCGTTAGTCTCTTTGACCCGCAAGTATAAACGGAATCCAGCTTCTTCTCCTTCATTAAATTTAAAACGAGCTTTTCTACCCTGCTTATTTCACTTGTGCCGTCTTCGTCTGTTACCGCCAGGACGGATACTCCTGCAGCTTCGAGCTCCTTTTTCACCAATACATCTTTCTCTGATCTCGCACTCAGAATTGCGGTGCATGGAATATTCATTTTGACAGAATGATAGGCCAATGCCGAAAGTGTAGCGATCCCAACACCTCTCCCGGCAAGTAAAATACCACTTGAAGATTGATTGATAGAAAATGAATTTCCGAGTGGCCCTAATATACTTAGAGACTCGCCTGGCTGCTTCTCAGAAAGTTTTTTCGTTCCTGTCCCTTTGACAAGATAAAGAAATTCCAGCGTATTTTCGCGTTCATTGATTTTGTAGATGCTGAATGGCCTTCTAAGGATTGGAGCGTGCTCGTTGCTGCATTGAATATGAAAGAATTGTCCCGGTTTTACACTCGAAGTCATGAAATTGGAGATATTCAAAATCATTTTCCAATAACGCGCATTCACTTGAAAGTTAGACAGAACGGTAGCTTCAGACAGGTTCATTTACGCTCTTCCCCTCTTTATGGACGATCGCTTGTTTTAGTACAGCGGCTTCCAATACATCAATTCCTGCTAAAATATCATCCAACGCTGTGTATTCGTCAGGGTGATGGCTCACTCCATCCTTCGACGGAATAAAAATAAGGCCAACCGAACCGAGTTTTGTCATATGCATTGCATCATGGCCCGCACCGCTTTGCAGCAGTTCATACGACAATCGTTTTGCTTCACATTCAGCTTTTAGTTCATTCAAAATATCGGTAGATAGCATGACCGGCCGTTCTCTGCTAATGATTTTGCTTTCTACGTTTAAGTCCCGCTTCTTTTTGATGCCGGAAATTTTCTCCTCAATCCGCTTTAAGACGCGATCTCTTGACTTGACATCAATTCCTCTAATGTCTATTTTCATTTCGACTTTTCCGGGCACCACATTCATTGCACCGGGATGCACGATTAAATCTCCTACCGTAGCTACGGTGCCTTCCTTCTGCTCCATTTTTGCGCTCGCTTCTGTTTCAAGCGCAAGCTCAGAAGCGGCAAGAAGAGCATCCTTCCGCATGTGCATCGGCGTTGTTCCGGAATGTGAGGCTTTGCCGTTAATAGTGACGAGTAATCGTATGGGCGCTGCGATTCCAGTGACGATCCCGATTTTCTTGTTTTTATTTTCTAACACCGGCCCCTGTTCGATATGAAGCTCAAGAAATACCTTGAATCGTTCTTTCGTCCGGTTAGCTTGATCGATGCTTTCAAAATCCAACGCGCAATCAGAAAAGGCTTTATCGATTGACGTTCCGTTGCGATCTTTTAAATGACGGATTTTATCCTTTTCAATTAATCCTGCCATTGCTTTGCTTCCAATTGTTGAAACACCGAATCGCGAAGATTCCTCGCAAGCGAATGAAATAATTTCAATCGGATGATCCGTTTCAATCCTTTTTTCATTTAATCTTGTGATGACTTCTAGAGCAGCAGTCACACCTACTGCCCCGTCATACTTTCCGCCTTGGTAAACAGTATCCAAGTGAGATCCCATCACAACAGGGGGAAGACTTGGATTTTTCCCGGGCCGCCTTGCGATTAAATTTCCGCTGGCGTCCAACCGAACCTCCAGATGCTGATCCTTGCACATTCTGATAAAACCGTGCGTGCAAGCTTGTTCCTCATTGCTGAAGGCTATCCGGGTGATTCCTATTTCCCCTGAATTATATTGATTGACTTTTTCTAATAAGTTTTGATATCGCTCTTTAGTCATACGGAGCATCTCCTATAAATTTGCGTATAAACATAGTGAGGAAAGAGTTACAATTCGATGTAGCCTTTCCCATTTTGAATCAAAAGCTCTGTTCCAAATTCACTGGAGAGCTGCCTTAGCTCAGATAAGATTTGTTCACCGTGAGCCTTGGAGACAAATTCCGGCTTGCCTCTCCCCGCTCTTGACGATTCAAATCCCAGTGAAATCGGCACTAGCTCAACGCCGCGAATTTCACCATCACAGTAGATAATCGAAGCAATAACAGATTCAAACACTTTCGGATTAGCTGCTAACCCTCTTGTACCATTGTCGCTTCTCGCGTCAAAACCGTCTGCAGTCTGATGGGTTGGCCCCAGCTGATAGAGCTCGTAAAAATCGGCAGGCTGTCTCTCTACCGTATCGTTCTGAAAAATAAAGTCTCCTAAACTATAAAAAATCGGTCTGTTATTATAAATTTCAATCCCTCTTAAAATATGGGGCCCGTGTCCAATAACCGCATGTGCTCCTTTTTCAATGTAGGCTCTGCAAAATTCTTTCACAAAATCGGCCGGCCTGTCTTTGTAATCCCCTTTCATCTCGTGGGAATGAATGCTTACCAAGACGAGATCAGCCTGACGACTTGCTTCCTCTATCGATCGATAGATACGTTCAGTGTCTTTTTCGTCCATCCTTGTGATCGTTCCTGGCTGTCCTTCTTCAAAGGAAAGATTAGAAAACGAGTATGAAGAAGAGTGATCAGTGGAAAATCCCTCTTTTACGTTTAAATTCCGAGTAGCATTAATTTCAGTTTTCGATTCTATTTCTTTCAGCTTTTCTAAATTCTCTTTCGTAAGCCGATGGATTTGTTTATGGCCCAAAGGGTTGATTCCTGGCCTTCCGGGAACATCAGGTCTTTGTTCTCCTGCCCGATGCCAATTTTCAAAGGTGGTTGTTATCGATATCAAAGCCACTCTTCCTTTTTTTGTTTCAAAGTACTTAGGCTGTGCAGCTTCTGCTAAGTTTCTGCCAATCCCTGCATATACCCAGTTCTCTTTCTCCAAATGTTCAATCGTACAAAGCAAGCCTCCATGCAGCCAATCAAGGCTGTGATTATTAGCACAGGCCATCATATTCATACCGATCCAATCTAAATCTTGAAGGACAAAAGGCCTGGCAGCCGCCCACGTCCCACCGCTCGTAGCAGATGGATATTGATCAAAATGATGAACAGTTACTTCAAAATTAGTAAACCTCACATCAAAATCGTGTAAATAATCCCTGATGTGTTTCAGTTTTTCTTGATTGTAAGGAATTCTTTGTGTGATAAAGGAGTCCCCAGTCAAAGCAATTCGAATAGACTCTTCCATGATCGTGTCCTTTCTCATAGCTGTATCGAGCTTAGCTGATGCATTGATCGCAGATGTTCACTCGCTTCGTCGGATACTTGAAGGAGCTGTGAGATGATTTTATCCTTCTCTTGATCAATCTGGCTCGTTTCGCCAACCAAACTCAAACTGATTCTCGTATGGTGATCATTATGAAAAATAGGTGCTGACAAAGCCGATACTCCGATTTCAAGCTCCTGAAGGCAGCATCCGATCTTCGTTTTTCGGATTTCCAGCAATTCATCCTTAAGTACGTCGGGCTTTTTTATCGTATAAGGCGTGTATTCTGTAAAAGACACGTTTTGGAGAATTTCTTCTATAAGCACATCCAGCTGGAAGGCCAAAATCACCTTTGAAGCAGCAGAACAATGGAAAGGCATTCTTTGGCCAACGTGAACAAAGTATTTATTTCTCAGGTGAGATGGCTGGTGGGTATAGGTACAGTACACCTGCTCATCTTCATACCTGCATAAATAAGAATACAGCCCCGTTTGATTCGATATTTTTTCGCAATACTGCCCTAAGAGGCCAATAGGATCCTGCCCCCGAAGAAATTGACTCCCCCATAGCATCGCTTTTGGTCCTAGCGTATATTGCTTATTCTGTGGCAGCTGTTCGACAAGCCTGTGGGATTGCATGCTCTTCAGCATTCTGTGAACAGTCCCTTTACTTAGCCCTGTTATTCTGGAAAGCTCACTTATTCCAATACCTTCAGCTGGACTTTCACTGATAAGATCCATAACTGCAGTTAAGCGGTCTAGCCATTCCAATATCTATACACCCTTTGTTTAGTAGTTTCAATCTTAATAAAAGCAGCTTCCTTAAATATGAAACTTAAGGAAGACTTCTTTTTAATCCAGCTCTTTTCCTTTCGTTTCCGGGATTAAGAAAATAAAAGAAAGAGCGGATAATACATATATTCCTGAAAGCAGGCTAAGCGCATAGCTTAAAGAATGATTTAGAGAAATGTAGCCGATAATTAAAGGAGCAAAACCGGCAACTGCACGTCCTACATTAAAGATGACATTTTCTGCTGTTGATCTTGCCCCCGTAGAATAATGCTCAGCAAGCAATGCTCCGTAACCACCCATCATGCCGTTAACAAAGAAGCCCAATACTCCTCCAAGCACCAATAAAACGATTGGAGTGCTTTGCTGGAAGTAAATCCAAATGATAACTGCTGCAGATAAAAGAAAAATAAGATATGATGGCTTTCTGCCTATTTTGTCTGCAAGAATTCCAAATACAATGATTCCAATAATCATTCCGACAATCGTTACAACAGTCCAAACGGTGGTTTTATTAAATGTATATCCCAATTCATTCGCCAGCATTGTCGGCATCCATGTCATAATTCCGTAAAAGCCGAAATTTTGAACGCTGGTAGCGATAATCAATCCAATTGTAGTTGCTGTCGTTCTAAGCGATGAAAACAAATGGCCGATTGCAATTTTATTTTTCTTATCATGTTTAAGTTGAAGCCACTGTTCTGGCTCTTCAAGATTTTTGCGGGACCAAAAAGCGAGTAGTGCAGGCACAATACCGGCTACAAACACACCTTGCCAGCCAAAAGCAGGAGAAATAAATAATACGGATAAAGTTGCTAATACAATTCCAAGCTGGAAGCCTACGGCTACGATCGACGTTGCCCTGGAGCGGTATTTTTTCGGCCAAGCCTCACTGACAAGCGTCATTCCAATTCCGAATTCTCCGCCAAGCCCGAGACCTGCAAGAAAACGAAAGACCATTAATGTTTCCATGTTCGGAGAAAGTGCACAAAGGCCGGTGAATACCGAAAAAATTAAAATCGTCCAAGTAAATACCCGGACACGCCCGTATTTGTCTGCTAAAATACCAAAAACGATTCCTCCGATTACTGCCCCCAATAGCGTGATCGTAGAAATACTTCCTGCTTCAGCTGGATTTATGCTGAAATAGGCCATGATCAACGGCATAGTAAAGGAAAGGATCATCATGTCCAATCCGTCCATTGCGTACCCTACTGTGGAAGCCCATAGCGTTTTCCACTGATAGCTGCCAATTTTAGAATTTTGTTTGTAACCTGATGAATTCTCAACAACTTCTTGACTCATTTTTCCAGCTCCTTTATATTAAATTGACGGTTTTTCGTTCCATTTATCGGAACGGTGTTTCATTAATTTGAAAACATGTGCTTATCTTATCTATCATTTTTTTAGCACGCTACTTTTTTGTTAGAAGACCTTCCGATGTTTTGTTTTTTATAAAGGCTTTATAAAAATATTTTTTATATCTGAACAATTTTTATAAATTTGTAAAATAATGAGAGTGGATAGAATAGAAAACATAGCACAGCAGAATATGGTTTTATTACGAAATCTCTTGCGCGTGAAGGCATTTACGTTCTGAAGCTGAAAAAGAAAGAACTTAGCAGGAGACCCTGTATCGTTTTTTATGTTTCTTGTAATAGTAGTATTATCAATATTAAACCCAATATTATTTTCAATGAAGAGAACAAAGATTTCTAATTTTGACACTTAATATGTCTTTATCAACATGATCGTTTAACAGAGCCAAATTAAAAAAGAACCGGAAGTATTTTTCCGGTTCTTTTCAATCAAATTCTTAGTAGTTTAAAAACTTCACGCAAACCGCATAAGGGGCAGGAACATCTTTCTGTACAAGCTCAAGCTTTCCAGTTTCGATATCACGTGTAAACAAAGCCAATGTTCCAGTTTCCTGATTTGAGGCTATTAAAAATTTCTCCGTCGGATCAAAAGCAAAGTCTCGCGGCCAATGCCCTTCCGTTGATACCCGCTCGACAAAGCTAAGCTTCCCTGAACTTGGATTTACCTGAAATACCGCAATGCTGTCGTGTCCGCGATTTGCTGCGTAAACAAAGTTTCCGTCCTTTGTTACGTGAATCGCGCTACCTTGACTATTTTCATTGAAGCCTTCAGGTAACGTTGATATAATTTGGATTTCTTGAAATTCTGCAGGCTCCGGATTGTATGCGAGAACCGCGACTTCATTGCTTAGCTCTGAAAAGACATACGCATATTTTTCATTCGGATGAAATTCAATATGCCTTGGCCCTGATCCAGGTGTGAAGGAATGGCTGGTAACCTCACTTAACAATCCGTTGATTAATTGGTACAGGACGAGCTTATCTATTCCAAGGTCGACACTTACTACATACTTTTCATCCGGAGTAAAGCCGGCAAAATGGGCATGAGCCCTTTCCTGCCTGTCTTCGTTTGGCCCTCTTCCTTCATGGGTAACAAAAGAGGTAGCTGGATTTAGACTGCCGTCTTCGTTTACCTGATAAGCCACGATCGTTCCGCTATGATAGTTGGCGGAAACCACATATTTTTTTTCTGAATCCACACTGACATGGCAAGGGGATCCTCCATCAGAAATTTGATTATTTACTAATGATAATTCTCCTGTTGCAGCATCAACCCTATAAGCAGCCACACCGCCCCTGTCCCCTTCTTTAATGACGGAATATAACATTTGATTATCTTTGCTAATATTCACGTAAGTTGGACCGTCCAATTTCGCAGCAAGTTTAGGCTCGCTTAGACGTGCTTTTTCCGTATCCAGCTCAAATGTATAAATCCCCTCGCTGTCCCCTTTTGTATACGTGCCGACATATCCTATGTATTTTGCCATTTTTGTGCCCCTTTCTCATCAATTGTTTCTCCTATTATAACTGAGGAATATTAATTTTTCGATCTTTACTCATTTCTTACATGCTATAATGAAAGCGATAACATTAGTAGGGGAGGGACTTGAGATCATGAAATTCATCATTAAAGGAATTTCAATTACTATTTTATTCATTCTTCTTACTTCATGCAAGGATAATCAAGCACACTCGGAAAAAGCAGTGCAGGAACCGATAAAGGTTGAAATTTTAGCGCCAAACGAACTATCGATAGACAAAACTGTTAAACTTCAAGTTAAGGTCACCCAGGCTAACGAGAGCGTCAATGATGCCGATGAAGTAGAATTTGAAATATGGAAAGGCGATGACCGTGACCATTCTGTAATGTTACCCGCCAGGAATGTAAGAGATGGAATTTATGAAGTCAGCAGGTCGTTTGATGATGAAGGGATCTACAATATCCAAACCCACGTAACTGCACGCAGCATGCACTCCATGCCGACAAAACAAGTGGTTGTTGGAGATGTTAATAAGGACGTTCAAGAGGAGCATTAATATCGAATTTTATAATAAAAATACAGGAGCATCTATCTCGGCTCCTGTTTTTATGTTTTACTTACAAATAATAGTTGTTCCAAAATTGCTCTCCTTCAAGCAGTGCCTCAGCATTAAGCTTCTTCTCTAAATAGGCTTTATGGTTCGTCAGCAAATTTCCGATAATTAAATCAATCGCAAATAAAAACGGAATATGATGGGAAATGTATGTGCTGTTTTTTACTGACAAAATATCTGAAGTAATGATCTTTATATCAGCCAATGCCGTTATTTTCGTTGAGTCGAAGCTTGTAATAATTACAATTTTCGCGTTGTTCTGACTTGCGATCGTGAGCGCTTCTATAATTTCCTTTACTGTTCCTGAGCGGGAAATTGCGATGATCAAATCATCCTTCCCTGCTAGCGATGCGGAAAGCTTCATATTATGCCGATCATTGTAGGCTGCGGCTGTAAAGCCCATCATATTCAATTTTTGCTTTAATTCCATGCCTACAAGCCACGAGCTTAAAATCCCGTAAATCATAATTTTTTTGCTCGAAATCAAGGCAGCTGCAATCGCAGCCAATTGATCATCAGTAATTAAAGAAGATGTATTCATTAACAGATCGTTGTAATCGAAAGCGATCGATTCAACAAAGCTGACTTGATCATGATTGATCGATTTTGATTTCATTTTTCGATAAAATACGTCCTGCACGAGGGCGATTTTAAAATCATTGAAACCTTTAAAGCCAATCTTTTTACAAAATCGGTTGATGCTTGTTTCTGAGACGCCAACCTTCTCAGCAAGGGCTGTTATCGTGTTTTTTGTTACAAAATCAGGATTTTCAATCACAAAATTGGCGATTTCATTTTCACTAAGCGTTAATTTTTTTTGGTTTGATACAACCTTTGCCAAAACTGCCGGTATCCGTTCACTCATAGTCTATCGTTTCACCTACTGACCTCTTCGTTTTAAACGTATTGTATCATACCGCCTGAAACTTCTCTTAACTAGGAAACATGTGCAAGATGAAGTACCTGCTCCCATTCCTTTTTCGTTTTCCTGAAATGATTTTCAAAATCTTGGACAGTCCACATGTTTTTATGGACTAAATAAATCGAATCAAATAAATTAGGCAAAAAATCGATTCCAATCAGTTCCTTGCAGAAGGAATGGGCAGCGATCTCAGAACAGCTTACGACTGTTGATTTTTTCTTATAAGGACCAATCTTCAGTGCGTCTACCTTATCAAGCAATTCGTTAGTAAATTGCTTCTCTCGATACTCAAGATAATGGTAAAATTCATGAGCCAAATGAATCGATAGGACGTCCTGATACGTAAGCTCCGTTTCGCTTATAAGATTATACGCTTCGATTAACTCTACTAAAGAAGGCTTGTAGATTTTTATTTTCGACTTCTTTTTCGTGAAAATGATCTCTGCCCGAAACTTCACTTGATGAAAAACACCGATCGAATCTGAAATTTCGATCTCCAGCTGATTTTGTTTGCAGAGACTCTTTATGTCTTTATGCAAAAACGATTGTGCTTTTTTTCTGCCAATTTCCAAAGAACGCGTCACATAATAATAAATTTTATCAGAAGGAATTCGATGAAAAAGCAAATCCTTTTTTAATTCCAGATAAGCCAATAACTGATCGTCGAGTGATTCCAACGAGCGAGTGAACGGTTCCATTGCTTTAAGCTCCTCATTGATAAGTGATCGCGATGATTTCGCTCTCACCATCCAAGTATTTTGTTTCGACATCGATCATTTTCATTAAATGCTCTTTTGTTTGCAAGCCTGATAAGTCAATCATTTTTTCTTTAAAGAATATGAATACTTTCGGAATCGTGGCATTGGCATCGGAATATATGGTTTGCTCATCCAAAAATTCATCAAACGATGTGGCTAACTCATTTTTCGGAAAAAACAAGTGATGCGCATTCGCCTGTTTAAAACGGACGACTCCTTCGCGATCCAAAATGCTGACAAAGCTTTTTTTCGATTTAAACAGCCCTAAGAAAACCTTCTTTTCTTCCTTGGCCTCAAACAAATTCCATCTTCCTGTTTTGTATCGCAATTGAACATTTTTTTGATTAATCGATTCAGCAGCTATTTTTTTCAATTCGTTCTCATCAACTTGATTTGCAGCTAAGTCCTTTGAGCGGAGTTCAGTTGAACCTGTTGCGATCGCCCGTAAAATGTTTTTCTGTGCATCGATTTCAATCGTCACATCGACTGTACTTTCCTCTGCACCCATTTTTACGATTCGTTCGATTATTTCGGTTCTCATTTTCATGACATCCTCTTCGGTAGGAGCAATAACCGTTTTTTCGATTTGTTCTCTTACCATCGCCATTCCGACACCAATCGTTGAAATATACGGAGCATTTTTAGCGATTTTCCAATTGTATCGTTCATACTCTGCCATCGCCGGAATTAATACTGCACCGCTTCCACCGCCGCCTACGAGCAAAATGAAATTTTCATCAAGCTCATAATCAAAAATCATTTCTTTTACTACTTTCATGACTTTTTCAACAGCAATTCTCATCACTTGCTCTGCCGCTTCTTCAATTGTAATCCCTAAGCTGTCAGCCAAAGGCTTCCAAGCTTTCTTTGCGCTTTCATAATTGCCTTTAGCATAGTCATCCTCAGGTATGAAGCCTAAAAGATTGGCAGCTCCGGCGAGAGTAAGCGAATAGGGCTTCCCGCCTGCACATTCGATGATGGCGTAATCCGGATCACCTTCTCTTGGGCTTATCAGCTTTAGATTCGGACTTTCAATTAAACTCGGATCCGCAAAGCATTCATATTCAATCCCGGCAATATGGGCGCTTCTCGGACCAACATCGGTAATGCGGCCGCCGTCGATCCGGATCATGCTTCCTCCGGCAACTCCCAAAGTGCGGACGTCCAAGGATTGCAAATACGTTTTATGGCCGCCAACCTGGGCATTTTTAATCATAACTTTCCCGTTTTTAATGACAGATATATCGACGGAAGTCCCCCCTACTTCAAAGAAGATTCCGTCCGACACTTTTTCGTACATGAGTGCCCCGGCAACTCCTGCGGCAAGACCGGACAGCATTGTTAGTATAGGGCGTTTTCTCACTTCATCAATACTCATGACACCACCGTCGCAGCGCATAATCATCAGCTGCGATTTAATCCCGGCATCCTTGACTGCTTTCTCAGTCATATTGGCGGTTTCCATCATTTTAGGGATTAAGCTGGCATTAACGACTGCTGTTCTTGTGCGGACCTTAAGGCCGTACAATTGTGAAATCTCGTGTCCGCCCGTTGCGTATAACCCTTTCTTTTTCGCCAGGTCGATCACTTTCAATTCATTTGACGGATCGTCAACACTGTAAGCCTCTGAAGCGACAATTACCTCGGCACCTTGTCCGGCGAGTAAATCGATCGCTTCTTCAATTTTACTCTCAGTTAGTTCTTTTGTATCAATAAAGGTGTGAAATGTTTTCAGGTATTTTCCAGGCGCAAGCTCCAAGTCTTCCACCAACGTTTCTGATTTGGCGCTTCTTGCATCCATGCCCGTTCCCATTCCAACGATGCCGACTCTGGCAACATCACCTTCTAAAAGCGCGTTAGTAGCCTGGGTCGTGCCGTGTGCGATAAAAATAACATCATCCGGATGAATTTGATTTTCTTCCAAAATCTGATTAATGATCGTCACAATTCCGCTTGCAACCCCAGTCTCATGATGATGGGTGGTAGGAATTTTCAGCTTTGAAATTAACTCAAATGTGTCGTTGTCAATAACCGTAGCATCAGTAAAAGTTCCGCCGACATCTATGCCTATTCGTACTTTTTTTGTGGACATTGTTTCTCCTCCTGGGATAAAAGTGAAACTTCTTTCAGTGGGGTTTTTTTCATCCCCACTGATAGTTAGTTGAACTAATCGGGCTTTTACGGGCAGTTGATCCCCTACTTAATCTATCGATTCTCTCTTAAACTTAGAATGGGGGGCTTACCGCCCGTTAATGCGGGATAAAGCACGAGAAACATCCTTCATTTCCGTGCTTTTTTCGTATTTATATTAGTTAAAAAGCAAATGGAATTGCGATCGCAAGTGAGATCAATACCGCTACGACTAACCACAGAATCGTTTTTCTCAGAATTCCGATAATATCTGTTTTTGTAAAATCAGCCAGCCACACGTTGTGCGAGTTGGTTGGATCACAGACTGCCTGAAGATTGCTGACAATACGCAAGGCAAGCATAACCGCAATTGCCGACATTCCTGACGTTACCATCAATGCTGCAATTCCGCTGCCCAGCCCCCATACATTTAACGGACCGCGGTAAATCGCTAACGGAGAAAGAAGCGTAAAGAATAAAATAAAACCAAATGGGCTAGTTGGCAAAATATTTCCGATAAGCGGCTGGATTAACGCTGAAACCTGTGGAGCAGTAACTGCGTTTAATAGCATTCCAATTCCCATCATCAGCCCGACCGCACCGGCAACCTCTTGAATCCCTTCAACGAGAGCACTCGATAAAATATGGATAGGTCGTTTCGGTGTAGCCAAAATCAATGTAGCAATTCCACCGACAAACACTGCCGGGACGATATCAACTTTGAATAGAAAAACTAATAGAACAGGAACAAGCGGGCTTACTAGCGCAATCGCCCGTACATTTTTTGGAGCGGCCTTAGGACCTTCCGGCTCTAAAGGCATCGACCAAGCTCTTCTGTAACCGCTTTCTTTTTTGATATTATAAACAATCATAATGAGAGCAATGACAATCAGCGGGATTGCCGGAATCAGTGTAAAGCTGGCAATGACATCCGTTGACAAATTCAGCACATCTTTGTAAACCGCCCAAGTAGCAACGTTGAAGGTAACCCCAACTCCATTGGCTAATAATACGACTAGTGCGCTGACAAATGGTGATATCCCTGCTGTAAGCATGATAGGAATGATAATCGTGCCTACTAAAATAACCATTCCCAATCCGCTCGCAGCAGAAAAGATGACAGACGCTGCTATGAAAAACACAATCGCCATCGCAAGCGGTTTGTCACCAGCAAGCTCAGCTGCTTTGCGAATAATTGTTTTTGTGACTCCGACTTTATTTAAGATCTGACCAAACCAGGCCCCGAAAATCAATCCTGCAATCGCAGTTGATAGCTTCATAGAACCTGCTGCTAAAATAGTAGAAGATATCGTATAAGCTTCTACATCACTGCTGATAAACGGCACTCCGGCAATGATGCCAAATAGCACAGCCATAATAGGCAGGGCAAGCAAGGTTGGAAGCTTTCTCGTCATCATCAAGCCGACAAACACAACAAATACCAATAATATTCCTACAGTTTGTGTAATTTGAAGAGCTGTCATTGTTCATTCTCCTCGTCTTCATATTAATTTTTAATTTGATTTTACTGGAGGTTCTACCTCTAAATAAGCTCCTTGCGTTATCAATGTTTGTTGGAGGTTTGGGATATCAATCTCCTGCACTCCGATGTTCCCTTTCGCCGCTAAAGCTGCCGCTACACCTCCTGCATGGCCGATCGCACCTGCTGTTGGTGTTGTCCTGACTCCGGCTTGTGCTTCAAACGTTGCTGAAAGACATCTTCCCACAACTAGTAAGTTGTCAATATCATTAGTGATCAGGCAGCGATACGGAATCCCGTACATTCCACCCCATTCTAATTTGCCATGGGAAGTCCCTTCTCCGTCAGGGCTATGGATATCGATCGGATAACCGGAATGGGCGATGACATCCTCAAACTTCTTTTGCTGAAGAAGATCCTCAGCAGTCAACGTGTAAGCGCCTACAATTTGTCGCGAGCTTCTTACGCCGATGCGTGGACCTGTCGTTACAACGACTGCATTCTCAAAGCCAACCATATACTTTTTCATAAAATGCTCCAGCTCGCGGCACTGCTTTCTTCCTTCAATTTCAGCTTTGCTTAAGCTCCATGGATCAGTACTGTCACATCCCAATATTCTTGTCGTGTTGAAGATGACTTCGCCGGGATTGTTCGTTTCAAAAAACAGGACGTCCTCACGTGGGATTGAAATTTCCCCTTTTTCTTTCGCCTCTTTAAACTCTTTTAAATAGCCAACGACTGAAAGCCGCTCTACTTTGTTTAACTGATCGAGGTTATCTGGAACTCTCGTAAAGTTTTCAGGATGCTCTCGAATATATTCTTTCACTCTATCAATATCTACATTTCTTACCTTCATTTTTAATGTCATCGGCTGTGATGCCCCGTCTGTCTCACGGCCTTTTGTAAAGGTAACGCCGGCCCATGCTGCCAGATCACCGTCTCCTGAAGCATCGATAAATACTTTTCCGCTGATTTCAGAGATTCCTGCTTTATTGCAAACTTTTAGCTTGGTGATTTTATTCCCTTCTTTAATCACTTCGGCAAGGGCGGTATGGTATAAAATTTCCCCGCCGCTTTCAATCAGCATAACCTCAAGCTCATGCTTCATCGCCTCGGCGTCAAATGGAGTTACTGAATACGTATAGTTCGTCAAATCTTCGATGTGGCCGACAGATTTTCCGATCGTTTTTAGCCTTTGAATCATTTCATCTGTTATCCCTTGAATTGCTTGTTTTTCACCGGCATGAAACGTCATCATCGGACCTACACCCGCGGCTGTCAGCATACCTCCAAGAAACCCGTTGGACTCAATAATTAATACCTTTTCCCCGAGTCGTGCAGCAGCGATTCCTGCAACTGCTCCCGAGATTCCCCCTCCTACAATGACTACATCATAATTTCTCATCACACACCCCAACTTTCTATATGATTTCAAAATAAAGGTATCATTTTTTTGCAAAAATGTAAAGGCTTTCAGTAAATTATTTTCAAAAATAGTCACTTATTATGAAAATAATTTTCTGAACAAGTCAGAGTGTGTTGAATCCGCATCGTGCCGCTATTTATTAAACACTGCTTTGAACGTCTTGCCTTTCGCTTGATTCACATTTACCGACAGCTTAATCGTTGGTCTCGCTTGATTCACATCAATTCCTTCATCTACTCTTAAAATTCCATTAACGCTTTTATCAATTTCAATATTAATAACGCCTGTGTTGATTTGCGTCGGATCAGATACAGATACTTCCAGCTGACTTTCTGTTTCCCTGACCATCACAGAGGCTTTCTTATCGCTTGTAATTCCTCCGACTGTTTTGACCTTGTCATTCCAAAAATTTATACCAATCAAATTCAGGGTCTTCTCTTTGACAGCATGGGCATCCGCAGAGTTTTCTACGATACTGATTTCAGGCTTGCAAGAATAATCGAGTACTGACGTTGACGTCATATTGGGTAGAAGCACGTACGAGTACTTTTGATTTGTAGGGTTTACCCCGTGATCAAACCATAAATTTAAATAGTTGCGAGTAATCGATTCCGTTGGGATTCCGCTGCGGCTGTCAATCTGGCTCCACGCCCCAGTTCTTGATTCCCGCAGTCCTTTAATAGTTGGCTGGTCAGGGAAATAATATCCAATGTTAGCGCTTTCAACATTTCCAGATAAATAAGCCCATCGAACCTTATCCATCTTCTCTGTCCACCCTGTAGCAGCAGGCTTCTTATATCCATTCACGATAAGCGTATTATCACCTGAATTTTTAAGCTTTCTGTTTTCGATTATCGTTTCGATCGTACGCTGATCCGTGCTTGTAATTCCCGATCCTACAGCTACGATTTCGTCATCGAACATAAACCATGATTTCTTGGCATCAAGCGTGCTATTGTAGGCATCTAAAGTCATCCCTGAAACACCGTAGGTTCCCTGCATTTCCGTTCCGCCAACCCATCGTTTTGAACTTGCATACGCATGTCCTGACGAATTCGTTCGCTGCCGAGTATCCACGGTTGTGCCCGGCAATCGGTAAGGATTTACAGTCGGCCAATACCCATCGCTGTATTGTGCGGTATCATTGTTATATAAATATGTCATGCCCTCGCCTGTATACCATCCCTTCAAATTCTCTCCATTAATGGATTCATAGTTTGCAATACGTGCAGAGGACATACTTATCCCAAAGGCAAATTTATCTCGAACTAGAACTGCCCGGTCCATACTGGAGAATTGCTGATATTTTATGATTTTTCTAGATCCAATCGCAGGATCGTTGACAATCGATTTTGCTAGCTGAATCATATTGATAGATGGTGTATTCTTCACAAAATCCAGATGAGTATCCTCTTTGATCCATGACTTGACCATTTCTTTATAAACAAGAGAATTGGATTCAGAAGCAGATTGAGCAAGCCTGATTATCGCTTGAATCGTTTCGTGCCCGACGACATGATCCTCTGCGTAGTGTCTTGACAACTCCCTTCCACGGACCATATCCATCATCGCCCCTTTGTAGATGAGAGGCTCAAATGAATCGTAAACCCACCTGTAGACATTCTGCTGATTGGAATCTGTGATTTGCCACGTCGAATCGCTTAATAAATACATCACGTTGGCGATGTCAGCTAACATTGATCTTCCATATCCGCCATTGTATGCGAAGTTATTATGCTGGATAAAGGAGCCGTCTTTGTAAAATCCGTCACCGGACGTTACATAGGTAAATACGTTACTTAAACCGTCCCGTGCCTTGGACAATTTACTGCTGTCTTCAACAATCATTCCCCTAACGGCTACGACGGTTACCTTCCATACTCTGTTAGCCCCAGTTCCAGTAGGAGTTGGTGAAAATTTTTCAACGGCTTTCATGTAATTGGTGATTTGTTGAGTGGATAGATGGCTATAAAGTAGGATGACTATGTTATTTAAACGGAGAGGCGTGCCGATTTCCCAATCCCACCAGTTATTATATGGCGGCTTGTTTTCATTGTAGCGGTACGTATACATCCAATCGAGCGCTTGAATGAGATCATTTTTTAGAGTCTCATTGTTTTCAAGCGAAGAGCCTTTGGTTGATAAGGCCAAGGCCATGGCAAGAAGCCGATCATAGCTTTTCGTAATATAACTGGAGTTGGATGTACCTGTCAGATCAGTCCAAAGTGCGCTTCGATCAGAAGATTTATCCATGCTGTTCCAATACTCATTAGCGGCTTCATCGATTTTCTTAATTCGATTTGCGATATCTGGGTCTGAAGGATCAAACGCTTCTCCTCCAGTCAGCATTTCTTTCCATTTTCCACGCAGCTGTTCAAACTCATTTTCACCTTGGGCAGCTGCTTGATTCAGAACCGCCGGGGAAAGAGTTGCCGAGGCTGTGATCAAGAAAACCAAGAAAGCGCTTACAAATAATCTGAACTTTTTTCCCATTCCATTCTCTCCTCCTTTATACTTCATTCTTAATATAGTGACTTTTGGCTCACTACATAACTCATATTAACATATTTATTTTGTTTTTGGTAAATTTTTTTCGGAATAATTCATTAGTTTTGAAAATTGATAACAATGCCTATAATATAAAAAAACTCTCACATTTCATTTCTTGTGAGAGGTTCCTTTTCAATTGTTTTGCTTGCCAAGCCGTTCATTCCCTCTTTTAAAATTTCCTGTCACTTCCGCCATGATAAGCTGTTCCTCATTCTGATTATTGGCGGCATTCATTTTTGCAAGAAATCTTTCGGCGTCTTTCCCCTTTAAAATTTTCACTTCTTTCCCGAACCAGTCGATAAAGACTGTATTATTTTTTGTTACTCGATACGTAAAAACCTCTTTATCCAATGACCTGCCTCCCTATTCCTTTACCTCAGTGTTCCAACTTATAGCATACTAACATTATAGTTTCCAATACAGTATTATATCTTCAGACCTTGAGATGTGAACAGAAAAAGAAGTCAAGAAAGGTAAATAAATCAAACATAATCATTAATTATAAAATTAATCAGCATGGAAAGAGGGTTTCCTCTTCCATGTTGATGTATAAAAAAAGAGACGAACTATCATTTTTGTTTTATAAGTATTATAATCATTATAATGGTAATAATCATAATATAAAGTAGAGAAGAATATATGTCTAAGGCGGTGAAAGATTTGGAAAGAAAAGTGACCAAAATCGGTAAGAGTTACGGGGTCACATTCCCTCTTGAATTGTTAAAAGGTGCAGGATTAGAACCAGGAGACACCGTTCAGATTGAGCAAAAAGATGGTGACATTATTTTGCGTAAGAGCCGGAAAATTGAATTGCCTAATGGCATTAGCCCAGACTTTTTCGATGTATTAGAAGAAACGATGAAAGAGCATGGTGAAGCACTAAAAGGATTGGTAGACCGATAAAATGAGGTTTTTAACCATACAGGAAGTCATTGCTTTAAATAAATATTTAATCCAAACATTAAGCCCAGGAGAATTAATTGGCGTAAAAGAACCCAGTTTGTTAGAATCAGCGGTTTATCGTCCGCAATCATCAGCATTCGGTGAGGATGCATACCCAACACTATTCGAGAAAGGAGCTGCATTGTTTGAATCGTTAGCGCAAAATCATGCTTTTCAAAATGCTAATAAACGCACAGCCCTTCTTTCTCTCACATTTTTTCTTCGGTACAATGGTTATCATTTTGAAATGACCACAGAAGATAAAATAGAGTTTACCGTTAGTATTGTAAAAAAAGAAATTTCGTTTGAACATCTTGTTTCGATTATTCGAGAACATTCAAAAGAAATAATGGAATAATGGCATTCCGGCATTGTCGGAATGCATTTTTATTAGCTGAGAAATTATTTTCTAAAGAGTTTTTAATATTAATATAAACATTAACAAACATAGTTTTAAATAAAATTGTCGACACTTCTTAACCTTTTTTCTTCACAAACTTTACAATAAATTCAAAAGAATTGAAGCTGCATGCACCATGTTTTTACCTCTTTAGTCAAAAAACCTCTCCTATCGACATTCATATTAAAGACTATTAGTAAAATATGTTTTTAATCATCTATTAATTGCCTTGTCATACATTTGTTTTCTTGAAACTTGAACTTTTTATAAAAATCGTGAGCATCTGAAGTAGCTAGAGCAAATGCAGTATGTTTTATTTCTGGATGTTCTAAAATACATTGTATTAACCATTGACCTAAACCATTTCCTCTATAAGATTCATCAACTACAACATCTAAAATCCAAGAAAAAACAGATTTATCAGTAACAACTCTAGCGAACGCGATTTGTTTTCCTTTGTGATATGTACCAAAGGTAATTGAATTGTTAATGCTTTGTGTAATCGTTTCTTTAGTTCTGTTTGTGCCCAATATGTTTTCGAAAGTAATTGTGAAACAACGTCTATATTTATGAGTGCAGTATCATCACTAACAATGAAATCATCTTTAGTCCAATTCAAGTGTATTCCTCCCTATGAATTCTATTTAAATTATTTTAAATCTTTTTGAAATTAATCTCTACAATCTCCACGTTTACGGTGTTCTATAAAATGTTTTTATGTCGGGATTAAAGCCTTTGAACCGTGAAGGGTGACCAAAACCGTAAAATTCGGCAGCATAACTTATTCCCAAAAAGAGCTAGTCCAGATATGGGCTAGTATGACACTGTTTAAAAAAGAACCGCGGACAAATTGACCACGGTTCAAAATGTAAAGTTTCATTGAAACCATTCTCGCTTATACCAGCCTTGTTGGGAACAGTTTTTAATTTCCTTCTACAAACTCCATGTTTACCAGCTCATCATAGGAGTAGCCTTTTGTGTATACCCCCGTCTTTTCAACCACATCCATCACCTTAGCAACTGATTCCACCGTTATAACTCCATCCTTGCTCCATAAACTGTCCGCATATGCCCGATCTAGGGAAGCCTGTAATGAATCTTCCTCAGTCGTCGGGAATTCTTTTTTCAATACTTCCATGGCAAGCCCATGGTCTTCATCTACTGCGGCTAACGCTTTCTTAATTGCTTTTACAAAGCTTGCGACAGTCTCAGGGTCTTTCTCAATCGTCGATTTTTTTACACTGATCACGGAATAAGGATAGTCCCCTAGACTCGTAAAGCTATAAAACGGCTCCTTCCACACACCTTTTTTAATCCCTTCATTAATCTGCGGTTCTCCACCGTTCGCAATGTCTGCCTGCCCGTTTTCCACCAGCGAAACAACAGCTGCGGCATCTGCCGGCTCTTCAAGCTTGACGTCTTTTTCAGGATCAAGCCCAAGATCCATAAGCAAGTATCTTGTTAATAAATTCGGGCTTCCCCCAAAACGTCCGGCTGCAATCGTTTTTCCTTTTAAATATTCGGCCATTGCTTCCTTGGAATCATCGGCAAGGTTTGCTTCCTCGGCAGACATGAGATACACATTGGCCCGGTTTACCACATTCACGACAGAAACAATTGGATCTTTATTGCCTACATTCGACATTTGATTCGAATCTGGACCGGCGATATTCCCCCATACTTCACCGCTTACTAATGAGGTTACATGACCGCCTCCCGTAGCCGTTACGACTTCAACATCCAGCCCTTCCTCTTTAAAAAAGCCTTCATGTATTGCTGTATAAAGCGGCAGATAACCAATTAAATGAACGGGTTCGGCGATTGTGATTTTTTTCAATTCACCATTTCCCGGTTCAGTTGTCCCTGGTTGATTATTCGAGCCGCACCCCGCAATTAGAAGAAAAGCAGCAACAAGCAAACAGCTTACCAACCATTTGATACGTTTCATCTCCATATCCCCCACTTTTTCTTTTTATTGTCGCATTCCTTTAAGCAGCCATCTTTCAAGCCAAACCGTCCCGAGATACATCAAAATGGAAAGGATGGACAGGGCAATTACTCCGACCCAGACGAGGTCAATATTCATAATCTGTCCGGCATAAAGAATCATTCTGCCGACTCCTTGACGGGAAGCAATAAATTCACCAACGATTGTACCGGCGAGCGCCAGCGCAATATTAATTTTTAAGCTGCTTACAATCCATGGCATTGAGCTTGGTACAACGATCATCGTAAATACGTGCCTTCGCTTGGCTCCAAGTGAATAAAGCATGTTTTCCAAATCTTTATCAACTGATTTAACGCCGCTGTATGCCGCAATCGCTGTGACAATAACGGTCATCAAAAATGCTAAAACAACCTTCGATGAAAAACCGATGCCGAATAAAATGACGAGGACCGGCGCAAGAGCCAGCTTTGGAATCGCATTAAAAGCAACTAAATACGGCTCCGTGATTTTTGAATATAGAATCGACCACCAAAAGGAAAGCCCCAGCAAAGCACCTGCAAACGTTCCTGCAGCAAAACCGAAAATGGTTGCGCCCGAGGTGTACAACAAATCCTGCACTAATGTCCCTTCAGTCCAAGCTATGGCTCCTGTTTGAAAAATCGTTAGCGGACTGCTCCAATAGTAAGGATCAAGCACGCCCATTCGGGTTAAAATTTCCCAGCCGGCAATGATGCAAATCCCAAGAAAAATTTGGCCGATCAATGTCAATTGATTTTCTCTTTTCCGCTGTTTTTGTTCATCTTCAACAAATAATGGTTCGTTTGATGCATTCAATAGTTCTTTCTTCTTCATATCATTCTGTGCAATAACAACCTGATTAGAATTTGCTGGTATGCACATCCCTCCTTACACGAGTTCTTCATACGGCGTCTCTTCTCTCAGCATAGATAGCAGTTTTTGTTTATATTGTAAAAATTCCGGAAGGAGCAAAGTTCGATCATTTCTCGGTCTTGGAATCGCAATCTCAATTTTGTCTTTTAAGCGGCCTGGCCTCGGGGAAAACACATAGATTTCATCCGATAGATAAATCGCTTCATCAATATCATGGGTCACGAATAGAATCGTTTTGTTGAAGTCTTTCCAAATTTCCATAAGCCACGATTGCATCATTAATCTCGTTTGGGCATCCAACGCTCCAAATGGTTCATCGAGCAATATCACGTCCTGATCGTAAAGCAGGGTTCGAAGCAGTGCAGCCCGCTGCCTCATACCTCCGGACAATTCTCTTGGGTAATGATGCTCGAACCCTTTTAATCCATAACGATTCAATAGCGGCAGTGCTTTTTCTTTCGCCTCTTTTTTTGGAACACCACGGATCTCCAGGCCAATCACAACATTGTTTAAGATGGTTCGCCATGGGAGCAGCAAATCCTTTTGCAGCATATAGCCGACATAGCCGCTTTTTCCTTGAATATCTATCCCATCAAGCAAAATCCTGCCTGATGAAGGCTTTAATAATCCGGCAATCATATTGAACAATGTTGACTTGCCGCAGCCGCTCGGTCCGATAATACTGACAAATTTTCCAGCAGGAATTTGCATCGTTGTATCCTGAAGAGCAATTAAGTTCTGCCCGTTTTTGCGAAAAACTTTGCTTAAATTTGCAATTTCCAACTTATGCATATGACCACTCCTTTTTTAAAATGTTATTTTTCTAAAAAAGTACTGAAAAAAACAACCGCCGGATTTAGATATGGAAGGGATACCCTTCTATATTCTATGATCCAACGGTTGTCCTGCTCTCATAAGGAATGAGATCATTTTACCAGATCGATATTCGTCCGACTTCTTTTCTAAATGAATGACCGTTCCTATAACATTCTTTAGCCGTCTTTGCTTGGCCAATATCACGATTTTGTTAACTTGAAAAATCAACTGATTTACTTTGTTATATTCCTTAATCATTGCCTACTTAAATTCACTTAACTTTAACGGCTGTTACAGAATGGTAATAATCTCTTCCACCTCCCCGAAATAAACGATAATTCTTCTGAATTTTCTGCTTAAAAATTATCACGTGCTGGCTGATCTGCCAAACAAACTGTTAGATCCCCTGTCATGCTTCCACAACAAATTATTAAAAATTTAGATAAAATTTTAATATCTCAAATATGTTTTAATTCTAATAGGAAATGGGTAGGAGTTAGTTATAACTATAAAGTTTGCGGACGAGATGCATATTCTCGTTCTTTTTATGACCACTTATTGTAGAAGGGAGTGTTTAGAATGTTAACGTGGAAATGCTTCACGTTTAGAATTGTTGAAGATTGCCATCAAATGCAAGAAAAAGATGGAAAAAACTTATCGCTATAACAGCGATTCACAATTGCTTTTTTAGGAAATAATTATCTTGAATGAAATGATAAAAGAATAACAATACTTAACTACAACACGCATAAAGGAAGGAAATAGATAGTATATGGATATCTTTTTGGCCATTCTGCCTGCCCTATTCTGGGGAACAATTGTAGTATTCAACGTTAAACTTGGCGGTGGACCCTATAGCCAAATTTTAGGGACAACGATCGGAGCATTGATTCTTTCCATCGTTATTTACATTTTTTCAATGCCGGATCTTACACCTTACATTTTTATAATTGGCTTAATTTCCGGTCTGTTTTGGGCTCTTGGACAAACGAACCAATTGAAGAGTATACAGATTATGGGCGTGTCGAAAGCTTATCCCATTTCAACGGGATTGCAATTAATTTCAACCTCCCTATTCGGGGTAATTGTTTTCGGTGAATGGGATACGACAAGATCAATTGTCCTAGGCGTAATTGCAATTTTACTTATAATAGCCGGAGCTGTTCTTACGTCGATTGAGAAAAAGAAAAATGGCGAAGATGACAGCAACGGAGACTTTAAAAAAGGTATGATATTTTTAATCATTTCCACAGTTGGTTATCTCGTGTACGTAATCATCATGCGGCTTGCTAACGTAAGCGGTTGGCAAGCATTAATGCCTCAAGGTGTAGGAATGGTAATCGGTGCGCTTATTCTTACCTTTAAGTACAAGCCGTATAATAAGTATACAATTAGAAATATTATTCCGGGCTTAATCTGGGCAGCAGGCAACTTGTTCTTATTTATTTCTCAACCTAGAGTCGGCGTAGCTACGAGCTTTTCACTTTCACAAATGGGCGTTGTTATCGCTACACTTGGAGGAATATTTATCCTGAAAGAAAAGAAAACAAAAATCCAGCTCATTTGCATTGCTATCGGAATTGTTCTAATTGTAACTGCAGGATTTTTACTTGGTATAGCAAAAACTTAAATACGTCTACATAGACTCTGGGATTTAGAAGTGATTTCGTACCTATGATCTATAAAAAACTCCTGTGCCAAATGCACAGGAGTTTTTCATTATTGACCTGCTACTTCAGGCTTTTCTGCTGTGACACCGAGCTGGCTTCTATCGTTAAAAAGCTTAGTGCCCGGCTTGACATCCCAGTTCGCAACACGCTTGTTTACCGCAGTTAATTCAGAACGGTACAGCGTTGGGAAGGCCGGAATTTCCTCCGTCATTAATTTCTGCCACTTTTCATAGACCTCTGACCGGTATTGTTCGTCAAAAGCTTTTTCAGATATACCCTCTGCTAATAATTGATCACTCTCTTCATTTGTCCAGCGCGTATAGTTAAATGCTGCTGCGCTTCCCCATAAGCCAGTCGGATCAACGTCACTGCCGACACCCCAAGCTCCTTGAAAAATGTCAATCGCTTTATCGTCAGCTTCCAACCGATCATAGAAGGAGTTAAATTCTAATAAGCGACCGTCAACCAACTTCACATTCAGGCCAACTTCTTTCCACTTTTGTATATAGTAATTTGCTAATGGTTCGGCGATGTCACCGCCGCTCATCGATGCGAAGTTAATGACAAGCTCATTTCCATTTTTGTCCTCCCGAAGCCCGTCACCGTTCGTATCTTTATATCCGTTCTCATCAAGGATTTTCTTTGACTGCTCTGGATCATATTCCAATCCTGGATTCGAATCATCATGAAAAGCGGGATGTGACGGCGGTATTACAGTTGTGCCGGCCCATCTCAATCCGTCATAGAATTGCTCGCCGACGTCTTGGTTATTAACTGCGTGAGCCATCGCTTTACGCAAGTTGACATCTGACATTTTCATATTTGGATCCATAACATTTTTGTTATCCTGCCACTTTCCTAACTTAAAGCCAATATACGTATAGGCTAAGTCAATCTTCCCAAGGAAATCCACATTTGATAATGCTTTGACGTTATCTTTATACTGATCTGTTGGATAAACAGCAATATCAACATCGCCATCCTGGAGAGATTTCGTAACAACGCTAGGATTGACAACCTTCAGAATTACTTCGTCAAGCTTAGGCTCACCGCGCCAGTAATCCTCGTTCTTTTTGTAAACAACTGACTCGCCTGGAACGATACTGTCTACTTTAAAAGGACCAAATCCGATTGGGTGTTCCCTTATTTCAGGAGATGATTCCATATCTGCAACCTTCATATCGCCAAAAATATGCTTAGGCAGTGGGTGCGTCCAAATTCCGCTAGCTAATAATGATGGGTTTGCCTCCACGAATGTTATTTGCAGCGTTTTGTCGTCAATGATTTTCAGCCCGGAAATGGAGTCTGCCTTCCCGCTGCGATAGTCTTCAAAACCTTGCACATTTGAAGCTTCAGCAAAACGGGTTCCAGGATAGTCTGGGTCTCCAAGGACTTCGAAGGCAAAAGCCCAATCCTCTGCGGTAACCGGTTTGCCGTCATGCCAATTGACGTTATCACGAATGGTAAACGTGAACGTTTTTTTGTCCTCAGATACTTCAAACGTTGCTGCTCCGTCTTGGGTATACATGTAATTTTCATCAGCATCCAATATTGATTCATCGAACCAGGAGATAACTTCATCATCATATGTTCCTTGATAGAAATTAAAGTTCAACGTCCCTTCAAACGGAGTATCTGACACAAGCCCGTACGTTAATGTACCGCCGTCTATGATTTCGCCATCCGCTTTTTTAGCACTTGCAAAATCGTCAATAGAGAGAAGATCATCCTTTTTCCCTTCTTTTTCAGCAGTGCTTCCTTCTTCATTATTACAAGCTGTTACCAAAAGCATGAATGCGGCAAGTAAGACGAGAAGCAGTTTAGACTGATAGAGCTTTTTCATTGTTTTCCTCCCTTTTATCCTCTTCTTTGTCTTGCGTCAGCTGCCCTTTTTAGAGCTTGTCCGACATTATTTATACACAGCATCAATACAAAAATAAGTATTGCTGCAGGTAACCATATCCACCATCTCATTTCCAATACTTGAGGGTTCCGTGCGTAACTGACCAGTGTACCGAGACTTGGCGTAGATTCTGGAAAACCAAATCCTAAAAAAGATAATCCAGATTCCAAGCCGATATTTCCTGCCAGGTTCAAGGTCATTGTCACAATGATCAGTGAACTCACATTAGGCATCACTTGTGAAAACATGATTTTTAGATGCGAGGTTCCAAGCGTCCGTGAAGCTTGAACATAATCAAGCTGTTTCTCCTGCAGAGCTTTTGAACGAATAATCCGAGCAATATTCATCCAAAGAAACGCCATCATGATCATAGAAAATGTGATAATATCGTAGCGTGGAACAATAGCTACGAAGACAATCACCAGCATCAAAAACGGCAGAATTTCAAAAAAATCAACAATTCTCATCAAAATATTATCTATCATACCGCCAAAGTACCCGGCAGATATTCCGACAATCACACCAATTACGCCGCTTAAAAGTGTGACAAGCAATCCTATTGATAAAGAATTTCTCGTTCCAATGATTAATTGGCCAAACACATCGCGGCCGCCATAATCTGTTCCCAGCCAGTATTCAGATGACGGAGCTTCATAGATTGCAAACAAATCAACAGTTACAATTTCATCCTGATCAAGAAACAAGGAAATCCCATATACCCCTAAAGAAATAAGCAGTAAAAAAATAAGGGAAATAAGAGCAATTTTGTCCTTCACGATTTCTCGCCAGAAGACTCTCCAGCTGGAATAGGACTTCTTCACCTTTTTACTTGCGTTTGTATGATGGGAAACTTCTCTATCAGGCAGTATTTTATTCTCCAATTTTTTAATCACCTCTGCTTTGTGGTCTATTTAATGCGGATTCGCGGGTCGACCACGCTCAGGATAATATCGGCTACTAAAGCTCCAATAATCGCTGTTACTCCGAATAGAAGAACAAGTGCAGTGACGGAGCTATAATCACGGGTTACTATCGATTGAAAAAACAGCTGGCCCATCCCCGGAAAACTAAATATGCTTTCAATAAATATCGTTCCACTCAATAATGTGGTAATTTCAAAACCGATGAGAGCGGCTAGCGGCAGCATGGAATTTCGGAAAATATGCTTGTTATAAATCCTTGATTCCGGAGCGCCCTTTGCACGAACCGTTCTTACAAAGTCTTTTTGTTTCGTATCAATGATCTCGCTTCTTAAATATTGCACAGTAGAAACTGTCCCGATTAAAGCAATGGATAATGCCGGCAAAAGCATATGATTGACCTTGCTTAAGAAATACTCAAATGATCCCGGTTCAAGCCCCGGTGTAACACTTCCCCCAGTAGGAAACCAGCCTAGCTGGAATCCAAAGACAAACAGCATGACCAGTCCGAATATAAAGAGCGGGGCAGCGTACCCTACATATGTATAACCGGTAATTAATCGATCCCCCCACGTATCACTCCATCGTCCGCTAATGATGCCGAGTGGAATGGCGATCACATAGATTAAGAAAATGGACAACACAGCTAGCCAAAATGTATTCCAAAATCTGCTTTCTATTAAATCAACGACCGGTACTTTTTGGGTAAACGATTTACCCAAATCCCCCTGCAAAGCATTGAAAATCCAATCTCTGTACTGAATGTACCAAGCGTTGTTCAAGCCGAGCTCTTCCCGTCTTTCTTCGATCACTTCTTGCGGGACATCTGGGTCGCCGATTAAGCCTGAAAGCGGATCCCCCGGCATGAATTGCGCCATGATAAACACGATAATACTTAACAGAAATATTTGTGGGATCATGATAATAAATCGCCGTACAATAAAATTCCACATATGAATCACCCCTTCTCAGGCAGCGCCGCTAAATGTGTATTTGATAGCGGTGATAAGTCATAAGCCAAGCCTTTTTCATTAAAGTATTTTGAATACGACTGCTCGTACTCTTCTTTAATTGCCTGGCGAAACATTTGCTGCTTTTCACGATTTCGCGGATCGATATCAGGAATTGCCGCGACGAGACGCTTCGTATAAATATGCTGCGGATTTTCAAATATATCTTTGCTCGTACCTTCTTCTACATAACGGCCTTTATACATAATTCCGATCCGGTCGCACATATGGCGGATAATCCCGAGATCATGGCTGATAAACAAATATGTAAGCTTTAATTCCTTCTGAATTTCCTGCATGAAATTCAAAACCTGCGCCTGGACAGAAACATCAAGGGCAGAAACTGGTTCATCTGCGATGATTAATTTAGGCTTCAAAGCGATTGCACGGGCAATTCCAATCCGCTGGCGCTGTCCTCCGGAAAATTCGTGAGGATACTTGTACATGTTTTCAGAGCTAAGTCCGACTTGCGCCAATAATTCCTGAACCTGGTATTCTTCCTCTTTTTTTGAGAGTTTTTCGAAATTACGCAGCGGCTCTGCCACTATATCTAACACTCGTTTTTTCGGGTTTAAGGAGGAGTAGGGATCTTGAAAAATCACTTGTATATCTCGACGTGCATCCAATCTTTTCTTCTTATCTGCAGTTAGGTTCGTGCCTTCAAACAAAATCTCGCCTGACGTAATCGTGTTTAATCCAATAATCGACCGTCCTGTAGTTGTTTTTCCAGACCCCGATTCACCTACAAGTCCGTATGTCTGACCTTGCTCAATGGAGAATGATACCCCATCAACCGCTTTCACATGGTCGACAATTCTCCTGAATAATCCGCCACGCATTGGGAAGTGAACCTTCAAATCTTCCACTTTAAGTAGTGCCATGGCCAATTCCCTCCTTTTCTTTATTTGGGAAGTAAAATCGCTCGTAGCATTTGCAGCGAACAAAATGACCTGGCTCAACTTCATGTAGCTCCGGACTTTCTTCATGTGCCCGTTCATCAATCCAAGGAATTCTCTCTTTAAAACGGCAGCCTTCCCGGGGAAGATTTTGTAAAGAGGGAACCACCCCTTGAATTACATGGAGTTTAGATTTTATTACATTGGCAGTAGGAACCGAATTCAGCAAGGATCTTGTATATGGATGTTTCGGGTTTTCAAAGATAGCGTGAACACCGGCTATTTCTACAATTTGCCCCGCATACATTACTGCGACACGATCGGCCATTTCTGCAACGACTCCTAAATCATGTGTAATGAGTATAATGCCTGCACCGATTTCTTTTTTCAGCTTTTTTAATAAATCAAGAATTTGCGACTGAATCGTCACGTCAAGAGCTGTCGTTGGCTCATCGGCGATCAATAATTCTGGATTGTTTGCAATCGCCATCGCAATAACTACTCTTTGCCGCATGCCGCCGGATAGCTCATAAGGGAATTGTTCATACACTCTCTGTGGTGAAGATATCCCTACTTGATTTAACAGCTCGATTACTTTTTCTTTTCTTGCTTTTTTAGATATTTGTTTATGAAGGAGAATTGTTTCCTCAATTTGGGCGCCAATCATCATAAGAGGGTTTAAGGCAGTTAACGGATCTTGAAAAATCATGCCAATCTCTGCGCCGCGAAGTTTATTTAATTTAGCGGGGGCCATATGGACAATATCCTGCCCTTTATAATTAATCTTCCCCTCAATTTTCGTTCGTTCTTTTCCATGCAGGCCCATGATCGAAAATGCGAGTGCGCTTTTTCCAGATCCGGATTCTCCGACAATCGCAAGAATTTCGTTCTTTTGAACATGCAATGAAACACCATCAACTGCTGCGTAATAATCATCTTCTATCCTGAAAGAGGTACTCAGATTTTGAATGTTTAATAGTGAATTTTCCATAAATACCCTCCTGTCAATTTAATAGGTTAGAAGATTAGTGAAACTCTAGATCAATAGATAGAAAGTAACGGAGATTTATTAGAATTCCTAGGTATGGTATATAACGAAGATATGTAAAGCGGCGTAAATTCTTTTAAATATTTTCAACTCATAAAATTTGATTATGGATCTCAATTTGCGCTTAAACAATTGAGCTTTAGAAGTTTAATCGTAATATGTGACCTTTTATTCCCATTAATCTTCAACTATTTCCAATAATTATATACAATAATAAAATATTTTGTATCTAATTTTCGGAAAAAAAGGAAAATTAGATAATTAGACATATGTATAGATAAGGGCTTGCCGATCACTTTAGGTCTTTTCTCCTCGGTGAAATGAGAACGTATTCTAATTATCTGTTTTGATTTCTTCATATAATTCCACAACAGCTTCTGCCATCTTCCGTATTTTTTCTTGCAGCTGTTTTGGTTTGTTTACTTTAATTTGGTCACCATAACCTAGTAAGTAGGCCGCCGCTTCCTCTTCTGTATCGAACGTAAAGGCTATCTTCTTCCACGCTGATATCGAAAGCTCTTCTACTTCGATAGATTGAATAAAACGGCCAGTAAATCTTAAACGTGGAATAATTGACGGTGCTGCTTCTGCTTCCACTTGATAGGAAGGCAATTTCTCAATAAATTCTTTTTTTGATTCTTCCCAGTAGTCAGCTAAATTAAATTCGATTGGGCGGATAAACGTTTCTTGCAGTGGAGTTGCGCTCATAATTCGGGATGCACGATAGGATCGTATGACACCTGATCTGGATGCGATAAGATACCAAACACTCCCCTTGGCAACGAGCCCAAGTGGATTAACATTCGATTCTTTTATTTCACCGTCTGGCTTGCGGTGTAAGATTTTCAATTGATTGTCATTCCAAATTGCTTCTTTCAATATTTCAAATGAATCAACTTTTTCTTTTTTATCCTTCCAGGTGCTGTTGTCAATGTAGATCCGCTCCCATACACTTTTGGCATACTCGCGATAGATAGAAGGAAGGGAAGCTATTAATTTATTTCTCGCTTCTTTTGAAGAATTAGCCAGCCCAAGATCATGAAGCAAATGAAGTGACGGACCAATAAATAAAGCGCCAATTTCAGTCTCCTTTAATCCTGTTAATTTCGTTTCATAATTGTCCAGTAATCGCCAGCCGCCTCGTTTCCCCCGGTCTGCGACTACTGGAATTCCTGATCTGCTAAGCGCTTCCATATCTCGGTGAATGGTTCGTTCTGAAACTTCTAGTTGCTCTGCTAATTCCTTTGTCGTTAAGCGACCTTTGTTCTGCAGATTTAAAATGATTGAAATCAACCGATCTCCTCTCATATCGCAGCTCCTTTATTCGTTGTTTTTATAAAGTTAATAAAATATGACAATAGATGTCAAGATTAACTCTTTATAATTGAACTAACTTTTGAGAAAGGATGAGAAGCCATGAATTCGTTAAAAGGTAAAATCGCCTTGGTCACCGGAGGAAGTCGCGGAGCAGGCAAAGCAATCGCGATAGAATTAGGAAAAGCCGGAGCAGTTGTTTATGTCACTGGCAGGAGCACAAAACGATCATCTCCGCATGATTTTCCTGGAACGATTGAGGATACTGCAGCCGAAATACAAGCTGCAGGCGGAAAGGGGATTGGAGTAGTTTGTGACCATACAAATGCGGCAAATGTTGAAGAATTGATAAAGCGGATTGATCAAGAACAAGGCAGGCTGGACATTCTTGTTAACAACGTGTGGGGCGGCAATGAGCTATCGATCGATGCTGCTCCTTTTTGGGAGCTGCCTTTAGAACATTGGGACAATATGTTTACGAGTGGAGTACGTGCTCAGCTCACTGCCAACTACTTTGCAATTCCTTTATTACGAAAAAATCGTAAGGGACTTATTGTTCACACCTCTTTTTGGGATCACGATAAGTATATTGGAAATTTCTATTATGATTTATCTAAAAACGCATTAAACCGGATGGCTTACGGATTATCAGTTGAATTAAAAAACGATAATATTGCGGTAGTTGCTGTATCTCCCGGATTTATGAGAACAGAGCTCGTATTGAAAAGTTTTCAAACCGATGAAGACCATTGGCAGAAAATAACGGAATTAGCGAGTTCTGAGACGCCACACTACGTCGGACGTGCAGTAGCGGCTCTTGCCGGAGACCCTCAGATCCTTTCAAAAACCGGGCAAATTCTGAGAGCCGGAGATTTAGCTAAGGAATATCAATTTACGGATATCGATGGCAGAGTGATACCTCCGTTTGAAATATAGGTGACATTGCTATTGAAGTTGAATAGCAGATGGATTGGAATTGGTTGAGTGCGGAGCCGGTGGACAAATGCTGCCTTATTCAGTGAATTAACCGGATATATTCCCGTCACAAAAGAAGCCGCTGAAACAGATCGCATTAAGAAGCTGTGGAATGACCAACCGGAGTATCGCGTGGCGTTTGACCAGCTGGAATATGCCTTCCCCCGACCGGGAATGAAAGGCTACGGAGAAATAAAAATAAAAATCGAGGATGAAATGAGAAAAGCTCTTGTTGACACAACTGTACCACCTGAACAGGCCGTCCAGTCAGCAGCGAAGGAAGTCCAAAAATTACTGGATGAAGGTCAGCAATAAAGAAATGAGGTTTATCAGAAATAGTTATTCTCTAGCCCTTAGATAATTAATATTTTATGTTCTATCGCCAATTCTCAAATAAGCAAGATGATGGTGTTGTATGTCTGCACCATCATCTTGCTTTCTCATATAGACAGCTTTGTGCGCTTCAATTACCAGCTTGATTTTTTCACGCCGGGGATTTGGCCTTTGTAGGCAAGCTCCCGGAAAGCGATCCTCGACATTTTGAATTTGCGGAGATATCCTCTTGGTCTGCCTGTTATTTCACAACGGTTCTTAAGCCTCGTTGGTGAAGAGTCTCTCGGCAATTTGCGGAGAGCTTCGTAATCGCCTTTTTCAATTAATTCTTTTCTAAGCTCTGCATATTTCGCAACCATTGCCTGTCTCTTTTTTTCTTTTACTATTTTTGATTTTTTCGCCAAAGTTATCCCTCCTTATAAAACAGAATTATTACGATTTAAGCTGTAAGCTATGACCTTTGCAGCTGCCACTTGAATGGATCTGTCATGGCTGACCAGTCTTGAGCCATTTCCATATCGGTCAATAAGCATTTATCAAGGTCTTCTATAATCTCTTCTTTCGGCAGGTCTACGCCGATAAATACAAGTTTCGTATGGCGATCTCCAAATTCAGCGTCCCAATCCTCTAAGATTTCCGGTTCTTCCTGGATAATCTGCTCTCTCTCCAGCTTCGGCAAAGAGGCAACCCAATAAGCAATCGGTTCAACCGTAACAGAAGTTCCTGCTTGTGACATCAATAAGCAAAGGTCGTTTCTGCTTGCGCACCAGGCAATTCCTTTTGCTCTGACCACATTATCAGGCATCGTCTGAATCCAATTGTAAAAGCGTTCTGTGTGAAACGGCAACCGGCTTTGATAAACAAAGGAGGAAATTCCGTACTCCTCTGTTTCAGGAGTATGCTGCTCAGGACCCATATTCAGTTCTTTCAGCCAGCCTGCTGAGCTGCTTGCTTTGTCAAAATCAAACAAGCGAGTATTTAATATTCTCTCCGGATCAACAACACCGTGTGATGTTCGGATGATTTCCGCTTCCGGCTGCAGCGTTCGCAATACCTTTTCCAGCTGGTTCAGCTTATCTTCTGAAACGAGATCACACTTGTTTAAAATCAGGATGTCACAGAACTCAATTTGGTCAATGAGAAGATCAGAAATTTCACGAAGATCGTTATCACCAACCGCCTCCTTGCGATCAAGCAGGCTATCGCCGGATTTATAATCAGCCCAAAAACGATTGGCATCGACCATTGTAACCATCGTGTCCAACCGGCAAAATTGAGTAAGGTCAATTCCCATTTCTTCATCGATATAAGAAAAGGTTTGAGCAACGGGAATCGGCTCGCTGATGCCGGTTGATTCAATCACGATGTAATCGAACCTTCCGTCTTTGGCGAGCTTTTCAACCTCAATCAGCAAATCCTCGCGAAGCGTACAGCAGATGCAGCCATTTGACATTTCAACGAGCTTTTCCTCCGTCCGCGACAGCTCTCCGCCCTGCTTGATGAGCTCTGCATCAATATTGATCTCACTCATATCGTTAACGATAACAGCTACTCTAAGCCCGTCACGGTTTTGCAGAACATGGTTTAACAACGTCGTTTTACCCGCACCGAGATATCCGCTTAACACGGTTACAGGAATCCTCTTGTTCATCGTCCCCACTCCTTATTTTGTTTCCCGGTGCAGTGTGTATCGTTTTAAACGTGGAGAATATTTTTTCAACTCCAAACGATCAGGGTTTGTTCGTTTATTTTTCGTCGTTATATAGTTACGGTCTCCGGTTTCTGTACAAGCTAATGTAATATTTACTCTCATGAATCATCTTCGCCCTTTCTTAATTCGTAATCATTACGATTTAAATGATATCGAGTTTGCTCTGCGAAGTCAAGTGCCTCCCCCATTTAATAATATTCCTTTTTTCAAATGCATACTTTGCACTGGACAACCATAGTCATTAAACAAGAATGATTCTGTTTTGCGGGAGGAAAAGAATGAAAAAATACTTTCGCGCATTTTTTCTTGAATTAACTGGAGTTAGCTTAGTGGTTCTTATCATTATCCTTCTTTTTACTGGGGACAGGTTTTTTACACCAGGAACAATTCCTCCTGTACTTCTAAATATAAATACGATCTTTTTAAGTATTCTGCTGGAGGCCATTCCTTTTATTTTGCTTGGCGCATTTGCTTCTTCTCTCATTCAGCTGTTTATTTCTGAAAAATTCTTACGAAAACTCCTACCGAAACATCCGATTGCGGCGCTTGTTCCTGCTGCTCTTGTTGGAGCTCTCATTCCTGTTTGCGAATGTGCCATTATACCTGTCGTCAGACGGTTAATTCAAAAAGGGATGCCCTTGCATTTGGGAGTCGTTATTTTGTCAACGGCACCTATTCTCAATCCAATTGTTGCAGCTTCAACCTATTTTGCTTTTCAATCTAATCACATCATTTTATATGGACGAATGGGAGTCGCGTTTGTTTGTGCAATTGTGATTGGCGCTGTTATCTATTTGATATTCCGATCAAGTGATCAATTAAAGCCGAGCAGCCACCATCACAGTCACGATCATTCTCATACTCATTCAGTAAGTTTCACAGGCGTACTCCGGCATGCGGGCGAAGAATTTTTTGATATGGGACGTTATTTAATTATCGGTTCGCTTATAGCCAGTTTATTTTCAACTCTTCTTGATCGAAGCGTATTAGAGTCAGTTGGAGGGCATTCATTTCTTGCACCAGCTGTCATGATGGCATTTGCTTACTTCCTTTCGCTCTGCTCGGAAGCCGATGCTTTTGTCGCTGCCACCTTTGGAACGACATTTACGTATGGTTCGATTATTGCTTTTTTAGTGTATGGTCCTATTCTTGATTTAAAAAATACAGTTATGATGTTCGCTTATTTTAAGACCCGGTTTGTCCTTGCGTTTCTTGTTGTCGTAACCGTCATTGTTTATGGAACCATTATTATTTTGCAGTGATTGGAGGGGTTTGGGTGACGCAATTTCATGAAAGTTTGCGCGGGATTATCCTTGTTGGTTTTGCCCTTTTGTTGATCAATCTGATTGTATCCGAAAAGCTCGCAAATTTTATTTCTCCTAAAATGCATATCTATGTTTATATTGCATTATTTATCTTTTTATTGCTTGGTTTTATTCTCATACTTAGCAGCAGTTCTGAAATGAATGCCCACCAATGCGGTTGCGCAGGCGATCACAGCGTTCCAAAAACAATTTTCGGCTCAATCTTTGTCTATAGTTTGTTTATTTTCCCACTGGTTACCGGCTTCCTGTTTTCCGATCATATATTAACAAATGATGCTGCCATCAAACGCGGACATAAATACGGGGAAGGGATATTCTCTAGCACCTCCAATGGAAATCCTCCATCAGATCCTAATCTTACAAGTCTTGAAGCCAAAAAAATAATTCTCTTGACGAATGAAAATTTCTTGCCTGTATTAGATCAGATTGAGAGAAACCTTCAGCATTTCGTCGGGAAAAAAGTTCAATTGGAAGGATTTGTATACCGGGAGCCTGATTTTACAAAGGATCAGATTGTTGTCGCTCGTTTTGGAGTCAGCTGCTGCACAGCAGACGCCGTCGTATTTGGGATGGCGGTAAATGGAGATTCTCTTTCATCACTTTCAAATGACACATGGATCAGAGTAAAAGGCACAATCGACGTATTACATTATAATGACAGTGAGCTTCCAGTGATCGTTGATCCGACGGTTGAAAAAATTGATACCCCGAGTCAACCTTATGTTTATGATACGTATGAACAAAATGAATAATTGTAAATAATAATTCCTTTGTATGCAGGGTTTTTTTGTCTAACGAAAATTCATACTTGCAACTTGATGTTCATATAGTATACAGTTTAAATCGTAATAATTACGTTTTGAAAGAAAGGAATGCCCGTAATGAAAAAGAAAATTGTAATCGTAGGCGCCGGTCCCGCTGGTATTGGGCTTGGTATCTTGCTAAAAAAATTAAAGATAAATGACTTTGTGATTTTAGAAAGAGATCAGGTTGGATCGACTTTTTTTAATTGGCCAAATGAAATGAAGCTGCTCACCCCCTCCTTCACAGGACACGGCTTCGGGGCTTTGGATTTGAACGCTATTACACCGGAAACCTCACCCGCATATACGTTTAAGAAGGAGCATTTGACCGGGCAGGAGTATGGAGAATACCTCTCCCTGCTTGCAGAGCATTTTGATTTGCCGGTTTATGAAAATGTGAATGTTGAACATGTAGAAAGAAAGAAATCATTTATTTTATACACTTCTGACGGAATGATAGAAGCAGACCAGCTTATATGGGCAGCAGGCGAATTCAACTTTCCAAATGCTCGGCCCTTTGAAGGAGCTGGATATGCAATTCACAGCAGTCAGGTTCAATCATGGGAAGCTTTTGAAAAGAATGAATATACCATTATTGGCGGCTATGAAAGCGGAATTGACGCGGCCTCGCATCTGATCAGCTCCGGAAACTCAGCCACCATTTTTTCACGTACAGAAGCATGGAAGCCGAATGAGGCAGATCCAAGTCTTTCCTTGTCTCCATATACGTATGAAAGGCTAAAAACCGCAATGGCTACAAAGAAGCTTCGGCTTATTGGCGGAAGTGAAGTTACAGGAATCACAAAAGAACAGTCAGGATATCAGCTTCTTTTAGCGGATGGAGCCACTTATTTCTCTAAAACAAAACCAATATTAGCAACCGGCTTTCTTTCCGGGGCAAAACAAATAGAATCTTTTTTCGAATGGAGAGAAGACGGGCTTCCGCATCTTACAGAAAATGACGAATCTACAATTGTATCTAATCTTTTTTTAATTGGACCGAGCGTACGCCAACAGGCAGTTATTTTTTGTTTTATTTATAAGTTCCGCCAGCGCTTTGCTGTTGTAGCAAAGGAAGTGATTACACGGTTAGGTCTCGACTGTGACGAAAAGGTTTTTGACACTTATCGCCGTAATCAAATGTTTTTAGATGATCTTTCTTGCTGCGGGGTGGAGTGTGAATGTTAGAAACTTCGGCGATAAGCGATGAACGTGTTGCTTTAATCGGCTTAGAATCCGCTGGGAAAACGACGCTTTTTTCACGTATGAGCATGAACAAGTCTGGTGATGAGACAAATGTGAAAGGATCCAGCTATTCGATCCGGATAAATCGTCTTGATCATATGTTAATCGTTGATACACCTGGTATAAGGATGTCTGAAAAAGATTCAAATGAAATCGCCTTAAAAGAAATCCGACAATCAGATAAAATCATTCTTGTAGCCAGAGGAACACATTTCCAAGACGAGATAAAGGCATTATTGCCATTAATTAAGGTGACAAATAAGCCGTTTATTGTCGTCGTCACCTATGCAGATAAAATGAGAGAAAACGATAAACAGCAGCTAAAGGAGCTGCTGTTAAAAGAAAAGCTGCCTTTATTTCTCTTAGATACAAGGTTGTTGAGAGAGGATCAGAGAAAGCTTTTGATGGAATTCGTAACAAGCCAAAAAGTATGGACAGAAAAACAATTAAACCATTTGGCTGAACTAAAGCTGGCAAATGTAGAGCCCCGTCAGCTGCTGTTTGACCGTCCTTTAACTGGTCCAATGCTTTCCATCTGTACATTGATCAGCATGTTTCTTTTTCCGGTGTGGATCGCTTATCAACTTTCTTCTGTACTGCAGCCCTTATTTGATCAGTATTTACTTTCTGAAGTATTGAAACTATTTGAGAATTCGCCGGCTTTGATCCAAACCATTATGATTGGTGATTATGGGCTGTTGACGCTCGGGATCTATTCGTTTATTTGGGCGTTCCCAGTCGTATTTTTAATGGGTGTAAGTACAGCGATTGCAGATGAGACTGGCATAAAAGATCGAATCATTGATTCGCTTGCGCCAATAACGAGAAGAATTGGCATTGACAGCCACGATCTTGTCCCGGTATTAAGCGGGTTTGGCTGTAATGTGGTCGCCGTTTATCAAAGCAGAAACTGCAGTGCTTGTACTCGGAAGCAATGTGTCTCAATGATCTCATTCGGCTCGGCCTGCAGCTATCAGATTGGCGCGACCCTGTCTATATTTAACTCTGCACACTCGACTTGGATGTTTTTTCCTTATATTTTGACGTTAACATTTGCCGGGATCATTCATAAACGAATTTGGTTTCACAATAAAGCTTTTGATACAGGGTCACGTCCAATACCTAGACGGACTTTTTTACAAAAGCCTACCTGGTTGGGAACGTTTTTCAGGCTAAAAAATGACGTAAAGCAATTTAGTTTACAAGCTATGCCTATTTTTATCTTCATCTGCTTCGTCGCTTCTTTCCTGCAAACCTTTCATGTGATCCAAGTATTTTCCATTATATTCCATCCGTTGCTTGCTCTTCTTCAGCTGCCCGCAGAAGCAGCTTCAGGCTTGGCATTTTCCATGATCCGAAAAGATGGGATCCTGCTCTTTAATCAGGGACAAGGTGACTTTTTAAGCCAGCTTTCCTGTTCACAGCTGTTTCTCTTGGTATTTCTATCTTCAACTTTGACAGCTTGTCTCGTTACGATGATGACCATAGCGAAGGAATTCGGACTAAAAAACGCAATTCAGTTTATTTATCGGCAAGTGATTACGTCTGTTTGCTTTGCAATGTGTTTTCTGCTAGTGTTTAAGTTATTTGAATGACGAAGAACGCAGCATACGGCTCCTATGCTGCGTTTTTTCTTCTACTCTTTTTTCAAATCTTGCAGCCTTTTCCGCTCCGCAACCAGTGCTTTAAACTCAAGATCTAATTCTTCCGTCGGACTTTCGCTAAGTCTGCTGATCACTTCGGAAAGCTTGGTTTCCACTTGAAGCAATTCATCTTTTACGAAATCCCTCGTTGACTCCCGGTTTCTTTCTAAAAAATCTCTGTAACCGCCGTCAAAAGCAGTAATAGACTGATTGGAAATTTCGATTATTCGGGTGGCAATGTTTTCAATAAATCTTCTGTCGTGGGATACAAATAAAATCGTTCCCTCATAGTCTGTAAGCAAGCTCTCTAATGCTTCCAAGGCTTCAATATCGAGAAAATTAGTCGGTTCGTCCATCACAAGAACGTTCATATCGCTTAAAAATACTTTAGCAAAAGCCACCTTCACTCTCTCGCCGCCGCTGAGCACACGAACCGGCTTAAATACATCTTCACGTAAAAAATGAAGTCTTGCCAATACAGTCCGAACCATGCTTTCCTCTTGAAATGAAGATTTCATTACGTTTTCTAAGATGGACTGCTCTTGCTCTAGGATATCAAGGTTCTGGCTGAAATAACCAAGCTTGACAGAAGGAGAAAGCGAAACCTCTTTTCGTTCATGCATCAGTTGCTTAAGCAGGGTTGTTTTTCCCGCCCCATTTTTGCCGATGATCGCTGCTTTTTCACCAGCTTTTATTTCGAAAGAAGCCGGTTTCCAAAGAATCCGTTTCCCAAATTGCATCGATAAATCAGTGGCACGCAGGATCGTTTTCCCTTTCATCTTCTCTTGATTCGGAATATCCATTTTGATCGCCGTTTGTTTTTTCGGCTTTTCTACCTCATCAAGCTTTTCTACACGCTTTTCCAGAGCCTTGATGTTCTGATGCATTTTTTTCTGCAGCTTAGCAAAATAAGGCTTTGCTTCCCGAGTTTCTGATGTACTCAGTTTTTTTGGGGAAGGATTTGTCACTTTTGCTGCTTTTCGTTCCTTTAGCTGTATCGCTTTCTCCAGCTGCTCTTTCTTTTCCATGTAGGCTTCGTATTTTTCTTGGTGCTGCTTCCTCAACAGCTCTTTCTGTTTAATGTAGCTTGAATAGTTTCCTTTGTATTCGTTAATGCTTCCTTCATCAATTTCCCAGATTTTCGTGCAGAGCTGATCTAAAAAATATCGATCGTGGGAAACGAGAACTATGGCTCCCCGGTATTTTTTCAGCCGGTTTTCAAGCTCTTCCATCCAGTTAGTATCAAGATGAGTCGTCGGTTCATCTGCAAATAGAATGTCAGCTTTTTGCATTAATGCTTTATCAATATATTCCTTCGTCACTTCGCCACCGCTTTTTTTCGATTTCGCTTCCTTTAACTGCGGCAAAAGATAACGGGTTGAATGTGTCATGATTGTGCCTTCATCTGCTTCTCCGTTTCCTGACAAAATCGTTAACAAAGTCGTTTTTCCGCTGCCGTTTTTGCCTACCAGTCCGATCCGGTCGCTTTCTTCAATTTTCAGCTGCTCCGCCTTAAACAGCATTCGGTCTCTCACGTATTTTTCAATATAATTTGCTTCTAATATCGTCAAACGGTCTCCTCCTCCAGTTTATTGATCTGGTCGGAGGCTTTTTATGCGCTAAAAAGCCCCCCATCCGTTCCGAATAGGAGGCTATGTAAGCTGCAGCAAATAAAGGTGCATGTGAATTCGCTGCAATAGTACATGGCTAATCCTATTCAGAAAAAGCCGTTACCAGCCTCTGGTTTTCTGAATAGGAAAAGACATACCGATTAAAGGATGTAAAAAGTACAGACTAATCCTATTCTGGGAAAACGATTCGAGAGCGATAACGAATGTTTTTCTTGGAAATAGGATTAAAACTTCATGTACTTAGCTCACCCTTTCATTTTTTCTTACTATTAGTTTATGATGGGGGATGCAGAAGTGTCAAGTTGAGTTTGTCAGAAATATACTCATTGGTTGTTGGTGAAGATTGAAATTCATGTGTGATCTTGGGCGATTTTTCTGATATTCGCGCGGTACTATTTCTAAACAACCTTTTAGCTGGGCTCAATTTTCAAAAGGTACAGATGGAATTGTGATAGTTGAATATAAAATGAAAGTCTTGAAAGATGCAGAGATGAAACTGGGAAATCAAAGGTATAAAGAAGATTTATTTATGATTTTGGGAGTATTTCATTCGTATTTTTATGTCCAGCGTTAATTTTTATTGCGGCGTAATTTTAACCCTGTACTAAAAACCACACTAAAAACTAGAGAATAGATAATACTTCTGAAAAAATCATCACCATTAAGGCTCCCATCTACAATATAACAGAATAGCATTGACATTATGAAAATACTTACTAGTAAAACTATTCCTATTTTTATATAACGATTCATCTGCATGTCCTTTCTAATTAAGGTGATGAGTTCCTGAAACCCGGAAGGCTTGTAAATACAGAGTTTTACTACCTCCCTATTGTTTCAATTCGCTTCTCTATTCAAACTCAATGCTTCCCTAAACAACCGATCTAACGGCGCGGCCGGAAGCCTTTCATTCTTTGGCCAATCCTTTAGAAAGGCTTCGACTTTAGGAAGTGTCTGCTCAATGAATTCGTGAATGATTTCTACTCTAGGCTCTGTTCCCAGCTCTTCTCCTCGTGTTTTCCGTTCCAATAATTTTTCAACCTGTTCGTTTAGTTCACCTGAAGGAAGCATCGCATGAGCCAGTTCTTGAAACCGCATCGGCGGCATCGACTGGTTTTGCTGAATCCAGAGGCAGGCAAGCAACGGCCGCAGCACATAAAAATATTTCTTAATACGGACCTTGTCTCCCTGAAGATAGCCGCGATTATTGTTTCTTGCCATATTTAAATAATGGTGTGCGCAAGAAAGAGGGGAGAAATAATCGTTCGTGAGCTCCTGCATGCTTTTCAAAAACCAATCATTTTGCTTGTAGACAATATCCGATTTCAGCCATTCCATTAACGGCGGATTAGATTTTCGAAACAAGTTCAATGCTTTCCGCAAGTCCCAACCATTGATATCAAGCAGTTCATCAATCGGCAGTTCGATGACGTCACGTTTATCCTCAATGGAGAGATACCAATCAGGCTTATGAATATAAATAAAACGTACATCATAATCGCTATCCTTCGAAGGGAACCCCCATGCCCGGCTGCCCGATTCACACGCATAAAGGATTTGTACTTGGTGTTTTTTTTCTATTGCTTGTAATTCTGCTGATATTTTTTTCTTCAAAGTGTGACCCCTCTATTCACTAATCGTTGATATAATTTAAAAATGCACCCATTGTACAAGCTGTGCAAATACTTTCCTCTACAACTCATGTAATTGTAAAAATAAATCTCATATTCATCTATCTAAACATCCAATACATCGTTCTATCAGTTGTCTCTGTCGGACGTTAATACTTGAAATAAAGTATCTAAAAGCTGTTTCGTAAATCTTGTTTTCGCTTCACTTGACAATTCTTCACCTAAGAACCTTCTTTGGAACGAATATTGAAAGCAGCTGCCTAACAACATATCAGCTGCCGCTCTTGGATCCACGTGTTCACTTAATCTTCCCAATTGTTGTTCTCCTCGCAGATAAGCTTCCACAGCTTCATTTGCTCTATGAGGTCCTTCATTTCGTTCAGTGAAGCCTTCCCTATGCCGGCTTAATAGACCAGGTTCAGAAAAGACTGCTGCCATTAGAGGGGTTGAATAGTAATAATCTTCAACTGCTGCGTTTGCTACTTCATCTAAATGACTCCTGACTGTTCCATTTCCAATTCGATCACGAAGCGATTTTAATATCCCCATAAAATTTCGCAATTGGCCTCTTAACACATGTAGAAATACATCCTCTTTACTTTCAAAATTATTATATAATGAGCCTTCAGAGCATCCAGCCGTCCTGGCAATCTCTTTTGTCGTAGTATAAGCAAGCCCTTTTTCTTGAATGACCTGTTCAGCTGCCTTAATAATTCTTTCACGCAGTTCCAATATAATCCCTCTCAATCCTTGACAAGAAAAAATTCATAATTTATAATCTCATTATGAGTGTGCGCTCACTCATTGTCAAGTCAACGATTGAAGAGAAAATTTTTTGTGGGCTTTTGAGTGTGCGCTCACTCAATAGAAAAGAGTTCTATTTACTATCGGTAGCTACTACTTTAGGAAAGGAGATTGAACTTTGTATTGCTGTGAGTGAATACACACTCATTTGTCAAACTTACTCATTTTTTAAAGGAGGATCGATTTTGAAACCTCAAGATTATGAAAATCACACGAGAATAGTACCTTCGTTCCACTATTTCCTTGTCCCCCTTTGCTTTAGTAGTTTACTAGCCGGAATTGTATTTACGATCCTCTCAGTCTTGAACGGAGGAGCCATCGGAACTGATATTTTGATCACTGCACTCGCTTTAATCGTGACAATAACCGTTTTTTTCCTAAGATCTTTTGTTTGCAAACTTCAAGATAGGATCATTCGAGCTGAAGAAAATTTACGATCATTCGTACTGACTGGAAAAATGCTCGATAATCGCTTAACAATGGAGCAAATTATCGCCTTGCGTTTTGCAGGTGATGAGGAGTTTCCTAAACTATGCGAGGAGACTGTGAAGGAAAACTTGGCACCTGATGTTATTAAACAGTTCATTAAAAATTGGAAAGCTGATCATTATCGAGTTTAACAACGATACGGAGGAATAATGATGAAAACTCTAATTGAGCAATTTTCAGAAAACGGAAGGACAATTGAAGCACTAAAGTGTCATATTCAGGAATTAATTGACTCTTCATGGCAGCAGGTTTGGGATCAAAACGAAAACGAACTTCAATCCCATTTTGAAAAAGGCGGTGATACAGCTTACGGATTGTATTTTTCAAAATTATTTCATCCAATAGCTAAGCAGCTTACAGAAGCAGGATTAGACTCCAATCCATTTCTGCCGGGAAGCTTTCCTCAATCTGTCGAGAGATGGGGAGCGTTAGAAGATCGCGAAAGACGATTCTGGAGTGTCATCTCGCAAATGAATGGCAACGCATTAGGAACCATAGTAACACGAATTTTTCATGATCATACCCGTTTACGTATTCCTAGACCTCCCCAATTATTAACTTTAAAAGAAACCAATACCGAAAGAATTAAAGAGCTCATCCTTTCAGAAAATTTGCAACATCAAGTTGCGAATTCTGAGAATCAAAAGCCATGAACAAACAGAAAATCGTGAAGTTTTCCCGAATTAGTTTCATTATGTTTACTTGGATTTTTTTGATTTGTATTACCCTCCAGGTTTTCTTTGCGGGTCTCGCATTTTTCATGAATCCGATAAATTGGAGTTATCATGAAAGCTTTGCTAGATATTTCTTTATTCTGCCGCTAGTAATGGCAGCATTGTGCTTTTCTGCTCAATTACCCAGAAGAATACTTTAGAGATGTGTTGGGTTGTTCGGAATAGTTATCGTGTTATTCTTTACAGCTGCGATCTCACCTCGGATCGAAATTATAGGTGCACTTCATCCAGTTATCGCTCTCTTCTTATTTTGGAGCTGCATGAAGATTTTTCAACTTTTTCATTCAACCAATATTTAAGACCTTGCCGCGAATTTAGGATAGTTAGGCATGGACTAATACTAACTATCCTATTAATTATTTGTAAGTTTAACTCCAGCAAGCTCGTTTTTTACCCCCACTACCTGCTATTTATCATCCTTCGTTATAAAAAAATCATCAAATGTGCGAAATGGTTTAATTTCATATTTTCCTTTTGACTGATTTAGAGCTAAAATACAAGCAAACAACTCAACAGCACATAATAGAATCAGAACAAAAAAACCCAATTGTTCCTTCTCCTTTCATAAAAAACGTGATGTGTACCGGTACGAAACCATCGTAATTGATGAAACGCGTTTCAGAGCAAGGAAAAATTGAAAGAGGGAAAATTTCATGGCTAATATTCGCAAAATCGCAGAGCTTGCCGGTGTTTCGATCAGCACGGTTTCAAGAGTCCTTAATGATCATCCATATGTAAAGGAAGAAAAGAGAAAAAAAGTGCTCAATGCAATGGAACAGCTGGAGTATACAAGAAATATTCATGCCGTACATTTGTCGAAAGGCTATTCGAATATGATCGGAGTCGTACTTCCGACGATTAATATCCCTTATTTCGCTGGACTGCTCGAAGGGATCGCAGAAGAAGCTGAAACGTCCGGCATACATCTTGCCCTTTATCAAACCAATTACCTTTTAGAAAAAGAAAGGTACAGCTTAGAACAATTAAAACAACGCCAGATCGACGGATTGATCATTTGCTCAAAAGCGATGCCTGATCACGAGCTTATGGAATGGAAGGAAACAGGACCAATCGTTTTGTGCCAGTCCTCTCAAGATCCGAATTTTTCTTCCATCAGCATTCCGCATCATACCGCATTTCGTCACGGCTTAGATTATTTAATAAGCAAGGGCCACAGAAAAATTGGGATTGCTCTTGCCAGGAAAAAAGGGATAAACAGTCACTACCGCATCAAGGCTTATCAAGATGCCTTAAAGGATATTGGCGAGCCCTATAAAGAGGAATGGGTGATGGACAACCTACTTACAATGTCAGATGGAGAAACATTGTTTCACAAATGGGTTATGTTGAAAGAAAAACCGACAGCCATGTTCGTAGCAAATGACCAAGTATCAGCAGGAATGCTTCTTGAAGCACAGAAGCACTCAGTAACCATTCCTGATGACTTGGCAATATTAAGCTGCGATAATCAAGAAATCAGCCGAATCCTTGGTATCTCAACGATTGAAATTCAGACGAAAGAAATGGGTAAACGTTCCTTTACCCTCATGAAAAAACAGCTAAAAGGAGACTCACCTGAACATTTCGTCCTTCCTTACCGCCTAATTGAAAGATTAACGGTTTAGTAAAAATGATCTATCCTTTTTATTCGAATTATGGTAGATTGAATGACAAAGGAGCTGAGGCTCATGAGTATACCCTTTACCGTTGAAAAGGTACTTAACAATAATGTTTTAATTGGGAACCATGAAGAACACGGTGAGGTTGTCCTGATCGGCAAAGGGATCGGCTTTGGGAAAAAACGCCTGGATCCGATCGATTACGGCACTTACGAAAAATTATTCGTGTTAAAAAATAATAATGAACAAAAGCAATTTAAGAAGCTGCTTACGTATGTCGATGAAAAAACAATTGATCTCGCAAACGACGTTATCTATCAGATTGCCAATAAAAGCGGCCATTCTTTAAATGAGCATATACACATAGCTTTAACCGATCATATTGCGTTTGCTATTAAGCGTTTTCAAGAGGGATTCGATATGAAAAACCCGTTTTTATTAGAAACGGAATCCTTGTATCCGAAAGAATATGTACTGGCAAAAGAAGCCGTTGAGATGATCAATGAGCGAGCAGGTATTGAGCTTCCTGAAGGCGAAATCGGCTTTATTGCTTTGCATATTCACAGCGCTCTTACCGATCGACCCTTAAGCGAGGTCAACCAGCACTCGCAGCTTATAGGAAAAATGGTCCAAGTGATTGAGGACTCGTTTCAAATGAAAGTCAACCGTGAAAGCGTCAATTATTTAAGGATGATCCGCCACATTCGGTTTACGATCGACCGGATCAAACGCGAAGAACCGATTGAAGAACCAGAAAAATTAATGTTGCTATTGAAAAATGAATATCCTTTATGCTACAATACTGCTTGGAAATTAATAAAAATCTTGCAGCAATCTTTGAAAAAACATGTCCATGAGGCTGAAGCCGTTTACTTAACATTGCATTTATACCGTTTAACAAATAAAATTTCATAATACGTTTCTTATAACACGTGTTACTGATTCGATCAGGCATGAGTGATTAGTATAGGAACATGGAAAAGCTTCTGCGCTTTTTGTGTGCCCTTTTTATCACCATGCCTTTTTGTCTTGATAAAATGTAAACGGTTTAAAAAAGAAACTTAGACTCTATGACATGTTATTTTTCTGCAAGGTTACACTATCGACTAGAGGAGGTCAATTACATGTTTAAAGCTCTTTTTGGAGTACTCCAAAAAATCGGGCGGGCACTAATGCTGCCTGTTGCCATTTTGCCTGCGGCAGGTATTCTGCTTGCTGTCGGTAACGCATTGCAAAATCCGCAAATGCTGGATGTTGCCCCATATCTGAATAACGATATCATACAGCTTATAGCCAGTGTAATGGAAAATGCGGGAGATATTGTTTTTGCGAATCTGCCATTATTATTTGCCGTCGGTGTTGCCATTGGTCTTGCCAACGGAGACGGTGTTGCAGGAATAGCCGCAATTATCGGCTATCTTGTGATGAATGCTTCCATGAGCGCCGTTCTCTTAGCAAATGGGTCCATTCCAAGTGATACAGTGGCACGTGCTGAATTTTTCAAAGAAAATCATCCTGAATTTACAACGATGCTCGGGATTCCTACTTTAGCTACGGGCGTATTCGGCGGGATTATCGTCGGGGTCCTGGCAGCAGCCATGTACAACAAATTCTTTAAAATCGAATTGCCGCAATATCTTGGGTTCTTTGCCGGAAAGCGTTTTGTGCCAATTGTAACGTCAATATCTGCTTTAATTCTCGGTTTGATTATGCTTGTGATTTGGCCGCCAATTCAACACGCTCTAAACTCGTTCTCAACAGGCTTGCTTGAAGCAAACCCAACTCTTACGGCGTTTGTTTTTGGAGTCATCGAGCGTTCCTTGATTCCATTCGGATTGCATCACATTTTCTATTCACCGTTCTGGTATGAGTTCTTTAGCTATACAAACCAGGCTGGCGAAATCGTTCGCGGTGACCAAAGAATATTCATGGCGCAAGTAAAAGACGGTGTCGAATTGACAGCCGGAACTTTTATGACCGGAAAATATCCATTCATGATGTTTGGGCTTCCTGCCGCTGCTCTTGCGATTTATCATGAAGCGAAAAAGGAAAACAAAAAGCTGGTTGCCGGAATTATGGGTTCTGCAGCTCTAACATCTTTCTTAACAGGAATTACAGAACCGCTTGAGTTCTCTTTCTTATTCGTTGCACCAATTCTATTTGCAATTCACTGTTTATTCGCAGGTGTATCCTTTATGATGATGGATATTTTAAATGTTAAAATCGGGATGACGTTTTCCGGAGGCCTGATTGACTACTTCCTATTCGGAATCCTGCCAAACCGTACGGCGTGGTGGCTTGTCATACCAGTTGGTTTAGCGATTGCTGTCATCTATTACTTCGGCTTCCGCTTTGCGATCCGCAAATTCAACTTGAAAACACCGGGTCGTGAAGATGTACAGGAAACTGAAGGAACAGAAGGTGGAGCAGCTACCGGAGATCTCCCTTATGAAATTCTTGAAGCGATGGGCTCACAGGAAAACATCAAGCACCTTGACGCTTGTATTACGAGACTTCGTGTTACCGTTAATGATCAGAAAAAAGTCGATAAAGATCGCTTGAAAAAGCTTGGCGCTTCTGGAGTACTAGAGGTTGGAAACAACATTCAAGCCATTTTCGGAACTCGCTCTGACGGAATCAAAACTCAAATGCAAGACATCATTGCAGGACGCACGCCAAGACCTGTAAAAGTTGATGAAGAAAAAGAAGTGGAACAGCAGGTAGAAGAAGTTGTCACAGGTCCTTTGCAAAATGAGCAAGAAGAAGACATATTTACGGCTCCAATCACCGGAGAAATCCACCCGATTACTGACGTTCCTGATCAAGTGTTCTCAGGAAAAATGATGGGCGACGGATTTGCCATTTTGCCTAGCGAAGGCGTTGTTGTCTCTCCTATAAAAGGGGAAGTGCTGAATGTCTTCCCGACAAAGCATGCGATCGGACTTCGTTCAGACGGGGGAAGAGAAATCCTTATTCACTTCGGAATTGATACCGTCAGCTTAAAAGGCGAAGGATTCACAGCGTTTGTTTCTGAAGGCGACAGTATCGAAACAGGGCAGAAGCTCCTCGAAGTAGATCTTGAAGCTGTGGGAGCAAAGGTTCCATCACTTATGACGCCAATCATTTTCACAAACTTAAATGAAGGCGAATCTGTAACACTTCTTGAAAGCGGAGAAGTGAAAATACAACAGGAAAATATAATTGAAATTAAATCATAACGCAGAAAACGGCCGCTCTAAGTTTGAAGAGCGGCCGTATTTTTAGTTAAAGCTTTTCATGCGGACCAAACAATTCATAATGAATCGCTTCCTCTTGTACCCCGATTTCTAGTAACATTTGATAAACGGCCTTCATAAAAGGGATCGGGCCGCACAAATAGTAATCTGCAGCTTTATCAGAAATTACATCGTTTAACCATTGAGATGTTATATAGCCTTCTTTATCAAAGCTTTGCGCTTCAATATCTTCTGCTGTCGGCGTTTCATAGCAAATCAAATGCTTCCGGGAAATTCCGTTTGTAATTTCTTGAATTTCTTTATCTAATGCAATATGACGGCCACTTCTAGCCGCTTGGATAAATGTAATATCACGATTTGGCTGCTCTTTTGCAGAGACCTTCATCATGCTCATTAATGGCGTAACACCGACTCCTCCGCTTATTAGCACAAGAGGCTTATCTGTCGTTTGATCTAAAACAAACTCTCCGGCAGGAGCACTGATTTCAATGCTGTCTCCTTCTTTCAGCTGATCATGCAAGTAATTCGAAACAGCTCCCAATGTTGCCTTTTCTTCTGATTCGCGTTTAATCGTAATTCGATAATATTCCCCATTGGGCGCATCCGATAAGCTGTATTGGCGAATGTGAGTATGCTCATCTCCTGGTATATTGACGCGAACACTAATGTATTGACCCGACAAAAAGGACGCGGTAGGCTTTCCGTCTTTAGGCTTTAGATATATGGAGGTAATCAAGTCACTTTCTTTTACTTTGCGGGAAATGGCAAATGGTTTATAATCTTTCCATCCGCCTTCTTTTTCAGCAGCTTCCACATACATTTCATGCTCTGTTTGGATAAAAATATCCGCAATAACTCCATATGCTTCTCCCCAAGCCTCAATCACTTCTTTGGGCACGTCTTTTACCACATCTTCGATAGCAAGCAGCAAGTACTTCCCTACAATTGGGTAATGCTCCGGTTTAATTCCGATGCTGCGATGCTTATGCGCGATCTGCTTAACAACAGGTATGATCGTTTCCAGCTTATCAATATAGGCTGCTGCGGCATAAACTGCATTAGCTAAAGCTGTTTGCTGGCGGCCTGTTTTTTGATTTGTCTGGTTAAAAATATTAAGCAGTTCAGGATGATCTTCAAAAAGCATTTGATAAAAACGGGTCGTTATTTCTTTCCCGTGTTTTTCTAATACTGGAACCGTACTTTTTATGATTTCAATCGTTTTTGGATTTAACATATTCAGCCACCCTTTAAAGATTCATTATATATATATCTTTAAAAATACAGGATACCTCGAAAAAAAGATATATTTTATATACATCTTAAAGAAATTGTCACAATTTCAGCTACATTTCTGTCATATTTCATCACAGGATGCTATGATGAATAATAAAACTCTCAGGGAGCAGCAAAATGAGATTAACAAATTATACCGATTATTCGTTAAGAGTGTTGATATATCTTTCCCTGCAAAACGGTGAAAAATTAAGTAATATTAAGGATATTGCAGATTCTTATCAAATATCGAAAAATCACTTAATGAAGGTTACTCATGAGCTTGGAAAACTCGGTTATATTGAAACGATTCGCGGCCGCAATGGCGGCGTGAGACTTGCCAAACATCCAAGAGAGATCAATATTGGCGAGGTCGTTTCAAAAACCGAAGAAGATTTTCATCTTGTCGAATGCTTTAACAAGGAGACCAGCCACTGTGCGTTAACCCCCTCATGTAAGCTGCGGCACGCTTTGGCTGAAGCTCTTCAAGCGTTCATAGATGTGTTGAAAAAATATACGTTGGAGGACTTAGTCCATAACAGGGATGATCTTCGTAAGTTGTTGGGTTCTTGAGATTTTAAACAATTTATCAGTTTTATAGTTAACATGTACAAAAAAGTTCATTTTTAAGCAATCTGATTTGCTTAAAAATGAACTTTTACTAAAGCCAAATTGCAATTATCCAGGATAAATTCTTCCCTCAAAAGCCTGAGCATGGGAAGCGTCTAAAAAGCGTTCGAAGCCAAGCCCGTTAATTGAAATAGATGAAGTTGAACCCGATATTAATTCCGACATCGCAACCCCGATGCCCGGTGCAAGCGTAAATCCATGTCCGCTAAAACCAGTAGCTAAAAAATATCCTCCAATATTCGGGAATGCTCCTAAAATAGGAACACCGTCCTCACATTCAGCCTCTATCCCATAGTAAGTATAATCTACTGGACTATCCAAAGCTTTTGGTAAAACTGAAAGAATTTGCTGTCTTTGACTGTCCAGGCTTTCTTTTGAAAAAGTTGCTGAAAATTCATCATTTCCAGGGTTGCTTGAATATCCGCCGCCTGCCCGGAGCCGCCCGTCAATCGTTTGTTTTAAGCTAAGTTTTCTCCCTAATATACTGATTACCGGGCCTAGAAATTGAGGAGCTGGAAGAGTTGCTGACATTTGAGGAGCTCTGGCGGCAATTGGCAATGGTGTACCTACCGTTTCATGAATTTTAGAAGCCCATGCTCCTGCAGCATTTACAACTACTTCTGCATAAAAATCTCCTTTATCCGTCAATACACCTGTGACACTCTTTTCTCCTGGAGTCAGCATGATTTTTTTCACAGTCGTTCCTCTTTGAATTTTTACTCCTAATCTTCTGGCAGCTTCGGCGAACGCAATAGTTGCTAATAACGGATTGGCATGGCCTCCATTCTTATAAAAAATTCCTCTTTGAAATTCTGTGGATAATGCCGGTACTTTTTGTAAAAGATTTTCTCTATCTAACTGATGATAATCTATGTGAAATTTCTTGTTTCTCTCAGCAATCTCCATAATTTGATTGTCAGTGATTGACTCGTCAAAAAGCATCAGCTGTCCTGAATTAACATACTCTAAATCGGCATCCAATTCACTTTCCAAGTCAGCCCACATGGTAAGGCTTGCTTGCGCGAGAGGCATTTCACGAGGATCACGGTCGTTTTCTCTAAGCCCTCCTGCCGAAGCTGCGGAAGCCCCGCCTGTATTGGCGATACTTCCTTTTTCAATGATAATTATCTTTTTTCCTTTTTTAGCTGCTTGATAGGCAATTGATGTCCCTATCACACCTCCGCCAATCACGATTACGTCATAAATCATTCGCTTCATTCCTTTTTGTTCGTCAAGTTGTTAGTTCGTACTGGAAACACCTTCAGAATAATCATTTTTCTTCGGGGATTTCTTTTTTCTATAAACGCCGGTCGATTTGGCAACAAAAAATAAAACAAGGAAAATCATCAAAGTGATTCCTCCAACCCAAAAGGGGCCATATGAAATCAGCATTATTGGAAAAATAGAAGTAATTAACCCTCCCCCTAAAAATGGGCTAAACAAAGGAGCTTTCAAGCCATAAGCAGCCATAGCACCCGTTTTCCCTTCCGGATCCACCGTGCGAAGAAGCATCAAACCTATAGCGGCAACTCCTGTTAATGTACCAAAAATGACAATCGAATTTTCAAACCAATCTTCTTTAAACATTCTCGGCCCCATGTAAAAGAAAAACCAAAGCATTGATAACAACATGAGCACAGACATAACGAATAACGGAAGGGCGTATTCTACAACAACAGGAATCTTAATGGAAGCCACTGCCCCCACAATCAAAAACTCCAAGCTAATCCCTTGTATCCTTTGAAACGTTCGCACATCAATTAATTTATAGTAACTAGTTTTGGATATTACTAGGTTTAATATTCCTCCCCCAATCATTGCCATTGGAAATAATGGAAGGCCAGGTATAAAAGTTTCTAAGATTTTCTGCATAAACCAGCCCAGCAATACAGCGATCAAGAGTAATGCAGCGTGAAACGCAAATCCATCAACGACATCCCCGCTGATTGTAGTGTAAGATCCGGGCTCTCTCTTCTCTTCTGAAATATCTTCTTCATTTTTTTGTTTCATCTGATTTCGGTTTTTTAAGACTGATGTATATCCCTTTTTTACTGAGTAATTAATTATTATGATTCCACCGATAAATGAAACGACAAGACCAATTGTGGCAGATGTTAACCCGAGAGTTCCTCCTTCTTCCCATTGAAAGCTGCTGTATACTTCACCCATCCCTGCTGCAGTGCCATGCCCCCCTGACCAGCCAACCTCTATTAACGTTGCAAATAATTCATTCACACCAAATAGAGGGACCAATATAGTGATCGTAATAAAAACAGGAAGAAAATATTGAATCATATTCCCCATGTAATGATAAAACAGCTGCGGGGCAAAATGTTTCTTTGCACCTTTTGAATCCTTCATTTTGATTCCAATCAGCATCGGTGCAAATACAAAAGTAATTAAGATACCAGCCAAACTCCCCCATGAGCTTACCATCTCACTTGTAAGAAGTTTTGCTCCATCAGGACCTAAGATTAAGCCAATAAAACCAGCTAAAAGTGAAGCGGGAATAAAAAACTTCTTTAATAATGAAATCTTCATTCTAAGAAAAACCCCAACTGCAAGCAGTGCCCCTAAAACTGCAAGATAAAACAGCATTGCACTAAGCGTAATTGAATCAATTGGTGTATTTGGAATCATGGGCTCTCTCCTTTATTAACATTTAATAAAAAATGTTTATTTTTCTTAAATAATCCTCTAAGCTATTTAAATTGTTCTCAATCCTATGTGTTTGTTTTTGACCGATAGAAGAAATAAAAGAATTGCATAATGCAATCGAAGCAACATGAGAGTTGATTGGAGTGAATGAACGAACTTCCACAATAAAAACTTCATCGCTGAAAGCAATAAGCGGTGAATGGATACCATCTGTAATCGTAATAACCTTACAGTTTTTCTCTTTTTTTAAATACTGAATGGCTTCCACCACAAATGCCGTATACCTTGAAAAACTAATTGCAATAATGACTGTTTCTTCATCAGAATTTCGAAGACAGTCTTCAAATTCCATTCCTGTTGAAGTAATTGTTGATACATTTCCCAACATCGCATGTAAAGAGAATCCCAGGTAATTGGCGTCGGTAGAAGATGAGCGAAATCCGATGACACACGTTTTGTTTGCCTGACAGATTAAATCAACAGCTTTTCCAAATGACTCTCGGTTTATTTGTTCATATGTTTTATTCAGGTTTTCACTATCTAAATGAAAACTGCTTGCGATTGTATCTTTTTCTCCCATTTCCTTATTTGCTTGTTGAAATCTTTTGACTGTTTGATCGGTAATAATTCTTTCTCTAAAATCCTCCTGCAAATCCGAGAAACTTTTATAACCTAAAGACAGAGCAAAGCGGATAACAGTAGTTTCGCTTACTCCTGCTTCTGTCCCAATTTGATTAGCAGTCATATAAGTAGATTTCTCAACATTTTTTATCATGAAATCCGCAACTAGCTTTTGAGATTTTGTAATAGGCTTATTCGATGATTGTATCTTTGAAATGATTAAGTTTTTCACACTCATTAACTTTCCTCCACACAATAATGAAGTATTTGCTTCATATTAAAAATAATTTGTTTTATATCCTTCTTTTTTTAAAGTTACTCCAACTCATCCATTATGTCAATTAATTTTTTGATTATTCTATTTTTTTAGATTGTTTAAAATAATAAAATACACTGATCTTTGCACTTACGTAAGTGCAGAGATCAGTGTATCAATTTCTAAAGTTTAAGCATTTATACTATGTTTTTTCTTCTTCAAAAACGGCAGCTTGGAATCTACAGAGTATAGAGCACTTCCGTTTAAAGCAAGGTGCAGGGAAACAACCAGTAAAACGATATCCAATTCATAGCCTCCTAAGAAACCATCTGGCAGCTTCACTAGCAGCGTAGCGACAATCAAGATCACTGCAAACAGCGCGGATACGATTCTTGTTCCAATGCCTGCAACCATAGCAATTCCGCCAATCAACTCGATTATTGCAACTACATACGCCATAAATCCCGGAATGCCTAAGCTTGCAAAGAATCCGGCTGTATTTTCAATCCCTCCCTGGAATTTACTCATGCCGTGTGCAAAAAATGTGATACCGAGCATAAGTCTCAATAAGAATGTTCCGATTTCATGATTTCTTTGCATTTGATTTGACTCCTTTCTTTATAAACACTACATTATGTAGTGTTTAAGTGTAAAAAAATTTTGAGAACCTAGTACACTACATTATGTAGTTTAAATATTAGATCATTCGTAAACTGTTTTCAAGAAAAGAGAGAAAAGCATTTCGAAAATAGTTCTACTGTCCTAGTGATTTCTCCGAGCACTAATTTAATCCAAACCAAAAACTTCCTCAGCCAGCAAAGGTACCAGCTAAGGAAGCTTCGATTAAAGAATATTTGCCGTAAACGAATTTTTATTCAGGAAACGGCTTAAAAAGTCTTTTGTCCGTTGATGGGTTGGATTAGAGAATAATTGTTTTGGCGGGGCTTGTTCAACGATTTGGCCGTCTGCCATAAATACTACGCGATCTGCTACCTCGTAAGCAAAGTCCATCTCGTGAGTTATGATCATCATTGACACGCTGCCGTCGTCCGCAATATTTTTGATGACCTGCAGCACTTCACCGACAAGCTCCGGGTCAAGTGCTGCCGTTACTTCGTCAAACAGCATGATTTTCGGCTTCATTACACATGCTCTGGCAATCGCCACACGCTGCTGCTGGCCCCCGGATAGCTGGGCCGGATACGCATCCAGTTTATTGGCGAGCCCTACTTTTGTTAACATCTCGATCGCCCGATTTTTCGCTTCCTCTTTTGGTATCTTTAATACATGGACAGGCGCTTCCATCACATTCCGTAAAATGGTCATGTGCGGAAATAGATTGTACTGCTGAAAAACCATACCGATTTTGCCGCGTACCTTTCGAAAATGTTTTTTATCAGCAGGAGCGATTGAGCCGTTCACTTCTTTGTGCCACAAGCTTTCTCCCTCTACTTCAATCGTTCCGCCAGAAGGTTCTTCAAGGGTCATTAGCATGCGTGCAAGCGTGGTTTTTCCTGAGCCGCTGGGTCCTATAACAGCGACTTTTTCTCCGGGATATAGGTCAAGGTCCACTCCGTTTAAAATTTGCACTTCGCCAAACGACTTTTTAATATTTCGATATTGAACAATTGGTTTATCGTTTTTACTTCGTCGTACATGAGCCAATCCGATCACCTTCCCTTTCAAATTGTTATTTATGCAGCCCTTCCCAATTTTGCGTTCGTTTTTCCTTCAACGTATCGAACAAGAAGAGAAGCAGGGTAGCTTAACAGCAAAAAGATAAGACCTACAAGCGTAAAAGCTTCTAAATATCGAAATGATCCAGAACCGATGATTTTTGCCGTTTGCATCATCTCTACCAATGTGATGGCGGATAAGAGCGGAGTTTCCTTGAACATTACGATGAAATAGTTGCCAAGTACCGGAATGATAGGAGCGATAGATTGCGGCAGAATGATTCGCAGCCACAGCTTCGGCTTTGAAAAATTTAACGCTTCACCAGCTTCCCATTGCCCTTTTGGAATCGATTCGATGCCTGAGCGGAATACCTCTGCCAAATAGGTGCTGTAATGCAATCCAAGCCCAATGACTCCTGCAGCAAACGGGCTCAGTGATACCCCGTATTCGGGAAACACATAAAATATAAAGAACAATTGCACCAAAAGCGGAGTGTTTCTCACAAAATCGACGATGCAAGTAACGAGAAAGACAAGAGGCTTAAAGGATGACCTTCTGCAGACGGCCCATAGCAGCCCAAGGATTGCGGCCGTAATAAAGCCCGCAACGGTGGCAGCAATCGTCATCCACATCGCATCGATCAGCTGGGGCACGATCGATATCGCATAACTCCAATCCCACATTACGACACCCTCCTTGCCGACAGCCTTTTCTCAAACCACCGAACTCCCAATGTGATTGGATACGCAATAATAAAGTAAAACAGTAATAGCAACGTGAAAATTTCTGTTGTTTGCATCGTTGTCGTTCGTAATGACATCGCTTGAAATGTCAAATCGGACAAGGTAACGAGTGAAACAAGCGCCGTTCCTTTAAGCAGTTCAATTAACAGGTTTCCAAACGAAGGGATCATAAGCATAATTGCTTGAGGCAAAATAACAAGTCTCATCCTTTGTGCGGGCTCCATATTTAAGGCAATCGTCGCTTCCGTTTGCCCCTTGGGCACGGCCAAAATCGAACCGCGAACAACTTCTGCACCATATGCACCGTAATTAAGACCGAGGGCTAAAACCCCCGCTGCCATAGCCGATAGCTGAACTCCAAACATTGGCAGCGCGAAGTAAAGCCAGAATAATTGAATCAATAATGAGGTTCCGCGGAATATTTCAATATAAATCCCGGAAATGATTTTCAAAAGCTTTACTTGTGATAGCTTCATAAATCCGAATAAAAATGCGAGAATCGCAGCAAGAACAGCAGAATAAATCATGACTTGCAATGTGACGGCAGCTCCACTTAAAAGCGGCTTAGCTAAATCCGGGATCGAATACATTTTTCTTCCCCGCTTTCATATTTGTTTTTTTGTTAACTTGATGGACTGCATAGTGCTTCAGCTGTTTTATCTCCAGGAAGCTCTTGCTCCGTAAAACCGAATTTTTTTAATATTTCCAGAAGCTCGCCTGATTCTTTCATTTTTTCGAGCTCTTGGTTAAATGCTTCACGGAAATCTGAGTCTGCTTTACGGAATACGCTCGCTCCATAACCGCGCACACTTTGCCCGTCAATCACAGGCTGTTCAAAATCCATGACACGTTCGATGCTGCCATCCTTTGCCGCATCTAATACGGATTGAAGAGAAGGCCCTGTCATTTCAATGACATCTGCCCTTCCTGATTGCAAGGCGGAAATGGCGCTCGGATTATCTGATACAAATTGAATTTGGCCTTTGTCAATTCCGTATTTTGTTAAGTAATCGCTTTGAATGGCTCCGCTCATGACGGCGACTTTTATATCTTTGTTGTTTTTAATATCGTCATAGTTTTTAATGTTAAGCGGATTTCCCTTTTTCACTGCGATCGCTTCGCCAATGCTGTACTCTGGATTTGCAAAGTCGACTTGCTTACATCGCTCGGGGGTTATATACATGCCGGCAGTAATGATATCGAACCGATTGGCATTCAATCCTGGAATTAATGAGCCGAATTCTGTCAATACGCCTTTCATTTCGTCAATCCCCAAGTTTTTGAGAACAGCCCGGGCGACTTCAACTGCTTCCCCGGTTAATTTTCCATCGGGAGTTTGGTACGCATATGGCGTTTCATTGGCAAATCCAACCGTCACCGATCCTGCTTTTTTTGCTTTTTCTAATGTTGATTCTCCGCCGCTTGCTGAACCATTCGATGAAGCTGAAGAAGAACATCCAAATAATCCAATGCATAAGAATCCAATGATAAGACCTGACAGCCATTTTTTCATTTTTTTCTCTCCTCACATATTTAGTTTGATAGTTTAATGTAGTCGACTTTCGATTATTTCCTGGAGGATGATTTCGGCAAAGCCATGTCCCGATGTATCATAACGGTGGCTCTTTTTTACATAGGTTCAGACGATTTTTAGTCCGGACGTATCGTTCTGTATTTCTGAATTCCGATTTAAAATGTTCATGGCTGTTTGCGTTAAGATAGAAGCTCCGATTGGCATACAGCTTTCATCAATATCAAAGACAGGGGTATGCAATTCCCGGTGTTTTCCGTCTTGCAGGGCACTGCCTAAGAAAAACATGGCTCCAGGAATCTTCAGAGCCATATGGGAAAAATCTTCTCCTCCGAGGCCAAACGGCAGATCCAGCTGCTTCATTGCTGGATAAAGATGATGAACAGTTTGGCGAATCACATGATTCACAGACGGATTGTTATAAAGAGCCGGTTCCCCTTTATTTACTGAAAGTGAATAAGTTCCGTCAAAGCTTTCCACGATTGAGAAGGCTTTTCTTAATTTTTCGATAAGGATTTTGCGCACATCTGGTGAATAACTGCGCATCGTGCCTTGCAGATATACTTCCGGAGGAATCACATTACTTGCCGTCCCCGCTCTTACTTCTCCGATACTAATAACCGCCGGATCTAACGGAGAAATATGTCGCGCAACAATTCCATGGATGGCTTGCAATACAGGACCCAACATCCAAATCGGATCAGATCCAAGATGAGGATACGCACCATGCCCGCCTGTTCCGTGTATCGTCGCTTCAAAAACATCAACATTGGCCATGCTGTATCCATCATGAATGAGAATGTCTCCAACCCGGTGCTCAGGACTCATATGCAAGGCAATCACACATTCCGCTTCGTCAAGAACTCCCGCTTCCACTAAATAAAGGGCGCCGGTTTTACCCAGATGATCTGCAGCTTCCTCTGCTGGCTGAAAAATAAGCTTTACCGTTCCATTCAACTCACCTTTCTCGCGAGCTTCTCCTAAAAGAGCAGCCACAGCCAGCAGGATTGCAGCATGGGCATCGTGGCCGCAGGCGTGCATCACTCCGGTTGAAAGAGAGGAATACGAATGGTTCGTTTCCTCGATGATAGGCAGTGCATCAATATCTGCCCGAACTGCAACGACCGGACCGCTTCCGGAAGAAATAGTGGCAACAACCGATGTCTCTGTCCCTACCCCTGTCTCGATTTCCATTCCGGGAATTTTTCTCAGCTCTTCAACAATAAAACGGGACGTTTCATATTCTTGAAAGCTCAATTCAGGGTATTGATGCAGGTGTCGCCGCCAGCCTATCATTTGATCAGCGAGTTGATGTGCTCGTAAACGTATCCAGCTGTCTTTCACGTTTTCACCTTCTTTTATAAGCTTATGGACGCATGTTTCTCCTTTAAGATTGCAAATGCTTGCTCAAGATCTTGAATGAGATCCTCTTCCTCTTCGATTCCGACAGAAATTCGGACAAGCCCTTCCGGAATCCCCATCGCCGCTCTTTCTTCAGGTGTACACTCGACGTGGCTGGTCGTCCGCGCAGGGCCGTACGTCGTTTCCACGGCACCTAAATTTGCGGCGCGGTTTGCGTATTTAAGATTCGGAAGCAGCAGCTTCACGGCATCCATTCCACCTTTTAACGAGAAGCTCATCATCGCGCCAAAATCGTTCATTTGCTCCTTGGCGATCTCATGGTTAGTGTGAGTCTCTAAACCAGGGTAGAAAACATCTTCAACCAGGTCTTGAGCTTGTAAAAATTTTGCGATCGCTTTCGCATTTTTTGTTTGCTCTTTCATGCGCAGCTTCAACGTTTTCATCCCGCGCAGAATTAGATAAGCTGCCCACGGATCCATTGTCGCGCCATTGATTTCCCGATAATGATAGATTGGCTCAATGAGTTCCTTCGAACCGCAAACGACGCCTCCCAGCGCATCCGCATGTCCGCCCAGAAATTTCGTCGCGCTGTGCAGGACGAGATTCGCTCCAAGCTTGAGGGGGTTCTGGTTGATCGGGGTAGCAAAGGTATTGTCTACGATAACGATTGCTCCAGTGTCTTTGCCGGTCTTTGCTACTCTCTTAATATCCGTAATTTTCACCGTTGGATTTGTCGGAGTTTCCAAGTATAGAAGCTTGCAGCCTTTTTCTACTTCTTTTTCAATCGCCTCATGATCTCCTGTATCGCAAAGAGCCACCTCAACCCCCATATTCGGCAAAAACTCCGTGAAAATTTTGTTCGTTCCTCCATACGTATCTTTAATGGATACAATCCGATCTCCCGGCTTCAAAAAAGTGTAGAGCGTATTGCTTACCGCAGCCATTCCGGTTGAAAAGCTTGTTGCAGCTTCTGCACCTTCCATGATCCGCACTTTATTTTCAAATGCTTGTACCGTTGGGTTTGTATTCCTTCCATAGATATGGCCCTTCTTTTTCCCAACGGCGACATCGTACCATTCATCCATATCGTCATAATTGTAGGCAACACTTACAACAACAGGCACTTGCGTAGCGCCGTGCACTAGTACTTCTTTTTCTCCTGCCCAAACAGCTTTTGTTCCCATGCTCGCTTCGTTTTGTTTTTCCATTGGTGATTTCCTCCTATTTTGTGTTTGCAGTATCTTTGCCTAGAACTAGTCCTCGTCCCCGGGTTATTAATTGTTCATAGGCAAATCTGGCAATCACTGTATCTTGAACGCCGGTGCCTGTTAGATCACACACAGTCACTTGGCTCTCGTTTTGGCGGCCTGTTTTTTTCATTGATGTAAGTTCTCCTAGTTCAAGGATCGATTCTGTTTCTTCAGAAAGAATCCCCTGATCTTTTGCATGGTGCAGCTCGCCTAAGCGAAAACACTGAGATTTCACATCACAAACGATGACGTCTGCCTTTGTAAAAACCTGTGCTTCCAGCTCCTGTTTATGCTCTGCATCTGAGCCCATTGCCGTGATGTGCAGACCCGGATGAATCCAATTCGCTTTGATCAGCGGCTGTTTAGACGGTGTTGTCGTCACAACAGCCTCACTTTCCTTGACAACCTGCTCAGGGCTGTCCGCAATTCGAACGGTAACTCCTAGAGCTTTTTCCATTTCACTCGCATAGACGCGTACTGCTTCTTCCGAACGACCGAAGACAGTGATTGCTTTAAACGGCCGTACAGCGTACAAGGCATGCATTTGTAATCTAGCTTGCAAGCCTGTCCCAATTACGCCGGCATACTGAAGCTTTTGTTTCACCAAATGATTTGCCGCAACAGCACCTGCTGCAGCCGTTCTAACATCTGTCAGATATCCATTGTCTAAAAGCACGGCTTCAGGGAGTCCTGTTTTCGATTGGAACAGCATCATCATGCCGCTTAAGCTTGGCAAACCAAGAGAAGGATTATTAAAAAAACCGGAAGAAATTTTTAAAGCAAACGAGTCCAATCCTTTGATATATGCAGATTTGACATCAACCTCTCCGTTATGCTCCGGCACATCAATTCTCATGATCGGAGGTAAAGTGACGTTTCCTGCCGCAAGCTGAGTAAAGCCTCCCTCAATTAACTGAATAGCTGTCTGATCCAATTTCACATGCTTACGTATATCATTCTCTTCAAATAAATACATCGTTTTTCACCTTCTGACACTTATAGACTCAGGCTTAACAAACAGCTCTCTAGGAAAATCGGCAAACACCTCGCATCCATTTTCTGTTACCCGAAACGACTCACTTATTTCTACTCCATAATGGTCAAGCCAGATTCCCGGGATTAAATGAAACGTCATGTTCGGCTGAAGAATGGTTGTATCCCCTTGACGAAGACTTGCGGTATGCTCGCCCCAGTCTGGAGGATAGTTCAACCCCATTGAATAACCAATACGGGAATCCTTGACAAACCCGCTTTTTGCAATGCTTTTTCTCCACACACCTTCGACTTCCTCGCAAGTCATACCAGGTTTGATCGCAGCGAGTGTTTCATTTAAACCTTCAATCACAACGTCAGCCAAGTATTTTACTTGGGAGCTTGGTTGGCCGATGATTGCTGTTCGAGCCATGGGAGCATGGTACCTTTTGTAGCAGCCTGCGAGCTCCAGTATGACCGGATCTCCGCTTTTGTATCTGTCATCCGTCCATGTCAAATGCGGAGTCGACGTTTTTTCTCCGGACGGGAGCAACGGAACAATCGCAGGATAATCCCCGCCAAAACTGTCTGTTCCGCTAATTTGTGCTTCATAGATCTTAGCAACCGCATCACATTCACGAACGCCTTCCTTAATCGAATCAATCCCTGTCTGCATCGCTTTTTCGACAATGCGGGCGGCTTTCTTCATAAAGTCAATTTCCCGATCTGATTTAATGATTCGTACGAAATTGACAAGGCTGGTCGCATCGGTAAATGTCGCATTCGGCAATCCTTTTTGCAGCTGCAAAAAGCTTTTCGCTGTAAAGTAATACGCATCCATTTCGATACCGATCGCACGGTTATGCTGTCCGATTTCTTTTAAAATGCTGCTCACAAAATCCATTGGATGCTTTACTGTCGATTGAACAAAATCATCAGTGTACGGAATGATATGATTTTCATCAAGCCAGGTCGTCACCTTAGCGGCGTTTGCATCCTGGCCTCGACCAATCCAAAACGGCTGCTCCTCATCAAGCAATACGACTAGCATCTGATGAACATAAAATGACCATCCGTCATATCCCGATAAATAATTGATATTTGCCGGATCCGTCAGCAGCAAAACGTCTATTCCCTTTTCTTCCATTCTCTGCTTTGTCTTCTTAATCCGTTGTTTATATTCAGCGACATCAAATGACAGCATAACCACAGATACCCACTCCTTCAAATCATGTGATATTTTATGACAAATATACGTTATGTTTCATGCATTTATTGTAATTCTCTTATTTGAATGAAAACTATTGCTCAATCTGTAAGAATTTCAAGTCTTTTTTTCATACATTTTTTACAATAGACTTTTTCTAATAAGTTCATATATACTGAATCAATTCAATTCCATAACAACAATGTTATATTTTCTAACATATAACTATAACTGGAGTGTCGAAAATGACTACGATTCAACAGAAAAAAGAAACTCTTATCTCTGTTCAAGATGTATGGAAAGCCAAACAAGCCATTGGATCAATTATTCAAAAAACTCCCCTTGTCCATTCGCCGGCTCTATCAAACGAGCATACAAATGTATATATTAAATATGAGCATCTTCACGACAGCGGAGCTTTTAAAATGAGGGGGGCAGTTAATGCGATGCTTCACTTATCGGAAAAACAACGATCGTTAGGTGTGACTACTTTTTCTACCGGTAACCACGGCGCAGCAGTTGCATTAGCCGCTAAAAAACTGGGCATTCGCTCTTGTATTTGCGTATCCAAACGCGTTCCCCAAGCAAAGCTTGAAGCGATAAAAAAACTAGGTGCTGAGCTGGAAATCAGCGGAGATGGACAAGATGACGCAGAAGCACGCTGTTACGAACTTGAAAGGAAAAAAGGATTAACAGTAATCCCTCCTTTTGATCACCCTCACGTGATCGCTGGCCAAGGTACGATTGCCCTTGAACTATTAGAAGACCTGCCGCAAGTTGATTGTGTGATCGGAGGATTGTCCGGCGGTGGCCTTCTTTCCGGAATTGGAATGGTGATGAAGCATACAAATCCTTCTATTGAAATCATCGGCCTTTCAATGGAAAAAGGAGCAGCGATGCACAAAAGCCTCAAATCCGGACAAGCGGTTACTGTGGCAGAGCATCCAACTCTTGCCGACAGTTTATTAGGCGGTATCGGAAAGAACAATCAGTACACCTTTAACATGGCGAAGCGCTATGTTGATCGATCGCTCTTAATCCCTGAGGACTCCATTGCAAAGGGTATGGCTTACTTATATAAGCATCACCACATCATCATAGAAGGTGCAGCGGCGATTGCTGCAGGAGCATTATTAGATCGACTAATTGAGCCATCGTGTTCTGAAATTGTCCTCATATCGAGCGGATGCAATGTTGATTTACAAACTCACGCAAAAGCAATTCAACCCTATCTTTAATAAACAGGAGTGATGAAGAGTGAATTATTCTGTGAAAGATGTGCTATCTCTTCCAATAATGAAAGAGGCAGCGTTGGTAACCGGAGAGAAAAGTATTACAGCTCGAGTAACAGAATCCATTGCGGTGATTGAAATTCCGGTTGAAGATTTTGTTAGGGAAAACGAGCTCATCCTGTCAACCGGAATCGGCTGCGGATCGAATCCATCACTCTTTCTATCATTTGTAGGTGAAGTTTATTCCGCCGGTGCAGCTGCTCTGGCTATTGCAGTAGGCAGACATGTTCAAGAAATACCTGAAGACGTTATCCAATTTGCGAATGAAAAGAATTTTCCTCTTATTGAGCTTCCTTGGGAAATACGCTTTTCAGATATCATAAAAACAGTACTTGAAGAAATTCATCAATGGCAAAAAGACGAATTACAGAAGACTGATCAAATCCAAAGGAAGCTGCTGCAATACTTTTTAGAAAACAAAACGATTTATGATGCATTGAATTTTTTAGGAAAGAAATTCTCAGCCCATGCTTTCATTATCAAACAGGATTCTGACTTTACTCTCACTTCCTCGCCCGAAAAATTAACCGGATCCCGCCATTTCTATTTTGAACATTCATCTCCTGCTGTTTTGTATAACGAGAACGGATCACTTGTTCAGCTTACTCCTATCCAATTGACAAATTGGGAAACAGGAATGTTCGTATTGGAGTCAGAAGCACCCGCTTCACTGCCTATTTCATGGACAATTCTTAACCAAGCTGTCTCGGCACTAAATCTTTGGCTTCAAAAAGAACAGTCAAAGCTTGATAATGCCCTTAAAGAAAAAGAAGAGCTCATACAACAGTTAATAAAAAATGAGCGCCATTCTAAATCGGAACTGGAAACAGCGGCCGCTTCATTGGAAATAGATATTGCCTTGCCTTATGTATGTATTATCGGACACCAGGAAACCGATGGATTTGATCGCGTGCCTAATCCACTATCAAGGAAAGTGGAGAATCTTTTATACTCTTGTGCTGACAAACTGAAAAAGAAAATAATCTGCGCATTTACCAGAGACAAGCTGATTATCTTTCTTGAAGCATCGAGAGAAGAAGCGAATCGGTCCGCCCACCAATTTCTTGATGAATTCGAACCAAAAATAAAAGCAATAGAAAACGCGGAATTCTCGTGGGGAATCGGTGAAAACCATGCAGGGACTTATTCTTTTCATACAAGCTATAAGGATGCTCTTATTGCATTAGAAATCGGCAGAAATCATAAAGGTTCTGGTACGAGAAGCACCTATGCCAATACCGGGGTCTTTCGAATGTTATCCGTATTAGCAAAAGACTCAAACGCTGCAGAAATGATGCACAAAACGATCGGTGCAATTGCAGCCTATGATAAAGAAAGAGGTCTTGATTTACTGCACACCCTCGCTTCCTATTTACAAAATCAAGGAAACGTCAGCCAAACCTCACGTATTCTTTCTCTCCATCGCCAGTCGCTGCTATATCGATTGAATAAAATTGAAGCATTATCAGGTAGATCGCTGGGAAATCCGGATGACCTCTTTTTGCTTCAATTGTGCTTAAAGCTCTGGACCATTCGGTTTGAAGCGATTTAAAAAAAGCTAACTTTTAAGTGATTATTTACGTCATTCCTTATGCATGTTTGTAGCAAATTTGTGGAAACCTAAGCAAAAGCTAACGTAGAAAGAAGGGATAGCAGCTTGGGAATTCTATTTGCTCTTTTGCCTGCGATTACATGGGGCAGTTTAGTCCTTGTTAGTGTAAAGCTTAAAGGAAGCCCATATCAGCAGGCACTGGGAACAACGATTGGAGCCTTAATCTTTTCTATCGTCATATTTCTTTTCAAAAGGCCGGAGTTAACCTCGGTTGTATGGGGAGTGTCCATTGTTTCCGGTATTTTATGGACGATCGGACAAATGAACCAATTTGCAAGCGTCAGGCATCTTGGCGTTTCCATGGCAGTACCTATGTCTACTGGAATGCAGCTATTTTGTACAACGCTTATTGGTGTGATTGTATTTAGAGAGTGGACAACGATATCCGTCATTCTCATTGGTTCTCTTGCGATTATATGTATTATTGCCGGAGTTGTGTTCACATCGATCGGACAACAATCCCAGAACGGTGAAGAAAAAAGCATAAAAAAGGGAATTGTGATCTTACTCATTTCAACTGTTGGCTATGTAGGGTACGTCGTCTTAATACGCTGGTTTAATATTGACGGCTGGTCAGCGGTGTTTCCCCAATCTGTAGGAATGGTTTTGGCTGCTATTGCCTTAACTGCCAAACATCAGCCCATCAGTAAATACACGTTGAGAAACTTGATTTCAGGCATATGGTGGGCAATTGGAAATTTAGGGTTGCTTTTGGCCATTCCGCTCATAGGTGTAGCCGTCAGCTTTTCAATGGCTCAAACAGGAATTGTTCTATCCACGCTTGGCGGAATTTATTTGCTGAAAGAAGAAGTCTCAAAAAAATCACTTGTCATCTTAGGCTGCCTGCTAATCATTGCCGGCGGCGTACTACTTGGCATTACGAAATAGGAGGAAGAAAAAAATGTATCCAGATTTACAAGGAAAGACAGTTGTTATTACCGGGGCAGGAACTGGTCTCGGGCAGGCAATGGCTCTTAGATTTGGCCAAGAAAAAGCAAACGTGGTTATCAATTATTTTAAAGAGGAAGAAAACCCAGATGATACAATAAAAGAAATTGAAAGAAGCGGCGGAAAAGCGATAAAAATCCAGGGAGATGTTTCAAAAGAAGAGGACATCAAACAAATGATTCAAAAAGCTGTTAGTGAATTTGGCTCTCTTGACATAATGGTGAACAATGCCGGAATTGAAAACGAAGTGCCTTCAGATGAGCTTACCTTAGAGGATTGGAATCGCGTCATCTCGACGAATTTAACCGGGATGTTTTTGGGATGTCGAGAAGCGATTGACTACATGCTTGACCACGGCATTAAAGGTTCTGTTATTAATATGTCATCTGTTCATCAGCAAATCCCTTGGCCGCATTTTGTACATTACGCAGCAAGTAAAGGGGGCGCGAAGCTTTTGACAGAAACATTAGCTCTTGAATATGCTCCGAAAGGAATCCGTGTAAATGCCATCGGACCGGGCGCGATTGATACGCCGATTAACGCTGAAAAATTTGCGGATGAAAAATTAAAGGAAGGCGTTGTCGAGCTTATTCCAATGGGGTATATAGGTAAACCCGAAGAGGTAGCCGCATGTGCAGTCTGGCTTTCTTCAAGCGAAGCAAGCTATGTGACTGGGCTCACCCTTTATGTGGACGGCGGCATGACGAAATATCCTGGATTCCAGGCAGGAAAAGGGTAAGCCTTACTGGATTTCTTTAATGGCGGATAACCGGATTGAATACGTCTTTTTATGCTCATCGATAAGTGTAAGATGCTGTTCATATACATTAAGGTGAGAAATTCGTCCTTTACTCGTTTTTAAGGAACCGTTTTCATAATAGTTAACCGTAATGAAGCTGTTCTTTCTTAATGCATTAAGTATCACGAAGATTCCCTCCTAATTAGTGTGTATCTTTAGTATAAACCATAATAAAGAAAACGCTTGCATAAAATTGTGAAGAAATTGTGATAAAATGAGCATTTAGTTCAAAACTTAGGCACCAATACAGCTAATCACCAGACAGTTTTAGCATGAAGGCGTGGTTTATCGGGAAAATATTAAATCGGCCCTCCCCTTTCGTTAAGGAGAGAGCCGATTTTGTTGTAAAAGAGCTTATACTTGTAATTTAAACTGCTTCGAATATAGGTATGCATATACTCCATTGCTTGCAAGTAACATATCATGCGTACCTTGTTCCACAATACCGTCCTCCGTTAATACGATAATCCGCCCGGCATTACGAATAGTGGAAAGGCGATGGGCAATGACGATGGTGGTACGCCCTTTTGCTAACGATTCTAGTGATTCCTTAACGATCCCTTCACTTTCGTTATCTAGTGCGCTTGTTGCCTCATCTAAAATGAGAACCGGTGGATTTTTTAAGAATAAGCGAGCGATACTTAGTCGCTTTTTTGACCGCCAGACAGTTTGACACCTCGTTGTCCGATCTCGGAGTAGTAGCCGTTTGGCAATCTCATAATAAAATCATGGGCGTTGGCATGCTTGGCTGCCTTGATAATTTCTTCATCGCTCGCTGCTGGATTTCCGTAGCGGATATTTTCAATCACCGTTCCTGCAAAAAGGAAAACATCTTGTTGTACAATACCAATGGATTTTCTTAATGACTGCAGGTCGATATCACGAACATTGATCCCGTCTATTGACACATCCCCTTCTATCACATCATAAAAGCGAGGAATGAGAGAGCATAATGTAGTTTTTCCTGCACCAGACGGACCTACTAACGCAACGTACTCTCCCGGTTGTACACGAAGCGACAAGTTTACGAAGACATTGTCCAAATCTTCGTAACGGAAGGAAACATTCTTGAACTCAATTTCACCATGTACCTCTGTCAGAATCATGGCATTCGATTTGTTTTCGATTTCTGGCTTCAGATTCATGATTTCCATAAATCGCTGAAAGCCAGTGATTCCTTCTTGAAATTGCGTGCTCATATGAGTTAGTCGTTGAATTGGCTCAATCATAAAGCTGATATATAGTAAAAAAGTGATTAAATCCGCTAAATCTAAAGTGTTGCCTGCGATACTAGCGCTGCCAAAGATAATCACCGTGATCGTAATCAGTTGGATAAACGTTTCCACACCATTGAAAAAGTATGCTTCAGCTTTGTATGTTTTCTTTCGGCTGTCGAGGAAAAGATTATTTTCTTGGTTGAACTTCTCGATCTCTATGTGCTCGTTGGCAAACGATTTTACTACGCGGATTCCCGATAGACTATCCTCTACCTGTGCGTTTACGTTCCCAATTCCCTCTTTATTTTTTCTTAATGCCTTGTTTAACTTCTTATTAAAATACAATGCAAAGACACCTAAGAATGGTAAAAAACAGAATACGGCGATCGTTAATGGTACGTTAATAGAGAACAAAATGACAAATGCTCCAATAAAGCGGACTAAATATTTGAGGTAGTCTTCTGGTCCGTGATGATACAGCTCGGAAAGGAGCAACAGGTCGTTCGTTATTCTAGACATGAGCTGTCCTGTCTTTTCCTTATCGTAAAAGGTAAAGGAAAGCTTTTGCATGTGCGCGAACAGCTCACTGCGCATATCACTTTCCATTCGAGCACCGATTTCATGGCCTTTGTAGTCCACAAAGTAGTTTCCTATATTCTGGATTGCGACTAAAACTAGCATCAGCCCACCAATCCAATACACTTCACTTAACGCAGTAGACAAGTCTCCTTCCAAAACATCTTTCGTAATATACCGAACGAGTAGCGGAAACACCAAAGTCACAGCAGATACGATAAAGGTGCACGCCAATACCGAAAGAAACAACGTTAAATATGGTTTGTAATATGAGAAAAATTTTTTTACTGGAAAACGCATGATTTACCCCTTTTTGTGTGTTTTTTAAATAAACACATATAAGGGGGTACACCGTTTACAATTTAAGAGAGTGTTCCACCCTTATATGTTTGTACGGTTTGATTCATCATGTTTTTCATGTTAATTGCCTCCTTGTTCGTTGATAATTTCATTGTAAACGATTCCTTAGAGAAATGAACAATTATTTCAGAAAGTGACGTCTATACAGTTACAGGAAAAGAAAATATAGATAATAATAAAAAAAGTACATGATCAGAGAATTAGAAATTATCGGTTCCAACTTTCTTTTTATATCTGTTAACAATTGCATTCCTATGATTTCAATTGCTGTTTAACTAAGGTAAGCCGCTATAGCTCACTATTCTTACATCAGGGAGAAAATCATGGCGCAAATAAAAACCCACAGAGAAAAATTCATTTTCTCTGTGGGTTTTGAGACAGCACTTTTTTTATTTCTAGTTCTTTATATCATTATTTTTCTCATAATTCCTTTGTCATAAATACACTGTTTGGATCTTCTATATAATCTGAAAACGGCTTACAATACTGAAACCCGAAGCTAGCATATAGTCTTTTTGCTGGTTCGAAAGCTTCCATTGATCCCGTTTCCAAACTTAAGCGTCGGTAGCCTCGTCGTTTGGCTTCTTCAATAATATGTTGAAGGAGTCGCTTTGCAACCCCTTTTCTTAAATGCAATGAAGATGTTCGCATTGATTTTATTTCTCCATGTTCGGCATCAAGTTCTTTAAGTGCCCCGCATCCAACTAAGTCATCTTCCTCCCATGCACTCCAAAAAGTTATTTCTGGTTTCCGTAATGCGTCAAGATTTAGTGCATGTATGCTTTCTGGCGGAGAATGCATTGTCATACCTTGAAGATGCTCTCCCACCAATTCGGCCACTTTAGATCCAGTTAAATCATCTACTTTAATATCCATTAGAATCCCTCCTCGGTTACGGTAGAATATACATTATTATAATTTAATAGCAGATCAAGTTTTGAATCTGATGCAATAATTTGATTTTTCAATCATTAGTAAATATGTATATACAGCCTGTTTTAAACAATCACTTTCTCAAAACAGGCTCGATGATATTTATAAATCTGTTTTTACGATCGAGTAAACATTTACATCATTCGGGACTCCATTTTGATACATATATGCTCTTAAAATACCTTCTTTTTCGAAACCTAAATTTAACAGCAATTGATTCGATGCATCATTTTCGAGAAAAACAACGGCTCCAATACGCGTTAAATCAAGCTGTTCAAATCCAAAAGAAATCAATTTTGCAATTGCTTCTCTTGCATAGCCATTTCGCCAATAATCCGGGTGAATTTCATAACCGATCTCGGCTCGGTGATGCTTTGGCAGCCATAGGTTGAATCCGATCGTACCAATTAAATGATTAGTCCCTTTGCGTTTAATCCCCCAGCGAATCCCCCGTTTTTCAGCATAGATTTTCGAAAAAAATTCCACAAACTCTCTCGCCTGTTCTAACCTCGTTAATGGTTCTTGTCCGTAATAGCGAGTAACAAGCTGATTCGAAAAACAAGCAAAGATATCTTCCGTATCTTTTTCTGTTATCTCTCTTAATTCAAGTCTTTCTGTTTCTAATTCAGGAAACATCGCGGCTCCTCCCCTTAAAGCTCATAGTAGCACTAAACGTACGAAAATTCCGCTTCGACTACCGCTGATATTGACAAGGTTCCTGTTTGAATCGGTGTTGTACTGCTTTCCATCGCGTATACGCGCGGTCTCGGTACACCATCTGGAAAGAGCTCCTTTATCTTAAACGGCGTTTCATTTAAATTGACAGATAAAGAGTTGGTGATGGCTCTTGCTTTTTCTTGGGCATTCTTGACCGCCAGAGCTAATGCACGATTTTTTCCAGCAGACTCATCTTTTAACGTAAATTGGATAGACGAAATTGAGTTTGCTCCGCTGGCAACTGCCGCATCGACTATCCTTCCAGTTAACTCAACTTGATCAAGGGTGATTTGCAGAAGGTGAGTGACAAGATAATTACGGAAAACCTGCCTTCCTTCCACATAATCGTATTGAGGCTCCACCCGGTACGTAACCGTTTGAATCGCTGACTCAGGAACCCCTAAATTGGCTATTGCAGAAATAATTCTGTTAATCACAGCGGCATTTTCCTGCTGCGCTTCACTGACACTCTTATTTTCGGTTGTTGCCCCCAGGATGATTTTTGCTTGATCGGGTGCTGCTGAAATTGTGCCTTCTCCTATTACTAGAAGCGTATTTCCAGCTGGCTTTACCGGTGACAAAGAAGGCTGGCGAAAAAATTGCGGATCACGTCTCATTAAGAACCCTCCTTTCGTTTGTAGAGCAGTTCTTTTCATTATATTTCAATATATAGGCTGATGTGTATTACCTTTTAAGAAATCAAACGAAGGCCGACAGCAGAAACGAGGATCAGGCTTATGAAAAAAATACGCTTCCATTCCTTTCTCTCACCAAAGGCAATCATTCCGAGCAGCATACTCCCGGCTGTACCGATTCCCGTCCAAACAGCGTAGGCCGTCCCCATTGAAATACCGGTCATTGCCAACGATAATAGTGAAAAACTTGAGCCGTATGCAAGTACGAGAAACAAATAAGATGTCCAGTTTTGATACACGGTTACACGTTTAATGGCAAAAACACCGAACACCTCACAGAAACCTGCAGAAAAAAGAGCAATCCAAGCCATTAGGAAGCACCCTCCTTTTCTTCGCTAGTTATGAACTTTAAGCCAATAATCCCAGTTGTTAGCAATGCAATAAACAGAATTTTAAGAGGATGAACTGGTTCGTTGAAAAGAAATATTTCTGTAATCACTGTACCCGCTGTGCCAACACCAGTAAAAACAGCATACATCGTACCAACCGGCAGCTTTTCAGCAGCGCGGAGCAGCACTTTGAAGCTGATTAAGATGATTACAGCTGTTACGGCCCACTGCCACCATGTGGTTGAATATTTCAAACCCGCAACCCAAACAACCTCGAATACTCCTGCAATTAACAAGAACCACCATTCTTTATTCATTGGATGTAGTTCCCCCTTCAAGCTTTTACTGTCTTATCAGTGTAATTAAATTTTTCCATAAAGTATAATGATAGATAATGATATAGGCATCATTTTACTTGATAGCAAAAGAGGTGAAGGATGTTCATGGAACTAACAGATTTCAAAATCTTCGCAAAAATCGCAGAGGAAGGCAGCATATCCCGGGCAGCTGAAAAATTGGGCTATGTCCAATCCAACCTGACAGCCCGTTTGCGGAAACTTGAGGAAGAATTGGGAGTAGCGCTTTTTTACAGGCTTCCAAAAGGGGTCACTTTGACAGAAAAGGGAGCAGTATTTTTAAAATATTCTCGTACTATTTTGCATTCATCTGAAGAAGCCCTTAAAGCTGTACGTGATACTCCTTATCCGAGCGGACCTCTAACAATTGGTGTTGTAGAAACAGTAACTTGCGGTAATTTCATGAATACACTTTCCGAATTCCAAACCCTTCATCCTGACGTCTCCCTCTCTATCTTGACCCGTACTTCACAAGAATTATTGGCAAAAGTGTTTAACCATCAACTGGACGGAGCCTTTGTTACAGATCCCAGCAATTCTCCTCAGTTGATTTATGAATACAAGCGCAAAGATGAGATTGTGTTACTGACAAAATCACCTGGTGCTTATCCAGACCTCAACGATACGAAATGGGCTGTTTTTCCTGAAGGTGATCCGTTTCGAAGAGTGTTGGAGGAATGGCTTGAGAGTGAAAAAATTCCTTTAAAGAATTTGATAGAAATCAGCTCATTAGAAACAATTTTAAGCTGCGTGCAATCAGGGCTGGCTGCTACGCTGCTTCCGAAATCTGTATTATCCGGAAATTATGAGTCCCTGGGTACTTATACGATACCGGAAAAATTCAGGTTTACGAATACTTGCATGGTTCGTCGAAAAGACCGTTTTTCAAGTAAAGCATTCAATGCATTTGCAGAGATGGTTAGGGAAAAAGGACTGTAATTCAAATGAAAAATCCGTACTGATACGAGCACGGATTTTTCACTTTACTCCTCTTCCATTGTCAATCCCTCAACATGCTTTCTATCAAGCTGATGTTTCGCCTTCCGGTAGTCCTTTGATTTGAAGATGATATCAAAGTCATAATCTTCAGGGTACAACTCTTTCGCAGCAATATACAATTTCAAGCGTTTGTGATTGATCGTTTGCTTTTCCTCCTTCACTTGCACAATGTAGTTTCCTTTCTGGTCCGGCCCTTGATAGACGATGCCTGTTTCATTTGTTGCTGTTATCGTTACATTATCTCCTTGCTCAAACTCTGTAACCTTTTCCTCGCTAGCCTTTGCGTACTTTGGTGTTTGCGCTCTTCTCGCGTATTTGTTGGTAGCAATCTGTTTGGAATAGCGCGGCTCCTTCAGTTCATTCTCATCAAATTTGCTTGTGAACGGATGCTCTTTTTTGTACGTAATTTCATAAGCCTTTTCAATCATACTTGGATGCATGCCCAGCTTTAAGGCAATAGCAAACGCCTGGCTCTTTCCGCTTTCTCCAAGCAACAGACGATAGGTTGGCTGAAGGGTTTCCAGATCAAATTCCATTGATCCGTTCAAAAACCCCTCTTTTCGATCTGCAAACTCCTTCATCTCACTGTAATGCGTCGTTGCAAACAGTGTCGCCCCCTTTTCAAAAAGCTGTTCCAAAATCACAATTGCTAAACCCATGCCTTCACCCGGATCCGTGCCAGAACCGAGCTCATCAAGCAACACAAGCGAATGGTCATTCGTTTCTTGCAAAATCTCAATGATATTTACGAGCCTTGAACTAAAAGTGCTCAGGTTTTCTGCTATGCTTTGTCCGTCGCCGATATCCACGAAAATTTGCTGATAAATGTGGAGAGTACTCCCCTCATCAGCCGGGATATGGAGACCGGACTGAGCCATCATCGTTAATAAACCAACTGTTTTTAAAGTGACTGTTTTCCCGCCGGTGTTTGGACCTGTTATCACGAGAGCGCGGTTTTCCTGTCCGAAACAAAGCGAAAGCGGGACAGCCTTTTCCTTTAGCATCGGGTGCCTTGCCCGTTTTAAGTCAATGAGATAGTCTTCATTTACTGACGGTGATGTCCCCCTGAGGAGCTGGCTGTACTTTGCTTTTGCAAACAATACGTCATAATGATGCATTGTGTCAGCCGCAATTTGAATCGTCTGCTCACGGGAGAGGAAGTTCTCTGTAAGGACATATAAAATCCGTTCCATCTCCCGCTCTTCAGAAAGCCTGAGCAAATCAATCTCCTCTCTCATATCCGAAAGCTCATTTGGCTCAATAAACAGAGTGGCGCCCGATGCAGAAGCATCAACAACAGTTCCATTGATTTTATTCCGGTATTCTTTCTTAATCAGAAGGACAAACCTCCCATTTCTTTCTGCTACCATGGTATCCTGCAAATAATTTGCGTATTTTTTCGACTTGGCCATTCCTTCAGCCTTATCCTTTAATTTCGCAAGCTGTATTGACAGCTGCCTCCGAACAGAAGCCAAATGACTGGAAGCATGATCATCAAGCTGCCCATGCCTCATACAGCGATTTAATTCATCCTCCAGATCGTTTAAATTGTCAATCGATTCCGCATACAAACTAACCGTCGGTGCCGCCGCGTTTTTATCCTTCATAAAATTCTTCAGCTTTCGACAATGGTCGAGAAAGGATAAAATACGTGAAAATTGGACTGCCCGCAAATATAACCCTTTCTTCGCTTGCTGAATGTATTGATCCATCTCATCCAACGCATGAATTGGGACACTAGAACTAATGTTCAAAATCTGTACAGCCTCCTGTACTTCTTCCAACATCCGTTCGATCGCCCGTTTATTCATGATCGGCGTTAAATTTTTTATCGTGTCCTTGGCGCGAGACGTCCTTGCGAAGCCTGCCACCTCCTGTAACACTTCGTGAAATCCTAATACATCAATTGTTTGCTGGTTCATTTTTTTGATCCTCCTTCATTTTTTCCAATCAAAAAAAGCCGCCATGAACAAACGCTCATGACGGCCAGAAGAAATAATTTTCTGCACAAAAAAACATTTTATGCACAAAAAAAGCCACGACAATACATGCCATAGCTTGGATTTAACCATTCTTCTTTGCTATGATGCTTGTTCTTAACAATTCTCGAAAAAGGGTGCACGAAAGAAACCTGTGCTTTACACAGTTTTTCACCTTTTCAAGACCGTATTGAATTACGGATTAGTTAAGAACAACCACACTCATAAAATAATCTCCTTTATTGGAAGGGGTTAGACATTTTTTAGTTTATGCTTTTTTCAAGAATCTGTCAATGTCCTTTTTGATTGAGAGTTGAATCACTTCTTTGCCTAACATTACTCATCACAAACCTGTTTTTTGGAAGAGTAGGCATTCTCACCAGACTGAAGCTCAGATCCTGAGATGGTACAGTATAGTCGAGCTGCTTCGCAAGAAAGTCTACACTTGCCTTCATGATTTCAATTGTCACCCATTCGCCCGCACACCGGTGGCCCTTCTCATGATCACCGCCGCCCTGGGGAATGAAATCAAATGGACTTCCCTGCCAATCCTTGAAACGCTCCGGGCGGAATTTATCCGGCTCGTCCCACAGTCGCGGATCATGGTTTGTCCCATAAATATCAAGCAGCACCAGTTGTCCTTTATGGAAAAGGCATTGTTTCCAAGTGAAGTCCTGGCGCACCCGCGCTCCTAAAAAAGGGCCGAAGGGATAAAACCGGCGAACTTCCTGAACAAACCATTGATTCATATTCTCGTCATCAGACTGCAGCTTCTTCCGATACTCAGGATTGTCATGCAACGCCAACGCTGAAAAGGTAATGTAGGTAGCAATTGCAACAATAGGCCTTAATACATTGATCAGCTCTATCGCTGCCATTTGCGTATCCATCGGTTTCCCGTCCAGATTTTGATGAAATGCCATTTTATACACCGCTGTATGCTCAGGCGCATCTAAAGTTCCGGACCGGACATTATCAATCACTTCCCTGATCCACTTCTCCGCCCGTGCCCTGGCCTGTCTCCCGCGCCAGTGTCTCGGTCCTGCCGCTCCAAACGCATCGACCATCTCCCCAAAATCACTGGCTCTTTGCGCAACCTCTTCTTCCTTTAAGGGAACCCCTGTCCATTGACAGACTGCCCGGCACAACATCTCCTGTGTTTCATCAAAGAGAACCACTTTGTCCTTGCTTTCCCACCTGACTGCACTCTTTTTCCACTCTTCGATCATCAGATCCGTCAGAGATTTTTGGCGTTCAGGTGTCATCAGCGACATAAAGAGGAGCTTACGCTTCTTATGAGCTTCACCATCCATAGCCTGAACGGCATTTTCTCCAAACAACGTTTTTTGAACTCTTTTCGGCGCTGCACCCTTTCGTTGAAACCGCTCCGTATCATAAAACACTTTTGCCGCTTCCTCTCCGCTCATACATATCACCTTCTCCCCCAACAAACGAGTTTGAAAGATGTCTGATTCATAGCGGCGGCATCTGTTTTGGATAAACTGATATCCTTCCAATAGCAAAGCAAGACTGTTATCGAGCGTTTTATCAGAGGGGACATTTTCCGTCATTTTCATACGTACTCGATCTCCTTTTTCTTTACGTTTCGTAAGCGTCTTTATTCCAGAATAGATTCCCATCTATGCGATGGTTTTATACCACAAGATGAACGGTAGTCTTACTTGTTTAGTTGTGGATTGTTCTCTTTTTTAGCAGTTCTTCACTGCCCGATCTTAAACGAAATACTTAAGGTTACTTTCCCCTAAAGTTTTGATTTTCAAACTGGAGAGAACAGAGAGATTGAAGGAGAACAAAGCACTAGGTTTAATGGATATAAGGCATAAGACTCATACTGCATCCAATTCATCCAGTTTATAGTCATGCTCTCATCTAGGCAATAGTAATCAAAATCCTAGAAAACATTGAAATATTCTCCATCAGGTGATACATTTTTGTTTGTAATCGAGTAAACGTTTACATTCAACAAATGGGAGATGGGAGATGTGGGTATGAAAAAGAAAAAGCGGTCTGCTGCAATTACATTGTCACTGTCATTTACGCTGGCTGTAAGTTTATCAAGTGGAGTAAGCGCGGAAACAGTATCTAGCAATGGGGGCGATAATAACAGTAAAAATGGAGTTTTTTATGAAATCTATGTCAACTCTTTTTACGATTCTAACAATGATGGACACGGGGATTTGAAAGGGATTACAAAGAAGCTGGATTACATAAACGATGGAAATCCACATAACAAAAAAGACTTACAAGTAAATGGAATGTGGCTAATGCCCATTCATCCTTCACCAAGCTATCATAAATATGACGTAACCGATTACTATAGTGTTGCCCCCGAGTATGGAAATTTAAGAGATTTTAAAAAACTGACAAAAGAAGCTCATAAGCGTGGTACGAAAGTCATCATCGATCTCGTCGTTAATCATACGAGCAGTGAACATCCTTGGTTTAAGAAAGCCGGTACAGATAAAAACAGCAAATACCGTGACTTTTATATTTGGGCAGATGATGAAACAGACCTAAATGAGAAAGGTCCATGGGGACAACAAGTGTGGCATAAAAATCCATACGGTGAAGGGTACTATTATGGAACGTTCTCGTCTGTGATGCCTGATCTAAACTTTGATAATCCAGAAGTGCGTGAAGAGATTATAGATGTTGGGAAGTTCTGGCTAAAACAAGGCGCTGATGGTTTCCGGTTAGATGCAGCTCTTCACGTATTTGAAGGGGAAACGCCAGAGGGCGCAAAGAAAAATATTGAATGGTGGAACGAATTTCGTGACGCAATGAGAGAGACAAATCCACAGACATATTTAGTCGGTGAAGTCTGGGAACAACCTGAAGTGGTTGCGCCATATTATCAATCTCTAGATTCTCTCTTTAATTTTGATTTAGCCGGCAAAATCATTGATTCAGTGAAAAACGGGGCAGATCAAGGTGTAGCTGACGCAGCCTCTGCTACAGATGAATTATTTGAATCCTATAATCCCAATAAAATTGATGGCATATTTTTAACGAATCATGATCAAAATCGTGTCATGAGCGAATTAAATGGAAACATAAATAAAGCAAAGACGGCAGCTTCTATTCTTTTGACTCTCCCTGGTAATCCATTCATTTATTATGGAGAAGAAATCGGCATGACAGGCAAAAAACCAGACGAGCTTATTCGCGAACCCTTCCGTTGGTATGAAGGTGATGGAGAGGGTCAATCCAGCTGGGAAACACCGGTTTATAACACCGGTAATAACGGAATCTCAGTTGAAGCACAAGATAAAGAAAAAAATTCTCTGTTAAACCATTATCGTAAAATGATCCGAATTCGCCAGCTGCATGAAGAGCTAATAAAAGGCGATTTAGCATCCATACAAGTTGAGAACTCACAAGTCATTGCCTATAGCCGCTCTTATGAAAAGGAGTCGCTTCAAATCTATCATAATCTATCAAATAAACCAGTCACCATAACGGTTCCACAAAAAGGAAAGCTGATTTTTTCAAGTGAAAAAGGCGCGAAAAAAGTGAAGTCAACTTTAGTCATTCCGGCGAATACGACAGTGATAATAAAATAAAATGAAGCTTCAATCAGTTGGGGTGTTTACATCCCCAACTGATTGTTCGATAAACCAATCAGGTTTTTAAGGGCAGCCCATCCCACCTAGTAAACCTAGCAAATTAAAGTTTGCTAGGTTACTTTATATTATTGATTACTGTTTTACCATCTGACACTTGATACAATTCAGCACCTAAAGAGGGGTTTTTTCTTCCAATATTTCTTCAATATCACTTTTTGGAATCCACTTCTTATATAATCCTCGCTCCCAAGGTAACCCTGATGGGGGAAACCCTACTTCTTTCGTAATTTTATAGCTCCCTTCTCCTAATAATAATTGAACTCCGTTAGTTTCCCATATTGGGAATTTATGCCCTTTATATTTTGCAAACTGATCAATATAATACAAAACGTCAATTTCATCTCGTGTAACAAATTTTTGATAATTACCTTTTTCATTTAATTCGAAGTCATCTGGTGCAAGTGATGAGTCTTTTACGAATAACTTATAGATTTTGTCGTTTTTTGTAATATATTCATATTCTACCCCTTTATATACTGCTCTCTTCCCGCTTCTCATCTTTATCCCCTCCTATTTCATTAAACTAATAAACTTCTTATCCTCTTCATTATAAATTGCAATTAATTTTTCGCCTTCATTCTTAATTTCATATAATAACAGCCTTACTAGATCCCTTATGCTAGAAAGTTAGTAAAAAAAATGAAAAACATTAAATATTGGACTAGTAATCGTAATTTAATGCTTTTCAACTTACTTCATTTTGTAGTTGCTTTTATGGATAGTTAAACCCCCTCCTATTTTCAACGACTCTCGGAACTTTGAGGTGAGGTCTTACTGCCCGTTAATAGGGGTTAAACTGAATCGAACTACTATTTAATTGGCCCATGATATGACAAGTCTCAGCCTTCTTATAAATGAATATCTTTTTCCTCTTCTATAATTTCAATATCTTCTTTTTTACTTTTTTCTCATAATAATATTTATCAGTCCGTTCAAATCCATTTTTCTGTTTCGAGTAAAGAAACCTTAGCCAGCAATTAATAATAAAGAGTGGTAAACCATCCCTTCATCGCTTTCCAGCATTTCATATTCCTCTTTCATTGCGCGAACCATTTCATTCACTTCTTTTACGGTTTCCGATCGTTTTTTTTCGGCATTATCGATTGGAATAGAATCAAGCCAGGTTTATATCACATAAATGAAAAACACCCTATGTTTCTCTTCGTAACATAGAGTGTTTTTGCGACTGTGCCATCACTTATCAACCAACTAAAAGAACATTGATCAGAAAAGACGCTGCGATATTACTTGAAAAATATGAGCTTGTTATTTGAATTTCTAACCATGGACGTTATTAGCACTTTCTTCTTATTCCAGTTTATATTGAAATTCAAAGTTGAAATAATCCCTTTAAAATTTTACAATTCTATTTCTTTACGTTCTTCTATTAGTTTTACCTCATTTTTAGGTACCCATTTTTCATAAAAATATTTATCCGTCATAGGAAAGTCTAATTCATTTGCAGCTTTACTATCTGCTCCTAATAAATATTCACCATTATACTCTCCATTTATAATTAAATCATAACCTTTATATCTACCAAATGTTTTTATCTTACAAGGGTTGCTTAGCTCTTCTTTGGAGACATTTTTTGTTAAAATACCATCTTTATAAACCTCAAATCCTGCTTTCATATCTAAAGGATCATTGCTTATTAAAGTAATCGAATCATCTTTTTTAATTATTTTATATTCTTTCTCATTATATTTCGCATATATTCCTTTTTTATACATATATTCACAACGTCCTTTTCTATGGTTTTATGAATTTTCCTAAAGTGGCATCAAAAACCCCTAAAAGTTTTTCCTCCCCAGCAGATACTTTATAAAGTTCTGCTCCGTCTTCTGGAGAAAATCTTTGGCCTGAAGTAAACTTCCATTCTGGAACTATTTCTCCGTTTCTCGAACCTGTAAAACCATTTTGCGTACATGGTGGACCATCCGTATTAGTACCACTAAATCTTTCTCCGTATGGGATCTCTATTTCATCAATTTCTTTAGTTTTAAACCTTATCATTCCGTACGAATCTCCATCTGCTGGAAATGGTCTTGTCCCATCTGGGAATGAATAATCCAGTCTGAAGGATTCAACAACATCTCCATAATTATTAATATGTCCTACATCTTCTGCCTTTGCTATATAACCACCTATTTCTGTATATTTTCCAGATAGATAATTCTCAATATCTGATGAAGGGATAGTTTTTTGCAAAAGGGTATTTTCCTTAATTGGTAGAACAGCATCTCGAAAATCTTTCATTATCTTCACTTCTGCATCTGTTAACTCAGATACAGATTTTAATTTCAAGTCATTAAACTCACCTGGTGTTATTCCATGCTTTTTAAGTTCATTATCAATCTGATGACGAAACCCTTTCATTTCACTTGTTACATCAAAGCCAAATTCTCCTTTGCTGGATCCACTAGATTCCTTAGTTACATCGCTTGTAACATTACCATTTTTCATTGAAAACTCCTGTGAGATTTCACTGTACGGCAATTTGTTTCTTGTTTGCACATGGTCCACATATCGCGCCAATCCGCCCACTGCCGTTATCCCAAGTGCATTCGTCAGGCTTTGCGTGCGTTTTTCGTCCGAAAGCTTGTTGCCGAACATGTCCCTTCCTGTTGCTGCTTCGCCAAAGCCGTTGGCTGCGACTAAACCGTAGATACCCATCTCACTCTTATGTAAGATATCCATACCTTTAGTGCTCTTATAGGCGTCTAAGGCATGGTTTGCCGCGTTTAAGCCCTTTGCAGTTTTATAGATCGCACTTCCGCCTTTAATCGCCCGGCCCGCCCAGCCGACGACTGGGATAAAGCCCGCAGCTGCCATCGCTCCGGCCGCGACTCGTTCTGCGGTGGTAAGCTTTTCGCATGTGACAGGGTCGATGCCTTCTGTTGCTCTCTTAAAATCATAATATCCCGAGATCTCTCCTGTAAAGGTGCATGTCGCATCCCATGTTTTTTCCTGCCACGAGCGGTTTTCCAACTCTTCTTGTTCTTTTGCCAGTCTCCTTTGTTCGATTTGCTCCTGTTTAAATTCTATGTACTCCTCATGTCTAGCAGCATTTTCTTCCCGTATCTTGTAGATTTCGCTGTTGTGATAGGCCTTGGCATCGAAGTGGATCGGAGTGACGTTTCCGCCGCTTCCAGTCGAGGCAAGCAATTGCTGATAAAGAGTGGTGACGATCGCTTCATCGCTTTCCAGCATCTCATATTCCTCTTTCAGCGCGCGATCCATTTCATTCAGTTCTTTTACGGTTTCCGATCGTTTTTTTTCAGCATCCTCGATTTGGGAATGGAAGGATTCTTTTGAAAAAGGTGTGAGGGAAATTAGGTCGTCAATTTGACGGAATGTACCTTTTAATTCCCGGTGCTGCTCAGATACCATTTCCTTCGCACGAGTGAGGCCGTTAGATACATCCTCTTCGACAAAAGGAACATGTACCTCGGTATTGCCGGCAAGATCAAAATCCTCTTCCGTACCAGGTATCCCTTTCAAAAAGGCAATATTTTTATCAATAAGGTGAACCCACTCGTTCACCACGTCGATTTGGGCTTGATAAAAGCTTTTGATTGCCTCAGCCCCTTTTCCATGAAATCCATCGAGGTTAATAAGCGACTGCATGCTTCGTTTCACATGATTCATTTGGCGCTTAAGCTCTTGATACTCATCGGCTCGAGTTTTTGCTGCAGATACTAGTGTTTTCGCTTCATAGACTTTGTTCGCCATTCGACCAATGCCTTTCTATATGTATTTTGCATGAACGATCACGATGACCTCTGCTGATGTATATCGACTTTATTTGATCGCTTGATCCTGTTCTTTTAAGGTGTTTACATTATCTCTTGTATCTTCGAGGTTTTTTAATACGGCCTCCTTATATTGAGAAACCAACTCATGGATGTTTTTTTCTCTTTCCAGCCATTTTGCGGTAAAGTCTAGTTTGTTGTCACCAAGAGAACTGGCGGAAGGACTTCTTAATGAGAGTCCTTCAACCGCTTGATTAATTTCATTCAGCTTCGAAATGACTTCTTTATGCCTAAGTTGTATCGTTGTCATTAAAACAGCCACCTTTTCAAATCGTTAAATTTGTCCCCTGCTGCTTCCCATGCATCTTGTCCCGCGTCCGCTATTTCTACCGCTTCGCGCGCCAGGATGCCTGCAAAAGACAGTGTTTCCTTTTGCATGTTTAATTGTGCAATCTCCCAATCTATCCTATCTTTATAGCTTTCATATTCATGATTTAAGATGTTTTCAATCGTTTGATGGGCTTCATCACGGGAGTCGTTAAATTTGTTCGCCCGTGATCCTGTCCATGATTTTGCTAACTCGGGTTTTAATATTTTTCTGCATTCTCCCAAATAATCATTTTGCTGGTGTTCTATTTCCTTTTTGGCCTGATTCAATCGGTCTATCTTTTCCTCGACATCTGCAACTTCCCCCGATATGGCGCTGCGGATATGAACAAGACTATCCAAACTAAACAATTGCTTTCACCTCATTAGACAGATTCATCGTATGGCATCTTTTCCCACATCTATCTTTAGTGTAAGGAGAAAGCCACGCTACTTAAATAGGATTATCTTCCTCTTTTCTCTATTTAACAGGATAAAAGACCTATTAATGTGCCGAGAAGTACATTTATTTTTTATGGATTGTACGCTTTAGGACCACTTCGATGTAATTAGATCTTGGTTTTGTGCAATTAAACCCCGGATCCGTGCTATTGTAGGACGCTTCAGTGCATTTAAACTTCGTAACTAATAAAATTGACGGATAATAACTATTTTTTTATACTTGATGGATTGAAATCAGAAATAAGGTGAGTATTGACATGGATTTTCAGATCCGCTTTTTATCATTTTATGTTATACACATTGAAGGTAAGGACGAACAAGCAAACAAACGGTTCAAACACTTTCAAACGCTTGATTCCGATGAATTTGATAAAAGTGAATTAAAGGATTTTTTAGATGGAGAACTAAAGAAAATTGTGAAACGAAAGTCGGAACGCCATCCGAAATCGGAACAGGTGCCGACCAAAATTGGACACTTTGTCGTAGAGCCGGGGCATGAACTTGACTCCAATCCTAACTATAATTTATTTCACCGTACCCGCTTTGCCGATACGAAAGAGCAATTTAACGAAATGAGCGAGCAATTCGTTCGTACATACTTGGACACAAGCGCAGTCCGCGGAGGTGCCTTTCTTGTTGCATCCGCTGTGCCGCGAAAATATTACGATGATTCCTTTGTCTTCATTATGAAATGTGATTTCGAGCCGAAAGTGGCTTCCATTGCAGACGAGGCATCGTTAATTAAAAAGGTCGAGATGGCGATTACAACCAAGAATATGAAATCGATTCAATATCCGTATATGCCAGAAGAAGGCATGGTGGAAGAAGGAGAACTAAAAATCCACCAAGCGTCACATGCTCGCTACTTTGAAGACTTTTTAAAGTACGTGGAATACGGTGAGTCGATGCCGGAAATCATGAAATCGCAGGTTATGGATATGGTGCAGGAGCATGTGTACGAAACGTTCGAAGAAAACAGCGAAGAACTTCAGCAATTCGAGCAAGACATGGAAATATGGGAAGCCAGCCCTAAGCGGGAGATTCAAGAGAGACTAACGACTGCTCAGGTTGTGGAAGCGACGGCTCAGATTGTGGAGCATACGCCGGAAGCAGAAGTAAAAATGAAGCTGGGAGAAACAGAGATTAAAGGTTTGCTTGCGGATTTTGGGGAGAACATTCACCTTGCAAAAATAAACGGACGATACGTATTGCTGGTGGAAGCAGACGGAATCTCTTTTGAAAAAGGATTTTCTCCCATTGAGTTTCATCGACCCGAGGGGCTGCATGAGGTGATTGAGAGGATTAATAGGAAACATGTCTAAGTAAACATTATTAATGAATATTTAATATATTACTTTCACCCCAAAAAAGAGCAAGATATGCTCTTTTTTTGGGGTATTTTTTACTTTCGCAACACAAAACATTTCTACCACAAAAAATTCCCTCAACACCACTTAACATGGTACCATTTAATTAATTACTACCTGCTTTCTAAAATTCGAATAAAAATTTATGAAAAAAGAAAACTTTCTCCATTGCTGTCCGTATATAATGTAAAGGTAAAAATAAAGGACGTGAAACCTATTGAGCTTCTTTACAAAATTGTTTGGCAATAAAGAGAAAAAAACTCCCGTTGTGGAAGAACGTACGGTCATGAATCTGAGAACAGGTGATATTGTGACCTATGATCTTGAGGACTATGAGGTTGTCGGGAAGCTTTCGTACAATGATCATGGTTTTAAGTGGTATGCTTATCAGCTTCAGGGTGCGAGCCGCGTGATTTGGCTTAGTGTCGAGGTTGATGATGAGCTGGAGCTTGGTATATATGAAAAATCCAAGCTGAAACTCGAAGAGCCGATTCCGAAAAAGCTTGCGGTGGATGGGGTAGATTATTACTTGGATGAGTCCGGAACGGCGGTTGTCCGCGGGGAAGGACGAAGCCAAAATGTCGATGGAGTCCAATGCCAGTATTTTGATTTTTATGATGATGCGGAAGAAAAGTACCTATCCGTAGAGATTTGGGGCAGCGAAATTGAAGTCAGCACTGGATATGGAATTGAAGAATATGAAATAAAAATTATTGCAGGAAGCAATTAACTAAAATTGGAGGAATCAAAGATGTTTCAATTTTTCAAACGAGTAAAAACAGTAGTTGGTTCTGAATTAAATGCGATGCTTGACAAGGCAGAAGACCCGGTAAAAATGCTCGATCAGTTTATGCGGGAGATGCAAGCAGATATCCGTGATGCAGAAACAGCGGTAGCAAAGCAGATCACGAATGAAAAATTGCTGTTTAAGAAAGTGACAGATGCTGAACAGATGGTTTCAAAGCGTGAAGAGCAGGCTGTTAAAGCTCTTGAAGCTGGAAATGAAGACCTTGCACGCCGGGCGCTTGAAGATAAGAAAGTTCATGCTGAAACAGCGGCAACACTTCGCGAATCTTATGAACGAGCCAAAACGGATGCTGCCTCTCTTCGCTCAAAACTGGATGAAATGAAGAGTGAATTTAATGAAATGAAGTTGAAAAAGGATTCATTAAAAGCACGTGCAGAATCCGCAAAAACTCGGACAAAAATGAACAGGGCCATGTCCAACTACGGCGACAATGAATCGAAGGCCGGATTTGCACGGATGGAGGAAAAAGTCCTTCAATATGAGGCTGAAGCAGAAACAAGTGAAGAAAGGCGTTCTTCCAGCCGCAGCTTGGATGATGAATTAGATGCGTTAGACGATAATGGCGTCGAAGACGAATTAGCGGCACTCAAGAAAAAATTAGGAAAATAAGGTATACAAAAAGAAAGGATTTTGAAAAGATCCTTTCTTAAAGTCTGCCCTGCTTTTTTGCGGGACAGATTTTTGTATTGTTTAGGAAAGCGGGTGATGATCGTGAAGAGGGCGTTAGTGTCCGTTATCATTGCAGGTGTGCTCGTTTTTTTAGCCGCATGCGGGAACGGATCAGGTTCAACCTTCAGTGAAGATATTGAAGACTTTATCAGTGATAACTATCAGCTTTATGATACCGTTTCATCCACGGAAAACAGCGGTAATTTTTCAACAATCTATCTTGCGGATAATCAGGATATCTCTGCTGTCGCAAAAAAGCTTCAGAACCATTCAAAGCCGACAGAAATGAGTGAGTTAAAGGACGATAAACAAATTCTCGTCTATGACGATCAGTTTGTTACATTGACTAAATCAAAAGAAAATTCCGCTGATACGTTGGTGGAAGTAGCGGATGAGGATTTTGTCCGTCACAATTACCGGCCAAGCTTTTTTCAAGGTTATTTATTGGCATCTTTTATTAACAATCTGTTCGGAAACAATTGGAGCAGAGATCGAAATCAGGCGTGCCGTGTGAACCCGGATCATTGCTATGGAGGCTACAATTCTTCCGGAGGGTTTGCCGGAAAAAAAGGCACTCCTTCAGTACGTGGCGGTTCATCCTCGGTTCGCGGAGGCGGGCCCGGCACAGGCAAGTAAAACAAGAAAGGGGATTATTAAAATATGCAACCGTTTTTGCTGACTATCATGTACTTTGTAATTGCGATTATTATCGTTGTCGCAAGCCTTGCTATTTTTGAATTGCTGACAAGGAAATATAAGGATTGGGACGAAATCTTAAATGGAAATAAGGCCGTCGCGCTTTCCATCAGCGGCAAAATTGTAGGGATCTGCATCATTTTAGCGTTTGCGATTTACCACAGCCTCGCCCTGCATGAAACTCTGATATGGGGAGCTGTTGGTATTGTGCTGCAGCTTATCGCTTATGTCTTATTTGAATTGCTCACTCGAAAATTTTCTGTGGAAGAACAATTAAAGCAAGGAAATATAGCAGTCGGAATCATCAGCTTTGCTGTTTCGGTAGGCCTAGCCTTTGTCATCGGCGCATCTATTACATAATCGTGAAAAAGCAAGAGCTACCCGAGTAAGGAGTCGAATGAAATGAAAAAGCAAGAGCTACCCGAGTAAGGAGTCGAATGAAATGAAAAACCTGACAGACCTGGGCACGAAGCAAAGCAATACGATATATTGGGCTTCAGGGATTGTCTCCATTTGCGGAATTATTTTTGAAGTATTATTTGGAGCAGCAGGCTCTTACATTTTGGGAGATGGTGTTAAGCAGTATACGCTCACCATCTCGCTTTTTTTAACAGGAATGGGCATCGGCGCTTCCATAAGTGAACGAGTCTCGAAGCATTTAATTCTGTCCTTTGTGTGGATCGAATACGCCATTGGTCTTATCGGCGGCTTATCGACATTTTTGTTTTTTGGTGTAACCGCTTTTCTTCCGGACGGAACCGATGCCCTTTTTTTATATTTCATTACGTTATTGATTGGGGCACTGACTGGACTTGAATTGCCGATATTGATTCGAAAGGCAAACGCTATCGGTGTCACCTTGAAAAAAAGTACAGCTAGAGTACTTTTCTCCGATTATGCCGGAGGGTTGATTGGCGGTCTGTTGTTTGTTTTTTGGCTGCGTCCCGAATTTGGCTTGGTCAAATCGGCTTTTATCGTCGCGCTAATCAATGTAGGCGTGGCATTGTGGATTCTCTTTTATTTCAAAAAAGAAATCAGCCGCTTTCGCTGGCACGCAGCAGCAGGCATTGCCTTATTTATTACTTTATTGTCCGGCGTTTTTTGGGGAGATGAGACTGCCTTTACATTTGAGCAGCGTCTCTACCGTGACCCAATTATCCACCAGGAGCAATCTGAATATCAGCAAATCATCCTAACGAAAGAGGAAGGTGATGTGCGGCTCTTTCTCGACGGCCAGCTTCAATTTAGTTCAGCCGATGAATACCGCTATCACGAAACGCTTGTCCTCCCTGCTATGGGAAGTGTAAAAAATCCTAATCGTGTCTTAGTTCTTGGCGGTGGCGATGGTCTCGTATTAAGGGAGCTGTGGAAATATGATGAAGTGAAAAACGTTGATTTGGTTGATCTCGATCCGGCCATGGTCAAGCTGGCAAAAACAGATTATGATCTCGTCCGTTTAAATGAAAATTCATTTTCTGACCCGAGGGTAAATGTCCACCATCAGGATGCGTTTAAGTTTATGGAACAATCAGATCAATTGTATGATGTCATCCTTGTCGATTTACCCGATCCAAATAATGAATCCTTGAGCAAACTGTATACACTTGAATTTTATCAGCTGCTCCGGAATCATCTTCGACCAGGCGGTACGCTTATGCTTCAATCCACAAGCCCTACATTTGCTACGAAGGTTTATTGGACAATCGATTACACTATTGAACAAGCAGGGCTGCACACGAAAAACCTGCACTTGGATGTTCCGAGCTTTGGTGATTGGGGATTTGTCATGGCAAAAAGAGAAAACATGAAGAATACCATCAATAATGTGAAGCTTCCTAATAAGACCAAATTTTTAACTAAAGACGTCCTCCAAGGGATGACAACGTTCGGAAAAGATATCGACAAAGACATAATTGATAAAAACGGAAAACCTTTCAGCTACGAAGCAAATACATTGATGAATCCGATCATCATACCGATGTATGAAGAGGCTTGGAGGAATTACTAGGGGACATGGATCACTTCACGGATTGTGAAGTGATCTTTGTTGTTTTCAAGTAAGGATTTTCATTGTATATTCAATATGAATTGTGATGTTAAAAATATTATTTCATAGTCAGTTTTTCTTCAGATAATGGGAATAGCGTCTCTCGTGATTAAATATCTATCCTTTGCTTGTTTTCGTTCTTGTAAAACCCCGTAATAACAAAACATGTAATAAACGCAACTGAAGTAACGATTATGGAAAAAAGTAATCCTATCGCCCCCATAAACGTATCATCGCCTGGATAAGAAGGTTTCAGTGTCAATAACCAATATACGAATATGACAGTCAAAACAATATAAAAACTGCTCCCGATAAACCCCATCTTTAAACGATTTATTTTTGTCCCTTGCCATGCCTTGTAAATTAATATCCATAGAAAAATACTCACGATTGCAGCAAAAAGCATGATAAATAAATGAACATATGGAATTAAAAAATAAGTTAATACAAATACGTATAGTATAAGTCCAGTAGAAAAAAAGAGTACAGCATTCACAATGAACAGGAACATTCCTGCCAGCCAATGATTTTGAAACCATTTCGTATCTTTTAGCTTGTGCACCAGTTTATGATTACTGCCAACCTTTCCTGTTAGTGGTTTTATAAAAAATAAAGTAAGTATCACTCCAACAGTTCCAATTAATAGAATAAAGGTCACAATATCCTCTCCTTAATCCTGTTCTGATTTTCATTATATACATAGTAATTCTATGTAGTCAATTATCTTCCTTCATCGATTGAACAACACTTCTCTTCTCGCTTTTTTTAAGGCACAAACCTTGTTCTCTTTTTCAGAAATGTCGAATATAATGATTAAAAAACCGCTCGTGTTGATACAACCGAACAGACAATAAAATACAGTTACACGAAGTAAGAATCCACCTTTTCCTCATTAAGCTCAAAGTGTGGATTCTTTTTTGCAGCTCTTATTTAACTGAATCGAAAAAAGGAGGAAGTCCCAAAGAATGACTTACGCTCCCTTAAAAATCCGTATTTACGCTTTCTTATTTGATTATCTCATTATCGTTTTATACGGCATTTTCGTAGTCGGCACTATTTTTGTCATATTTCGCCCGTTTATTACTCCATTATTCTCGAATTCCCCAGCAGCAGCTGAACTAACAGGATTTTTCTTGGTAACGCTGCCTACTGCCTTATCCGATACTGCCGTTTACATGATTTTAATTGCCGTCTATCTCACAGCTTTCATCTACTTTATAAGCCCTCTTATGAATAAAAAGAGAAAAACGACTTATGATTGGATTGCTGGAACAAAAGTTGTTCGTTAACAGGAAGTTTTTTTCAATCTGTTGAATCCAGTCTAGCTTTGCAAGCTCCCCCTCAACCAAGGGCGAGATCGATAGAAACCGATCGGAATTTGAATTAAACTCGTTTTTCCTTGTGATTCCATTTTGTAAATCTCATCACATACGTTCGCATCAAATCCAAGAAGAGGATGCCCGCCCATTCCAATGGAAGACGAAGCTAGCAGCAAGCGTTGGACAAGCATTCCTGCTTCCATTTGTTGAATTCTATATCCTCTGTAACTAAGTTCTGAAATAAAGATATCCTTATCCCCAGCCACATGCAGGCAGAGAGGAACCTGGAACAAATTCACATTATACATTGACATTCCTGATTGTAACTGTAGCCGATGATCTCCGAGATGCACCTGACGTAATTCATGGGTATGACCATCATAATGATAAGCCCCGTCCGGAATGCCTTCAACATGATGCAAACAGCTGTACAGTGAGACACGTGGCTCAAAATTATGTGCACAGTCCAAATCATTTCGATACGAGAAGGAAGCCGTTGCCTCATGAAGCAATGTGGCCAGCTGTGTTGGAGTAACTTTTCCTAATACGAAATCGATGTCTGGTGAAAATCGCTTCCGGCAGGCAGCTGCCAGATCATATGATAACCGCTTCACGTCTGGTAAAGCTATCGTTTGAACTTCCCAATTCTCACTCTTAATCCCCTTGATTTGCTTGAACGATTGAGTTGATTCCAGCATCGAAGCTTCATTTACTTTGGTTATCATCGGATGCTCAATGACCTTCCGTGACCGAACGTAATGATTGTGCTGAATTGCTGGCAGCTCACGGCATAATTCGGTTGAGGAGACACTACCGTCCACGTAACTCTCGCTTGTAAACGAGACTCCAGGTTCCGCCGATAACGGAATCACTGCATACACGCTCTCCTCTTTTTCAGATAACCCAAGCAGATGGTTGATGGCCCTATCAAGAAATTGGAAGCACACCCCTGTTTCAAAACCAAAACGTTTCGCTACTTCCAGTAATTGTCCGATCAGCACCCCAGCATCCAGTCCTTGCAGGCGGTAAGCAAAGTTATTGTATTTAAAGAAATTTTTCCAAAACATCGTCGACACAAAAACAGTACCAAAGCAATCGGATACGTCACAACGATTTCCGAGAGTACGGGCAATATACGAATCGAAGTTACCTTCTCGCAACATCACCAAACGATGGTGTGCTGCATCATAATGGTATACCCCTGCAGGTAGTTCATCCACCTTCACATACACGTACAACTCACTTGGATACAATCCTCCACCTGAGGGAGCAAAACGGCGATACGACTGCATAAGGTCCACTTCTTGTTCTTTGGATTCCGTTGAAAAGGCTGACTGGCTAATTTGAGTGAGACCGAATACATACCAAAAAAAATGACCGATTCTGCGAAGATCGAGCGTAGCAGGTGCTTCACATCCTTCGATTGTCAACGGTACTTCCATTGAGAGCGGAACGACAGGCAATCCTCGATATAGCTTATACGGAAGCGGTGCATCTTCCCAATCCACTTCCCAATCCGGAGGGCTTACCTTATCAATGTCAAAATGCAGATTGTGTAAATATTTCTCTAGACTCATCCTCCATGCCTCCTAGTCACTGCTTACGGAAACGGATGCGGATATGGATTAAGCTCTTCAATAGTCAGCGGTTGTTTTGCATATCCAAGCTCCCATGGTACTCTAAGCACCCTCTCCAGCCCAGTTACGCGGGTAAGATGATGTCCGAATGTCATCGGCAGCATCCCCGGAATCAGTACTTTCACGCAATGCAGTCCGTTTCGTATCGTTTCTGATGTCGTTTGATTCACAACAATGACATCGAGGTTCAATCGACGAAATTTTTGAAATACGTCTTGAAGATCAGCGGTCAGGTCTGTATGCTTCCCCTTCCAATTGAATTCCTCCTCAAACGTTCGCACAGGACGATTATCGTCCAGCAAAAACTGCAACCGCTCCTCTGCTTGCGGCAATCCGTACAGCATGCCATGATCATCCATCTTCCGCACTAGAGATGAATCTTGCAGCATGCTGACATACTCCTCCTGGTTTGACTCAAGTTTCTCGTCAAGCGTAAGCATCATGCCAGCCAATTCATGTATGGCACTTTTCACTGCACGTACTGGGTCTAAGTGAGCTCCGGCGGCACAAATAATATTCAATCCTTTTTCTTTCCTGTTTTTTGCCATCACCCAAACGCTTGGAATTCCGTTTTCCATCGTCGAGTTAAACAAATACAGATCATATCCCGCCACCGCCCGAACACGGTCGACCATCAAATGTAACTCTTCATCGTTTGCAGAATAAAGGTCAATACGCGGGAGCGGCAACTGGGCGTACCAGGTCAACAGGAATGAATCACGTTCCACAATTTCCAAGACACCGTGGAAAATAGCCTCCTCCAAACTTCCGCCTAGCGCACAACCGTTGGAAGTTTCATAGACAAAACCGTGTCCGCATCCCAAACTGTAATAGGCGAGCAGCTCTGGAACTAGAATTGGACGTTCTTGCAATAACGAATATCCCCACACCCAATTTATCGGACGATTAGGAGTGAACGGTTTGAACGGAAAATCATGCTGCGCATACTGCTCCTTTGTATGGATCCCTACTTTGACTGGGTTAAGAGCTTGATCTTTCAGGTTACTGAAACTATCATGGACAACTGTCCGTTTGCCGCGGGCCGCTAGACCGCAGGATCTCTCCAAACCTTCCAAAATGGCAGTCACTTCGCTTACAGCATACGTATGAGTTCTGCCCGCTACTCCTTCGTCACCATTAAACAAAGGCAGATTGACACTGACATCTGCAAATGGCGGGATGAGGTCATACATTTTATCATTCAAAAATCCCGTTCGGTGATCAAGATAGTCTTTAACAAGTACTTCTTTCAGGTCATCCATCGAGCGGCAGCGATAACTGTCTGTGCTGATTTTTAAACTTGGCTGCAGAGAAATGCGAGCCAAATCCGGTGAATCGTCGGGTAATCCGCCGCAAACTGTACACAACGGGTCGGGAATAAAGGAATGCCGTGAACTTTTCAGTGTTTTCATGTTAATTAAAAATACCTGTTCCTCCAAATTGGCCGAGATCCCTTGCAACACCTTATCTGCTTCAGATTCGAGTAAATAAGCCAACTGTAAAAGTCCCAAACGCGATCCCCAGACGTCACGCTCAACTCTATCTTGCTCCTCCAGCCTTTGCTGCAGCTCCCACATCTCTTTACGGTCGCGTCCTGCCATAAGGCGCCGCGTGTCCGCACATTGAGAGCACCCCTGCTTATCCTGTCGCACCAGCGGTCCAACGACACCTTCGCCAAAAGAAACGAAGCTTCGAAGCCAAGGAATTCCGGTTGGACGTATTACTTCTTCCGCCTTAAGATGAACGGAAGGAATCCAGGCATCGTGCACCACTAGAACCAAATTAGCCGCCTCGGGTATTCCTGCCTCGAAATCGGGCTGACGGACTACCTCGTATTTACTTGAAAGATCCTTACATACGCGATCCGCCAATACTCCTTCTCCAACAACAGCCACAATAGCACTCACCGGGATTCCTCCTCTCGTATCAACACTCCAAATACTTCTAGTTCCTCTTGCATAAATGGTTCAACGGCTAGATCAAAGATTAATAGGCGCTTTTGGTTCTGTTTTAAGACCTTCATGGCGGACTGTAAAACCTCAGCTTTTGTTATCTCTTCGCTTTCGTGAATGACAAGGCTTTGGGGTACCTTCTCACCAAGAAGGACAGGTGAAACCTTCAATGGCTCCCACGTAGTGTGTTCTGTTTTGTTTTGTGCATTCAATAGCGCTTGTTGTAACGATTTCTGCAACGCCATAGTTATATTCAAACCGATATTTGCATACCAGCTGTTGTTCGTACCGACCCATACCACAGGAAAACCAAACACTTTCTCTCCTAAAGCAATGATCGGTTCACCCTGCATCGTGGTCAGTGCCTGCAAATAAAAGCGGCATCGTTCATCTTCAACAGCAGTTAACCGCACCTGCAAGACATCGGTTTCCCGACCGGCTTGCACCTTACTCAGTTTCTCGGCCAAACACTTTTCCAGCCCTCGGCAAACACCTTCTGAAAACGTTTCTCCTGCTCCGACACCTATAAATTCTCGTTGACCTGCCATGCTTCCCATTACATCCTGATGTGGCGGTAAAGTCGGAATGAGCAAACCGGCCATTCGCGACACATACGATTCAATTCCTGCTAAACCCGCTTCTCTCCTTGCCTTCTCATGTGTCAGATCTGAACAGACTATATTTGGCAGCAGCTCAGCTGGTCCCTCCGACATTGGGTCTACCGCCTGAACTTGGCATTGGGCTAACGGCAGCTGAATTATATCCCCCTCCTCCCAAATATGAAAAATCCCTGATTCGGCAGATGTCAACTGACTAAAGTAAAGAAACAGTCTGCTTGGCTCACCTTTACTCGAGGTCTGTTCGAGCCGCCGATCAAAATCTTGAACCCATTGGGCTGCCGCATGTCCAGTTACCAGTGGATGAGGTGAAAATGAATGCCAGTTTCCTTCCAATGTATCCAGATCAAGCAGGAAAAATTGATTCCTCTGTTCCGAGTCTTCCACTTCGGTATGCTTTTTAAATAGTTCAAAGACGATGACATTGGCCAGCATCGCACTCGCTGTATTAGAATACTGCTGGTTTTTGGCCATCACCGATTTGTGCAGGCGTCTCCACGCAGACTCCCAGCAACCCTCTGAATCAGGATGGACAAGCGGCCCTGCCATACCTGCCTGCTGAAAACATACGGCGGGGAGAAACAGCTTCTTCTCTTTTCGGCAATACGAATGAATACCCCGCAGCTCCTCTATATCACCCTCCTGTGATACATACAAAATCGAATGAAACGGCTGTAAAATTTCTGCCCAAGAACTCTCCCTCTCCTTATGCAGTGTAACTTCCTCTATGGATGCCCCGGGGTCTGTTTGACGTGCATGTTCCGTAAGTTCCGTTATCCGGTCTCTATTAGTTGGTATCGAGTCTGTGATCAATACATGAAACTTAGACAATCCGGATTCAAGTAACGCAGAAACCAAAGAAATAAAAAAAGAACCGGAACCAACTGCCAGCACTTTTGCTTGTCGATAGGCTTGAAAACGGTACGCACCCGAATCGCCAAAGCTGTTCAAAAATTCAATTTGAGATGCATGCTTTTTTAATTCCTCTTCTGTCAATTGATGAGGGCGGTCTTTACTTACATCTCGAACATATCCGTTTCGATACAGCACTTCCGCTATTTCGTACACCCGATCCCGGTATAGTCCCGGCAATCCGTCTGTTAAATCCCCCAGCGTATACTCTCCGTTAAACATAGGTATCAGCTTTTCTACCCACTGATCAATCATGCTTCCTTCCATACGGAAAGAACTGACGTTGTTCCGAAAATACACACCGCTTTTTGGATCAGGGAGAAAAAAAGTATCTCTTCTTACTTTCAGACGCATAGATGGGGTTAAAATTGTCATTTCGCTCCTCCTTAACCGTAAGCTGTACTCATATCTGCATCATTACTTTCAATTTCATCCTATGTAAAGCAATTTGTCTCTTATGTCTATTCCTCAAGAGAAAAGCCCCTGCAACAAATTCTGCAAGGGGCAGGTACTTCTCCTAAGACAACCTATACTTTCGTAAGAAAAATAGAATGTATTAACCTCCGCAGCGGCCACCGCCGCCACAATTGCCTCCGCATCGTCCCCCGCAATTGCCTCCACAATTACCTCCGCAGCGGCCTCCGCATCTAAAGCAGTTAAAACATCGGAAGCAATTAAAACAGTTAAAGCAAACAAAGCAGCTAAAGCAACTAAAACAACTGAAGCATCTAAAGCAGCTGGCACCGCCGAATTGTCGAGCCTGATCAATGTAATACTGGTTTTGATCCCAAGGAACTGCCTCATTTGCTTGAAATTCTCCAACATTTAACGATTGAAGTTCATTTTGAAAATTGTTCACTTTCATAACCTCCATAATAAAATTTGGCAAAATGATGCGCACATCAAAAAGGGGAAATCATAAACAGGGAGATCAATTAACACTTTAGGATACTTACCCAAACAAAATATGAAATACAGTTGGGTATTGTTACTGATTCAAACACCTAATTTATCTTTAAAAAGTTTTAAAGGGTTAAGACTACCAGCCTCTATGTGAAGCTTCCAATCAGATAGAGTAGAGTCTCCATAGGTATACAATCGTCGTTTTTTTCATAAAAAAAGAGGACTTCTCGTTTTTTAGTCCATACGAGAAGTCCTCTTACTTTTTCTATTACTATACTAATTATCCAAGATACGCTTTTAGCATCCAAATATGTTTATCTATATTTGCTTTTAATCCGATAAACAAATCCTCTGTAACATCGTCGCCTTCATCACCGGCGACGGTAATCGCTTGGATCAGTTCATTACGGATGGCTTCATAGTTCTCTACTAATTCTTGTACAAATTCACCGCTTTGCCGATCTACGTTTGTTGACTCGACTAAGCTTGTATTTGCAAGATATTCACTTAGTGTTGAGAACGGTTTGCCGCCGATAGACAGAAGCCGTTCAGCTAATTCGTCAAAAGCTTCGGCTGCTTCATTGTAAAGCTCTTCAAATTTCTCATGTAATGTGAAAAAATGCGGTCCTTTGACATACCAGTGAAATTGATGCAATTTTGTATATAACACATTGTAGTTAGCGATTTGATGATTTAGGATTTCTTTAACACTTAAAGTAACAGTAGTTTCCATGAAAATCTCTCCCTTTTATAAAGTAATTAGCTCTAGATTTTTTATTTCTTTTGAGACAGCATTCACAAGACCTTCGATGAATACGGGATCTGCATTTGGCATCTTAGGCCGGTAATAGTGAACATCCAGCTCGTCTGTGACTGCTTTGCATTCAATATCGTTATCATATAAAACTTCAAGGTGCTCGGCTACAAATCCGACTGGACAATAGATGAAAGACTCGTATCCCTTTTCTTCATACAGGGTTCTCGTCAAATCCTGTACATCCGGGCCTATCCAAGGCTCCCCTGTTTGTCCGGCGCTTTGCCAGCCGATCGCGTAATTTTTCACATTCGCCAAATACGAAATCCTCTTCGCTGTTTCTTTCAGCTGATCTGGGTACGGGTCACCATTTTGCAATATTTTTTCTGGTAAACTGTGGGCAGAAAAAATAACGACCGATTTTGTTTCGTCTTTAATAGACGACATCGTCTCTTTAATTTTCTCTGCCCAATACGAAATAAATTTAGGTTCGTCATACCATGAATCAATCGTATGGATTTCTGGTCCGTTAATTTTTTCAGACATGCTTTTTGCCCGTTCATTATATGCTTTGACACTAAAAATCGAATAGTGTGGTGCAAGAATAATGCTAATCGCTTTTTCGATCCCGTCATTTTTCATTTGTTGAACAGCATCCTCAATGAAAGGAGCTGTATGTTTAAGTCCTAAGTACAAAACAAATTGAGTATCAGGGAACGTTTGATTTAGCCGGGATTCCAATTGTTCCCCTTGCTCTTTCGTAATTTTTGCAAGTGGGCTAATTCCGCCAATTGCTTTGTATCGATCCTTCAGGTCTTCCAGTAATTCATCTGAAGGCTTTCTGCCATGACGTATGTGCGTGTAGTAGGATTCCACCTGATCGAGGCTTTCAGGTGTGCCATAAGCCATCACGAGCAGCCCGATTTTCTTGCTTCCCATGTCATTCACTCCAATTTCGCAGCATTTGTTTAGTTATTAAAAATTATATTTTTTAATCATAATTATTAGTTTATAATTATTATAATTTAATATTTTCGATGTGTCAATCAGAAATCCCCAGATTAGCAGATGCCGCTATCCTGGGGACTTATTTTACCTCTTCTAAATGCATCGGGTGATCTAGCTCATACAACTTTCGGTAATGCTCGGATTCGTGCAAGAGCTCTTGATGCGATCCACGCATTTTTATCCTTCCTTCTTCGAAAAACACGATTTCATCCATGTTCTCCATACCGACTAAATGGTGTGTAACCCAAATCAATGTTTTGCCTTCAAGCGTCCGAAAAATGGTAGACAATAGATCATGCTCAGTTATCGGATCAAGCCCTACCGTCGGCTCATCCAGCATGACAACTGGTGTGTCCTGAAGCAAAACGCGGGCCAGAGCAATCCGCTGCCGCTCTCCACCTGAAAATCGTTGACCCGTTTCGTGCACGGAGGTATTGTAGCCGTCAGGCAAGGAACGAATGTAATCATGGAGCTTGACCTTTTTCATGACTTCGATGATTTCTTCTTCTGACGCATGTTCGTTCGCCAGCAATAAATTATTGGCTACACTCGTGTAAAAAAGGTACGGATTTTGATTCAGCACTGAAATGAGCTTCGGCGTATCATTTGTAATCGCAGAGGCTTCAAACCCGTTAATCGATACTGTGCCATTTGTTGGACTTAGCACCCCCTGCAAAAGTTTAAGCAGCGTTGATTTTCCGGCACCGCTTTTTCCGATGATCGCGATTTTCTTTCCCTGTTTTGCGGAAAACGTAACATCTTTTAAAGCTTCCATCGTATCGCCTTCGTAACTGAAATGCAGCCCGTTCATGTTAATCGTGATATCAGATAAAGATGCAGTGTATGCTTCTTGTTTATTCACACCAGAAACTGATTCTGCACATTCGTTTTCAAGCTGTGTGACCCGATTTAAGGATTCCTCGTACCGCGGATATTTTTCTACCGCATTTGAAACAGGCAGCAAGGCTTCTGACAAAGGAAATACGACAAGCACGAAGGCTGCAATAAATACGCCCGCCAATTGATCGTTCGAAACCAATGATGCTGCAAAACAAATCATGCTTACGATCATAGCCGCAATCACTAGCTGGCCAACAAATTCACGGTAGTACGTCCAAGTTTTCGTACGCCTACCCATTTGGTCAAGCCTCTGTTCCATTTGATAATATCGGTCAAAAAAATTCTTTTTCTGTCCGCTCATCAGCCAGTCGCTAATCCCAAGAAAGCCGTCTGTGACATACTGGTACACATCGTTCTTTTGTTTTTTGTAGGCTTGATGTACAGCTTTCATATGGAACAAAGAAAATAACGGCATAGCAACGACTAACAGAAACAGATACATGGCCATCAAGAGAGCGAACGGAATGCTGAAGAAGCCGAGCCCGATCACCGTGAGAATATAGAGCAATAAGGTTGAAGCAGTCGGAAGCACCGTTCGTAAAAACAAATCCTGCAATCCTTCAATGTCTTCAGCTAAAACGCCGAGTATTTCTCCCGTTTTATAGCGCAGGCTTGCCCCCACTTTTGGTTCCACCAGGTGATAAAGACGAGTTCTCATTTTCGCAAGCACACGGAGAATAAAATCATGGCTAACCAACCGCTCCGAGTAGCGAAAGACGGACCGTCCCAAACCAAATGCACGAACGAGGACAATTGGTACGTAAACTAGCAAAATAGTCTCCGGCTGTAAGGAGGCTTTAGAAATCAAATATCCAGATGTAAACATTAATGCACCGGCAGATCCCACCGTCAACATACTAAGCAGCAAGATGGACAGCATGCGGTATTTATATTGTTTCACGTATGGCACGATCCAGTCTCGCTGTCTCATGATGCATCCCCCATTTGCACTCTCAGCAAGCGATAGTAAGCTCCTTGTCGATGAAGCAGTTCGTAATGTGTTCCTGTTTCCACAATTCTTCCCTTATCCATGACAACAATCACGTCCATGTCCTTCATCCAATGCAAGCGGTGAGAAGCGAAGAACATCAATTTATTTTCCGCTAAACGCAGCAGCACATCTTTTAATTCATATTCTGTTTCAATGTCGAGCTGGGCAGTCGGTTCATCAAGCAGCAATAACGGACGATTGCTCAGAAATGCCCGTGCCAGCGCAACACGCTGAGCCTGGCCACCGCTCAAGACTCTACCTCCATCACCGATGAGTTCATCTTCTTTGTTCGGAAATTTATTGACAATTCCTGTTAATCCAGCTAGTTCAATTGCACTTAAGACTTGTTCATCAGTCGCGTTCGGACAGTAAAACCGAATGTTTTCTTTAATCGTCCCTTGAAAAATAAACGGATGCTGCGGGATATATGCCGTTTGCTGCTGCCAATCCTGACAAGCAAGCTTCACCTCTTTTTCATTCACACATATCTGTCCTTTATTAGCTGAAAGAAACCCGCTAAGAACATCGACAAATGTCGATTTCCCGGCACCGCTCGCTCCGACAATCCCAACCTTTTTGTTTCCTTTTATCGCCAAAGAAATATCTTTTAAAGCAGGTTCATCATGACCTTCATGACAAACTGCCACACATTTTAATTCCAAAGAGCTATCCGCCTTCCATTCCGGCGCCGCCCCAGCTCGTGATACAGTTTCTGCTTGTTTGATCACTTTTAAAATCGCGTCTCCTGCTTCCTTCCCATCCAGCGTAGCGTGATAGTCGTTTCCCACCTCGCGAATCGGCAGAAAATACTCCGGCGCTAATAAAAGCACAAGCAAAGCAGGTTCTAACAATAAAGTTCCATCAACGAGGCGCAACCCTAGTGTTACTGCTACAATCGCAACGGACAGCATCGTAAAAAAATCTAAAGCAAAAGTCGAAAGAAACGCAATTCGCAGCGTTCCCATCGTCGATTTACGGTATCTGCCGCTCACTTTTTCGATCGTCTCCGCATGTCCGCGGCTTCTGCCGAGAAATTTCAAGGTTTCTAATCCGCGTAAGGAATCGACAAAATGATTGGATAGCACCCGGTATGAATCCCACCTATCGTCAATTTTCTTTTTCGCGGCCAAGCCCAGCAAGATCATAAAAATAATAAGAATCGGCATTGTAACAAGTAAAATAAGACCAGATAACGAATCATTCATCCAAACGTAAGCAAGAAGAATCCAAGGCGTAATACCGATCGCTGCCATTTTCGGAATGAAGAGCTCTAGATAATTTCGCAGCTTGGATAATCCTTCGATTAAAAAGGTCACTAAATTTCCCGTGCCTTCTTTTTTGGTAAACCTTGGGCCGAGAGCAAAAATGCTTTCCAGCAAATCCGTCCGCAGTTGCTCCACAGTCCTTTCTCCAAATCTGAGACACACCTTCTTTACAGCGAATGCAAAAAACTGCCTGGCAAGAAAGGCGACTATAAAGCCGCAGATTGAAGGTACCTTTGATCCTAATGATTCTCCGTGAAACAATGAGGTAATGACATCAGACAGCCATTTCGCTTGAAGGATAATGGCCGCGGTTTGAAGCAAAATGAGTCCTGACACAACGGCAAGGACAATCTTTATTCCTTGGTAGGCCATTAAATTTCTTCCCATCAGTACTCCATATGCTCCCTATGATCAACGCGTTTACGAAATACATAGTAGCTCCATATTTGATATCCCAGAACAAACGGCAATAAACCGAGGCCTAAATAGGTCATTACCTGTAAAGAGTATGGTCCTGAAGCGGCATTCTGAATCGTTAAATGATACGTATCACTGATAGTGCTGATCATCACCCTCGGGAATAGTCCAATGAACACTGAGCTCGTAAGCAGGATTAAAATCATTCCGGACATGAAAAATGCCCAGCCGTCTCTTTTTATCGTTATGAACCATCCGGAAAGCAAATAGACGAGGATTCCCAGTACAAACAAGTATTCTAATATCATTCCGTGTGCATCAAACACGTCAGTTGTAAAGAAAGTCGCAGCCAAAAAGACAACCAGCAAAAGCGCGTTGATCGGCAGCAACCTCTTTGCCGCTTTTCGGCAGCGAGTACGAAGCAAATCAACCGTACGAAGTGTGGCAAAGAGCAGACCATGCCATAAGCAAAGCATCGTTAAGGTAATGCCGCCAAGAACAGTATAGACATTTACGATGTCAGTTAGCCCCGCGTGAATTTGCATATTTTTATCAATCGGAACCCCTCTGACCAGCGCTGAGAACACGATTCCGAAAACAAGCGGAGGGATCAGACTTCCGAAGAAAATAATCCAATCCCATACACTTCTCCACACCGGATTCTCCGCTTTTCCTCTAAATTCAAATGCTACACCTCTGCCAATCAAGGCTAGCAGTAAAATGACGAAAGGAAGATAAAATCCGCTTAATAGTGTAGCGTACCAGTTCGGAAACGCGGCGAACATCGCTCCTACCGCGGTAATCAGCCACACTTCATTCGCATCCCAAAACGGACCGATAGTATTGATGAATACTCTACGTTCCGCATCGCTTTTCGCTACAATTTTCCCCGACATACCAACTCCAAAGTCAAAACCTTCGAGAAAAATAAAGCCGACAAACATAAAGGAAACAATGATGAACCAAAACTCATTAAGAGAAAGCATGTTGACCCTCCTTCGTAAATGGATCTTTATTCTCTTCTTTTTCCTCCGCTTCATGATACGGTCCTTTTTTAATTTCACGAACAAACAAAGTGACCATGACACCTAAAAGAATCAAATAGAACGCGGAGAATGTGATCAGTGAAAACAAAACCTGTCCGGCGGTTACATTTGCAGAAACGGCATCCTCCGTTTGCATATAACCAAAGACGACCCAAGGCTGACGGCCGATTTCTGTCATAATCCAGCCTGCCGAATTTCCGATAAACGGAAAGGAGATTGCCGCGATCATAATTCGCAAAAACCACTTGCTCGTTTCTAATTTTTTGCGAACCATTAAGTAAGCGCCGCAAATACTTAAGAAAGCAAGTACTCCTCCAAGACCTGCCATGATCCGAAAACTCCAGAACACCGTTTTGACAGGCGGGATATAATCCCCGTTGCCATACATTTTTACATACCTCTCTTGCAGCTCGTTCATCCCTGTCACCGATCCGGAAAAGTCTCCGTAAGAAAGGTAGCTCAACAAATACGGAATTTTAAATTCTGCAGTATTTTCTTTTTTATCGACATTGATGTTTGCTGTAACCGTCCAAGCACCCGGATCTTCGCTGTTTTCCCACAGGCCTTCACTGGCAGCCATTTTCATCGGCTGGGTTTCGACTAAATACTGCGCCTGTTCGTGTCCCGAAAGCGCTACGCCTAAAGCCGAGATCAAACCGACTGTAATGGCAATTTGAAACGACTTTTTATAAAATTCGATATGTTTTTTTCTAAGAAGCATGATCGCACTTACGCCGGTAATAAAGAACGCTCCTGTCACAAAAGAGCCGAATACTGTATGAGGGAACTCCACCCATAGCTGGCCGTTTGTCAAAATCGCAAAGAAATCATTCATTTCCAAGCGCCCGTTTTGAAGCACCATACCAACAGGATGCTGCATAAACGAGTTGGCGGCCAAAATGAAGAATGCAGAGAAAATCGTTCCTAAAGAGACGAGCCAAATGCATAAACAATGCACCCACTTCGGCAGCCGGTCCCAGCCGAAAATCCACAATCCTAAAAACGTGGACTCCATAAAGAAAGCAAGCAATGCCTCAATCGCAAGCGGAGCGCCAAACACATCTCCTACGAACCGGGAATACTCTGACCAGTTCATTCCAAATTGAAACTCCTGCAGAATCCCTGTGACGACACCGACAGCAAAGTTAATTAAAAACAAATGCCCCCAAAACTTTGCCTGTCTCTTATATTGTTCATCCCTTTTCACAACGTACATCGTTTCCATTATTGAGATGATAAACGCAAGCCCTATTGAAAGCGGCACAAATAGAAAGTGAAAAAGTGTGGTAGACGCGAATTGAATACGAGAAAGCTCGATTACATCCATTTTTACAGCCTTCTTTCTACAGATTAATATATAATGAAAAAGTTTGCTCAGTATTGAACAAACTTTTGATTTTGTCTTTATTATATACGACTTTTTTCCTGTTTCAATTGCTCAGTATTGAACATTCTATGACGTAAGTTTGGCGAAATTGTTAACGGATGATTTAGATTGTGACATTTTTAATCTATCAGATATACGAAATAGGTATGATTAGTAAGTTAGAACGTTTGTAACTAATTTGAAAAATGGTAAATCTCATTAAAATAGTCTAACATTAAACAATCCCATAAAATCTTAATATTTAATTACATAAAAAAGACACTCCTAAATATCAAAGTGTCTGTCCGTTATCGATCGTAAATTTTTGACCTGTAATCGATTCTTGGGTTAATTGGAAAAGAACTGCCTCTGCAATATCATCCGGCATGGATACTCTATTTAGCGGCAAATCACCGGCGAGTTGATACATTTTTTCGCGATTATCAGCCCACCATCTCGTATCGACTGCGCCAGGCGCGATACAATTTACTCTAATACTTGGTGCTAATGCAACTGCCAGCGATTTAGTCATCGTGTGAATCGCTGATTTTGTAGCGGCATATGGGATAGATGAACCAATGCCTGTAACGCCTGCAACACTTCCCATATTGACGATAGCACCGGATTTATGCTCCTTCATATAAGGAACGACAGCTTTAACACAATGAAACATTCCTTTTACGTTTACATTGAAGAGTGTATCCCACACTTGATCCGAAGCTGAATGTAAGTCTTCTATTGGTATTTGAGCAGTTATACTCGCATTGTTTACTAAACAATCAACTGTCCCAAATGTGTTGACAGTCCGGGATACCATCTGTTCCACTTCTTTTTCTATCGATACATTTGCTTTTACAGCGAGTGCGGTGCCTCCTCGTTTTGTAACCTCGTCGACTGCTTCCTCTGCCTCTTTTTCTGAGCGACTGTAATTGATGACCACTTTCGCTCCCTCTTCTGCTGCTTTTAACGCTGTTGCTTTTCCAATTCCAGTTCCGCCGCCTGTTATAATCACTACTTTATCTTTTAACTTCATTTGATCTCCTCCTCGCTTAATTTTACCTGCTTGTCGCATAAGAGGTATAATACTGAATAATGAGACTGATATCATTTTTAATGATATCAATGGAGGAATGGAATCTTGGAAAGTCATGATTTAAGGATTTTCAAACATGTTGCACAACTGCAATCAATGTCAAAAACAGCTGAAAAATTAGGCTATGTACAGCCTAATATCTCCCAACGACTGAAAGGGTTGGAGGTTGAGCTCGGAGTTAAATTATTTATACGTAATAACCGTGGCGTAACATTGACGAACGAAGGGAAAATTTTGTTGAATTATGTAAACCAAATGACCGTTTTAATGGAAGAAGCAAAAGCGGCAATCAATCCTCATAAATGGAGAGAGCCTTTAACAATAGGAGCAAGTCAAACAATTTCTGCTGTTAAAATACCTCAATTGGTTTCCGCATTTTTAAAAACAAATCATACTGTGGATGTGAAAATAAGGACAAGTGAGAAGTTAAAATTACTAGAAATGCTTTCTTATGGAGAACTTGATGGGCTTTTTATTAATGGTGAATACAATCATTCTCAGTTTGAAGCCGTCTATTCTTATTTTGAAAACATCACGTTAATTTCACTCACTCATGATCAATTAAAGAAACAGCATGAACAAACTTTACTAGTTAACAGCGATCCGAGCTGTGTTTATAGAAATACATTATTCGATTTTTGGAGGAAACGAAATGATAAAGAGCCAGCAATTATAGAATTTGATTCGCTTGAAGCCATTCTGCAAGCTGTCAGTGAAGGCCTTGGGATTAGTTTAATGCCAGCGGATGTTGCTCAAAATCGAAAAGAAAATACAATCCATTTTCAAGAACTAAAAGAGAAAATAAAAATTGAATTTGTTATTAAACAGAGAAAGCAGCAGCGCCATAGTTTAAAAAAATTCATTCATTTTTTACAATCATAATCAAAGCATTCAACATCCAATTCCCTAAAAAATGCATCTTGGAGAAATACCAGTTTCCGAGGTGCGTTTTTCATAGAATGACCGTTACTTTACCTCTATTAGATAGATTAATGAATAAAGGAGTTGACACTAAAAATAAAAACAGGGTTCTAAATTCACAGCGAAAATACTAGTAAAAGAATATAACAACCAAAAATTAGCTGTTAAATTAAATATCTTTACATGATTATTTCATCCCTGCTGTACTGTTTTCTTGATAATATCATTTGTAAATATTTATCATAAATAGTTCGAAACAACTATTGAAAAATCTATTCTGTGTACTTTATTTCCTCATTCATTAGTTAAGCTACCTAGAATACTTACATCATTCATTTCTCTTCAAAGTTTAATTTCATGTAAATTTTTTACGGTATATTTACAATCAAACCGACTTAAACCTCATCACTCCAATCTTTGGTGTAAATTCCCTGCTAAATCAACTCTGTTCTTGTTTACAAAACGATAACAAAGCCTATAACGTTTCGTTAATTTAACAAAATATCTGGATAGTAAACTTAAGATGACAAATATAACGAAGAAGGGAATGATGAACCTAGTGCCTCAAATTCTCTTTTCCTCAACTCTCGCTTGGTCACTTCCGGTTGAAGAAATAGTACCTTTTGCAAAAGCGTCCGGCATCGACGGATTGGAGATTTGGTCTGAGCACGTGTGGCATTATCGTTCGGATCCTCAGCTTATTCACAAGAATAATAACTTCGAATTGAACTTTACACTGCATGCGCCAAGCTGGGATTTAAACATCGCATCATTAGACCAGGAAATCAGAGAGGCTTCGATTGCAAGAATTTTTCATTCCATTGAACTAGCGGACCGGATTGGTGCAGGTTCTATTACGTTTCATCCCGGACAAGCTACACTTCCTGTCTTGGGAACTGAGTATTATGAAGAAATTCTGCTTGAATCCGTGGACAAAATTGTTCAGAAAGCAAAACAATACGGAAAAACAATGTCGCTTGAGCTAATGGAAGAAAAACCGAAAGAATTCATTACATCACCTACTGTATTGAATCATTTCATTCAGTCCTGTCACACAGCTCTTCGCACCACGTTTGATGTCGCACATATTAAGAGCTCGCAAGATCCCGTTGCCGCTTTTGCTGAAACAGCAAGAGTCGATAAGATCCATTTAAGTGACAATTTGAACACTCGTCTGCACGTCCCGCTTGGCACCGGCATAATCGATCGGGAGTCAATTCATTATTTTCTCACCCAAGTACCTCTTCCTATTGTTATTGAAGGCTTGGATCCATCGCCATCTCTTGATTGGTGGCATATTAACCTTTATTACGTAAGGAAGCTCTTCTTACCCGAAGAACAGGAGGTGTTCGGTTGAAAATATTAGTTTCCAACGATGATGGCATATTTGCTCCCGGCTTAGAAGCAATGGTACAGGTTTTACAGCATTTTGCCGATGTGTATGTTATTTGCCCAGATCAAGAAAGAAGCGCCGTCAGTCATTCCATCACGCTGCGCCAGCCGATCAAAGCGATGCCGCTCGATATTTTCCCCGGAACCAAGGGAACCTGGTGCATTAATGGAACACCTGTCGATTGTGTAAAGCTTGGCATCGAAGTGTTGATGAAAGAGCCGCCCGATTTTGTGTTTTCCGGCATTAACCTTGGACCGAATCTCGGCAGGGATCTTTACTACTCCGGAACAATAGCAGGCGCTTCAGAAGCAGTTCTTTACGGAATTCCTTCAGCTGCCGTTTCTCTTAATGCGTTTTCAAGTCAAAAAGTGAACTTCACAAAGGTTTCACAGCTATTTTACAAAGTGGCGGAGGTATTGATTCAAAACAAGCTTCCCAACACTGCTTTTCTAAACATTAATCTGCCATATTTGAGTAAAGAGCAGTGCAAAGGGGTAAAGGTGATTCCGCTTGACATGACTGTATCCCGCTACCGATATGTCGGCCTTAATGACCCGCATGGACACATTTATTATTGGCTGAAGGATCTAATGCCCGAACTGGATAACCTTGATAGTGAAAGTGATTTTCAGCTATTGCGGGAAGGCTATATTACTATCTCGCCAATCGAATTCAGAACTCATTATAAGAAAAAACAAGAACAAATCGATCGATGGTTCAACAAACATACATTCCAAACCTTTAAAGGAGTTCAACAATTATGAGAAAAAAATTAACGGTCTTACTAAGCGCACTCATTCTCTTATTACTTAGTGCATGCGGGAGCAACTCATCTTCAGGCTCAAACGATCAAAACGGGCAAAACGAACAAAAAAGTGAAAAGATAGAGGGAACCCTTCAATTTTATACCTCTCAGCCAGACGCTGACGCAGAAAAGCTGGTCGCCGGCTTTAAAGAAAAATATCCGGATGTCAAAGTAGAAACCTTCCGTTCCGGAACAGAAGAAGTTATTTCAAAGGTGAAAGCGGAGAAAATGTCAGGAAAAGTCCAAGCAGATGTTATGCTATTAGCCGATTCAGTTACGTTTGAAAGCCTTAAGAAAGAGGATTTGCTTCAAGCTTATGAATCAAAAGAAGCCGGCAGCATCCCTGAGGAATTTGTCGATGCTGATCATATGTATTTCGGAACGAAGGTAATGGCTACCGCTCTTGCCGTGAATACCGATAAGGTCAAAAGCCTGCCTAAAGGATGGGAAGCTCTCACATCAGCAGATGCAAAGGACAAGGTCATCATGCCAAGCCCGCTTTATTCCGGAGCTGCGGCGTATAACTTAGGTGTTTTCACTCGCCAAAATGATTTCGGCTGGGATTTTTATGAAAGCATTAAAGGCAATAATGCAGTTGTTACAAAAGGAAATGGCGATGTATTAAAAGCCGTTGCTTCAGGAGAAAAATCGTACGGAATGGTTGTAGATTTTATTGTGGCTCGTGCAAAAGCTGAGGGTTCTCCGGTTGATCTCGTATATCCTGAAGAAGGCGTTCCAGTCATCACAGAACCGATTGGAATTATGAAGGATGCAAAAAACGCAGCGGCCGCTAAAGCGTTCGTTGATTACGTCTTATCAGAGGATGGCCAAGAGCTTGCAGTTGAATTCGGCTATACACCGATCCGTGAAGGAATCTCTGCCCCTGAAGGCTTACAAACCATTGACAAAATGAAAGTACTCAAAACGGATATCAACGAGCTTTATCAATCCAGAGAAGACGATAAGAAAAAATTCGGTGACCTATTTGGCAAGTAATCGTAAAAGAAAGGAAGCGAAATGACATGCTATTTAAATCTTCTATTGAACAGAAAGCGAAACCCGTTTTTTCGCTTTCTTTCCTATCTTTTCATACTTTGACCTGGAAAATTATCGGTTTTGCTGTTCTCCTCTTTCTATTTCTGATGCCTATCGTCCGTTTAATAAGCTTAAGCTTTGGAGCAGAAGGTGCTTTAAGTTTTGGGGTATATGAAGAGGTGCTTACAGATCCCGCTACGTGGAAATCCATTGAAAATACGGTTTGGATTACAGCTTTTAGTACTCTGCTTTCCGTCGTGCTTGGTGTCAGCACGGCCTGGATTATGGCCTATGTGGATATCCGCGGCAAACAAGCAATGCAGCTGTTTATCTATCTCCCTTTTATCATCCCCTCCTATATTACTACCCTCGCATGGGTTCAGTTTTTTAGCGGTTCAGGACCGCTTGCGATGTTGTTTGGAGATGAGATGCTGCCTAATCTTTACGGGATGGGAGGAATTATCTTTGTTCTCGGCATTTCCCATTACCCGGTCGTCTATCTTATGAGTGTCGATGTCTTTCGAAAAATTCCCCGCGACGCGGAGCAAGCGGCGATGGTTTCCGGAGCCGGCAGATGGACTGCTTTTCGGAAAATTATTTTCCCCATGGCTCTTCCGGGAATAGGAAGCGGTGCTTTGCTTGCATTTTTATCGAACTTAGACAACTTCGGTGTACCTGCATTTTTAGGCATTCCATCAAACATTCGCGTACTGAGCACCTATATTTACGAGCAAATCATCGGTTACGGCCCCAGCGCATTTGCCAGAGCTGCAGTATTATCAGTAATGCTCGGCGTTATCGCTTTGGCAGGTACTATCATTCAAGCGATCATTGTAAGAAAAAGCAAAGCAAATGAAACGACAAAGCGCGATATGGAGCCCCGTTACTACGTGTCAACAAGATCCAGGCGATTGATTCAAGCCAGTCTTTGGAGCTTTTTGCTGTTGACAAGCCTAGTTCCGTTTCTGGCAATGGCAGCCACCTCCTTGATCAAGGCATACGGTCTATCACTATCGTGGGAAAATCTTTCGTTCAAAAACTATCTTTATTTGTTTACAGACAGCAAGGTAGCGCGTTCGGTAAGCAATAGCATTATGTTAGGCTTGGCCACAGTGATCACTTGCCTTTTCGCAGGAACCTTGCTCGCATATGTTCGATTTAAACAACCAAATCTCTGGACACGAGCAGCAGAAGGAATCGTCACATTGCCTTATGCTCTCCCCGGAACGGTTTTGGCCTTGAGCATGATTCTGATGTGGATGCAGCCTGTCCCAGGATGGTACCCAGGCGTGTACGGAACGATCTGGATCTTGCTAATCGCCTATTTGACAAGATTTCTCGTGCTCCAATTCAGAGGAAGCCTGACAGCCTTCTCCCAGCTTGATCCCAGCATGGAGGAAGCAGCACAGACGTCGGGAGCATCCGGGTTTACCAAATGGAGAAGCATTTTGCTTCCCCTGCTGCTGCCAGGAATAATGAGCGGAGCATTTCTCGTATTTCTTACGGCTTTAGCTGAGCTTACTGTCTCAAGCCTCCTATGGTCAAGCGGCGCAGAGACGATCGGCGTCATGATTTTCAGCTTTGAACAGGCAGGCTACAGCACATATTCAACCGCTTTTTCTACATTGATTGTCTTAGCCATCCTGATTGGCGGTGTCAGCCTGATGCTTTTTCAAAATTTTATAGGAAAGCGAGTGAGCTTGAAAAATGATTGAACTTAACGGCGTGAGCAAGCAATATGGTTCGTTTTCTGCATTGAATCATATTAACCTTTCATTTAAAGAAGGAGAATTTATTGCGATCCTTGGTCCTTCTGGCTGTGGAAAAACGACCCTGCTCAGGCTTCTGGCCGGATTTATCAAACCGAGTGAAGGCAGCATTTTTCTAAACGAAGAAGAAATTGCCTCGCCTAAACGGCTTGTAAAGCCTGAAAAACGAAATATAGGCATGGTTTTTCAATCATTCGCGCTTTGGCCGCATTTAACCGTGCAAGAGCACGTTGAATTTGCCCTTAAACACCACAGGTTTACCAAAAACCAATCCAAACAGCAGCAAGAGGAACGCGTTCACGACGTTCTGAAAATGGTGGAAATGGAAGCCTTTAAACACCGGTATCCTTCTGAACTTTCCGGAGGCCAAAGACAGAGGGTCGCACTGGCAAGAGCCATCGTGCCGGAACCTGTCCTGCTTTTGATGGATGAGCCGTTGAGTGCCCTCGATGCAGAGCTCAGAATGGAAATGAGGAAAGAAATTCAATCCATCCATCAACAGACAAAAGCAACAATTGTCTATGTCACCCACGACCAAAGTGAAGCACTCGCCATGGCTGATAGAATCATCGTCATGAATAACGGAATCGTTGAACAGGCAGACACTCCTGAAGTGATCTATACTAAGCCGGAAACTGTCTTCGTTTCAACATTTGTGGGCAAAAGCAACCTGATCCAAGGACAGTGGACGAAGCAAAATGTATTTATTCCGGATGGTTTCCCTATGGTAGAATGGGAGGATATCGGCATTTCACAAGAACTTAAGAATCAGAACCTCTTCCCTGTAAGACCGGAGCAATGGAAAATCGGCGACCCCACGGAAAACAGTATTGTCGGTGTGGTATCATTTGTCCAATTTCAAGGAAACGAAATCCATTATAATGTTAAAATAGAAAAGCAAATGCTCACTCTTTATTCACCAGCTTTTCAAGAGCGGTACCAGCCTGGTGATATTGTTGGACTGACTTTGGCAGTTGAAAAAAAGAAAGGAGATAATAAAACCAATGATCGATTTGCACATTCATTCCGTGTTCTCTGACGGACATTGGACACCGGAAGAAATCATTGCAGACGCCCAGAAAAAGAAGCTTACTGATATCGCAATTACCGACCATGACGCGATTCAAGGCTATCAAGAAGCAAAGAAGCTTGCTCCATCAAACTTGAACCTGATCTCCGGCATCGAGCTCAATACAGACGGTGTCTACGGTGAACTGCACATACTCGGATATAACTTCGATCCGGAACACCCTAGTATGCTAGGGCATATTTCCTGGAGATCTCAAGAACGAAAAGACTGGGGAAAAAAGATTGTTGATCGATTGAATGAACTTGGATATACGATTTCATTTGATAAATGTCTCGACCGTGTCGGGAAAGGTGTTCTCGTGCGTACTCACATCGCCGAGGAGCTTGCTGCCGCCGGTTATTTCCCTAATTGGAAGGAAGCACACCAAGCATTGCTGAAAAAAGGAAAGCCCGGGTTTGTCGAACGTAGTCCCTTTTCCGCTGTAAATGCGATTGATCTCATCCATGAAGCAGGAGGAGAAGCCTTTCTCGCCCACCCAGGCATTTATATAAAACCATTTTCATTAGAAGAACTTGTTGCTGCAGGTTTAGATGGAATTGAAGTTTGGCATCCTAAGCACAGTTCGGCTGATGTTGAATACTGGGAGAAGCAAGCTGAACGATTCGGCATGACTGTTTCCGGCGGAAGTGATTTTCATGGGCCTGTATCAAGGAATCCATTTCCAATTGGAAGTGTGGAGATTCCGGAGTGGGCTGAAACAGCGGTAAAGAAATTAGTCACCAATTAATGTTTAGGGAAACGAATTGACTCCATCTATTCGTCTCCCTTAATATTTGTCATTAGTCCGATTAGAAAAATAAAAGAACCGCAGATCAAACTTTAAAAAGTTTTCTGCGGTTCTTTTAATTATCTTTTAATTTACAAACACTTTTAAGAACACTTTAGTTCCCTGAATAGTTACTTTCATTAGCGCTTGTAGGAGTATCTGTAGTTAATTGTCCTTGTTCAAGAATGTCGTGTTGACGGACATAGGTTTTATCTCCATCAATATTCAACAAGAAGCTAGGAGCAAATGTAGAATGATTGATACTAGATGCTCCACGATTTGTCATGTAGCTTGTTACTACTACATTATTGTCGTTAGGATTCTTTGGCAATAAAGCATAATGCGAATACGTAAAGGTACGGCTGTTGAAGTCTTCATCAGACGCGATGACAAGACCAGTATCATTAAGCGGTGTATATGGTCCTGTTAATGAGTCAGATACATACCCCAACATATAGATCATATTCGGCGAAATGTTATCTACCCCCATTTTCGCACCTCTTGTATCTGTGAATAGATACCATTTGTCTTTTAATTTAAAGACATTCGCACGTTCAATTTCGTCTGTCACCAAATTGGATGTAATTAATGGGTTCATGACCTTTTTTAGTGTGAAATCATCGTTGATTTCAATAATGCCCAGAGCACCGTTTGCTAATGTCGCTAACTTTTTCTTAGGACTAGACATAATACGTTGAAATTCTGATTGAAAGTAGTAATCATCTCCACCGTAAAATGCTTTGTTATATAAAGATAAATCTCCATGGTAACCATTATCGGATCCTGTATTTCCTTCAAATACAAGGTATTTACGGCCATTATCCTCTACATAATGAGGGTCTCTCAAAGTATGGTTATCTCCGGAAGAAAACATTCCTTCATCATGAAATTGAGAAACATTCTGATAGATTTTCCCATCACCATCAAAGATTGATTTATGGTCTTGTACACCGTCAATGGTTAATGATTCATCATGTAAACCAACATTTACTTGAGCTGTAGTTAAAGTTTGTTTGCTATCACCAGTGCCGCCAAGAGCCATGCTGCCTGAGAAATCTGTATAAAAAAGGCGGATCTTATGATCGATTAATGCAGCTGAGCCTGACCATTCTTCCGTTTGATGCTTTAAAATCGGATCATTTGCATTGAATTTATCGGCATCCGTAAATACTCGTCCGGCATTTTTCCAGCTGTCAATCGAAGTCTCTCCGATTTTTTGATAAAACATATAAATAAATGTTTCATTCGTTCTTGGCTTGCCAGCAAGAGCAAATACAATATGGTAGCCGTTATATTCAGCAACAGTTCCATCCGGGTTTTGAAGCGGCCAGCTGTCCCATACATCCAAATCAATTGGTGCTTCAGAATCTGAATATCTTTTAGCTGAAGGAATATTGGCTATTTCATCAGCATTGAAATTAGGCATTCTATATTGAGAATTTTTTTCCTGAAAAGGAATCCGGGAAATATCATACCTAGTGATTTGTGAGGTATTGTATTTATTTGTATAGGAGACAAAATTATCACCTAAATTGGAACGATAGACAAATCCCGTTCTTCCGTTATAAGTTACCTGATACATACTGGAGTTATCCGGACTCGTTGTAGTTACTTTATTATTGATATCAATTGAAGTAATAATTCGTTTATCACTTGAAGTTGTATCGTATAAATTTGACTTCTTGACTACATATTTAGTGATAGGTTTCGCTTTGTCTCCCAGATCCGCACGATAAACATAGCCCGTTTTCCCCTTATATGTAACTTTGTACATGTTGTCAGACACTGGACTTGTCGTTGTTAGTTTATTATTTAGAGGAATTGACGCGATTATTTTTTTATTCCCCTTGTATGAATCATATAGATTCGTTGTTTTTACAACGAACTTATCAATAGCCTTTGGCTTGCCGCTTAGATTCCCACGATAAACATATCCTGTTTTACCGTTAATTTTCACTTGGTACATATTATCAGATACTGGACTAGTAGTTGTCAGCTTATGGTTAACAGGAATTGACGTGATGATATTAGATTTACTGCTATTTGAAGAGTATAGATTTGACGTTTTTACGGTATACTTCTCAACCGCTTTCGGCTTGTCTCCCGTGTTCCCACGATAAACATATCCGGTTTTGCCTTTGTATTTCACTTGGTACATGTTATCAGAAACAGGACTCATCGTTGATAGTTTAACATTAACAGGAACCGACGCAAGTATTTTTGATTTACTCTTATTTGAAGAGTATAGATTTGACGTTTTTACAGTATACTTCTCAACCGCTTTCGGCTTGTCTCCCGTGTTCCCGCGATAAACATATCCGGTTTTGCCTTTGTATTTCACTTGGTACATTTTATCAGAAACAGGACTCGTCGTTGATAGTTTTACATTGACAGGAACCGACGCAAGTATTTTTGATTTACTCGTATTTGAAGAGTATAGATTTGATGTTTTTACGATATATTTCGTGACCGGTTTTGCTTTATCAGCAAGATTCGATTTATATACGTATCCGGTCCGTCCCTTATATGTAACTTTATACATGCTAGATGACTTTGAACTTGTCGTTGAAAGTTTAGTATTAACAGGGATAGTAGTAATTTTTCGTTTTTTGCTTGTGGTTGTGTCATATAGATTCGACGTTTTTACTACATAATAACTACTTGTTTTTTGTGTTTTAGCCTCAGCTGCAGTATGTAAGAATGCATAGCTAAATACTAGGCATAAACTAAAAGCTAATGCGCGCAGAAAAACCTTCTTCAAATTGATCTCTCCTTTTCTAATTTCAAGTCTTTATATTACCATTAATTTGTTTATTTTAATAGTCTATTTCCCTAAGAAATCGTCAAAATCTGATTCTAACTTACTATTACAAAGGAAATGGAAATCTAATAGAGTATCTTCTATTATTTATATAAATATATAAATAACTGTAACTAATGTTTATTATTTAGAAATGAAGTATGAAAAAGAGATGGCTTTTCTATATCATAGCGAGGGCTTTAGAGAACTTATTTCTTTGCAGCTAATAAAAAAGCAGGCTAGAATCCTTCATGGAATTCCCCTGCTTTTTATTGATTATCAATTACTTTTATTAGATTTTCATAAATCTTTTTTTATCACACCATGATCTTGCAAATGTCGTTTGTAAACTCGACGGGATCGTTGACCGGCAATCCTTCAATAAGAAGCGCTTGATTGTACAATAGATTTGTATATAAATTGACTTTTTCTTTATCAGTTTCAAATGCTTCCTGTAATGACTTGAACACTTCATGATTCGTATTAATTTCCAAAACCTTTTCCGCTTGAATGTTTTGGTTATTCGGCATCGATTTCAGGATTTTTTCCATTTCGATACTTACTTCGCCATCAGTGGATAAACAGACTGGATGGGTCTTTAATCGTTTTGATACCCGTACATCCTTTACTTTGCCGGACAGCGTCGTTTTCATATATTCAAAGAGGTCTTTGTTGTCCTTCTCCTCTGACTCTGTATCCGTCTCGCTTTCTTTTACTTCAATTCCTAGATCACCGCTTGAGACAGATCTGAATTCTTTTTCTTTAAAATTTGTCAGCACTCTGATTGCGAATTCATCCACTTCATCGGTGAAATATAAAATTTCATACCCTTTTTCTGCTACGATTTCCGTCTGCGGCAGTTTTTCAATCCGTTCATGGCTTTCTCCGGAAGCGTAATAAATGTATTTTTGATCCTCAGGCATTCTTGATACATATTCATCTAAAGTGACAAGCTCTTTCTCTTTGGATGAATAGAACATCAATAAGTTCTGCAGCACATCTTTATGACTGCCATAGTCACTGTATACCCCGTATTTCAACTGTCTTCCAAAGGATTCATAGAACTTTTTATACTTCTCACGATCGTCTTTTAATAATCCTTGCAATTGACTCTTGATTTTATTCTTAATGTTTTTCGCGATAAGCTTCAACTGGCGGTCTTGCTGTAAAATCTCTCTTGAAATGTTAAGTGATAAGTCTTCAGAGTCGACCATTCCTTTAACGAAGCTAAAATAATCCGGAAGCAAATCAGCGCATTTTTCCATAATTAATACGCCATTCGAATAAAGCTCTAATCCCTTTTCAAATTCCTTTGAATAATAGTCAAACGGAATTTGCTCAGGTATAAATAAAATGGCATTGTACCTCACAGCTCCATCAACACTGATATGAATATGCTTTAAAGGCTTGTCAAACCCGTAATGCTTTTCCGAATAAAAATTCTCGTAATCTTCGTCCTTAAGCTCATTTTTATTCTTTCTCCAGATTGGAACCATGCTATTGATTGTTTTTTCTTCTTGTATATCTTCAAATTCATTTTCGCTGTCTTCTTTCGGCTTCCTTTCAGTCACGTCCATTTTAATCGGGTAGCGAATGAAATCAGAGTATTTTTTTATGATCGATTGTAAACGATACTCCTCTAAATACTCATCATACGTTTCATCTTCTGTATTTTCTTTGATTTTTAAAATAATCTCTGTTCCCACAGTTTCTTTTGGATGCGTATCTATCGTGTAACCATCCGCACCTTGAGATTCCCACTTATACGCTTCATCACTGCCGAGTGCTTTTGTGATGACGGTAACCGTGTCAGCTACCATGAAGGATGAATAAAATCCGACACCAAATTGCCCGATGATATCCTGGCCATCCTTCATTTCATTTTCTTTTTTAAAGGCAAGCGAGCCGCTCTTGGCAATCACTCCAAGGTGATCTTCAAGCTCTTCTTTTGTCATGCCGATTCCTGTATCAGAAATCTTTAGCGTTCGATTTTCCTTGTCAGCATCCACTTTTATGTAATAATTGCCCTGCTCAAACGTTAAAGTGTCATCGGTTAAAGCTTTGTAGTAGATTTTGTCGATTGCATCGCTTGCATTTGAAATTAACTCTCTTAAAAAGATCTCTTTTTGAGAATAAATCGAGTTAATCATCATTTCTAACAACCGTTTAGACTCTGCTTTAAATTGTATTTTTTCCATTAAAGAATCTCCTCTCTTTACAACAAGCACTTAAAGATAATCACTTTTTTAATATCATAGAATGTTTTTGCTGTCAATATATTCTACCAGCCGTGAAACCTTACTTTTTTCCCTTTATCAACAAGACTGGAACTGATATTATCCAAAGCCATATGAGCGGAATGGTCCCATACGTGGGCAAGGCTTAGATCAATACAAACCATTTTCGAGTTATCAGTCAAATCAATCTTTTCCTTCAAAGTCTCTGCCGTTACAAAGAAGAGCTGCCCTTTTACGTGATAGACCTTTTCTTCCCCGTTCCAATCGTTCGTTACTTCCAGCTTTGCAGATTTATAAGCATATTGTAAGACACTTAGCAATACACCAATGAGCACACCAATTGCCAGGTTATGTGTAGCGAGAACAACCAGTACCGTCGTGACCATGATAACCACTTCGGAGATCGGGGTATTCCGGATATTGCGTAAGTAGTCCCAATCGAAAATTTCGCTGCATACATAAAACATCACTCCAACGAGTGCAGCAATCGGAATCATAGAAACAAGATCACTAAATACAAAAATAAATAATAGAAACACAACCCCTGAAACGATCGTAGACAGCCTTGTTGTTCCACCATTTTTCACATTCAGATAGGATTCAGCAACCAATGCACAGCCTGCCATCCCTCCGATGAATCCGGTGGCTGTATTTGCAATCCCTTGTCCTCTTATTTCCTTGTCTTTACTCGTCTTCGTATCCGTCATTTCATCAATCTTTGATTGCGTAAGTAAAGTCTCTGCATATCCGACAATTGCGAGTGACAGAGACGTTGGGAGGATTACCCAAAGCGTATCAAGGGTAAAAGGAATATTCGGAACATGCGGAAGCGGCAGAGACGTTGATAAATTAGCCAGATCACCTACTGTCTGCAAATTCCCTCCTGGTAAAAAAGAGTAGACAAGCGTCATAATCACGATAGCAACAAGCGGCGACGGTACGACCGAGGTAAATTTCGGTATTAAATAAATTACAAGGAGTGTTCCAGCAATCATAACGTACATTCCCCAGGATTGATCTTCAAAGTAATGCAGCTGTGCTAAAAAAATAAGAATAGCAAGAGAATTAACAAATGCAGTGATAACCGAATGCGGCACAAACCTCATGAGCTTCCCTAGTCGAAATGCTCCCATCAATAATTGAATAATTCCCGTAAGTATCGTTGCAGCAAATAAGTATTCGATACCATTTTCAGCCACCAGAGCTGTCATTAATACCGCCATTGAGCCGGCAGTTGCTGAGACCATTCCCGGCCTTCCGCCGAAAATTGAAATGAGTATTAGGATGCTGATGGTCGAATAAATGCTGATCATCGGATTCACACCGGCAATAAACGCAAAAGCCAAGGAGTCTGGGATTAGTGCGAGAACGGTTGTAATACCTGCCATTACATTTAGACGTATACTGGTAAAGTTAGGTTTTATATCTTGCAAAACAGTCATTTCATTTCTCCGTTTCTGTTGATAAATAGCTATGTACAACATCTTCGTAAACAGTATATGTGAAATTGAAATATTCATCAATTTTTAGATAAGTGAAATAAGCGGATGATACAGTCAAGAATCGATACATGATTACCATAAATATGTGTTAGTTAGTATGCAAAAAAAGAGTGCCAATATAGACACTCTGATTAAGCAGACTTCATAAGCTCGAAAACATAGGGCTGACTGTTTTACGACTCTATCAAATGTGAATAAAAGAATGATTTAACTGTTTCAAGCGTGTGGGGTTGAGTAAAAGCTATATGTCCGGCACCTGTTATTTTATATAAGGTTGCGTCATTTCCTGCTTGTTTAAGTGCTTTAAAAAATTGTACGCTTTGCTCATATGGTACGACATCGTCTTGATCCCCATGCATCATTAAAATGGGTGGTGCATCAGGGTGCACGTATTCAATTGGACTAGCTTTTCTCGCTTTCTCTTTGTTTTCCTGAACAGCCCCGCCAATAAGCTTAGATTCCGGCGATTGGGGAGAATCATGGTCAAAGGCTGACGGGAATTGGCTCATGGTGAGGATTTCTGTCGGACCAAACCAGTCTACAATAGCTTGAACGTGAGTAGATTCGTGGGGATATTCCCGATCTCCATCAAACTCTTCAATTCCTTCTGTTAATCCCAGTAAAAGAGCCAAATGCCCGCCTGAAGAATCTCCCCATACACCTACTTTCTGTGGATCAATGTTATATTGGAAGGCATTTGCTTTTAAGAAACGTACAGCAGTTTTTACATCCTGAATTTGCGCAGGGAAAATAGCTTCGCTGCTCCCTCTGTATTGCACACTCGCGATGACGTAGCCTTGTTTCGCAAAATCAACAAGCTGCGGCAAGAAGCCAAAAGTATCCTGCTCCGTCCATCCCCATCCACTGCCTTGCAAATAAATAATCAAAGGATATTTTTCTTGGTTACCATCCCTGTTAAATAACGCATCCATAGGGTTTCTATATACTAATAAATTTAGCTTCAATGACGTACCCTCTACGTTTGAAAACTCAATATTTGGAATCAATTGGACATAGGAATTAATGTTTTGCTCCCAATCTAGAACTTTAATTTCTGAATCTGCATTGCTGATATCCGCCATTTTCCTTTCTCCTCCTCAAATGTAATCTTAAAAATAAAAGGTGTGCAGCAATTTCTCAATTTGCTGTGCCGGGATTTATTTCATTTTTCCTCACCTCCTAAAATGGCAACGAATGATTTCGTTGTAATCAAACCCATTACAACAATGAGAGAAGCTGACCTATTTGATATTTTACGGCAATAGCTCCAACCCGTTGTAAACAAAAATATTACAACATTGTTAAAAAGATTATGCTTCCTGAGAAGCATTCTTTTTTTGGATAATAAACTCAGTTATTTCTTGTATTGAAACTTCCTTTAGTATATCCTCCATGGCTGTTTGCGCTTTTAATAAAAAAAGCTCCAGAACCTGATTAATATTTGCTCCGACCCAACAATTCGGGTTCGGATTTTCATGAGTGTGGAAAAGCTCGCCTTCCAAAACGACATCAACTGCTTTATATACATTATATAAGGAAATATCGCTAGCATCTTTTAATAAATATGCTCCTCCCGAACCCCTTCTCACATCAATCAATCCTGATTTTTTTAGTAACCTGCTGATTTGACGGATAATCACAGGATTCGTATTTACGCTGTCCGCGATTTGCTCTGAAGTAAGAAGGTCTGTACGGACCGCTATCAGAGATAACATATGAACGGCGATCGTGAACCGGTTGCTAATTCTCATGGAATCACCCTTTCGTTGTAACAAGTATAATTACAACGAAAGAAATAGTCAATCCATTTGTAAAAAATATCAGCAATCGCTTCGCCAGTTTACAAAATGATTATAAAGATTTATGCGTTTATTATAACGTATAACAGCGAAACCGAACCTACCCTCTCCCTTCGACATTCAGGTAGCTCTTTTTCCCAACAATTCAAAAACCAAATCAGTATACTGTCATTTTCAGCAGCCAATTAGTGTTTTCGGAAAAAGTCAGTTTAGAAATCGTTTACGCTATACTAATTTTTCATCACATTACCTCCTAAATAAAACCATCTCCTCGTACTAAAAACGTCATTTATCTAGTTGAACAGTTTCCTTACTTAATTATTCAGCTCATAATTTCAATAATTCCTCCAAAAAAAATTAAATAGAGAAAACGTTTACTCTTATTACTAAAGACCTCTCATATATTACATTTTCATTAATTATCCGTCGCTTCGTCCCTTTTTTTACTCTGACAATTATACCAAAATCTCCGGAAAATTAAGCGCTAACAATTGGATAGGTACAAGGAATCTTCTTAATTTCTATCATTCGTCGTATTGTTCATTTTTGAAGGAATTGGTAGGTTAAGTACGTACTAAAATTCTATTCGATGAGGTGATTGTATGCTAAAACTTACACAATTATTCAGAGTCATGATTGCAGCAGCTCTAGTAATGGTTGTATCCTTGCCTTCAACCATTACAACAACGTTTGCGGCGCCAGCAGGGGGGCAAACACCGGCAGCTCAGCCTGAACCGGATACTCCCCTTAATAAGGATAATTTGCAAACGTTTACTGTAACCGGTGTCAAAAATTTAAAGAATGGCGTTCAATTTGATTTAGGCGAATATAAGGCTTTCATTCGTCTATATTCAGAAGATCTAGCGAAAGTTTCCGTTTTAAAAAATGGGCAAAAGGAGTTTGATTCTCCGGCCATTCATAAAAAGGATTGGAAAACACCTAGCTTCGAAACGTCGGATGGACAAGATGAGTATACGATTACAACAAAAGAGCTTACGATTAAAATCAATAAATCCAAGTTTGGTGTGAAATTTTTAGACAAGCAAGGAAACGTCATCAATGAAGATTACATGAAAAATGGCGCTTCCTCAGGATATGAAAATGGAAAGCCGTACGTATTTAAAAAGACAAATAAAGAGGAAAACTTTTACGGCTTCGGGGAACAAGGAGGATTAAACTTAAATAAACGCGGCAAAAGTGTCGGAATGTGGAATACGGATGCCTTCGGCTATTCAAAGGATACAAAGTATCTTTACACTTCCATTCCTTTCTTTATGGGTCTGAAGGATAAAAAAGCTTACGGTATTCTTTTTGATAACTCGCATCGTTCCTACTATGAAATGGCCAGTGAGTCGGATGATTACTATTACTTCTATGCAAACGGCGGCCCGCTCACCTATTACTTCATGTACGGTCCGGAAATTTCAAACGTGATTGATCGATATACAGAACTTACCGGAAAAATGGATCTGCCGGCCGAATGGACACTGGGTCTTCATCAAAGCAAATGGGAATATACACCTGATGAGATTGTGAATGTCGCGAAAACCTACCGGGAGAAAAAGATTCCGTTAGATACGATGCATTTCGACATTGATTACATGCAAGATTACAGGGTATTTACGTGGGATCAAAAATACAAAGATGCGTTGAAGCGATTAAAACAGATGGAAGGCTTCCATGCCATTGCTATTAATGATCCTGGTGTAAAGAAAGATGAAAATTACAGCGTTTATAAGGAAGGAACAGCGAAAGATTATTGGGCGAAAAACCCTGACGGCAGCAATTTTGTGGGTCCGGTTTGGCCAGGCGATTCCGTGTTCCCTGATTTTTCAAAAGAAGAAGTTCGCAATTGGTGGGCAAAAAGCCATAAACCCCTTTTTGATGCAGGAATTGACGGCATCTGGAACGACATGAATGAACCGTCTGTGTTTAGGGATGACGACAAACACAACAACACGATGCCGCTGGATACTTACTTTGGATCAGATGAAAACAAAATTTACTCAACAGAATTCCATAATTTGTTTGGCCATCGAGAAAACGAAGGAACCCATAAAGCATGGTCCATGTATAAACCGAATGAACGTCCGTTTATTTTAACGCGTGATATGTTTGCAGGTTCTCAACGCTATGCAGCGATATGGACAGGAGACAATACAAGCAACTGGGAGCATTTGCAAATGTCCATGCCGATGAACATGAATATCGGATTATCAGGAGTATCCTTTGTCGGAAATGACATTGGCGGTTTCGCATCCAGTGCGGACAGCGAACTTTTCACACGCTGGATCGAAGTCGGCGCTTTCCTTCCATTTTCCCGGATTCACTACATGCCGGATCCGAAGAATTACGGTCAGGAGCCTTGGAGATTTGGACCGGAAGCAGAAAAAACTTCGAAAAAGTATATTGAAATGCGCTACAAGCTCTTGCCATACCTGTACAATGCATTTAAAGACTCTTCCGAAACGGGCAAACCTGTTCAGCAGCCGCTTGTTTATCACTTCCAAGAAGACGAGAAAACCTATAACGTCAGCGACCAATTTATGTTCGGTGATTCCATGATGCTTGCTCCGGTTGTCAAGAAAGGTCAAACAAGCCGTAAGGTCTACTTGCCTAAAGGAGAAACATGGATCGATTTCTGGACGAAAAAAGAATATAAAGGCGGCCAAACGATTACTGTCGATGCTCCGCTTGATCATTTGCCAATCTTTATGAAAGAAGATTCAATCGTACCAACTCGCGAGGTACAGCAATACACAGGTGAAAAAGAATTAACAAACCTTGTTCTTGATACTTACGTAGACGACGAAGCAAACTATAGCTTCTACGAAGACGACGGCAAATCGCTTAACCACAAAAAAGGCGAATTCGATATAACAAACTTCAGCATTGAAGAAAAACGAAACAAAATCGAATTCAAGAAATCAATGGAAGCTGATCGCTTCGATTCTGACATTGAGCAATATACGCTTAAGCTCAATAATGAAGAAGCTCCGGAAAAAGTATATGCAGCACGCAACAATTATAAAGCAGTTGATTCTTTAAAAGACATGACAAAGACTAAACGTTCCTATTTCTACGATGAAGAAACCAAAACGATTTATATCAATATTCCTGTAGAAGAAAGCAAAAAAGTCCAGATCAAATTTAATTAATTTTTTTATAAGGGACTAATCGCTCTAGTGATTAGTCCCTTCGTCTTTTTTGAAAACAATCGTTCAAATATAGATACAAATTGGTTATTACCTCATCTTCACATAACTCCTATGCTTTTTTCCTACAACTTGCTTTGGATAATACCGCCATCTTTCATTATTCATCTCACAAAAAAATTAATTTTTTTATCAGATTATTTGTTTGTTCATCCCCGCCTTCTGCGATGAGTGACACAAGAAATAAAATTCGTTCTGATCCTTCATCATGAACAATTCATTCTAAACTTTCCAGATCAAACCTTCTTTAATACGTTGCATGGCGAATTTCCGAACGAGATAAATGAGAGAATACTAGATTTTGTGGAACAAAATTCTGATGACAACTAATTAATAAAGTGCTGGATTGTCAGTATAAAATTGACGAACCAGCCCTTATTTTATTTATAGGTTGATAAGAAATCCGCCAATCGCCCCAAAGACTACGATCATCCACGGCTGCAGCTTCCAAAAAGCCAGCATACTAAATAAGATAGCAGCGAAGGCGAAATCAATTGGTGCCAGAATAGAACTTGTCCAGATTGGTTCATAAAATGCAGAGATTAATATCCCCACCACTGCTGCATTGACGCCCATTAGTGCACCTTTAACTTTTTCGTTTCGACGTAAACTTTCCCAAAATGGCAGTGTGCCAAAAATCAGTAGAAAAGCTGGTAAGAAGATGGCAACCGTCGCTAATAACCCGCCAAGCCAGCCATTCATGATCGTCCCTAAATATGCTGCAAATGTAAATAGCGGACCTGGAACGGCTTGTGCAGCGCCATATCCGGCAAGAAAGGTTTCTTTGCTTATCCATCCAGGATGTACAAATTCACGCTCAAGAAGCGGCAAGACAACATGTCCTCCTCCAAACACAAGAGAGCCTGAGCGATAGAAGCTATCCACCATAGCAACCCATTGTAATGAAGTAATGTCCCTCAAAATAGGGAGACCAACAAGCAATCCAAAAAATAATAATAAGCAAAAAATTGCAAAACGACGTGAAATAGGGAAATGAATTCTGGAATCATCTTTTTCTTCAGGCTGTTTAAAAATAAAATATCCAATCATTGCAGATAATAAAATGATCCCCACCTGTGTGTATGCCGTCTGCCATAATAGCGTTACTACTAATGCGATTAGTGCAATCGTTTTTCGTTTTACATCCGGGGTTAACTTCTGCGCCATTCCGATAATGGCGTGTGCAACAACTGCTACAGCAACCATTTTCAATCCATGTATCCAGCCTGCATCTCCAATTTGCAGTCCTTGCAAAATTAATGCCATCATAATGAGTGCAATAACTGAGGGTAATGTGAAGCCAAGAAAAGCAACGATTCCACCAATTACACCTGCACGCATGACTCCGATGCCAATACCAACCTGGCTGCTGGCAGGACCGGGGAGAAATTGGCATAAAGCGACTAAATCAGCATAGCTCTTTTCATCCATCCATTTTCTTCTGCGAATATATTCTTCATGAAAATATCCTAAATGGGCAATTGGACCTCCAAAAGAAGTCAAACCAAGTCTTGTTGAAACGATTAATATTTCTAACAAAGATCGAATGGAAGCCCCGCCATTTTCTTTATTTAACGCTTTACTTCCCACACTATTATTCTCCCTTCCAAATTCTATTTCCTTTAATTTCTTTAACTAGCTCGTATATTTTGAGCGATAATCTTTGAGCGATAATAATCGTACCAAACTCCTATTTCAAAAAACATAAAAAAATGATTTTATTTTTGTAAATCTTTTCAGATGACAATTTCCCCGGAAATACATTGAATTTCGAGAACTAATTACTTCTAAATTCCTTAATAGCACCTTTTTAAATCGCAGTAGCTGGTTTGGTTGCATAGAATCATATCACCAATCATGTATAAAAAAATACAGAGAGGAGGTTCCTCTCTGTACACATTCTGTAAATTTATTTTTCTCCTTCCTTTTTTCGATAAGAGATTTATGATCGAATACTTGAAACTCCCTCTTTCAAGCTTAGTTTCCTCTTTAGAATGGCTTGTCTCATATAGTAAAAAATATAACATAAGGCAACAAATGGTATAGTATAAAATAATGCCATTCGTTGTGATGGATCAAAAACAACTAACACGCATGACAAGAAGCATAATACAAACGCTGCAATAGGTACAATTGGATACAAAGGCGTTTTGAATTTCAAATCCTTTATATTATTGCCCTCCTTCAAATAAGTACGACGGAACATAAATTGTGAAGCAGCGATACCCATCCATACAATTACCACTGCTAATCCAGAAATAGAAACTAATACGATATAAACGGTTTGAGCAGGTATAACACTAGAGATCAAAGATAACACTCCGCCAAAAGTGGTGACAATTAGCGCCTTCATCGGAATCCCATTTTTATTTACTTTTCCAAAGGCTTTCGAGATCATTTTTTCATTTGATAACGACCAAAGCATACGAGTGGCAGCATATAACCCGGAATTTGCGCATGATAGAATGGCAGTTAAAACAACAAAATTCATTATGGTACCGGCATATGGAATCCCTATGTTATTAAATACGGTGACAAATGGGCTTTGATCGACCCCTGCTTCCTTCCAAGGAATTAAGGCTGAAATAACAAATATGCTTCCTATAAAAAATACAATCAACCGTAAAACCGTTGTATGGATCGTTTTCGGGATTACTTTTTCCGGTTCAGCTGTTTCTCCAGAAGCTACACTAATTAATTCCGTACCCGAAAAAGCAAAGTTAACAGCCAGCATCGTCAGGAAAACAGCACCAAATCCATTCGGGAAAAGCCCATCTTTTACAAAATTAGTGAACAAAGGAGCTTCTGTGTACCCATCCACCGGGATAATACCAAATACCGCCAACCCACCAATTAATATGAACAAAATAATCGCTATCACTTTAATACTGGAAAACCAAAATTCTGTTTCTGCAAAAAAGCGGACAGAAAAAGCATTTAAGCAAAAAAGGAAAACAATAAAAAAGGCGCTCCATGCCCATACTGTTGTTGTCGGAAACCAGCTTTGCATAATTAAACCAGCGGCAGTAAATTCAGAACCAAGTGCCACTGTCCATGTTAACCAATAAAGCAATGCCATAGTAAAACCAGTTCCAGGGCCGATATATTTAGTGGCATATGTATGAAAAGAGCCGGTCATAGGCATTTTTACGGTTAATTCACCTAAACAGAGCATCACCAGATACACGATAACAGATCCAACGAGGTAAGCGAGCAGCGTACCTACCGGACCTGCTTGATTGATCGTGTACCCTGAACTAAGAAAAAGCCCTGTTCCTATGACACCTCCAAGTGAAATCATAAATAAATGCCTGCTTTTCATTGTTCGTTTTAATTGACCATCAGTTGTGTTTTTTGTCTCCAGCATCTGATTACTCCCTCTAATATTTCATATGGTATTAAAAAAACAGTACAAGCTATGAGTATAACAAAAATTCAGTAAAATAAAATTTCACTTCTGTCACAAATCAAAAAATAATACTAGAGCTAGTCAAATGGCTTCAAAGCTTTTCACCCTGTAATACTGTATATTGTATATTGTATTATTTAAGAAATTAACACTAATATAATGAATACACAACAAATAGGTCAGAAAATATAACAGCAAACGTTCTATACAGCAAAGATAAATTAGAAGGTAGTTTCTATAATAGAAGACTTCCTGTTTTCACAACAGATATATTATATAATGTATTTAATATTAAATCCATTTTGAGGAGGAAGAACGATTAAAAAGGTATATCAATCATTAAAAGACCATGTTTATGACTACATCGCCACTGAAATCCAAAATGGCACTTTACTTCCTAACCATAAAATTAATGAGGTTGAATTAAGCAAAAAATTAGAAGTCAGCCGAACCCCTGTGAGAGAGGCTTTGATCCAATTAGCTTCAGAGAATTATCTCGAGTATCTTCCCAGAAGAGGATTTATTGTAAAAGAACTTGATACAAAAAAGAAGCTCGATGTATTTAAAGTCGTCAGCGTACTGGATGCTTTAGCAGCTACCTTATCTTTGGAGCAAATTACGGAGAACGATATCAAAGAAATGGAAGAGTACACAAATAAAATAGACATTGCTATTTCAGAAAAAAACTATTCGGACTATCAAAAATATCAAAAAGAGTTCCATAATGTTTATCTTAAAAAATGCAACAATTCAACCCTTACAGATATTTTGGCGAGTTTGCAAAATAGTTTTGTCAGACAAGTTTATTCAAGCGATGATGAAGGCAAACTTTTTTCCGTGTCAAAGCAAATGAATGAGGATCATAGAGAAATCATCATGCATTTTAAAAAGCAAGATGGAAATCAATTAGAGCATCTGATTAAGAAGCATTGGGAAATTAAACATAAAGACATGATTTAGCTTCAAATTAGTGATTGTAATTCTGAAGAAGGTGGAGGTTTGATGGACGATAATCGAATTCAACAAATGATTAAACAATTTCAAGTCGTATTATTAGATGGAGCAATGGCAACAGAAATTGAGAAAAAAGGTCTGGATATTAAAGATGATTTATGGTCTGCCAAAGCCATTATCGATACACCCGATTTAATTAAGGAAGTCCACCTTGACTATTTTAAAGCCGGAGCAGATATCGCAACGACAAACACTTATCAGGCCAACATCGAAGGGTTTAAAAAACATGGATGGACCGATGAAGACGCGAGGCACCTTATGACAAAAGCTGTATTGCTGGCGAAAGAGGCACGTGATGAATTCTGGACAAGCCTGACGAAACAAGAGAAGCTAGCAAGACCTTATCCATTAGTTGCCGGCAGCATCGGCCCGTACGGAGCATTTCTTGCAGACGGCTCGGAGTATACAGGAAAATATGATTTATCCATAGAAGAGTTTCAGCAATTTCATTTATCTCGAATGAAGTTATTAAAAGAGGCTGGGATTGATATATTTGCTTTTGAAACCATTCCCCATTTTCACGAAAGCATGGCTCTTGCCCAGTTACTTGAAACAGCTTTTCCGGACACCTCAGCATGGATTTCGTTCAGTATTGCAAATGATCAGCAACTTTGCGATGGAACTGCACTGGATGAGGCTGCGTCTTATTTTAATCAACATTCTAATATTTGTGCAATCGGCGTTAATTGTACTTCAGTCTCGCGTATTCCAAAGGTGATATCAAACCTGAAAAATGTGACGACGAAACCAATCATTATTTATCCGAATTCAGGTGAACAATATGACCCTCAAACAAAATCGTGGTCTAAGGAACAACAGTATGAAAATTTCGGCGTTATTTCAAAGGACTGGTATAAAAATGGAGCAAGTTTAATAGGCGGCTGTTGCAGAACAACCCCGAAAGATATTCGTCATATTAAAGAATGGGCCCGTGATAAAAATATGGGAGATGGTTCGAACAACAAGTTGAAGTTTCTTTAAAGAGGATTGGACACGAAAATAAAATTATTAGGTCCAGTTCTCTTTTAATTCTTTACCTACAAATACACTAAAAAACCGGCATGAGTTCAATTAAATCTGACCCATGCCGGTTTTTAACTAGAGCACTTCCCCCTTTAAGTTTTTTCTATAAACTATTTGTCTTCCGTAATTGCCACGAGGGTATCTTTAATGTTTGGCTTTTTTACTTGAAAAGTTTCTGATTAAATAAGATTTAAAACCTTATCGAATTCAGAAATGAGATCATCTATATTTTCAAGACCTGTAGATATCCGAATTAAACCTTTCGAAATTCCTGCTTGTTTGAGCTCGTTATCGCTTAAATTCCGATGAGAAGTGATAGCTGGTGAACAAACAGACGTTTTCACATCTGCCAAACTAGGCACGAATTTTATTCCTTCTAAGTTGTCAATAAAAGTTCGATAGCTTTCGTCGTTTCCTTTTAGGTCTACTGATAACATGCCGCCATATAGCTCATTGTTAAAAAAAGAACTAGCCGGATTGAATGAAGGAGACGATTGCAGCCCCGGATAATAGACCTTATTGATTTTTGGATGGCCCTCAAAGAAATCAGCTAATTTCAAAGCATTGTTAGAATGTTCTCTCATTCGCAGCTCCAACGTTTTTAAGCTTCGAATAAGAATCCAAGCATCAAACGGACTTATACAGCCGCCATAAAGCGTCCCTACCTTATCAATGGCACTAATCGTCTCTTTGTTCGATACGACAATGCCGCCAGTTACATCGCCGTGTCCGCATAAATACTTTGTAGCACTATAGACAACAATGTCTGCTCCAAGATTTAATGGTTGACAAACTATAGGTGTGGCAAACGTATTATCAACTACTAATTTCGCGTGATAATCATGAGCGATATTCGCTATTTCCGTCAAATTATCCACAGCCATCATCGGGTTTGAAATCGTTTCTGTATAGACCAGTTTCGTTTTTGGTGTGAAATACTGCTCCCAATTGTCATTAGAAAAATCAACAAAGGTGACATCAATATTGAATTTTTTTAATTGATATTTTAAAAATTCATAAGTTTCACCGTATAACACATGAGATGCCAATACATGGTCACCTGAATGCAGGTGAGTGATTAAAGTTGAAGTAATTGCTGCCATCCCTGAAGAGAAAACGAGAGCGTCTTCCCCTTCGTCTATTGAAAACATGACTTCTTTTAGTGCTTCATGAACAGGATTTGTCATTCTTGAATAAATAAAGCCTTCCGCATCACCGTTGTAAACTTTATTTAAACTTTCAACATCGTCAAAAGCAAATACCGAACTCATAGTGATCGGAATGTTTTCTGGCACTGATAATGATGTTGGATTATGGCTGCCTAATCTTGTAACCATTGTCTTAAAGTTTTGATTCATTTTATCTCCTCCTAAGTGTCATCTAATTTTGAAAAAAATTCTTAATTTTATTGCTTTACATATACAAAATACATTTCCTTGCAACAGCAAAAGAATATAACATTGTATATTGTATATTGTATATTGTATAATTTATATTTTATTAATTTACCACTCTTATTATTAATCTTCAATTTCCTCTATAAAAACTTATAAATCTATTATATTTTTTCTTTGAAAAAGCATTCGCTGTCAATGTCTACTCTAAGCCAAAATCAAATGAAAAAAGAGAGGATTTCCCTCTCTTTTAAACGATTTGTCGATCCCAAAATCGATGGGCTGTAATCGCCTCGATGAATTCTTCCGCAAATCCGCTGCTATTTTCTCCAACGACTACTCCTTTACTGTTCTCAACCTCTTTTTTTATCCATGTTTTTCCTTCATGAGTAACACCGATCGGCTTAAAGTGTAGAAAGGCTTCATTAATAAAGGAGGATGCATCCTGATAAAATGCTTTATTTTTCGCTATCCCTCCAGCTGCATAGATGGCGTCAAATAAGACGGAATCAGCTGTTAGGAACGTATGCGCCGCTTCCAGCTCCGAGTTATCTGAGCCTTTTACTATTCCCAGCTTTTCGCTAATGATTTCCGGTTGGATGCCCTCGGCTTTTAACGAGTCAAGGATGGATGAGACTTCAGGTCCGTTAAAATCATTGGCGATGATCACACTGACCTTCCGTGTTGCCGGTTTTTTCTTTGTGTTTTCCATGCTGAGTGCAGGCGAGGATTTTGTCACCTGCGAACCTTCGCTTGAAGGCGGGTTCGCCCCGATCGCTTCCGCAAAGCCTGTCGCTAATTCCAGGCTCACATTTGCAAACATGTCTACTACCTGCTGCTGAACAGATTTGCTTTTCACTTTCCCAAGCTCAAAGCTGAATGCATCAATGATATGCTGCTTTTCTGCATCACTCATGCTGTTCCAAAACATCGCCGCTTGAGAAAAATGATCTTCAAAGCTTTTACTTCTGGCCCGCACTTTACGACCTTCTACTTTTTCCTGGTAATGCACATAGCCGCCTTCTTCTTCACTTGCAGGCGATGGTGTATTGGCCGCAAGTGAATTCCGGTGATAGCTCACTTGACCTTTGTTAATCGTTTGTCTTCCATAACCGTCACGCTGATTGTTGTGGAACGGACAAACGGGTCTGTTAATCGGCAGCTCATGGAAATTCGGGCCGCCAAGGCGGATTAATTGCGTATCTGTATAAGAAAACAGGCGGCCTTGCAATAACGGGTCATTTGAAAAATCTATGCCCGGCACCACACTTCCTGGATGAAATGCGACTTGCTCCGTTTCCGCAAACACATTGTCAACGTTGCGATTCAGCGTCATTTTTCCAATGATCTTAACAGGTACGTCTTCTTCCGGCCAAAGCTTCGTTGGATCGAGAATATCAAAGTCAAAGTTAAATTCATCTTCTTCCTTAATAATCTGCACTCCAAGCTCGTATTCCGGATAATCTCCATTGTCAATCGCCTCCGACAAATCCCGGCGATGAAAGTCAGGATCCTTTCCGGAGATTTTTTGCGCTTCATCCCATACGAGAGAATGTGAACCAAGCACTGGCTTCCAATGAAATTTCACAAAGTGGGCTTTTCCTTCGTCATTGACTAATCGGAAGGTATGCACCCCAAAGCCCTCCATCATTCGGAAGCTTCTTGGAATTGCCCGATCCGACATTGTCCACATCACCATATGGGCCGATTCCTGATTGTTGGCGACAAAATCCCAAAATGTATCATGTGCAGATGCAGCCTGCGGAATCTCATTATGAGGTTCTGGTTTGACTGCATGAATTAGATCAGGAAATTTAACAGCATCTTGAATAAAAAAGACAGGGATGTTGTTGCCTACTAGATCATAGTTCCCTTCTTCTGTATAAAACTTCGTCGCAAAACCGCGCGCGTCACGGACTGTTTCAGCCGATCCCCGTGAGCCGGCCACAGTTGAAAAACGGACGAAAACCGGTGTTTTCACAGAAGGATCCTGCAGAAATTTTGCCTTCGTAAATTCCTTCATTGATTCATAAACTTGAAACTCTCCATGGGCTGCAAAACCACGGGCATGTACAATCCGCTCGGGAATCCGCTCATGATCAAAATGCGTCATTTTTTCACGGAAATGAAAATCCTCCATCAACGTTGGTCCTCGTTCACCTGCTTTTAAGGAAAACTCATCCTCCGATACCTTTACTCCTTGATTCGTTGTCAGCTTTTTGCCTTCATCATCAACACGGAACGTTTCCAACTGCTCGTTTTTACTGTTTTCGTTCACTTTGCGGTCATTGCTCATTCGGTAGGTTCCTCCTTATGTAAAAGCATATTTGTCATCCTGTACCCGACTGAGCCCTCTGGCAAACATCATAATAAGCGAAAAATAAAAACAGGCTTTCATAGGAACCTGCCCACTGAGGTTTCTACCAATCTCTACATTTGTTAAATCCTGATAGACATATTGATATGATCATAGTACTATTCTCTTAAACACACTCTTAATCCTGACAAAACAGAAAAATTTTGGATGAGGCACTATCAATCCCTATTCATTATTTTTATTTTTGCATTGGGAGTTACTGGAGTTTTAACGGTAAGACAATTTCAAAATCAGCAGGCTTCAGCGCCAAAGGATCGAGTAGTTCAAACCAAGCAGGCAACAGATAAAGATGTCGAAAAACTATCGATACGTTCGGCGGAGATATTAGATAACCTTGCAGAAACCGGCGGAGCTGCAAAAGCTCAGAAGCAGCTGGAGGATTTGTTGAAGAGTACGGATCAATACTCCCTTCAAGATGATCCGAAAAGCAATTACATAAAAAAACTGACAGCATGTTTGGAAGCCCTTCAATCTTATGCACACGGGAATTCGGATGAAAAGGCGTTAGGTCATGTCTATCCCGACTATGTTTCCGCTATAACTCAATTAAAAAAGGAAGTTCCGGACATCCAGCTAAGCGAGCCGACCCAATATCAATGGTTTTACGCTGCAGCGGCTTCATACGAACAGGGACGAAAGCAAGAAGGTGAAATGACACTGACCATGGTAGGAGACACCTCCTTCGGTACTTACCCGGAGACGCCGGAGCATTTGAAATTTGACAATGTCTTCGCCAAAAACAATGGCGATAATTTGTATGTCTTCAAAAATTGTCTTCCTTGGTTCAACTCTGATGATTTCACAATTATCAATACGGAAAGCGCCTTTACATCGGCAACTAAGGCTGAAAATAAGATGTGGCGGATTAAGAGCGACCCGGAACACGTTGCTTTTTTGCCGGCAAGCGGTGTCGAGGCAGCAAATCTCGCAAATAATCACACGATGGATTATTTCGAAGTCGGGTACAAAGATACACTCGCGGCTTTTAAAGCAAATGATACAGACGTTTTTAACGATGGAATGCCGCTTGTTCAGACGATAGGCGGTATCGAAACGATTTTTCTAGGCTATGATTGCCGAATGAGCCAATTTTCCGCAGACTATTTGGCGCGAATCGAGCGCGAAGTAAAGCAATATAAACGACCAGATAATTTGGTGATCGTAAATATGCATTGGGGTGTTGAATATCGTGAAACACCGGTTGATTACCAGAAACAATTCGGTCGGGCCATTATAGACGCAGGAGCAGATATTATCATGGGATCCCACCCTCATCGGCTGGAAAGCGTAGAGCTTTATAATGACAAATACATCGTATATAGTATGGGTGACTTTGCATTTGGTGCTGATCCTACCTTACTTTCACGGATGACCTCCATGTTCCGATTGCATTTTGCAAAAGAAAACAGTGAAGTGGTCATGAAGAGAATGACGATCGTACCTACTTTAGAAAATTCAGATGGCAGCACAACAGAAAATAATTATCAGCCGCTTCCTGTCTTTGGCAAAGAAGCAGAGAAAATCGTAAATGAACTTGTTCGAATCAGCACACCAGTTGAAAACGGCGTCACGTCTTATGATTATTTTGATCCTTTCCTATAAAAAGAGACTGGCTCAGGATCGCGTTATACGTTTTTGAGCCAGCTTTTGTACGTGTTACTCTTCACTTCTTCACGTTTCCCTTTCAACCGTTTTAACAGCGCCACAATCATAATGCTCACGATTACCAGCAAAAGCCACGAGCTGATTTTCCCAATATGGACAAGACTCCATGTTTGTTCTTGGTTCGGATAAGCCCATGCACCAAAAAACGTGGCAATGTTTTCGGCAATCCAGATAAAAAAGCCGATAAGCACAAATGACAAAGACAGCGGCATCGGATAGGTCGTATTATTAACCGTGAAATAAACGAATGTCCGTAAGAATAAAAGGATGACCAGTACTTTTAACACCCAGCGCAAATCAGGGATAAAATGGTGGGTAAAAAAGTTAAAATAAACGGCCGCACTAAGAATCACAACGAGCCAAGACGGCGGCCAATTCCTGATTCGCAAATCAAACCTTCTCCATGCCTGGCAAATATAGCTCGCCACACTTGCGTACATAAAGCCGCTGTACAACGGCACGCCAAAAAATTTTGTCCATCCTTCTTCCGGATAGACCCAAGATCCCATATGTACTTTATAAAGCTCCAATGCCAGTCCGATGAGGTGAAACACACAAATCACTTTCAGCTCATCGATCGTTTCATACTTAAAGACGATCATAAGGATCTGTGTCATTAAGCAAATGAATAAAATCAAATCATAGCGGGGGATAAATGGAATTTCGACGAATTTGGTAACAGCCAGCGCCAGAAAAATAACTAGCGGAAACAGGCAAGATCGAGCCTGCTGAAAGCCAAAATGCAATAGGTTGATGAAGTGTCTCAAACGAATACTCCTTAAGATTGATATGTTTATACACTTAATTACGACGATGTATTATTGTGTATGGTTTCAAGAATATCAAAATACTTTCATAATTTGCTTTTTCTTAATCAGCTCCATAATTCCCTCGGCAATTTTTTGTACCCCCGCACTGATCCATTCATCCCGAACTTGAGAAACACTAAGTCTCACAACATTATCTTTTTTGAATTCCGGTAAGTACATTTTTGCAGCATTGTCCACAAGCACATTCACCTGTTTTAATTGATCGATCAGCTGATAAGCTTTTAGATTATTGGATAATTCGATTGTTGAGTAAAAGCCGGATAATGATCCTGAATAAGTAGCGGAAGGCGGCAAATACTCGTTGTATGCTTTTTGCAAAATTATTCCTTTTTTCCGATACTTATTCCTTAACTTTTTTACATGGGCTGCAAACATTCCGTTCTTCAAATAGATTTCAAGAGCACCCTGTGTAAGTACCGGCGTATGTATATCCGCGGCAAATTTGGCACGCAAAAAATCCTTTTTCATCGTCTCAGGAATAACAGTTAATCCGAGCCTCAAGCCTGGCAGCATAATTTTCGAAAAGCTTTTTGTATAAATAATTCTCCCTGAAGTGTCGTAGGCAAACATTGGATCCTGCTTCAGGTCGGGATCAAGATCTCCCATATAGTCATCTTCAATGATATACACATCATAGGTTCGAGCTAATTCTACGATTCTTTTCTTTTCTGTATTGGTATAGCTGTTTCCGGTAGGATTATGAAATCGTGAAACTGTATAGAAAAACTTGATGTCTTGATGTTTAAATATTTCCTCTAATCGATCCAAATCGATTCCGGAGCTCGTTCGCTCGATTCCGACAGCAACAGCGTTCTGGAGTCTGAGAGATTCGATAAAACTGGCATGAGTAGGCTGTTCGACGCAAATATTCTTCTTTCCGTTTGGAAAAGGCAGAGAAACAAAGAGATGAAGCGCCTGCTGAGAGCCGGTAACAACTGCTATTCTTTCGGGTACGGTAAATACCTGGAGATCTTGCAATTGATCGGCCAGCTGTTCGCGGAGCGAATACAAGCCTTGAAGCTCTGAATATGTAAACATATCTTCTTTATACGTTTCAATTGCCTGGTTGATGCAGTGCTGAAAGTCTAGATAAGGCATTGCCTGTTTATCAGGGCCGGCAGACAAAAAATCAATCGTAATCTTCTCTTTACTTCCCTCTCTTCGAAAAAGAAAGTCCTCCACCACGTAAAAACCGCTCTTAGGTACAGAATATATCAAATGTGATTTTTCCATTTTCTGATATGCTTTGATGACTGTATTTTTACTGAAGGAAAATTCTTCCGATAAAGCCCTAATGGATGGCAGCTTACTTCCCGGCTTCAAATAGCCATCCGCTATTCGTTTTTCAATCTCCTTCACAATCATGGCATATTTCATATATTCATCCTCCTCATCTGTATGGGTACAGAACAAGAAAACAATCATTTAGATTATTACGTGTATAAGTATACTTGAAATTGCAGTCTAATAGATGACAAGGAGGATGCGTGATGAAAAAAACAAAGGTGCTGGTTCTTTTTCTAATCGTACTAATGATTACAGGATCGACAGGCAGCCTATTGGCAAGTGCTGAAGCTCCTAGGGCGAAGGAGCTTAAAGTTGATGAATTGTTCAATGGAAAAGAAGGGACAATGGTCATAAAAAATCTGAAATCTGATAAAATGTATATCTATAATGATGAGAGAAGCAAGATTCGGTTTACGCCAGAGTCTACCTTTAAAGTTCCGAATGCGTTGATAGGGCTTGAAGAAAAGGCAGTAAAAGATGAATATGAAGTGAAAAGATGGGACGGCGTGGTCAGAGAGTTTGAGACTTGGAATACAGACCACTCGTTAGCTTCAGCAATGAGGTACTCAGCTATATGGTTTTATCAGGATATGGCCCGAGATATAGGAATGGAAAGAATGCAGCAAAACCTGCTTAAAATCAGCTATGGAAACAATGATATTTCCGGGGGAATTGATACATTCTGGCTGAACAGCAGCTTGAAAATCTCTGCCCAGGAACAGGTAGAATTTGTAGAAAAGCTGGTCAAAGAGGATCTCCCATTCATGGAGCAAAACCTTAAAACAGTCAAAAGAATGATGATAGACAATGAGCAAGATACTTACACCATCCACGGGAAAACAGGTACTAGATTGTCAGACTTGGGACTTGGCTGGTATATCGGATTTGTAGAGACGAAAAAAGGAACATGGGTATTTGCTACAAACGTCGACGGAAGTGGAACAACAGCAAAAAATATTACTCTTGAATGTTTAAAGAAGCTGAAAATCATATAAGAAAGTGAAAGGAAACCCTTATGCGTTATAGCGGATTGGTTCGTTTTATAGGAATTGCAATGGGAATTACTTTACTATTAAGTACAGGATTTCTCGTATTTCTTGCTTTATTAGGATATGGACTCGGGAATGCCTTGAATTCGGGGCATAATGACTTCCCTAGTCAAGAACTGGCAGCATGTATTCCTTTGGGATTTCTCGGATTGTTGACAATATTTATTTCTGTTTTGAAACGAAAAAGAAGTACGCCGTTTATTTTTGGCACTAGTGCTTTATTGATATTTGCTCTCTCGTTGCAAGTCAATGAAGCAACGGGAGCTTGGACAATGGAGATGGCAATGCTCGTTTTTTCTTTCGCATCATGTTACCTGGCATTTCAAACTTGGAAGGAAAATAAATCAGCATGAAGTTCTAATCTCTATTCGCATACATCTGTTCAGTACTATGTGAATATACTTCGATCATATTACCGAAAGGGTCTTTGCAATACACTAGATAATACGGTTTTCCAGGGTAGGTATTCCAAGTCTTGCTGATTCGTTCTCCGCCATTATCAACTATTTTTCTCGCTAACGCATCTTCGTCCTTATAAACGACACAAATGTGAAAATAGCCCGGGCTCCAGACTGGATTCTTATCGGCTCCTTCAGTTTTCGGTACATCAAATTCAAAGAGTTCAATACCTACCTGATTGGATGCGCTCATATGGGCGTTTCTTTTTTTCTTCACATTCGGTCCAAACAAATCCTGCCCCATGCTGTCAGGCTCTGCTTCTTCCGCTTTCATCGTGTAAGGTCCGGCTATCAGTTCAAATCCTAACACGTTCTCGTACCACTGGATTCCTTTATCCAGGTCTGGTACTGTCAATCCAATATGGGTGATAGCAACCATCATGTATTCCTCTCTTTCTAGATTTAGATATATTATGTTATACCCTGATGATTGGCAAAATGAACGTGAGAAAAAAGCAGATCCAGCTGAATCTGCTTTTTTCTGCGTTATTCATTTATCTTTTTTCGTTTATAACCTATGAACAGAACTCCGCCTGCTGCTATGATTACCAGTCCCCACAATAGAAATTGGTAGTGATTGGTCGCTGTATCAGGTAATTCATTGTTGCTGGTTTCAGTATTTTCCGTTTGATCATTGCTCTCATTGTTCGGTGTCTCATTATTATCTGTGTTTGTATTCGTGTCCGGATTTTTAGTATTTGTTTCTTCTTCGTTAACCGGATCTGGTTTTTTATTCTCTTCATCCTTGTTGTCATCTTTGTTGTCATCAATTGGTGCCGGAGCTTTCGTTACCGTAATTTCTGCTGCGGCGCTATGTTTTCCATCGGCTGTAAGAGCTGTGATTGTTGCAGTCCCTTCTCCTACCGCTGAAACCATTCCTTTATTCGTAACGGTTGCTACCTTATCATCTGAGCTCATCCAAGTAAGCTCCTTGCTCTCCGTAGTATCTTCAGGCTGAATGCTTGCAGTCAGCTGTAAAGTCTTGCCGATTTCAAGCTTTGCCGATGTTTGGTTAAGTGTTATACTTTCAATCGGCTTAACAGGATCCACTTGTACTTCATTAACAGCAACCGTTCCGCTTACTTCATTTCCTGCCAATACGAGCGGACGTCCTGTCGGGCTGGCTTCGGCAGAAACAAAATCAAGTCCTTCCGGTGCAACATCCCCTGCTATCTTATCTGAAAAATCTCTCGTATTTAGATAGTTTGCAAATTTTCCGTTCGCAGGATTTGAAATGTTATAGGCCATGACACCGCTGATTCTTTCCAATCCGACAAAAGCGAACAGCTCATCACCAATCATGCCGACCTTTAAATCTTCAGGTTCCGGACCTTTTTTCGCACTTCGCTTGTCCATTTCATCATCATCATTTGACCAGTTAAACACTTCCGGATACCGTTCCGCAGTAATTTTCTCAAAATCGCTTCCGCTGTCATACACAAGCTCCATCGTATCAGCGTTCCAAATAGAGAATGAACGCCCGCCCAATGTATAAACTGCATTGTTCCCCCGGTCTGTCAATACTTCCAGCTTATCGTAATCAGAGGATTTTTTCATTTTATCAAGTGCAGCCTGTGCTTCTGATTCAGTCATTCCTTTAAACAAATCACTTTGAAGGATGATGCTTTCTTTTATATCTTCAAAGTCTGCGATATTTTCAAACTCTTCCCATTCAGTTGCATCGCCTTCGTTCCCTGTTACAAGATAATTAACACCGCCGATCGAAATATATTGAACAGAATCCGGCATGTATGCACCGAGAAGAGGAAGATTTTCAATCTCAATTTTGCCATTTCTCGCCGCATCTAGCTCATTTCCCGGCAGCGAGTGATCTTTATAGCCTAACGACTTTACAGAATCCACTTTGCCGTTAGCAACATCAATTGTTGCAATTGCATTATTTTCTTGCAACGTAACATATGCCTTTTTCCCATCAGTAGACAAAGCTATGTATTCAGGCTCGAAATCATTGACAGCTTCCTTGTTGCGGATATGTACGTCATCATCGATCACACTTGGATTGTCAAATTTAACGACGTTACTTTTGCCTGTTTCATAGTTTACTATTGTGACAGAGCCTTGAGGATCAACGCCATTTTCAAGCCCTTCTCTCGGTTCTGCTTCATCTGCCGTTAAAATATACTTTCCGTCTGAAGAGATTTTCACCATATCCGGCTGAACGCCAGTATTAAAGGTCTTTATAATTTTCCCATCATAATCCATGACGGCAATCTTGCCATTTTTCGTATAATCTTTATCTTGTACAGCTGCTACAATAATTTTTTCCTTTTGATTCACGTCAATACTTGTTAAGTCACCATATGTAAAGCTATCTGTATTTACCGCAGCCGCGATATTAATCGATTTCTCTTTTTGCAATTGCTGATCTTTTTGAGAAGTAAGACCGGACAGGCTCACGATATCAATGGTTTGGTTTTTGCCATTGATCACATAAAATTTCTTATTAGCAGAATTATACTTAACAATTTCGGCTACCCCACCCTCTTCATCGGTGAGGCCCGTTTTGTAACCAGCGATTTTTTCAACTTCCATCGTATTCGAAAACGAAGGACCTGCCGCATTTGCAGATAGATTCGTTGAAAATAAAAAAGTACCTGCTAAAGATAGAGCACCAATACTATGTAAAATCTTGTTTCTCGAGTTTTTCATCTTTCGCCTCCTGAAATAATTCGGCCTATCTTCGATCCATTCAAAAAGGCCTATAAAAAGACTAGATGAAAATCTTGTCAGAAAATACAATAATTTTGTAATTAATTTGTAAATTTTCCGTGAATGAAGGAGAAATATTTATCCCTATCCATTTAGTTATTAAAAAGACTGCAATACTTTTAGATTCACCAAAATTTCAAGTAGCTTAAAATAAAGAAAGATAACGCGCAATATTTGAAAACGCTATCACATGGGATTTACAATTAATTTATAGCATGACTATATAAAGGAGCCTTTGGACCTTTTAATAGGTAAGCAATTGGGTTGCTGCTGGATACTTGCTGGAAGGCAGAAATCGAAAGGAGTAGAAATTATGACTGACCGATATTCAGAAATAGACGAGGTAATCTCATATATTCATCAAAATATTTTTGAACCCATTTCTCTTTCTCGGTTGGCTGGTCATGTAGCTTATAGTCCGTACCATCTCACGCGCATTTTTAAAGAAAGAATTGGACTCCCGCCATTATACTATGTTTCTTCCCTTCGTCTGCAAAAGGCAAAAGAAATGTTATTGCGGACTGATTTAAGTGTGCGAGATATCGGGTTGGACATCGGTCAACAAAGTCTGGGGACATTTACCACTCGATTTACGGAACGGGTAGGTGTGACGCCGTCTCAGTTTCGCAACTCGACACAGCAAGCTGACAACCACTTTCAATCCTTAAAGAGGCTCAGCGATTGGCAAATGTCATATCCTGCTGCAACTCAGCATGTCAGAGTAGTAGAAGGGACTGTCCAAGCAGAAATTCCTTTTGAGGGCGTCATCCTAATCGGCTTATTCCCTAAACCAATTCCTGAAGGCCCCCCATTATACGGAACGCTGCTTCCTTCTTTGGGTAATTTTTGCTTTCCGAACGTTAAACCGGGCACTTATTACCTTATGGCGACATCGATACCCTGGGGGATGCAGCCTACGGATATTCTACTTCCATATTCAACCTTACGTACCCGATCAAAGGAGCCGATCATCGTTGATCACGATACTTCACTTTTACATCAAAAGGTTATGCTTCGTGCTCCCCGCTTGGACGATCCGCCAATCCTGATTTCTCTTCCACTGTTGATGAATAATTACCTTAAACGAGTTCGCCAAATTAGCAATCAATAAAAAATCAAATGAAATGTCGCAAGTTAGACTAGTTTGGAAACATAATGACCAAGACTGGCGCTGTCGAGTCCAAAGCTTTGTTAAGTTTAGTCTTGATCATCCAAAGTAATAACTACATTTCCCTTTTTGTGTCCTTTTTCTACATATCTATGAGCCTCGGGTATTTGTTCCAGCGGATAGCGTTTATCAATGACCGGTTTTATCTTTCCTGACTCTATAAGCTCTTTGAGGAAAATTAAATCTTCAGTTCGTTCCTTTGCTATCCCCTGCCCTTCAACTGATACATATGTCCCATTCGGAGTCAGTGCTTTCTTGCAATTTGATTTTGAGATTTTCCCTACTGCATCAAAGATGAGATCATAACGTTCTTCTCTTTTTGAAAAATCCTCTTTCGTATAATCTATTACCTTATCGGCTCCAAGCGATTTCACCAATTCAAAATTTGCAGCACTGCATACCCCGGTAACTTCTGTCCCAAAGCATTTAGCAAGCTGTACCGCGGAAGTCCCTACTGCACCGGAAGCCCCATAAATAAGAACTTTTTGTCCGTCCCGGATATTTCCTTTTCTAAGAAAATGCAGTGCTGAGGTTCCCCCAAAAGAAACAGCAGCTGCTTCCTCATAGGTCACATTAACAGGTTTTAATGCCACAGCCCTGTTTTCAGACAAACACGTGTATTCGGCATAAGCCCCAAAATTCATTCCCGTCATGGCAAAAATTTGGTCACCTACTTTAAATTGTTTCACACTCTTCCCAATTTCCTCTATCTCCCCAGCTAGCTCCACGCCAAGTATTGGTTTTCTCGGTTTTCTCAGACCCAAAAATATTCGCATGGGGACCCATAACAAAAGAGGACAATTGAACCTCCTGACTCTTATGTCCCCTGAAGCTACTGTTGTTGCATGAACTCTTACCAGTATTTCATTGTCCTTTGGAGCAGGTTTTTCTACCTCTTTGAGTTTCAGAACATCGGGTGAACCGTATTTTGTGCAAACAATTGCTTTCATAACTATCCTCCTTAATTTCTTTAAACTATAGTGATCAACTTTTCCTAACTCCAAATCACCTTCAACAATTCACGATTAAATTTCTCCCGCTCTTCATAAAACAAACCATGTCCGCTCATTTCGAATGGGACTAAAGCTGAATATGGAATGGAAGCCTTCATTTGCAATGCGAGCTCAAATGGACAAATCCGATCCTTTTTTCCATGCAAGATATAAGTCGGGGCATGGATATGTTTTAAATCTGGTCGTAAATCTTCATCTCGCAATGAAACGGCAGTATGGATCGTCGAATGGCCTGCTGCATCTAAGTTTAATCCGAAAACCATGTTTGAAAGCTGTCGCTTATCGGGTTTGCAAAAAATAATTTACCGAATTCAGCTAGCATTTTTGGCCGATCCTCATAGGCTTGTTTGATTAATTTATTGACCTCTTCCACAGGCATACCATATGGGGAATCAGGTCTCCGTGTAAAAACCGGCGCTGCAGCACCTGCTAAAATCAGTTGACGAATACGTCCCTTCCCATGCCTGCTAGTGTAACGAATCGCTATTGCTCCACCCATTGAAAACCCTACAAGTGTAAACGACGTTAACCTTAAAGCATCAACTACATTTTTTATATCATCAGCCAACCGGTAATAGGAATAACCGCAAAACGGTCGGTCAGACCTTCCAAATCCTCTTAAATCAATGCCAATACACCGAACTCCGTAGGTCGGCAGAACATCAAACTGATATTCAAACATTTTATGATTCAGGGGCCAGCCATGGATAAAGAGAACGGGCCTTCCTTTTCCGATATCTTCAACAAACAGCTTTGTCCCTTGATCCGTTCTTACATAGTACCCCATGTGAAACACCCCTTTATGGCATTTTATGCATGGAGATTTCAATCATGAGTACTGATGCTATAGGAGTCGTAATAACTCGTTTCAGTAAGCTGAAACTTCGGGGAATCAGACGGAGACTCTACCTATGTGTCCAGGGGGCTATAATTCTCAAAAATTAATTTTCATACGAACAATTCCTGAAAGTGTGATGTGACGAAAAATATTTGATGATCCCTGCTATATTACAAGATTTATGTGTATCTCCCCTTAGATGGTTCGCAGCTACTTAAGTGGCAATGCTTCATCTATGGAGGAGAGATGGTTGAATACTACTTTGATATTTAACTAACACCTGTAAAATGATATAATCAATCTATTCATTTCCAGAGGTGGTAGGTTATTCTTATTTTCAGACGTTTTCTATTATTATTGATTCTTATTTGTATGGTAGCAGGGTGCAGTGAGAATGCTTCAAACCAATCGAAGCAAATGAATATCGATCAATCAAAGCTTACTGCAACAGAAAAAAACCTCTTAACGTTGATGGGTACGGGTTCAATAATGGCCACAATCAATCATGTTCCAAACGATTTGAAGTCGATTACGGTTTATGCTGAGCATCATCATGAAGGAAAACTTGTGGATACAATTGATGCCATGACTATTTCATTCGATGAAAAATATCCGGCACCTAAAGAATTAAAACTTGCTTACCTGAACTTCGATATTGAAAAAAAATCCTATCTGAAATTTGGAATCTTAGAGGAAAATGGAGTTTCCTCCGCAGGACCAGTTCTTATCTCAAATGGTTTTAGTGAGCATGGGATTAGCGGAATGGCACAGATGCCTCAAAACGTGGAGTACGGAGAGCCGATGCTAATAGGATTTAGCATACGTGATAAAGGAGATAATCTATCAATCGAGAGCTCAATTACAAACAAATCGAAAGATAGTCTGCTAAAATACGACGATGCCGTCCTTTATTATGCCAAATTGGATAAGTAAACATCATTCAACCAGCTTCTTAGATAGAAGCTGGTTGAATTGTGCAAAAGTAATACTTCTTTTTAATTGTTATCCATATCGCTTTCTTTATTCATGTCGCCGCAGTTTCCCATTTCGTTTTCCTTACTCATATCGTCTGAGTTAGAGTCGCCCGTTCCGCTACTCCCGCAAGCCCCTAAAAACATCACACCTGTTAATGACATCATCATGAGTAAAGCTTTCAAAGTTTTCATTTTTTCTTCTCTCCTTTATTCCTTTGATATGCTTCGTCATAAAGAGTAAATCTTACTTCTATAAAAACAAAGTCTTAAAAAAGTCTTACATTTTTATAAAATAATCAGGCAATGCTCTACATCTATTAGTCCTCTAATATTTCTTTATTTTTATTATAGGATCGCTTAAGAGAAATATAGCTTGATAAAAACATGAAAAAACCACTTAGAAGAACAAATAAAATTTCTCTTGTGCCAGGTATTCTATAAAACAACAAATAAAGCACTAAAAAAATCACGACAAAACTAATTGATTTAAAGATAATCAGCTTTTTCTCCCTCTGAAATGCTTTTTCAGTAGCTATTTCCGTAAATTCAATCCCGGAAAATGTATATCTTCCTCCCACATAAAGGAGAAAAGTGATGATGCATATTCCTATAACGTGATCCGTTCCAAGATCCCAACTAGGAAACATTTGAACTAAACCAAATAAAATGATAAGAACAACTAAAAGGACGAGTGAAGATTCAGCGAAAAAATATACCATTTTCTGTTTCTTATATTCGTCATTTGGCAGCAAAATTGAGATCCATGATTTTTTCATCTTAATCAACCTCCCAAAATAAATCATCCAGCGTTTTGTCTAATTCCTTTGCTATCGCTACGCAGAGCTGAAGACTTGGATTGTACTGCCCTTTTTCAATTAAACCGATAGTCTGTCGAGTCGCCTTCACCCGACGAGCTAATTGTTCCTGCGTCAATGATTTTTCAACGCGTGCGAGTTTTACTCTATTTTTCACACACTCACCTACTATGGAATTTATATACTACTAAAAGTAACATATATATTACTTTATGTAATTTATATGTTACATATAATTTGGAATCAAGTCAAATAAAGCATTTAGAATATTTAATAAAAGTGCTCTCAAGACAGAAAAAAACCTCCTTTAGGAAGTTTTTTTCAGATAATATATCTACTGAATCTTAGAAAAGTCCTTTTCATATCTCGATGCTGGCTTTGGCAAACCTAAATTCTCTCGCAATGTCGTTCCTTCATACTCCTCGCGGAACAATCCTCTTTCCTGGAGAATTGGCACAACCTTTTCAACAAATTCAACCAGCAAATCAGAGTAGTAGGGAAACATTAAATTAAATCCGTCTGCTCCGCTGTTACGGAACCATTTTTCTAATTTGTCGGCAATTTGAATCGGACTTCCGAAAATCATCCGGTGCCCCCGGGAACCAGCTACCCGCTTATATAGCTGCCTGATTGTGAGGTTCTCTCTTCGTGCTAAATCAATAATCAGCTGCCGTCTGCTTTGATTTCCGTTAGTCGAAGGTATTTTCTCCGGAAGCGGGCCATCCAGCGGGTATTTTGAAAAATCAATGCCTCCCAGATAATCCGATAGAAAATCGAGCCCAACTTCAGGCACAATCAAATCTTGAAGCTCTTCAAATTTTGCCCGGGCTTCCTCTTCTGTCTCTCCAATAATAGGCGTAATCCCTGGAAGAATCAGGACGTGATCAGCATTTCGTCCTGCGCTTCTCACTTTGTTTTTTACTTTTTGATAAAATTTCTGTGCCTCTTCTAACGTTTGCTGTGCGGTGAAAATAACTTCTGCCGTTTCTGATGCGAGTTGAATGCCTGAATCAGAAGAACCGGCTTGAATGATCACCGGATGCCCTTGAACTGATTTGGAAGCATTAAGCGGCCCTTTTACAGAAAAATAAGTACCATTATGATTCAGAGTATGCAGATTTTCTCTGTCAAAATATACTCCGGTCTCCTTATTTCTGACTAACGCATCTTCATCCCAGCTGTCCCATAACCCTAAGACGACATCGACAAATTCTCGTGCCCGTTCGTATCTCGTCTCATGGTCTAAATGCTGTTTTCTGCTGAAATTGCTTGCTTCCCCCTCATAATAGGAAGTCACCACATTCCAGGCAGACCTCCCGCTGCTCATATGATCAATCGAGGCAAATTTTCTGGCGATATGAAAAGGTTCATTGTATGTGGTTGATGCTGTTGCGGCAAGCCCGATGTTTTTCGTCACCATAGAAAGAGCTCCAAGCAAAGTTAATGGCTCAAATCGAACAAGTTCTGAAGGATGCGACAACTCATTAATGGAAAGCCCGTCACTCATAAAAAGCATATCTAATTTTCCTGCTTCAGCGATCTTTGCCGTTTCGGTGTAGAATTCAATGCTTTCGTAGGCGTCTGCCCTTACATTTGGATGCCTCCACGAAGCAATATGGTGGCCTGCTCCCATCAAGAAAAGCCCCAGCTTCATTTTTCGTTTCGCCATTTATATACTCCTTTTACTTAATTTTTTGATAAGCCGGATTCCATTTCAACAAATATCGTTCAAGCAATTTGGCTAATGAGTCAGCCGCTTTCCCTAATAATGCATAAAGAAGAATTGCCAGAACAACGACATCCAGCTGCATAAACTCTCTAGCATTCATAGCCATGTAACCGATACCGGAGCTTGCTGCCACAGTCTCTGCTACGATTAACGTGATCCACATGACACCAAGGGCATATCGGATGCCAACTAAAATAGAAGGAAGGCCTCCGGCGAAGATCACTTTCGAAAACAGATGATATTTCGATAACTCATACACCTTTCCCATCTCGATTAATCCTTTGTCAACCGTACGAATCCCATGATACGTATTAATATAAATCGGAAAGAAAACGCCGATGGATACAAGGAAAACTTTCGCTTCCTCTCCTACACCAAACCATAAAATAACGATTGGGATTAAGGAAAGATGAGGGATGTTGCGAAGCATCTGAATCGTTGTATCTAAATGTTTTTGGGCGAAAGGAGAAACTCCGTTTAAAAGCCCTAGCACGAGGCCGAGCCCTCCTCCGATCAGAAAGCCTGCAAAAGCTCTGGAAAAGCTTACTTGAACATTTGCAAACAGCGCCCCCGATTGGGCTTGCCCGATGCCGGCAAGTACAACTTCCGCCGGAGATGGCAGGATATTTTCGGCAAGCAATCCAATCGATGAAGTAAACTGCCACAGCAGAAGCAATATCAAAGGAATCAGCCATGGGGCAAACTGATTATATAGGTTCGAAGTGCGTTTGTATTTCACCTGGGTTTCCTCCTTTTTTAAACTATGGCTGCCAAATATAATCTTCTATTTTTATAGATTTCTTTATTAACTGAATTCTCTTAAGCTCTTTTACTTGTTGCGTTAAATCATCAATTGCCTGCTGATCGATAATCACAGCATTCGAGTCTTTTCGCTTCAGCACATTTATCCATGTTTCAGCCGGTATTTTCGTATTTGTTTCAAGTACTTTTGCGGCCTCTTGAGGGTTTTCATTTATGCCTTTCCCTGCTTTATTCAGATGATCAACAACTTTTTGCACGACCTCCGGGTTCTCTTCTGCTATCCTACTCGTACTAAAATAAAAAGAACGAAAAGGTACGATACCTTCTGCCGTTGATATGATTTTATTGCCTTTCGCTTCTGAGACCGTCAAGTAAGGATCCCAAACGACCCATGCATCTACATCGCCTTTTTCAAATGCAATACTGGCATCCGGAGGGTTCAAAATAACCGAATTCACGTCATCTATGGTTAGTCCTGCAGATGATAAAGTTTGATTTAATAGATATTGGGCAATGGACGCCTGGTTGTAAGCTACCTTTTTCCCTTTTAAATCCTTAATCGACTGAATCGCAGAATCACCTCTTACAAGAATCCCTTCCGTATTTGGCGCGGACGGCTCACTGGCAATATATTTAAAATCCATCCCCTTTGAAAGTGCCATAATGGATGGGGCATCTCCCGCATTTGCAAAATCAATGCTTCCGGCATTCAACGCTTCTAGTATCGAGCTTGCCGTGCTAAATTCAGACCACGCTACTTGATAACCATCTTGATTCAGTTCTTTTTCCAATTCCTTTTTTTCTTTCAGCAGCAATGTCGTGCCGTTTTTTTGATAGCCAATTTTTATGGTCCCTTTAGTTTCTGCGTTGGAATTCCCGCTCCCGCAGGCCGACAGGGTTAAGGTGAACAAGAAAATGAAAACGAAAAAAATTGTTATTTTTACGTGACTCCTCTTCTTCATACGATTTTCTCCTAATCAACTGTTTTTTTATCTGGCTGCCATACAAATTGTTGAATTTTTGCCCGCTTTTCTGTCAGTTTTGCTTTTTGCAAGCCATCAGCCTGCCTTTGAAGCTCATTTATCATCGTTTGGTCGATATAATTAACATCGGATTTCTTTCTTTTTAAGACATTAATCCATATCTCTTCAGGTAAATTTGTAGCCTCAGACAAGAGGGATGCTGCTTCTGTCGGATCTTCATTAATCTCTTGACCAGCAGCGGCAAGCTCCTCTACTACTTTATGAACAACCTCTTTGTCATTTTTAATTACGGAAGAGGAAGCCATAAAAAGCGTTCGATTTTCGACTATCCCTGCTGAATTTTGAAGAACTTTGTTTCCTTTGCTTTCTGATGAAGCTAAATATGGATCCCAAATAACCCATGCGTCGACTTCTCCCTGCTCAAATGCTAAGCTGGCATCTGGAGGGTTTAAATAAACAGACTCAACATCTTCCATGCTTAGACCGGCATCCTCTAGCGCTTCATTTAAAAAATACTGTGAAATTGAGGCTTTATTATAAGCGACTCGTTTTCCTTTTAAATCTTTTATGGACTTTATGTTTGAATCGTTTTTTATTAAAATGCCTTCTGATGAAGGTGAAGCCGGACCGCCGGCAATATATTTCAGGTCCATTCCTTTTGAAGCAGCAAATACGGAAGGAGTGTCGCCTGCAGTAGCAAAGTCAATGCTGCCGGCATTTAGCGCTTCTAAAATGGACGCTCCGGTGTTAAATTCAGACCATTCGACTTTGTATCCAAGCTTCCCCAGCTCATCTTCCAGTTTTTTTTCGCTTTTTAGCAGCAAAATGGGACCGCTTTTTTGATAGCCGATTCGGATCGTTTCTTTCCGGCCATCCCCATTACTTGTATTATTTTGTCCGCAAGCGACAAGCAGTATCAATGCTAGAACAACTACGACAGTCGTTTGCTTCTTCCATAGATTTCTCTTACGTTTCACAGATATCCCTCCGAAAGATAAAATAGTTAGATCAATGCCTTCTCTTTAAGCCTCGAATGAACCCTTGGAATAACAAGCTCACCAATTTGTTCGATCGTTTCCAGATGGGGGAATCCGCGTAAAAGAACTTTATCAAACCCTAGATTCACATATTCTATCAATCTATCTGCGACTTGATCAGGTGTCCCGACCAAAGCAATCGAGTTTCCTGAAATAACTTGAGTCAATCCTGCCCAAAGATTAGGGCCGATGATAAAATTATTTTCTTTACCCTGCTCCATCAGTTGATGCAGCCTCTTTACACCTGTTGAGTCTCCTTCTTTTTTCGTTTGTTCGCTTTTTTTCGAAGCGAGCTCTGGAGAAAGCTTGCTGACCAGACGATTGGCATTGTTCCAAGCCTCCTCCTCCGTCTCACCCAAAATAACTTGAAACGAAATGCTGTAGCTTAGTTGTCTATCTTTTTCTTTCGCAAGTTTTTTCATCTCATTTATTCTTTCCCGTGAATTTTCAAGGGTTTCCCCCCACATCATGTATACATCTGAATCCTCAGCTGCAACTTGTTTCCCAATTTCAGAAGCTCCTCCGAAATAGATTTCTGGTCTTGGCTTTTGTACCGGTTTTGGAAATAACGATGCATTTTTTAAAGTGAAAAATTCTCCTTCGTGATCAAAACCGTCCTCTGTGAAAAGTCTTTTTAATACTTGGATATATTCTTTTGTTCGTTTGTATCTGGATGTATGATCAAGAAAGTCACCATCGCTGGCAAGTTCTTTTGGCTGGCCACCAGTCACGATATTCACCCTGGCTCTTCCGCCTGACCAATAATCAACCGTTGCAAATTGCTTTGCAAAAACGGCCGGCTGGGTAGATCCTGGCCGAACGGCAAATAAGAAATTAAGGTTTTCCGTATATGCAGTTAGATTGGCAGCAACTGAAAGTGAATCAAGACAGCTTCCCCCGGTTGGGAGCAGCAAAGTTGAGAAGCCTCCCTTTTCAGCAGCCTGTGCCACTGCACGAATATATTCAAGCGTAGGCGGACGTTCTGCACTCTCATCGCTTGCCGTCCAGCCATCGATTCTTTGCGCATTTGTATTTGACGTTCCTACATACGTTCCATCTCCAGAAGTAGGAGCCATTGTGATAAATTCAACCATTATTATCCTCCTTAACCAATTCGTTAACTAGGCTTTTTGTCTGTGCAAAAGCGGATCAGCAACGTTTTCTTTGCCAAAGACAGTTGCCAATACCTTTTCTTCCAGCTGTGCAAATAAAGGATGCGAACGTTGACGAGGACGCGGCAGTGTGACTTTTACATCCATCTTTATAACGCCTTCCTCAATGAGAATGACCCGATCCGCAAGTGCTATCGCTTCACTGACGTCATGTGTAACAAGCAATGAAGTATAGCCCTGTTCCAGCCAAAGCTTCTCTACAAAGGCCTGCATCTCAATTCTGGTTAATGCATCCAAAGCCCCGAGAGGTTCATCCAGCAGCAATAGCTGCGGTTTTGCTGCCAGCGCTCTTGCCAAGGCAACCCTTTGCTTTTGTCCCCCGGATAAAACGGATGGCCAATCACCTGCCCGATTTTTTAACCCTACCTGCTCAAGGGCGCTTTCGGCTTTTGGCTTCCAATTTTTCTTTAATCCAAGACCGACTCCGACATTTTCAAGAACGCTTACCCAAGGCAAAAGCCTGTCATCCTGAAACATAAACCTTGCTTTCTTATTCGGACCTTTTATTTTTTTGCCTTCCTGCAAAATGCTGCCGCTTGATTCTTCTTCTAAACCGGCCACATGACGAAGAAGTGTGCTTTTTCCACAGCCGCTTTTTCCGACAATCGCGACGAATTCGCCCGGAGAGATTTCGATGTCAATTCCTTTCAGGACGTCTACATTTCCAAATGTTTTTCTCAGTTGGTTGATTTTCAGATGCACACCGTTTGTTTTTTTATTCATCCCAGCCACCTCTGCAAGTTTTAGTTACTCGGAACAACCTCTTTTTCTGGTAACTCCTTTTGCAAATGAATCGTTTTTGCTGTTAATTGCTTTTGAAATTCAGAAAATGATAAATTGGACGCAATGTTGTAAAATGATACGTTTTCATCCTTTGCTTTCCTATAAGAAAGTTCACAAAATGTCTCAGGCGGAGCAGCAAACGCTGTTGCACCATTTTCGACTGCAAGCTTTAAAGCCGCTCCTCTTCTTCCTTCCTTAATATCCATTGCAGGATTTCGGAAGTCTTGAAATTCTTCCGTTTCCTCTCTGTAAATCCTCACGATTACTCCCTCGGTAATGGGTTTAATGATCTCATTTTGGTCAAGTGTACAAGCAATAATCATCTGCAATCCCTTCCTCATATAATGTTTAGTATTCTCATCGGATTAATAATAACTACTATAACTCAACCTATGAATTTTGTATAATTGAAAAAAGTGAACAATAAATTCATAAAAAATGAATTTTTAGCAACAGAGATTCCAGAAACATAGATTGTACTAGTGAGAACTACAAAAGATGCTCCCTTTCCTCCTTTCAATTTGTCCGTCCACTCGAGATCAAGATTATTCCAATTTTTCTGTCGCAAGGTTTTCTGTAAGCAGCTGAATGAGGCTTTCCATCGCTTTTCCTGTATAAGAACGTTCTTCATTTCTAAGCATCCCTACTGTCAGTGCTTTCCTGAAATCAGAAATTTCCCTGACAACCGTTCCTTCTGGAGGAGGAGTAACCGTTATGAGAGGAACTGCTGCAATACCGAAACCGGCCTGGGCATAAAACTTTAAAGCTGGCATATGGCTAATTTCCATTTGATAATTTGGACGGATTCCTTTATCGATCATCTGCTTTTCTAAATTTCTACGAAAAGGGCATACAGCGGTAGTGATTAATATTTCTTCGTTTTCTATATCTTTCAGTGTAATAGTTTCCTGTCCCCCCAGTTGTTCATTTTCCGGGATGAGCAAAGCGATGCTCTCTGAAAAGAGAGGGGTAAAATGCATTCCTGAAGAAAGATCAGGAGCCGTGCAAATGGCCAGATCAATTTCGTCTGATTTCACCATTTTGCTAAGTGTTTTGCTGTTTTCTATCTGGATGCTGACCTGAATCTTTGGAAAGGCTTTGATAAACGGCTTTAAGAGATTGGGGATTCGATAGCTTGCAGTAGGCTCCATTGCACCGATTCTGATCATTCCCGATTCTCCGTTGATCAATTCCGACATCGCTTCCTGAAGATTCTCAAAATCCTTCAATAGCAGCTCTCCCTTCCTATTCAACAGCTTCCCTGCTTGCGTAAGATGCAATCCTTTTTCCCGTTCGAATAACTTTGTACCTAAATCGGATTCGAGCTTTTTTATATGGGTGGTTATGGTCGACTGGGCATATTTCAGTTCCGATGCAGCTTTGTTGAAACTTCCATATTTCACTATCGTTTGAAACGTTTTAATTGATCGGATATCCATTTTAGTCACCTTCATTTTCATTATTTTCATATCTATTTACTTGGTTTTTATATGTATTCTACTATAAACATAATGTCATCTGGAACGAATAAAGCCACCCCTAACAGAGTGCACAGTAAAAAATATGAAAATGAAAAAGATTGCCACACTTAGCCAAGCTAGGGTAAAGGTGTGGCTATCTATATCGATTTAATAGTTCATTAAAATTTCCATCGATTAAGAACCCATAAAAAAAGCATGTCGAGAAAAATACCCCTTTCTCGACATGCTGAAGAAAATGCCGATATCTTTCCGGCATTTTCTTTTTAGCACTCATTCATTTTATTTTTTATTTTCTTGAATGGTTAACTGTCCTTGTTCAAGAATACTGTTTTTTTCAACAGATGTTTCTGATCCGTTATTGCTCAACAAAAAGCTCGGTGCAAAAGTTGAGTGACGGTCTGGATAGTACCCCCTGTGACAAAAAACACCTTTTTTAACACTTTATACAATTTGCCCACTTTCCTGCCGCCACTTTTCCAAAGTAAGCTTAATGATGAAATAGCTTATTTCTTCAGAAACGTTTTCTTTGAGGGGCTTCAGCTTTTCTTTTCCGACTTTTTCAACCGCTTCTTTTATTTGTGCTTCGATTTGGTAAGTTATTATTCTCTCCCAGTCAATAGAATGACCTTCACTTATGCAGCGAAGCAAATGGCTTCCCGCTGTTTCTTCCGTTATTTCACGGGCTTCTGCGAGCTCTTTTATCGACATGCCCTCTTGGAACATCTTATACGTCTCAAGGTGGGAAGGTTCATCGGTCGGCGTTCTTTTTTTGCTCGGTTTGCTTGTCATCACTGCTTCTGATTTTCGATTCCGATCTGGGTTTTCGGCACAGAAGGTTTGAATTTCTTCGATGAAGCGTTCTCCATACCTTTGCCTTTTTTGCTCACCGACACCTTTTACATTTAGAAAATCTTGAGGGTTGTCCGGAAGCTTTGCGCACATATCACGCAATGTGACATCTGAAAAAACGACAAACGGAGGAACATTTTCTTCTTCTGCGATGCTTTTTCTGACCGCCCGCAAATGGTTGAACAATTCATCGTCTTCCACAAGCTGTGAAGTTTGCATTCTAGCTTTTCGTTCGACGCCAGACTTCCCTAACAAAACTTCTTTCCCCTTTTCCGTTACATAAAGTGTTGGATATTGTCCCGTTGTTGCTCCAAGGTATAATTCTGAAGTTAAAAATTCGATAAACTCATTGACCTCTTGCAAGGATTTGTCCTTCATCATGCCATAAGTTGTGAGCTTGTCAAAGCCGGCTTCTACCACTTTCTTATTTCTTGAGCCAGTCAACACCTGAGAAATAAAGGTTTTCCCAAACCGTGCCCCCATTCTGATCAAGCACGACATCACCATTTGCGCTTCCCGGGTGACATCTGTCAGCTCGCGTTCATCCGTACAGCTGCTGCACTGCCCGCAATCCTCCGGTGATTGTTCACCAAAATAACGAAGAATAAACGCCTGAAGGCAACCTTCCGTATGGCAATAATCCATCATTTGCCGAAGCTTCTCAAGCTGCTGGATTTGCCGGCTTTCATTTGTGGTTGACTGCTCAATTAAAAATCGCTGGATTTGCACGTCCTGAGCGGAATATAGCAAAATGCATTCACTATCCGCACCATCCCGGCCAGCCCTGCCAGCTTCCTGATAGTAGCTCTCCATATCCTTTGGCATTTGATAATGAATTACATATCGTATATTTGATTTATCAATTCCCATCCCGAATGCCGATGTAGCCACCATAATCGTTATATTATCCTGAAGAAAATCCTCCTGCTCCCGCAGCCTTTCCTCATCATTCATCCCGGCATGGTAACGTCCTGCCCGAATACCTTTAATACGTAAAGCCTGGGAAATCCGATCGGCTTCCTTGCGGGTTGCCGTATAAATAATGCCCGATTCATCCTTATTTGTTTTGATATAATTTTCAAGATAGCGCATTTTATCCTCGCCTTTTACGAGCTGAAACGATAGATTACTGCGGGCGAAGCCGGTAGATACGACCTGGGAAGCGTCAATATGAAGCAGACGGCAAATATCGTCACTGACCTGTGGGGTTGCCGTTGCAGTCAAAGCCAAAATGACAGGATCTCCGGGTAAAGCATTCAGCATTTCCTTAATATTCATATAGCTTGGCCTGAAATCATGTCCCCATTGGGAAATACAATGAGCTTCGTCTACGGCAATAAGTGGAATCTCGAGCTGCTTGATTTCCTGCAAAAATTCAGGTGATTGCAGACGTTCCGGAGCAATGTACAATAACTTGTATCTCCCCTGCTTCGTTTCTGAAAGCCTGATTCTCATTTCCTGATATGAGAGAGAGCTATTAATATAGGAAGCTGGAATTCCGGCTACGTTCAGAGCATCCACCTGATCCTTCATTAGCGAAATGAGAGGGGAGATGACGAGGGTAGTGCCTGGGAGCTGCAGGGCCGGAATTTGATAGCATATCGATTTTCCGCCTCCAGTCGGCATAATGCATGCAGAATTCCGTTTTTTTTCTAAAACATTTGAAATGACTTTTTCCTGCCCCGGCCGAAATGAAGAATAACCGAAATAGTTTTGTAAATCTTGCCTTACCTTTGTCAGCACGTAATAGTTCCTCCTTCGTGCCTCTTTACACGCACAATAATCTTTTTCTTATGATGACACGATGCAGATATTTTTTCAAATCGCCAATACGAGATTTTGAAACTGGATAAAGCTATTTACGATTTCACTTCATTCAACCAGTCCGTTTCAGACATTACCCTAAATCCTTCTTTTTTCAATAAAGCAGTTGTCACACCGTTCCCAGCAAGCTGTTCTCCAGTAAACGTTCCATTATAGATCATAGAGCTTCCGCACGAGGGGCTGTTTTCTTTCAATACGACGGTCTCTGCTTTCATTTCTCTTGCAATCGTTAACGTTTTCTTCGCGCCTTCTATGTACTGAGATGTCACATCGTTTCCAGACTTATCAATCACCTTGGCACTGCCTGCCAGAACATCTTCTCCTGTACCGCCAACGATTTCAGCCGGTTCTCTCGGAGTAGAAAATCCTCCTAACAATTCAGGGCAAACCATCTTTGCTTTCCTTTGCTGAATCAGCTGTTCGATTTCTTCAACAAATCGATTGTTTCCGTCATATCTGCAATTTTCTCCTGCCAGGCACGAGCTTACAAGAATCATGGTTTTATCCCCCTTCAAAATTTCTTTCTTGAAAAAACAGGCGAAGTTCTTTATCTAGTTTACCTAATTTATCGACAGCTTCGGAGTATTTCCAGAAAATTATCTTCAGTATTTATAATTAATGACAGTTCAACTCATAATAAGATGGTATGAATCATGAGGACGGGATGAGATGGATTTTATTCACGGACAAGAAACGTTAACTTCAATCGAATGGATTCTAAGAGCCGTTATTTCGTTTTTCTTCTTGTTAATTGCTGCAAAAATGATGGGACAGCGATCAATTTCTCAACTGAGGCTGTTGGATTTTGTCATGGCTCTGCTGCTTGGAAACATAATTGCCCATCCGCTTTCAGATGAACAACTAGGATTAAAGGGTTCTATGTTAACGACGGGCACTGTGGTTGTTTTATATGCCTGCACATGGTTTTTGCATCTTAAATGGAGCGTAGTCCGAAAATTTCTTGAGCCTTCGCCGCATCCTCTCATTAAGAATGGTCATATCCTTTATAAAGAATTATCGAAAGCAAGGATTACGCTTGACTTTTTGCTTTCCGAACTGAGAAAACAAAAAATTGATGATCCCGGAAAGGTCGCTCTTGCCTTATGGGAACCGGATGGGACGATTTCCTTCTTTTTGTTCCCAAAGTATGAATCATTAACACCGGCGGATATAAATTTGCCTCCCCACGTTTTTGAACTTCCGAAAATGATCATCCGGGAAGGGAAAATTGATTGGAAGCATCTAAAGGAAGCCGGTAAAGACGAAGCTTGGCTGAGGAAAAAAATCAATGATACTGATATCAAAAATATTTTATTAGCCACGATTGATCACAACGATCGCTTAAAAATCTTTTTATATAAATAAGACGGTAATAAATGGCTAAAGGTTTTAATAAAAAAAGCCTTGGAGACACCCAAGACTTTTTTACGAACTCTCTTTATACCACTTGCGAAGCTGATTTATATGGGCCTGATGGTATCTATTATGGTCTGCCATATGCCAGATACCCCATTTGATTGTCGCCCCATCTGCGTATTGGACTCGGGTTTCTAAGTCTGCGTCTTTTATTTGCTGACAAGCTTGTTCAAATTGGCGAAAAACAAAGTCGTAATCCTCCAGCAACGAAGATAATGGGACACCTTCGATACTTGGAAGCCTTCCGTTATCATCCACCTCAGGTCCGTATTTTTTCTCGAGATGATCCAGCAGCGTTTCCCCTTGGATACGATACACCCACTTTACGTCGACATAAGCCAAATGCTTCAATAACTGGGCCGTGCTATTCAATTCCCCATTTGTTCCTTTAAAATCCAGCTCTGACTGTGTCATGCCGTTAACAATTGACTTTAATCGGCGATAATTATTCTCCACCATGGCATATAGCATTCCGACGTTTTTCTCCATCAGTGGTGTTCCTTTCAAATCCAAAATCATCTTTTTCCTCCTTCAGCAGCCTTTACCAGGAGAGGTAGTTCTATTAAATCTTCAATGACGGCATCGGCATTCGCTCCACTCCAGCTGCTGTCTTTTTTCCATATGCATTGCATTCCTGCCCGCTTTGCTGCGTTCACGTCGTTTTCCGGATGATCACCGACAAAAACGCTTTCCTCCGGAGATACCTCCAGCTGCTCCAAAGCTCTACGAAAAATTTTTGCATCAGGCTTCTTAATTCCTTCCCATTCTGATATTAGAATGGTATCAAAATAATCTTTAATACCAAGTGCGACAATATTGTCCATCTGAAATTGCCCTTTTCCATTTGTGATCATGCCCAGTTGAAGGGACTCACTTTTTAATGTTTTCAGCATTTGAATGAGATTTGGAAAGGGCACACAGCTGTGCTTAAAATGTGTGAGGTAATCCTCCAAAAAGCCTTCCCATGTCATCTTTTCTATTTGAAATTCCTGAACCAATTGCTGATATACCTTGTCCTTCCATACGTATCCGTGGGCATCTAATTCTATAAATCTTGTAGTATATGTATCTTTCGGAATATGTGAGAGAACGTGATGATGTCTACTGTATTGATCAGCGATGACCAGTTTCACGGATTCATCCCGGTCAAGAAGCGTGCCATCCAGATCGAATAACACCGCTTTAATCATCCGTTTTCCACCTCGATCGTATCCGCTGTTTTTTCTTCGAAGCAAATATTTACCGTACGCTGGTTTGCCCGGGTTCGATGGATAGTTCCAGCTGGAATGACGATTGTGTCATTTGGTTTAAGAATGACGGTTTTCCGATCCTGAAAATCAATTTGCAGCTCACCTTCTAAAACCATGAAAAATTCATCCGACGAGGAATGGTAGTGCCATTTATAATTCCCCTGAAAAACGGCAATTCGGACACAGTGATCATTTACATCCGAAACGACGAAATTTTTATATTGCTCAGTTATGTCTTTTGTTAAGTCTATTAGGTTCATCTTTTCTGTCATTTCGTTTCTCTCCTCTGTTTGCTTTGCATCATAGAATAAGCATAATTTGTCAGAAAAAAGAAAGCAACTCTACCAATGTAAAAACCGTTCGCAAAATGATTGCGAACGGTTATTTGCTCCTTAATTAATCCAATAATCCTACCATTTTAAGCCCTTGCAAGATTCCATCCTCATCCACAGATGAAGTGATATGCTTAGCAGCTTTTTTCGCTTCTTCATGGGCATTTCCCATAGCAACACTGTTTTTGACTTTTGATAACATTTCTACATCATTTAATCCATCGCCAAAAGCATAGACGTTGTCTTCGTCAATTTTAAGTATGTCAATTATTTTTTGGATTCCTTTCGCTTTGGAACCCCCGTGTGGAACGACATCAACAGAGACAGGATGCCAGCGGACAAAATCAAACTCTTTATATTTTTGTTCATATTCGCTTTCTTCTTTTCCTTGACAGAATAATAACGATTGATAAATTTCTCTTCCTTCAAAGTATTTAGGATCATGAGAAGGGAATTGCAAGATCTTTAATGAATCAATGCTTTCAACAATATGGTCATGGTGCGGGACGTTTGATTTCATGTCTTCATGATCCATGTATACAATCGGATGGTTATTTAATACTGCTGTTTCAGTTAAAGATTTCAATGCTTCTTTATTGAGCGGATTGGTATAGAGGACTTCGCCTTTAAATACGACGTACTGTCCGTTATAACTGACAAACGTCTCAATATCCAGCTCTTTTCGAAGGTCTTCATACATAAAAGGTGCTCGTCCAGTGGCAATTGCGACTTCATGGCCTTTCTCTTTTAATTGCTGTATCGCTTGCTTGGTTGAAGCAGGTAATTTTTTATCATGGTCATAAAGCGTTCCGTCAATGTCAAAAAAGATGATTTGCTGCGTCATTTAGCCACCTCATAATTTGTTATATGTAAGATTCATTATTAATACTAGTAGATGAAGCCTGAAAAAACAAGATGATCAGATCCACGGGGGCTGACTTTTCCTATAGCTCCGTCATTATCTTCAGAGCATTCGTTTTATCATGGATTGCTTTTTCATATTGCCTTCCGCTCTTAATCATTGACGTTTTTAGTTCCGCATGACTTACGGATAATTAATTGTAACGGCAATGAGGCTGTAACTATTTCTCCTGTTGATTTCAATTTATTCAAAGCGCGCACCGCCAGCCTACCCATTTCAAAAGCAGGCTGAGAAACGATCGTAAACGGCGGGTCACTGATCTCCTGCCAAGGATGATCGTCAAAGCCAATAAAACCAATATCCCGCGGAATGGAAAGCCGTAATTCTTTTATCGCTTTTACAGCTCCAATCATTAATAAATGGTTGGTCACAAAAAATGCAGTGGGCGGGGAAGGCAGATTCATCATGTTTATGACCGCTTGATATCCCCCATCGATTTGCGCTTTCGTTCCCGTATAATCTCCTCCATACCGAATAAGCTTTTCATCTGCTTTGATTTGAGCGCTTTTTAACGCATCAATATAGCCTTGCTTTCGTTGGACAGTCGTGCTTATCCCCGGAGAAGCTAAAATGAGACCGATCCGTTTATGACCATTGCGAAGCAGCATTTTTGTGGCTTTGTAGCTGCCTTCTACATTGTCAGCCTTAATAATCGGAAGCTCCGCATTGTGCAATTCACGATCAATAAGAACGATTGGTGCACTGCTGAAATCGATTGGAATCTCTAGAGTATCAGTGGCAGGGGCAAGTATAATACCGCTTACTTGCTGGGCCGATAACAGCTTGATTAATTGGTTTTGCCTTGCCGAACTTTCCTCTGACGCAGCCGCCACAACCTGCCAATCATAAAGCTCGCATTCTTCTTGAATCCCGTTTAATATTTCTGTAAAAAAAGGGTTGTTATCGGGCACGACCAAACCAATTAGCTTGCTTTCACCCTTCTTTAAGCTTCTCGCAGATTCATTCCTAGAATAACCTAGCTTCTTAATCGCCTCATTGACACGCTGAATCGTTTTCTCGCTTGCCTCACTTTTATGGTTTAACACATTGGAGACGGTGGCGATTGAAACATTGGCCACCTTCGCCACATCATAAAGCGTCGGTTTTTTCTTCATTCGATTGGATCTTCCTTTATCTGCATAGTTAGAAAGAACGATGATGGTATGAATTTACCGTGCTCAAGCACTGATTATGAGCGATTTTGACTGGGATATGCGCGATCTTTCTGATTTATAAGCGATCTTGGACCGATATGCGCGATCTTTTCGGTTTATGAGCGATCTTGATCCTGTTATGCGCGATCTTTTCGGTTTATGAGCGATCTTGATCCTGTTATGCGCGATCTTTCTGATTTATAAGCGATTTTGGACCGATATGCGCGATCTTTTCGGTTTATGAGCGATCTTGATCCTGTTATGCGCGATCTTTTCGGTTTATGAGCGATCTTGATCCTGTTATG
>NZ_JAFDST010000008.1:0-116975 GCF_017832095.1 Bacillus capparidis
TCCAGGAATTTATTCAGGAGCGAGATGAAATTAAAGAAGCTCACCGTGTCAGCGGGGAGCCGTGTTTTATTTTAAAAGCCCAGGTACCTGACCAAGATCAGCTGTCCAAGCTGTTGGATGAGATTCTTGTCTACGGCCATTATAAAATCAATATTTCCATCGGGCAGTATAAATGAACCTCCTGATAGGTAGTCGCATTAAAAACGACATTTTCAGACGAAGAAGGGGTTTTTATTTTGGAGTAGCTATCGGATCTGGTCTCGATATTAACTTTCTTTTACAATCAACCACATATGAATTCTAGATGATGGTGAATAAGACCACAATGTGCTAGAACGAAGTAAAACAGTCATAACATTTGTGTGTCAGGATCCATTTGTACTACATATATGTCTTCCAATGGATCAGTAGCGTATCCTGCACTAATAACCTGTTGATTTGCTCTTCCATCATACCTTTAAAAGAATTTATGAATAATTGGCTATATGGAATGAATAAAGAACGTTTGTTAGTTGGTGTTAACTGGAATGTAAAGTTAATGGGGTTAGAAGTCGCATCTTATGAATTATTTAAAGAATTGGAAGAAAGATCGGAAAACTAAAATGTCTAGATACTCCATCTATTTAGATGCACATTTCTCCAGTCAACATATGTTTAAGGGGATATTTTTTATTTGCGTTGGTGTCAAAACTTAGTGTCGTTACTGAAAAATGAGGCTATTACTATCGAAAAGAAACGACATCAGACAAAAAACGGATGCCGCCTCCAAAAGCTGCTACTGAATTATTGTGTAGCCTCGATTCTGTTGGCTTGAAAGACTTAATGCCTGAGCAAGTCGTTATTTTGTCTTTTAAGGTGTTCGGCTGTTCATTCCGCTTAGTTATCCCACTCTTCTGGACCAGAAGGATATAGTCGAACCTCATCAGATATTTTTGAAATCTTCGGTTTCGAAACAGCATCAGACGAATAATCTATTGCTCCATCGTCTGGTCCATCATTTTCTACAACCGGATTATTGTCATCACCGTCTTCCCAGCCAATTTGACTTCCTATAGGGTCGAGATTGTGGTCTTCAGCTTTTACAAATTCACCAAGCCCTGTTGCAAAAAATCCTACAACAATTAAAGCGCTTAAAAAAATCCATTTTTTCACCTATTACCTCACCTCTCTTCATCAAAATACATTGTTAGCTTCTAATATAAAATGAATCACCTTCTCCCGTTTTGGCGGCGGTAACAGCCCTACTTGTTCATAGTAGCGTATAGCTGAGGGCTTAAGGTTAACTTTAAGTATTATACTTTGATTATAAATCATAAAGGGAGATGGAATTAATGAAATTACCTATTGCTTGTAATTTTGGTGCATTGCATCCTGATCAACAAGACAGATACAAGGACATCCAAAATCATTTAAATAAAGCCGTATTAAGAATAGAAGAATTCGCACATGGATACACATTTGTTTACCCTAATGAAGATGAAGTGATTGTGACTCTAACTGAATGGATTTTACTAGAGCGATTATGCTGTCCTTTCCTTGAATTATCCCTAACTATAAGGAGCGATCACCCTGTTACATTAACCTTGAGTGGTTCTGAAGCAGCCAAGAAGGTATTGAAGGAAGAATTAGGGTTGTAATTGTAACGAGATGCGGATTCATCTTGTTGACTAGAAATTTAGCAGCTATATAGAGAATGAACCGAATCATGAATTGGTCTGGTTAATGCAATCATCCGTCTTTTTAGACGGTTATTTTTTTGCCAAATTTTAAAAATTTGGGCTTTACATTAAAAAATCACGGTGTTATAGTTAGTTACATAAGTAACTAACCAAATAACTAACTAATCTGTATCACTGTGGAAGGAGGTTTTTGATTGAAGCCTACGTTGGATGAATCACAACCGATTTTTTATCAAATTGCTGAAATGATAATGGAAGATATCGTGAGCGGGCGACTGCAGGAAGGAGAGAAAGTGCCTTCAACGAATGAACTGTCTCGTTTTTATAACATTAATCCAGCTACGGCGCGCAAAGGCTTGCAAGCTCTTGTAGATAATGAAGTGATTTTCAAGCAAAGAGGAGTAGGAATGTTTGTTAAGGAGGGGGCAAAATTGAAGCTGCTTCAGGAAAGAAGGCAAGATTTTTTTGAGCAGTATGTTAAACCAATGCTTGAAGAAGCTGAGCGCCTTAAAATGTCAAAAGAAAATGTCATTGATTTAATCAATGGGAGAACGGGGGAAACCAATGATTGATTTGCAAAATGTCTCATATTCTTATGAATCAAGCCCTGTATTGAAGAATCTTACGCTGCAAGAAGATGAACCTGTGATCATGGGGCTGTGGGGGAGAAATGGAGCGGGAAAAACCACGTTAATGAAGCTGATCGCGGGACTGTATGCACCGGAAGTCGGCAAGGTGGATGTAAATGGATTGAAGCCGTATAACAATGATAAGGCTCAGGAATCGATATGCTTTATGCAGGAAGATCATCCGTTTCATCCTATGTGGAGAATAAAAGATATTTTACAGTTGGCAGAGCACTTTTATCCTGATTGGAATAAGGAAACTGCCGATCATTTGATGAGAGTATTTCAGCTGCCGGAAAAGAAAAGAGTCGGCAAGTTTTCAAAGGGAATGAAAACAGCCGTTCAGTTGATCATCGGTATTTCCAGCCATGCTAAAGTGACGATATTTGACGAACCGACGAACGGCCTTGATGCCGTCATTCGCAAAAAATTCTATCATGAGCTGCTGCAGAGTTATGAAGATCATCCACGTTTGATTATGATTTCTTCTCATCACATTAATGAGGTGCAGCCTTTATGCGAGTCGATTGCAGTTGTCTATGGTAAAAAAATCAAGCTTTATGAACCGATGGAAGAATTGCGGGAGCGAGGCGTCTTTTTAACTGGCGATCAAAAAGCAATCGATCAAATAACTTCAGGAATGGCTGTTATGGAAAAAGACCAGCTTGGTTCGACGGCAAAAGTAATGGTCGATGCTGCTTATAGAAAAGACATCATTGAACGTGCCAAGTCGCTGAATATTTCGGTGGAAAAGCCGAGCCTGCAGGACTACTTGATCAACATTACAGAGCCGAAAAAGGAGGAGTTGTTATGGGAGGGACGTTAAAAGGAACTGCGATGCTGGTCTACAGAGACATGAAATACCAGTTTGTCATGTTTTCACTTATTACTTTGTTTGTTGCTTTTGTCTTTCTTATGATTGGATTATTCATTGAAACCCCTATACAAGCAGGTGTCATATTTGGCCCCTTTTATGGGTTAATTTCTGTTTTTGGTGCCAGCGCTTATGTTACGAGTTTTCGTTATGCTATGGGATTCGGCTCTACTCGAAGTCTTTTTTTAAAAGTATTTTATACGTTAGGAATTCTATTTGTTATAGTCGTCATGCTCTTCCTTAATATCCTCTATTTTATAATGGAAGGTTTGTATGATTTAGGTATCACCCGTGTCAGCCTGTTTCATATCGGGAATGTGACCAGCTTTCAAAAAGGGTTCTTCCCATATTTATGGGTAGATATAATGATTGGGATCTGCCTTCTTGGACTGGTATTTTTCGTCACTTCGTTATGGTATAAATATGGATTTATAAGGATTTCGATCGGATCGATTATTTTAGGGGTGATCGCATTTTTGCTCCTTTACAATATAGGGTTTCAGGCTGCGTTTCAATGGATGGCTCACATCAATCACTTTACGCTCTTTACCGGAATCGGACTCATAGGTCTTATCACTCTATTTAGCACCTACTTTTTTATGAGAAATGCCCCGCTGTCTTATCGTTCGAAAAAAGGGTAATAATAAAGCTCCCCACCTGATGTGAGGAGCTTTTTTTAGTCAGTTTCCGGGATCATTTGCAAATGAGGGTAATCCTTGAATCCGCTCCAGTCTCCGCCCCATTCGAAGCCGAGTTCCTTGGCAATCTTGACAACCTCCATCCAGTCAGATGTTCCGTTTTTATTACCGTCATACTCCATGTCCCAACTCACATTTCCATTGTTTAATCGAAGCGCAAAGTCGATGGCGAGTCCGTAATTATGGTAGGATTCTCCGCCTTTTGCATAGGTAACAATCGATCCTTTTGTTGTCCTTCCTTTGGCGTAAAGCTTGTCCTGCTCCTCAAACGAACGGAAGTCGTCGGTAATCACGATAGATATGCCGATCTCTTTCGCACGATTGGCCAGCTTGTCCCGATTTTCTGCGACAACGGGATGCAATTCAGTAGGGAGCGGTGCATCCTTTACATCTTGAAGACTAGGTTCAGTAGAATCTTTTGCATAAATAAGTGTGCTGGCAATAAAAATCAAGAGGCTTCCTACGAAGAGAACTTGCAAAAATCGTTTCACTTATAGAGTGCTCCTGTCTTTTAAACTGTTAATCTAGTATGAGAATACCACAAAATCCGACATTTCAAAATGAGAACACTTTTGGTAACATTTACAAATAAGAGAAGGGGGGTGAGCTAATATGATTGATGAACTGAAAAAAGCAATTATCAGGCTGTCCGAGGAGGAAGCGAAGAGCTTATTATTCACCGTACTTCTCCAAGGGGACTTATTGAAAGACCTCAATGAGGAATTGGCAAAACAGCTCAATAAAACAACCGAAAGTCTTTTAAACTATCATAAACAGAAAAATCAGAAGGAAAAATACAGCAAAGTGCATGTGGCGTTTAGTCATTCAACCAGCGGCAGTTTAAAGGCAGCCCTCAATCATCCAAGAGATGAAAAAGTAAAAGTCATCCCAATAGACGACCAATTCTCATATAGACCAATTTGGCAGCTGCATCAAGAAACAGGGAAGGAATGCAGATGGGAATGGCTGAATGACAACATAAATTACGAGGAAGGCGAATTAGACGATCAAATAAGGGACAACAAAGAAAAAATCAACGAGCTTCTCCAAGTCCCAGAAGGAATTTCGATCTTCATCTGGACCGGAAGCAATGCCCACGAACAAATCGGCGTTCGCTATGCTCTTTATCATTTACGAGAAAAAAGAAACGACGTCTATTTGATGAATGTCGATGAAAAATATAGGAGAACTGGTGAGGTATCAGCAGAAAAGTTGAAAGAAATGTATGAAAAGCAATTACGGAATAAACCTTTGTCTAATGAAGAAAAGCAAGCATACATCAATGAATGGCTGGGGCTTGCTAATACAAAGGATGTATTGCGTATTTGGAAAAATGGCGAGATTCAACTTGCTGATGTGAGCAGGTACGATCGTTTCATTATCAACTTAGCCAAAAAGCTTCACAACGAGCGAGGAGAACATTCATTTATGAAATCAGCTCGGTTGATCGGAGAAGCCATTGGCCAAATCGATCAAAACCTCGATGATCTCTTTTTTGAATACAGAGTCAGAAGTTTGATTTTGCAAGGAGTGTTCGATATAAAAGGCATTCCGAAAGCGATGAGGTTTTATTCGGTGAAACTTAGATCGGATTTGAAGGGAGAAAAATGAAAAGAACATCAAAATATCTAATCTTGTTACTATTAATCATTTTTTCTGTCAGAGGTTTTATTCTTAGCATTGAATACGAGTTTCATGGGAATCCTAAAAAAATTAAAGAGTCAGAAGAGATTATGATTAGTCATTTGGATTCAAAGGGTTACGGTAGAGGGGATATCTTAGCTATTAAGGGAATATATAATTTTACAGCTCCAGGTGGAAGAAAATATGGCGGTTCTTTTGTCCTCAAGGACACCCTTGAATATTATGAATATGAATTACATAATGGCAAAGTGTTTGAGCTCGATGACATTCCTGAGAAGTAAATATAAAAAGGAAGAAGCACACATATTCGTTAAGAGTACTTCTTCCTTTTTATCAATTGAGTAATAATTAAGAAACCTAACATACCACCAAACGTATTTAAAATAACATCATCGACATCAAATACACCTAACACAGTTATATATTGTGCTATTTCTAAAGATAAGCTGACAAGAAATGATAGATACATCATTTGTGTAGCATGTTTTATATCGGCAAAAACAAGCGGGATCAACAATCCAAAAGGGATGAATAATAGTACAAGCCCAAATGTGTTATTAAACCAAGTTCTGAAATTATATTTCTCAAAATTAAACAAATAATTTGTGATCGTCTTAAACGGCATAAGATTTTGAGAAACATCATTATAAGTATGTCTAGGGAGAAACATACTAATTCCCCAGAAGCTAACCGTAAGCAGCATGGCCAAATAAATTATGAAAATAATCTTAACGTATTTTTTAGTATTTAATTGAATAATAAACGATTTCATTACATCAACACCTCTTACATTACGGTTAAGTGGTTGCCGCTTGTTTACGGCTGCCGTCTATAAAATAAATATACGTTCACGTTTCAGATTTATCCGTCCTTATTAAGAATATATCCTCCTATCTCAGAGATATATCCGCCCGTAATGAAATATATCCTCTCAATCTCGCAATATATCCGACTTTTTCTTATTAATAAAAGATTTGCCGATTTCCATCGGGACAAAATTAACGTAACTATTGATTGAATGTAAGCGGTTTATCACCTAAGATATAGTCTGTAAGAAATTCACCTTTAGAAAGGAAGTAGTCACCATGGCTCAGAGCAGCTTAAAAGTAGGAGTTCAAAAGTTTGGGAACTTCTTAAGCAGCATGGTTTTGCCGAATATCGGTGCATTTATCGCTTGGGGATTAATTACTGCACTATTTATTGCAGATGGCTTAACGCCTAATGAACATATAGCATCTTTAGTTGATCCTATGGTTACCTATTTATTGCCGCTGCTCATAGGGTATACCGGAGGTAAGCTTATCTATGATCAACGGGGCGGAGTTGTTGGCGCAATTGCCACAATGGGTGTGATCGTCGGCTCGGATATTCCGATGTTTTTAGGAGCCATGATCATGGGTCCTTTTGGAGGATATGTCATTAAGAAATTTGATGACATGATCGAAGGAAAAATCAAAGCGGGCTTTGAAATGCTCGTCAACAATTTCTCTGCTGGAATTTTAGGAGGACTACTCGCCATCCTTTCGTTATTAGGAGTAGGCCCAGCGGTGGAAGGGCTAACTGCTGTGCTTGTTGCGGGAGTAAACTGGATGATCGGGCTCGGCATCCTTCCGTTAATAAGCATCTTGATCGAACCAGCAAAGGTATTGTTTTTAAATAACGCAATTAATCATGGTATTTTATCACCGATTGCGTTAGAACAAGTGAAACAGCAAGGGCATTCGGTTTTGTTTCTTTTGGAAGCGAATCCAGGACCGGGGCTTGGGATCTTGCTTGCTTATACGTTCTTCGGGAAAGGCTCTGCAAAAAGATCTGCACCGGGGGCAGCACTAATTCAGTTTGTTGGGGGAATCCATGAAATTTACTTCCCGTATATCCTCATGAAGCCCTTGCTCTTTATTTCCGCAATATTAGGCGGAATGAGCGGTGTCTTTACATTTGTACTATTAAATGGCGGATTAAAAGGGCCGTCTTCACCGGGAAGCATCCTTGCCGTACTCGCGGTTACTCCGCAAAGTGCAGGTGCTTATCTTGCTAACATAGCCGGTATTTTCATTGCTGCCGCCGTATCGTTCCTCGTTTCCGCCTTTATTTTGAAAACGAGCAAAGCCGAAGACGGCGACATTGAAGGTGCAGCGCAGCGTATGCAGGAAATGAAAGGAAAGAAAAGCAGTGTTGCCGGTACTTTCTCAGCTCAGAACGGAGAGTTTCCGAAAACGGAAAACGTCGAGCGAGTGATCTTTGCCTGCGATGCGGGAATGGGATCCAGTGCTATGGGCGCGTCAATTCTTAGAAAAAAATTCAAAGAAGCAGGCCTTGGCATAAAATCAGTCAATATGGCGATCAGCAATCTGCCAAGTGATGCGCAAATTGTAATTACCCAGGAAGAGTTGACACCGCGTGCGAAGCAAAAGGTTCCGGGCGCTTATCATATTTCTGTTGATAATTTCCTTCAAAGCCCTGAGTACGACAAGCTGGTTCAAAAGTTAAACAGTGGCGATACTACTGAAGATAGCATTGAAGCAGAAGAACCGTCTGAAGGACCGTCGTCTGGAGATGTGCTCGTTGAGAAAAATGTCTTCTTAAACCAGAAATTCAATTCGAAGGAAGAGGCGATTCGTTTTGCCGGCCGGGTTCTTGTTGACGGAGGATACGTCGAAGAGTCATACATTGATGCTATGATCGAGCGGGATGAAATGACTTCGACCTATATGGGCAACGATGTAGCGATTCCGCACGGCACAGAAGAGGCGAAAAAAGCGGTATTAAAATCAGGCGTAACGGCTTTGCAAGTCCCTGACGGCGTCGATTTTAACGGAGAAAAAGTCAGGCTGCTATTCGGTATTGCCGGAAAAGACGGTACTCATATAGAAATTCTTTCGGGGATTGCCGTTACCTGCTCGGATATGAATAATATCGAGAAAATGGCAGCTGCTAAAACCGAAAAAGAAATTTTAGATATTATCGGATCGTTAAATAAGTAAGGCGAAGGTGCTTCTAAAAAGCTCCTTTCGTCTTAATATACAAATCAAGACCTCATGGTGCGGTGTGCAGCGTTGATTTGTATGGCAAACTAACCATTAAAGTGAGTGAAGGGTATGTTTATCACTACCAGAGAGAAAGCGATTATCGAGTATATGATCAGAACATCCGGTTTGCATACCGCACAGTCGATCAGCCATTTTTTAAACGTAAGCGTCAGAACCGTGAATCGTGATTTGAAAACGATCGAGCATCTACTGAATCGTTTTAACCTTAAGCTTCAGAGGGTAAGCGGACAAGGACTTGAAATAGTAGGAAGCAATGAGAATATTTTTCGGATGATGCAGGAGCTAGCCAAAGTAAAGCCGACAGATTTGCCCGCGGAGGAACGGAAGCTATTAATTTTAATCCGATTGTTTCATGAAAAAGAAGCAGTGAAGGTGTTAACCCTTGCCAATGAATTAAATACGAGTATAACAACGATCGGAACAGATTTGGATGACTTAACGGAATGGCTGTCTGGTTTCGGCATAAAAGTGTTGAGAAAACGCGGAGTTGGCGTTGTTTTTGATGGCAGGGAGATTGCAAAAAGAAAGGCGCTGGGGAACTACCTTTTGATGTTTTACAATCAGGAGCTGTTTGAAAAGCTGTTTCTTCTGAGCAAACGGGATATCGCCAGTGAAAAGTCAGTGATCTTACATTTCTTAAAGCTTGAGTATCTTAAGGCCATCGATGATATTCTTTCATCCAAAACAAAAATGAACAATAGCTTTATGAAGCTGGCGGACAGTGACTATATTGGTCTATTAATAGCAATTTGCATTTCAATACAGAGAAATGCATTGGGGTTTCGAATCGAAGAAGGCGTTTTTGAAAATGGCAGTAAGCAAACTGCTGAGTCCAGGCTCTTGAAGGAGATAAACGTTGATCTTGACGAAAAGCTGTCAGATGAAGATATCGATTTTTTAACGGTCATTTTAAAAGGCTCAAAGCTACGAGAAGCAGAAGCGTTTTATTACGACAGCGTCATTATCGGCAGGGCTGTCAGAAAAATGATCCAGGATGTTTCATTTCAGCTGAACATTGATATGACTGCCGATTTTTCACTGTTCCAAGGGCTGCTCGCCCATATGGAGCCTGCAATATACAGGATATCTCAAAATATGGGCTTATATAATCCGTTAACAGCAGATATAAAAAAGAGCTATCCAGTCTTATTTATGGCCGTCAGCAATAGTCTGGAAAAGGCATTTGAAGAAATTAATTTTCCGGATGATGAAATTGCTTATTTGGTTCTTCATTTTGGCTCGTCTTTAGAGCTAAGAAAAGAGGAAATGGCGATAAAGGCACTGATCGTCTGTCCAACAGGAATCGGTACCTCAAAAATGCTGGCAAGCCGAGTTAAAAAAGAGGTAAGTGAAATATCTTCAGTTGAAATCGCGTCTATCAAAGAGCTTCGGAGCTTTGCATTAAAAAATTTTGACGTCATCATTTCGACCGTAAGGCTACCTTTTGACGACTACGTGCTGGTCAACCCGCTTTTGAGTGATGAAGATAGCAAATCTATCAGAACATATTTAAAGAAAAATATTAAAAAAATGATCGACAAAAAAGAATATTCACATACAGAAGAGCAAGAAACCTTCCGCTCATCCGGTGAACAAAGACCTCTTTTATCGACCATAGAGGAAATTGAAAGCACATTGCTCAGCATGAAATCGATTCTTTCAAATTTTGAGCTTTATCCGGTTGAAAATGAAGGAGACTATCAGTCGTGTATACGTGATATGGTAGAAAGATGCAAAGAAAAAGGGTTTGTTAAGAATGTCCAGGATGTTCTGGATCAACTGCTGGAAAGGGAGGAGCAGGGGGGCTTGGGCATTCCCGGTACGAGTATGGCTCTGTACCATTGCAGGCATGAATGTGTCAATGAAATCATATTTCACATTGCCCATCTGAACAGCCCCTACCTGCTGAAAGGTATGGGAGGAAAGCCGGTTGAATGCAGAAACCTACTTTTAATGCTTGCTCCTGAACACATTAGCCCTCAGCAGCTTGAAATCATAAGTATTGTCAGCACAAGCATTGTGGAAGATCAAGAGGCCATATTAATTTTTTCATCGTCTAATGAACAAATGGTTAGAAAGAAGCTCGAGGAAACGTTTTATGAACATTTACACCATATAATAAAGGAATGATTTGAAATGAAAAGTGTTGTTCATTTTGGAGCCGGGAATATTGGCAGAGGATTTATAGGCGCACTATTTTCACAATCAGGCTACCATGTAACCTTTGTTGATATTGCTGATGAGCTAATAAATAAATTGAATCAAGAAAAAGCCTACAAAGTAAAAACGGCTGCAGATCCGCAAGAAGTAACGGATATTTACAATGTGTCGGGACTCAATAATCTCAAACAGGAGAATGAGGTCATTGAAGCAATTGGTCAAGCAACGTTTGTGACAACTGCAATCGGTCCTTCAATCCTGCCAAGAATTGCTCCATTAATTGCAAAAGGACTAGCGGAACGCATAAAGACAAATGATAATCCTGTTTATATTATTGCCTGTGAAAACCAAATTTCTGCAACAGACCTATTAAGAGGGCACATTCTTGAAAGCATCGATGAAAAATCCGTATCAGAGCTGAAAGGAAGAGCATTCTTTTTCAATTCTGCTGTGGACAGAATTGTGCCGATTCAGGATCAAAAAGGCATGGATGTACTCGTGGAAACATATCATGAATGGATTGTAGAAGCCGACCAAGAGGTTCCTGAGGTAAAAGGAATGACCATTGTTCCCGATTTGGCTCCTTACATTGAACGGAAGCTCTTTACAGTAAACACAGGACACGCAGTGACCGCTTACTTTGGTTATTTATTCGGCAAAAAAACGATTGATGAGGCGTTAAACGATACAGCCATCTATGAGCAGGTCAAAAAGACGCTGGAGGAAACAGGAGCATATCTTGTGAGTCAGTATGGTTTAGATGAACAAGCTCACCAAAACTATATTGAGAAAATTATCAGCCGTTTTCAAAATCCGTATTTGAATGACGCTGTGACACGAGTTGGGCGGTCACCGATCCGCAAGCTTGGACCGGAGGATAGATTGGTACGTCCCGCATATGAAGCGAAAAAAGCAGGTCTAAGCTTTCAGCAGCTGTCAAAAGCAATCGCGGCTGCTCTTGCTTTCGACAGCCAAGAAGATCCTGAAGCAGTTCAGCTTCAAGAAATGCTTCAAGCTCATGGTGCATCCTACGTACTAAAAGCTATTAGCCATTTAGATGAATCGGATGATTTGTCAATTGCTGCTGCACTCCATTATGAACAATTGAAAAAATAACGAAAAAAACCTGCAGAAATTATCGACTCTACAGGTTTTCTATTCTCCTCTGGGATACTTTCCCCAACAAAAGAGGATATTTATTCAAAAATGAGATGCATGGAATCATAAACAATAAAATCGAGACGGTATAAAAAAGGGTCCAAGCTGCAGTATCCGTATCCTTGATATCGATTTCCATCCCATAGTAGATAAAGGTTTTTACAATCGGAATCGCTACAAACTGAAGCAGCAGAATGACGATCGAATTTTTTCCCAGATAGGTGAGAAAAGCAACTCGTTTTAGCTTGTGGCTCAAATAAATGGTTCCTGCAATTCCAAGTAAAGACGCTAGGTAAAAGACTAATCCATTGCCGTAATCATTTCCTCGCATATCAACTCTAATGTTATACGATTCAACATAAGCGGTTACTATAAATAACAAAACACAAGTGATCAGCGTTCTTTTTGGTTTATGTTGTGCCAGGTGATTTTTCATAGCATAGCCGAAAGCATAAAAAGCGATTGCCGTAAAGACAACATCCACATTCCATGGAAGGCTGCCATCCAGTTTCAGCGATCCATAATAACCGATGGCCCCGCATAAGGCTGCAAATAAGACAACGAACCTTCCCTTCGCAACCTTTGTATATAGAAAGAAGGCAATTTCAACCAAAAATAAAGCAGTTAAAAACCAAACAGCAGGGTTATAAGTCATCATGTGATTATCTTCGATTGAAAGAAAAATGCCCATAAATGGAGTAAAAGGATCCACGTTGCTGTCTGAGCTAAATGGGAGATGTCTTTCTACAGTAAACCAAAACAAATAAGTAATGATCGCAAAACAAACATATGGAAATAGCAAACTTCTTGCTTTTTTTTGAATAAAGCTTTTTAAACCGAGGTCTTTTGATTTAAAGACAAGCCCTGATAAAAAGAAAAATAACGGCATATGAAAGGAATAGATAAACTGCTTAATGGGATCAGTCGTTGGAACGTGTCCTGCTACAACCAAAATAATTCCGATTCCTTTGGCCGCATCAATCCACTCGATTCGTTTCCCCATTACATCCCCTCCTTTACATCTTGTTGAAGCTTTCTAAATATCACTATAAACCAGAAAGGCTGTAAACGAGTTTACAGTTCTCTAACGAGTCAATGATAGACTATTGCAAAGATGACATTTGTAACATTGGAGGAAATAAAAGGTATTTACATGGTGGGGGTTAAAGGGTAGAAAGCGGTTTCTTTAGATAATCCAGTCAGCGGGGTATCGTTCCCACTGACTGTTGCACGCGGGAAGCTAACTCCCGCTAGAATCCATCGCTTAATGCGGAGGTCTTACAGCTTGTTGCTGCGAGATAAAAATCTTTCTTCTTAATCTCGGAATATCCCATAGCAAGAAAATGGAGCGCCCTAAACTAAACAAAATAAATGCGATCCATAATCCATGATTCCCAAGACTTGGCGGGAGCAAAAATAAAGCTAACAAATATAGAATACAAGAATAAATCATCGAGTTCCGTATAGAACCTGCTTCTGTAGCGCCAATAAAAACGCCGTAAAAAACGAGCCCGATACAAGCGCATATCGGAAACAAAATGAGCCAAATGGCATAGTCATTAGTCAAATCCAAAATCCGTTTAAGCGGGGTGAAAATTGAAATAATAAAATCCTTTGTAAGGTAAAAGCAGCCTGCAAGGGTAAATGAGGCAATTATCGACCATAGAATTGAAAGTTTAATCGTCATCAAGTAAGAATCCTCACTCCTCTTTCCGACTGCTTTACCTACTAATATACTTGAAGCGTTTGCGAATCCGTCAAAAAAGTAGGCCATTATATAGTGAATTTGAAAGAGAATTGCATTTGCAGCCAGGACTTCTTCCCCAAAGGAAGCACCTTTTGCTGTAAAGGTGTTGTACACGATAAGCAAGCATATCGTTCTAATAAAGAGGTCGCGATTTACAATCATCATTTTCTTGAAGGGAAGCGGGTCTAGCAGCTCCTCTTTCACCTGTTTAAATGAAATATGAAAAGAATCGTTCCTTCGCTTATTGATCATCCAAATACCGACAAAAAATGCGGCAATTTCGGAAATCAAGGTAGAGGATGAAACCCCTAAAATTCCCATGTGAAACACGTTCACAGAGAGTAACGCGAGTGCAATATTGAGGAAATTCATAGAAAGCTGCAGAATCAGCGTATCCTTAATGCGAGCCATCCCCATCAGCCAGCCTAAAATGACATAATTCATTAAAGTGAAGGGAGCTCCCCATATTCTCACATAGAAATACTCTGCTGCAATTTGACTAACGGAAGCATCCGCACCGATAAATACTAAAGAATACTGCAAAATCGGCGACTGAAACAGAATGAATATAACTCCAACAATGAGTGCGATAAAAAAAGGCCGAATGATTGCCATCATACTGTCAAAATGGTTGTTTGAACCAAGCGATTGGGCCGCAAACCCAGATGTGCTTACCCTCAGGAAGCCGAACAGCCAATACATGGTATTAAAAATGATCGTACCTATCGCAACTCCGCCAATATAAGAGGGATCAGGGAGCTGTCCGATTACGGCTGTATCTACTGCTCCAAGTAATGGAGTTGATATCGTTGAAATAATAAGAGGAAATGCCAAAGATAAATAAGTCCGATGATTCATGTAAAACCCCTGCCCTCTAAATGCTTTTGCCTTCTATTTTACCAGCATTATCGTATACAAAACTATAAAGATTATCCGCGTTTTAAGTGTTTCCAGCAGTGGAATAAATGGATTAAGGAGGCGAGATAAAATGGCAGAACGAAGAATCGATACTCTTTTGTTTGAAGATGACGGAAAGATTCCAAATAACCCAACATTGCCTTTATTAATCTATACGCAAGTGTTAGATGGGCGTACTGGGGAAGCTAAGTCAATTTTTGATCAAAATGATTGGAAAAACAGCTGGGTTGGAGGAGTTTTTGGCTATCATCATTATCACAGCAACACCCACGAAGTATTGGGCGTTATCAGCGGAGAAGCGCTTCTCCAATTTGGAGGAGAGGCAGGAAAGCAAGTGAAGGTAACAGCAGGAGACACTGTTGTTATTCCGGCAGGCGTAGGGCACAAAAAAATTCAGTCCAGCAACGATTTCAAAGTGATAGGTGCATACCCTGGCGGCAGCGGCTTTGATTTAAAAACGGGAAAAGCAGAAGAAAGGGAGGAAGCGATTCAAAATATAAAAGTGGTACCGCTTCCTAAAGCGGATCCTCTTTTTGGGGACGATACGATTTTTACCCATTGGAAGGAAGATTGACTATTTCAAAAAAGTTCAGCTAATCGTTCGAATGACCTTCTTTTTTCTTCAAAATCATAAAGGTTGGTGACTGCCATCACTTCTTCAATTTGATAGCGATCGGACAGTTCAAGCAGCTTCTGTTTCACTGTTGAAGGAGATCCGATAATCATGCGGTTACGATTTTGGAGCACTCTCTCTTTTTCCGCTGCAGAATAAGTATAGGACTTCGCTTCACTAACACTCGGGATCCTGCTGTCCAATCCCTTTTCTACTCGCAAAAGCCAAAGATCCTGGCTAAGGCATAGTTCTTCCGCCTTATCATCTGTCTCAGCACAAACTATGAAAATAGCAGCCAGCGGCATCGGTTTGGAAAAAAACGTAGAAGCCTGGAAGCGATCTTTGTACATGGCAAAAGCGGGTTCCCCTCTTTCAGGATTGATAAAATGGCCTTGAACATAGCCGATACCATGTGTTCCCGCTAACTTTGCACTGTTTTCTCCCAATCCTAACAACCATAGTTCAGGTGAAGCAGGAACGGGAGGAGAAGCTTGTATCCCGGCATATTCATGCTCGGCTGGAAGGGTATCCGTTAAATAATAGATAAGATCCTGAAGCTGTCGGGGGAACTCGGTCAAGCTTTTTTTTATGCCGTCAGTAAGGGCAAGTCTTGTTTTTGTTGTTCCGCCGGGAGAACGGCCGATTCCTAAGTCGATTCTTCCTGGATAAAGAGCTTCCAGCTGTCTGAAATTCTCTGCGACCTTCAATGGACTGTACTGAGGCAGGAGTACTCCGCCTGATCCTATCCGGATGGAAGACGTATTGGCAGCGGTATGGGCGATCATGACTTCCGGTGAAGTGCTGACAAGTCCTTTTGTACTATGATGCTCGGCGAACCAGTAGCGTTTATAGCCAGATTTGTCTGCCAGTTTGGCAAGAGTGACTGAATCCTGTAAAGCGGAAGAATGGTCTTTTCCTTTTGGAACGGGAACCTGATCTAATATGCTGAATGTAATCATAACCTTGTCCTCCCAAATAATTAGGTCTAACAGTCTATATGAAGAATGTTACGCTATGATACTAAAATGAAATGAAACTGTAATATAATTTGGCGTCTTTTGTCGATATAATAACCAATGTACATTAAATAATCAAAAATAACGACATAAGATTACACTTCTATATAATATATTGTCAATTTTACATACTTTGTCACGTGAATTAATAATTGAAAAGAATATGGTATTTTTTGCTGGTATTTAGTTTTTTGGTTTAGTTTTCGGGTATTAAGTCTTAGTTTTATCGAACTAAAAACATTGCAGAACTCTTTCACTTGTAATCTATTTGGATTAAATTGTTAGTGGAAAGTGTAGTTCAGAAATGGAAGAGAGGAAAATGAACGTGAAAAAGAAAATCATCACAATCGGTCTGGTTTCCGTTATCGGGACAAGCGGCCTCATACTCCCTTTTGGGAACACAGCGTCTGCAACAAATATTCAAGAGAAGAAACAGGAAATCGAAAGAAAGAAGTCTGATGTAGACAACAGCATTAGTGAGAAAAAAGCTGAGATCGAAAAATTTAAAGAAGATCTGAAGAAAATTCAAAAAGAAATCATGGCACTCGATACGAAAGCACTTGATACGAGCAGCAAAATAGAAAATAAGAAAGACGAAAATGAAGAAACAAAGCAACAAATCGAAAAATTGAAAGCAGAAATTAAAGAAACAGAAGAAAGAATCGAAAAGAGAAATAAAGTTTTACAGGAAAGAGTCCGTACGATGCAAGAGAATGGCGGGTCTTTAGGATACATAGATGTGCTTTTAGGATCTGAAAGCTTCGGAGATTTTATTAACCGTGCGAGTGCGGTAACAACGATTGTTTCCGCGGATAAAGATTTGCTTGCAGCTCAGGAAGAAGACAAGAAAAAGCTTCAAGTATCTGAATCAGATTTGAACTCAAAATTAGAAAAAATCCAAAACACGTTATCGGAGCTTGAAGGTCTTCAAGCAGAGCTAGACAAACAGATGGAAGACCAAGATGCGTTGTTTGCTAGTATGGAAGATAAGCAGAAAGCAGCAGAAAAAGAGCTTAGTAATCTAAATAGCAAATCTAATGCCCTTGCAGATCAAGCTGCCTCCGTTAAGCAAGAAGAACAGCAATTAAAAGAAGCGCAGAAAGCTGCACTGGCAGAGGTCGAAGAAGAAACAGCTGCTGAGGCTTCAGCAAAAGTAACCTCAACATCTTCTGAAAAAACGAGCAAACCTGCTGCTAAAACTGCGAGTGCTCCAGTGGTTCAAGATTCTGCACCAAGCGGAAACAAATCACAAATAATTGAGAATGCGATAAGCTCAGGAATGAGCATTGTCGGCAGAGCCCCTTATGTATTTGGCGGCGGACGCTCGGCTTCTGATATTGCAAACAGAAGATTTGATTGTTCTTCTTTTGTAAGATGGGCTTATGATCAAGGCGGTCTTCAATTAGGCAACGGTTATGCAGCTACCACGGACACTCTTGTTGGTAAAGGCAGATCCGTAAGCACATCTGAAATGAAACGCGGAGACTTGGTTTTCTTCGACACTTATAAAACGAACGGTCACGTTGGAATCTATCTAGGAAACGGTAAATTCTTAAACAGCAATTCATCTGACGGCGTATCAGTAGACTCTATGAGCAGCTCCTATTGGGGCGGACACTTTAGTGGTGTCGTGAAAAGAGTCGTTGAATAGTAATTAATTTCCCATAACAGCAATCTCTTAAACACTGAAATTAGGAGATTGCTGTTTTTTTAATTTCTGAATTGTAAACCCGAAATGAGAGTGTTGGGAGCCAGTATATAATAGGTATACTGGTTCAGATTAAGAAGTGAACTACTTGTTCATTCTAAGAAGAGCTCCAGTGCCAATAAGGCATACATTCGGTGCAAAAAAGGTGAGTATCGGTGCAATAAAGGTTACACCGGTGCAAATAAGCTGTGCATCGAAAGTTGAACAACGGTGCAATAAAAGCGAGCAACGGTGCAAAAAAGGCGTACACTAGTGTAATTATGAATGTTATCCGTGCAATTAATAGAGCCGAGCCAGTCGATTCAACTAAGCAAGTCTCTACAAATACATAGTCAGAACGTAATAAATCAGATATTCAACTAACATCCGCCAGAACAACAAAAAAGCTGCCGAGACATTCTCAGGCAGCTTTTCGTTATTACAGTAAAAATGCACCATAACCAAGTGTAAGCACGATTACAAAGGCTGGGTGAACCTTAAACCTTTCAAGCAGAAGGTAGCTGGATGCAAGCAGGAAAAGCGTGTGCCACAAGCCTGCTTTTTCCCATGCACCTGTTACAAACTCATAGCACATCATCACAAGGAGGATGGCAATGGTTGGCTTGATCATTCCGGTCATTTTTTTGATACGGGGGGAATTTTTAAATTTTAATAGAATTCCCATTAAGACAATCATTACGATGAGGGATGGGGCGATTGTTGCAAATAATGCAACTGCAGCACCTGGTACGCCGCCAATCTCATAGCCGATATAACCGGCCATTTTTGTTGCTATTGGTCCAGGAAGGGCATTTCCTAATGCCAGTGTATTTGCAAACTCACTATTCGTCATCCATTCATAGTGATCGACAACCTCATATTGTATAAGAGGAATCGATGGGGGACCGCCCCCGTAGCCGACGATGCCAGGTACGAAAAATGCTAAGAAAAGATGCCAGTAAATCATCATACGCCTGTCGACTCCCCGCGTGTGATCGATTTCTCTTTTTCTTTACCGGTCACAAAGCTGTAAAGCAATATGGCACCGATTAAGATCGCAGGATGCAGGCCTGCAAAGAATAAAAGAACAAAACTAATCACACCTAAAAAAATGGTCTTTTTCATTCCTTGACCCTTCCATGATTGCTTCATAAAGCTGTAAGCCATGACAAACAGCATGACAGCAATCACGGGTTGTACAGCCGTAGTAATTCCGTTTACCCAGCCGGAATCCTTAAAGGCATATAGATACTTAAGAAAAATGCTTAATAAAATGACGGTTGGCATGACTGTCGCGATAATTGCAATAAGCAAACCAATGATTCCCGCAACCCGGTAGCCGATATAACCGGCCATTTTCGTCGCAATTGGTCCTGGCAATGTGTTTCCAATTGCGAGTGTGTCAGAGAATTCTTCATCTGTTAACCATTTAAAACGATCAACAGCTTCCTTGTATAAAAGCGGTATGGAGGAAGGTCCACCGCCATAGCCCAGCATACCGGCACGGAACATTCCGATAAAAATTTCTACATATCTTTTTAACAACGAATACACCTTCTTCGACAAAAACAAAGCTTGAATATCAGGAAAGCTTTGTTATCTTATTTTTTCTACCATGAAGCAATCGCTCCGTCTGTTCGTGACTCGGTTCCGCCTGCTAAAACCCCATTTTCTTGGCGAATAATCATTTGGCCCCTTCCGAACGATCCTGAATCGAGCGCCCATTCAATCTGATGGCCTTTCCTTGCAAGTGCGTGGGCGATATGTTCTGGGAATGATGGTTCAAGCAGAACCTTTTTCCCTTTGACCCATTGCCAGCGGGGCGCATCCAGGGAGACTTGGGGGTTCAGAGAAAAATCAATCAGATTCATAACGACTTGTAAATGACCTTGCGGCTGCATGAATCCTCCCATGACACCAAATGGACCCACCGGCTTCCCGTCTTTTGTAAGAAATCCGGGAATAATCGTATGATAGGTTTTTTTGCCGGGTTCCAAGCAGTTATCGTGATCTGGGTCCAATTTGAAGCCATGGCCCCTGTTTTGCAATGAAATCCCTGTTTCCGGCACGACCACGCCAGAGCCGAATCCCATGTAATTGCTCTGGATAAATGAGATCATATTTCCTTCATCATCGGCGGCTGCAAGATAAACGGTTCCCCCTTTTGAAGGCTTACCTGGAAATGGATCGATCGCTTCTGTTCCAATTAAGTCTCTGCGTTCTTTCGCATACTGGCTGGACAACAATTGTTCGACCGCCACTCCCATTTTATCCTTTTGCGTAATGTACTGAAGCCCATCTGTAAATGCAAGCTTCATCGCTTCAATTTGTAAATGGAAGCTTTCTGCACTATCTCTCGAATGGAACGTATCATCTTTGAGCATATTCAGTGCCATCAGTGCAATAATTCCTTGCCCATTAGGGGGAATTTCCCACACATCATAGCCTTTGTAGGACACAGAGATTGGTTTCACCCATTCCGGAGCAAAGACTTCAAGATCTTCTTTGCGAATAAATCCATCGTGTTTTTTTGAAAAAGCATCGATCTTTTCGGCGAGCTCTCCTTTGTAAAAGGCTTCAGCATTTGTTTCTGCGATTAGTTCCAGTGTTCTTGCGTGACCTGGAGATTTCCATATCTCGCCGATTTCGGGAGGCTTGCCATTTGGTGCAAAGGTTTTAAACCAGCCTTCAAACACATCATCCGTTAGTGTGTCTTTAAAAGATTGATAGCCTTTTTTCCAAAAGTGCCCGAGAGTCGGGGATACCGGATATCCTTCTTTTGCATAAGTAATGGCTGGCTGCAGAACTTCTTTTAAAGGCAAACGGCCGAATGTTTTTGAAAGCTCAGCCCATGCAGCAGGAGCCCCCGGTACAGTCACCGGAGTTAATCCATATTTAGGCATTTCCTCGTGTCCTTGGTTTTTTACAGCATCAATGCTGATACTATTTGGAGCAGGGCCGCTTGAGTTTAACCCGTGCATTTCGCCCTTTGTCCAAACGATTGCGAATGCATCGCCGCCGATCCCATTTGACGTTGGCTCCACCACGGTTAAGCAGGCTGCTGTGGCAATTGCAGCATCAATGGCATTGCCGCCTTTCTTTAATATCTCGAGCCCGGCCTGTGCAGCAAGCGGCTGCGAGGTGGCAACCATTCCTTTTTTTCCGTATACTGTGTTTCTTATAGAAGAATAAGGGTGATACAATGGATCAAATTTTATCATAGCAGCTCAGTCTCCGATCATTATACAGTAGCTTTTTAAGTCTTTCCCAGCTAGTTCGGGCGTAGGAATATAGTCAGAATTATAGCATCTTTAAGAAAAAAGAAATAGGGTTTTTAACGAAAAAAATTTCAAAACGTAATGAAAAAAATAATAATAATTGATTAGATAAATTAAATATATAAATATACAAACGAAAAGATTTAAAATGTTATTAATTGATGTCGTATCGAAAGTGTATAATATTGGTATTGTTTTCTGTCATAATCATTTATTCTTTTCCAACTTGGACATATAAATGATATATTAGTTTCTAAATGAAGATATAAATCTGTTTTCCAAAACATATCGAAAGTGAGTGAGCTCAAGTGGCAGAAAACTATTTTATTCCGGATTTGACTTTGGATGAGACGGATAAAAAGATCCTTTCCATCCTTCATGAGGAAGGCAGGATTTCTTATACTGATTTAGGAAAACGGATCGGCCTCTCGAGAGTCGCTGTTCAAGCTAGAATTAACAATTTGATGGAAGAAGGAATCATTGAAAAATTCACCGCAGTTATCAATCCGGTGAAGGTGGGCATTCATGTTTCGGTGTTTTTTAATGTGGAGGTAGAGCCGAAGTATTTAGAAACAGTGGCCGACCAGCTGGAAAGAGAACAGGCTGTGACAAGCCTTTATCATATGACAGGGCCGAGCAAGCTGCACATGCACGGGATTTTTTCAAACGAGCAAGAAATGGAAAACTTTTTAACTGGAAAGCTGTATCCTCTTCAAGGAGTAGTAAGCGTCGATTGTCAAATGCTGATTAAGCGTTATAAAAGCCGTATGGGGATGAAGTTATAGAAAAAATAAAAACAGCAATCTCGGGAGATGCGAGAATGCTGTTTTTTGCTTTAGGCAAAAAGACTGATGAGGTTACCGTCCGAGTCTTTGACAATTGCGTAGCGCTGCCCCCAAAACGCGTCCCAAGGCTCACGATGTGCCTCATATCCACTCTGGATTATTTTTGAATACAACTCATTAAGTGCATCGCTGCTGTCACACTTAAAAGCTAATTCAACCCGGTGCCCGTAAGGTTCTGCCCAGCTTCCGTATACGCTTTTTGCAATTTCCTGTGTATCAAAAGCCAGTCGACAACCTGCTTGCTCTACTTCTGCGTGCGGCTCTTCGTTTGCGCTCTCAGGAATTTCAAATCCTAGCACGCGGTAAAAATCCAAGGCTTTCTTCATGTCTTTCACTACAATACCTACCATGTCCAGTTTAATTCCCATTTTGAATGCCTCCTTCTGCTGTACTAATCTCTTTTTGAACTTTTTTCGTTAATTTTTGAAAAACCAATGTGTAAGAATGTATGATTAGCTTCTCCCATAGCTCTTCTGGAAGATCTGAATCGATATAGATTGAATTCCAATGTGTTTTATTCAGATAGTAGCCGGGCATAATCCCTTCATAGCTTTCTCTTAATTCTTCTGCGTATTCTGGATTGCATTTTAATGATAGAATGGGCTTTCCTGTCGGGTGACCACCGATCATAGCAAACATTTTTTCGCCTACTTGAAAGCGGTCAGCTTTCCAATCCGCTTGATAATCATGTACGGCACCCGGTAACTTAAGGCAATAGGCTTCTAAAGTTGAATGGTCCATAAAAACCTCCTTCATTCATCAGCATAACTATTTATCTTTTTTATGACTTGGAAAAAACGGACAGATTATGAACCGAAAATGTCAGAAGGTGATAAACCGTAATAGCGTTTAAAACTGTTAATCAAATGTGGTTGATCATAGTAGCCGGAAGTAAGAGCCATATCAACGAAACGAGAGTGGCTGCCTTGTTTCAGATCCTGTAATAGATATTGAAACCGAACAATATTTAATAGTTCTTTTGGACTTATTCCTAGTTCGTTTTGAAATGTTCTTCTTAAACTCCTCTCACTCCAGCTGATTTTTTCTGCCAGTAAACGTATTTGAAGATTTCCTTTGTAAGCATACATATAATTCAGTGCCGTTTGGAGAAAACCATCTGATTTGAATTCATGCTTTTCAAAACGGTTTTTTAATTTAGACTCAACTATCTGAATAATTTTCTCAATTCTTTTTGCATTTAAAATTTCCTCCCAAACAAAAGCTGTTTCATGGCCCCATATATCTTCGAGAAATACCAGATTGCCAGTAATCGAAGAAATAGGATGACTCAAGGCAAAGTGAGCGGTTTCGATATAAAATCGGATGCCAAATAAAGACTGGTCTTCCGAGCAATACGTGACCATGTATTCAGGCATAACCCCTGCTGCAAAAGCTCCCTTTGAAACAGAAGTGGATCGCAGGTCGAAAATAATATCAACACAGCCATCAGGGATGACACGATGCAGCTTATTTTTATCTTTTGCCCGAATGTTAATTGTCCAATAACAAGCAATATATTTCTCTAAATTCTTGCTTGGCGCATATTCTTGATAGCGATAACATGGATCGAAGAATTCTTGTTGAAAGGCAGGTGGTTGGAGTGGTCGGAAAGGGTGCATCGGAATGTCACTTCCTTTTTAATAAACGTGTTGTCTTTTTTAACTTTATCATTATAGATAAAATAGCTCTAGCTCTTGTATCATATCGACGGAAAACCCGATCATTCTCCATCACCAACTAAAAGCCTGTCCATTTCTAAGACAGGCTTACTGAGCTTACAACTCCTTTAATGCATCTGCTATCGGCACATTCCCAGAAACCAAGTCAAACGCTTTCCGGTAAGTATTTTTCTCATTAAGTGCAACTAGCGCTGTTTTTGCTACGTCTTCACGCGGGATGCTGTTTCTTTCAAGATCTGCCGCAGCTGAAATTTGGCCGGTTCCAGGATCATTTAATAATCGCCCCGGGCGGATAATCGTGTAATTCAGGCTGCTTGCTTCCAAAATCTTATCCGCATAGTGTTTCGCTGCGTAGTAGGGCTTAATCGCTTCATTCCAGTTCTCTCTTACGTGGGATTGCAGCGCGCTGATCATGATGAAACGTTCAATTCCTGCTTTTTCTGCTGCTTCAATCGTTTTCGCCGCGCCGTCCAAATCAATGAGTAGCGTTTTGTCGTAGCCGGTTGTCCCGCCGGATCCAGCGGTGAAAATAATCGCGTCACTGCCGCCTGCAGCCTCAGTCAAGCTTTCTACACTTTCTTCAAGATCGGAAATCACCGTATTAATTCCTGATTGTTTCAGATGTTCAGCTTGTTCTTTTTTTCTGACCATTGCAGTAACTTGATGTTCCTTGCTGTTGTGCAGAAGCTCTGTTAGCTGACGGCCGATTTGTCCGTTTGCCCCGATTATCAGTACGTTCATGTATAAAACTCCTTTCTCTATTCATCTGCTTCTATTATTTCAAGCCGCGAATTTTTTATCAAAGATCTTGATTGATAATTCTCACATTTCGATGTGCTATGATAGGATTAAAATCGGATGGCAGGGGGATATATATGAAAAGAGAAGATGCATTATCTGATGGACAGCATAGAAAATTGGCAGTTGATCAAATTAATTAAACATGGGACTACATAGAAAAACCAACTCGAACTAAAGAAGAAGACACCACGATGCTCCATATGGCACATGCTTCCCGTTTTCATTGGGGAATCGCGGGGCAGCCGGTTAATTTCTCTCGTGGGGAGTGGCTGTTGTCCAGACTGTATGCACTCTTAAGTAGAGCTGAACCCATTCTTTACCATGCGGAAGTGAATATGGATTTGATTCAAAAATATAAGATCGCCGATTTTGACATGGCATTTGCTTGTGATGCTTTGACCGGGCGTATCGTGTTGCCGGAGATATAGAAGCTGTGCAAAAGAAAAAGGCACTGGCTTTAATAATGAGCGAGTCCATTTCGAATGAACAAGGTCGTAAATTATTGCTTGCCGATGTTGATACAATAGACTGTTAAATATGAAGGAGAGCTGGATTGATGACAAATCATATTGAACACGTAGAATATTTAGACGAAAAGGCGGTTAAATTAAGCAGTTCATATTTGGACGCGATACTTATTCCATCCTGGGGAAGCAATCTTATTTCTTTACAATGGAAAAAAGAAAATGTAAACGTTTTGAATGTGCCGAAGTCATCAGAAGAGTATCTCTCAGCTCCATTTTTCTACGGAATACCGATTCTCTTTCCTCCTAATCGAATCGATCGAGGGAAAATGAGCTACGCCGGACAAGATTATCAGCTGGAGGTTAATGAAACAGACAAAGAAAACCATCTTCACGGCTTTCTGCATGATAAACCTTTCAGCTTAAAAAGTGCAGAATTAGAGGATGGAAAAGCGGTCGTAAAAACCGAGCTGCAATCTAGCCATTTCCCCGATATTATCAGGGTTTTTCCACACTCTTTTAAAATAACAATGATTTACACGCTTGATGGTTCAAGCCTTCGTGTTGGAGGCGAAATGAAAAATCTTGGTGATAAACCAATGCCCTTTGGCTTCGGCTACCATACTGCTTTTCCATTTCCGCTGAATAACAAGGGTGACAAAGAAGCTTGCACGTTCACACTTCCTGTCAGCAAGCAATGGATCCTGAATGAACGCTCCTTGCCTACGGGTGAATTAAAATCGAGTGAGCACAATTACAAAGAAGAGACGAGCCCGATTGGCAGAGAGCTTGATGATATTTTTCTTGCTGATATCGATCAGCAGGGTAACAGTATCGCCGCATTAACGGATCATGCCGCGAACTTGAAGGTTGAATATCAGTGCGATCACTCGTTTAAGCATTGGGTTGCATTTAATGGAGCAGAGGGTTTGTTATGTCTTGAGCCCTATACGTGGGTAACGAATGCGCCAAACGTGAATCAGTCAGCTTCATTGACAGGATTGAAAGGTTTGGATCCAGATCAGACCATTACTTGTATGTCTACATTTACAATCTCAAGCCTTTAGCAGGATGGCTAGTGCTTTGAATAGTAAAAATCCATACATATCCCTTTATTTCAATTGCGAGGATTGGTATCTTTAAATTAAGATAAATTGCATTAAAATTAGGAGGAAGCAAAGATGTCTTTAAGAGAACAGATTATAAATGCCCTAAATGTGCAATCAGAGATTGATCCAAAAAGCGAGATTAGAAAAAGAGTAGACTTTCTGAAAGAGTATAAGAAAAAAACAGGTGCTAAAGGTTTTGTCTTGGGAATTAGCGGGGGACAAGATTCAACGCTTGCAGGAAAGCTTGCGCAATTGGCCGTTGAGGAATTAAGAAACGAGGGTGAAGAAGCTGAGTTTACTGCTGTCAGGCTGCCACATGGCGCACAGGCCGATGAAGCTGATGCCCAGTTGGCACTTCAGTTTATTCGCCCCGATAACTCTATAGTCTTTAATATTCAATCTACGGTCAGCGCATTCGCTGAACAGTATGGAATTGAAACGAATGAGCACTTATCCGATTTTAACAAAGGGAACGTAAAGGCGCGTGTCAGAATGATTGTCCAATATGCAGTTGGCGGGCAAAACGGGCTGCTTGTCATCGGTACGGATCATGCAGCAGAAGCGGTGACAGGGTTTTTCACAAAATACGGAGACGGCGGTGCCGATATCCTGCCGTTGACGGGTTTGTCAAAGCGTCAAGGCAAAAGTTTGCTTATGGAATTAGATGCTCCTGAACGGCTTTATACAAAATCGCCGACAGCTGACCTTCTGGATGAGGTTCCTCAACAGGCGGATGAAAAAGAGCTTGGGGTTACTTATAACGATATTGACGACTATTTGGAAGGGAAGCCTGTCCGAAAAGAAGTCGAAGAAGTGCTAGAAAAGCGCTATCTGCTTACCGAACATAAACGTCAAGTACCTGTATCCATGTTTGATGATTGGTGGAAGTAAATTGCAGGATAATCGTACGGTTCAAAGTGTGAGTACAGTGATAAATGATATGAACATACGATATTTTACAGCCGGTGATAAAGGATCTCCGGTTGTTTTTATACATGGATCCGGTTTAGATTCGGCTTCTATCTCGTGGAGCAGAGTGCTGGGGGAGTTAGCAGAAGAATTTCGCGTATTTGCTCCTGATCTCCCCGGATATGGACAAAGCGAAAAGCCTGAGGTCGACTACACTGTCGATTACTATGTTGCGTTTTTAGAGCAGTTTTTAGACCACATTAATGAAAAAGAAATTTGTATAATTGGGCTGTCAATGGGTGGGGCAATTGCGCTTTCTTTTGCTTTGAGACATCCTGCTCGGACAAAAAAATTGGTGTTGGTCTCCTCCTATGGACTTATGCAGAGACTGCCGTTTCACCCTCTTACTGCTTTCTCGATAAAGACAGCGGTAATGGAATGGGGGTATCTGGTGCTGCAAAAAAGCAGAAGCCGCTTGTTGACGAAAAGGGTGCTGTTATCAGGATTAATTTGTGCCAAGGAAAAGCTAAGCGATGAATTGCTTGAAGAGGTTTATCTGGCTTCGCAGGATCCTCAGGCAGGAAGAGCCTATTGCTCATTTTTACGAAGCGAGCTAATGGAAAAGGGGCTCAAGTCAAATTTTCTTGAAAGATTATCTGAAATCAGGATGCCGACATTGCTTGTTCAGGGTACAAAAGATAAAACGATCCCGCTTTCCTGCGCGATCTCAGCTAATGAAAGCATAAAGAATTCGAATCTCTTTTTATTTGAGGGGTGCAGCCATTGGCCGCAAAATGAAGAGACGGACAAATTTAATCAAACAGTGAAGCAATTTTTGTTATATGGCTGCTGACTTTGAACTTAGGAGTTTTTCTATCGGAAATATCGGTCCTTTTTTCAAATCAAGTTCCCCTCCTGGTGTAGTTAGACAATCCTTCTTTAACGACAGGGCAAGGTCGATAAAGAAGGATTTAATCTATTTGATCCCATACATTAGCTTCTTCGTAATCCCTTCGCTCTTTTGATTTAAAATCTCAATGAACTCGTCAGTTGTTTTTTGTAGTAAGCGTTGTTTAGGCCCAGATACGGATAAGGAGCCTATCGCTTTTTCTTCAAAAAAAACAGGAACAGAAAAACACAGTAATCCTTCGCTTAATTCTTCATCATCGATCGCATATTTTGAGGATCGGATATTTTCAATTTCCTGTCTTAGCCTATCAGGGTCTGTAATTGTGTGAGAGGTATATTGATGTAGCTTCTGATCTAAAACACTATCTATAAAATCCGAATTTGAATATGATAATAACATCTTGCCAGCAGCTGTTGCATGCAAAGGGCCGCGCCAACCGATATAAGACAGCATTCGAAATGGATGAGGAGATTCCTTCTTAGCGATATATCCAACATGGTAGCCATCTAATACAGAAAAATGACCAGTTTCACCAGTGATATCTGATAGAGAAACAAGAAAAGGATAAACTGTTTGCTGCAATGACGGGATGGCTAACGCGGCGTTTCCTAATTCCATCAAACGTAATGTAAGGCGATATTTTTTGTCATCCCCCTGTCTCACTATCTGTTGAAGGCTTAACGTTTTTAACAAACGATAGACTGTTGCTCTTGGGATTCCTGTGAGCTTGCTAATTTCTCCTGCACTCAAACCCGCGCCATTTTTAAATTGTTCTAAAATTCTAATCGCATGTACGACACTATTAACACCTTCTGTTACCGGCATTTATTGTACCCCCTTGACAGTTTGCAACACAAATTTTATTCTAATTGTATCATTATTGATACATAAGTGTCCATTATTGATACAAAATTGAAATGAGCTAGAGTTTGGAGGATAAGTTTTCTATGAAACGCGGAATTTTTCTATTAGTACTTGCTACACTTCTATGGAGCGGCAATTTTATTTGCGGACGTTATTTAGCAGATGCGTTGCCTGCACCGTTACTGAACACAATTCGATGGGGGATATCGACTATTCTGCTTTGGGGATTGCTGGCTATCAATAAAAAGAAATTCCCGATTGTTTCAAAGTGGAAGGAATTTATGATTTTAGGATTTTTCGGTGTATTTGCATTTTCAACGTTAACTTACTTAGGGCTGGGATCTATAAGTGCATCTCAAGCTGGTATGATCTCGGCAGGAATTCCGATCGCAATTTTACTATTTACTCCTTTTCTTTTGAAAGAAACTATAAAAATGAAAGCTTGGATTGGTGCTGTAGTATCAATAGCAGGCGTTATTATTTTAGTACAAGGGAAACACTCAGCATCTTCTGAAGGCTCTATTGTTGGAGAGCTTGTAATTCTTTTATCCTGTTTGGCGTGGGGATTGTACACTGTGCTCGGAAAACGATATGGAAAGCAATTGGATCCACTGACGATGACAGCAGGGGCGGCTTTCTACGGAACGCTTTTTAGTGCCATAAGCTGTATAGGAGCGGTGAAGCCAGATATGATACATATGACAGGTAACGCATGGTTAAGTGTCATTTATGTCAGCACGTTCGCCTCTGTAGGTGCTTACTTCTTATGGAATACGGGGGTTAAAATAGTTGGAGCGGGAACAGCAGCTCCATACATCAACTTGCTTCCTGTTTGGACAGTAGTATTAGGTGTCCTGCTATTACATGAACAAATAACTGGCATCACGCTTTTAGGAGGTATTATTACGATCAGCGGCGCCTTTTTAACAAGTTACAGGAAAGCTTCTGAACGATGAATTTTCCTTCAAGAATATCGTGACAGAAAAAACCTTGGCGAGAAAATAATTTCTCACCAAGGTTTTTTATAATCGTCTTGCTTTATTGTCCTTCTTTTTGACTTTTGCTTCCTTCTTCACTATTTTTATTTCCGTAGTGATAAAGGGAAGGATTCACTTTTTTGAAATCTTCAAGGTCATGGAAGCGCAGCAAATCCTGATAAAGAACCTGATCTGAGAGCTTGAGCTGCTGCTCCACCCTTTCTTTAATATTTTTTGTTTGTTCGTTTGGTTCCAGCGTATTTCCAGAAGCCGTATCGTAAATGGTATTATCAACAGAAGTGTACTTCGGTGTGATAAAGTCTCCGTTTCTTAAGGCAACTGTCTGGTCATGTTCTTTCGAGAACAAGTCGGTCCCGAAGTTAATATAGTTCCTTTGATCAATCCCTTGCAAATGAAGAAGTGTAGGCATGACGTCAATCATACCGCCGTATGTGTGATTGACTCCGCCTTCTTTGCCAGGGATATGAAGCATCAACGGCACCCGCTGGTTCTGCATATTTTGATAAGGCGTAATCTCTTTTCCTTGAACCTCTGCCATGGCACGATTGTGGTTCTCTGATATTCCATTATGATCACCGTAAATCATAATGATGGAATCATCGTATAAACCGGAAGCTTTTAGATCATTGATGAACTGCTCCAATGCCTCATCTAAATAACGCGCCGTTTGGAAATAACCATCAACCGTGCTATCACCTGTTGTTCCCCTGTCAAGTGACGCATCCTGCTCATTGAGAATAAACGGATAGTGGTTCGTAAGCGTCAGTAAATGAGCATAAAAAGGCTGCTTTAAGGACTGAAGCATCGGCATTGACTCAGAAAAGAACTCCTTATCCTTTAAACCAAGATTAATTAAATTTTCATTTTTCATGTTGTAATAGCCGGCATCATAAAATTTATCGACGCCAAATTGCTTGTAAATCTGGTCACGGTTCCAGAAGGATTTATAATCGCCGTGGAACACTGCGCTTGTATATCCTTCTTTTTGATTAAGAATCGCCGGAAGCGACTGATACGTATTTTGTCCTCTTGTCATAAAAGCAGCGCCTTCAGGGAGACCAAATAAGCTATTATCAAGGGACAGTTCCGAATCTGCTGTCTTTCCTTGCCCGGTTTGATGGAAGAAGTTATCAAAATACGTCATGTTTTCTTCTCCGCGGGCAAGCTTATTAAGAAATGGAGTCACTTCTTCACCGTTTAATTTGTAATCAATTAAAAAAGATTGAAAGCTTTCCAAATGAATCTTAATAATATTTTTTCCTTTTCCGACACCGAAATACTCTGGATTCGGTTCGGCATAATGAGCACTTGTATAGTTTTTGGCCGTCGTTAAATCATCACTTGTCGCATAAGCTCTTTGAGACTCAGACTTGGCTGTCTCAATCCCGTTATAAACGGTGAAATTGTATGGTCCCAAATATTTGACGATGTAGTTCCGGTCAAAGGTTCTTGATAGCAGATCAGGGCGATCCTTCTCAGCTAGTCCCAAGTTAATCATAAATAACGCAAGGCCGCTAACGATAACAAGCGATGCCATTTTCTTGCTCATTTTAAACGCTTTTATTTCCGGTCTCCAAATCATAATCGCGATGAGAATCAAAAAATCAAGAAAGTAGATGACATCGTGAAAGTTCATAATGTCAAATACACCGTCTTGCATGTTACTTAGATTGTCTCTTTGGATAAAATTTGAAAACGTCAAGAAATCATCAAAGAATCGGTAAAATAGGATATTTGCGTACAAGATTAAGGTCATGACAGCATCCATGATCAAAATGATGGCCGCGGAAATCCTTCCTTTTGCAAACAGTGCAAGGCCTAAGAACACAATTATTGCACTGAATGGATTAAGGAATAATAAAAATTGCTGAAATCCGCCTTTTACACCAAGATTAAATTCCATAAAATACGAGGCATAGGTTTTCGCCCATACCAGGACAACAGCTAATAAGAAAAAGCTCATCTTATTTGAAAAAATTTTTTTCATTCATTCCTCTTCCTTTTTTAAAACATTTAAAAAAAATTTACATGGTTCCATATCTCTATTTACAATTCTGTGAATCGAAGTTTGATTCACCTATCCATTTTATTTTTAAGTCTTCATTTTTTCAAGTGAAAATAGTCTAGTTAAAATGTGGAGAGTTTCTTCATTACCGAAAATCTCTATAATTTGTGAGAGGTAATAACCGTTGGAAATGCCTTCATATCAAGGAAAGTAGGAAATAAAAGCAGAATATATGAACCGGAAAAAAATGTCGTTATTTGATTAAATTTGGTGATTTAAAAAAGATTAAATTTCTATGACATTTAGGCATTGATGGAAATTTTGGGATATCCGCTCTTTCGAGTGAATATGAGAGAATGGCTAGTGTTATTTCTATAATGGTCTTTCGATCGTAAATTTTTTTCCGAGAGCAGCGTAGTCATTTCCTGCTAGCCTGCAGACTGGCGCCAAGTGTTCCGAAAGTATGTAGCCATTAGCAGGATCATACACCTGATTGTGTAAGTGATAACAAAGCACTCTGCCGATTATCAAATCCGTCGTTTCTTCATTATGATCGTTTGCAAAAGTTAGATGCTGCTCAAGTCTGCATTCAAATCGAATTTTTGCTTCTCGAATTCCCGGCACTGAAATTTTTTCACTATCCACTAAAGATAGCGATGTTTGCTCCAGCTCACTTTCGTCTTGCGGGAGGGAGGCAGCTGTTTTATTGATCTCCTCGATAATCGATTCATCACTCAAGTGAATGACGAATTCTTTGCTGTTTGTGATGTTTCTTGCAGTGTCCTTCATTTCTCCGTTTATTCTTTGAACAGAGATGGAAAGGAGCGGGGGATTCGAGCTAACAACGTTAAAGAAACTGAAAGGCGCAGCGTTTACAACTTGATTTTCTAAAGAGATGGAGCTGACGAAGGCAATCGGTCTAGGGATGACACTGCCTGACAAAATTTTGTAGTTATCCTTAGCAGAAATATCATTTGCATCAATTTTGTACACACAAATCCCTCCTTGCTTCCGTTTAGTATATCACTTACAGTTTGATTAGAGAGAAATTTTGCTCGGCCTAGAAGCATTTCTTTTGCCCCATGGTTTAATTACAGAGAGCCAGAATGTCAAAATCAAAGACAGAATCTGCAAAATCACACCTGTGAAGAGCCAGCCTTGATTAATCATCTCTTTGGCTGCCAGTCCGTTTGCAGATGAAACGTTGAAAGCATTTAGGCTGATGGAATAGATAGCAACGAGCCCTAATCCCATCATAACGAGTGAGAGTACCTCTTTTGCAATGATCCAGTAATGTTTAAACAGGCCCCAGTTAGTGAGGACGGATAACAGAATTCCGGTAATTACCGTGCCGAAAATTGAAACTCTTCCGCTTGATGAGGCAAGTAAATACATTGCTGTATAGGATGAGACAAGAGTTTGCTCATTCTCAGTTGCGGCCGCATTAATGCTCAGAACTAGAAAAACAACGGTTGTGCCAAACCATATGGCGGCAAATAAGATATGAAGAAGCAAAAGTGATTTTCTTTGGTTGAGGCTGATTTTTTTCATTTGAGCTTCCTCCTTTTAGAGGTCAGGCTTTAAAACGATAGCCTGCGCCCCAAATCGTTTCAATAAATTTCGGTTTGGATGGATCAGTTTCGATTTTTTCTCTGATTTTACGAATATGGACAAATACTGTGCCCACATCACCCATGCTATCCAGACCCCAAATTCTTTCAAACAAATCCTCCTTGCTAAACACCTGGTTCGGATTCACAGCTAAAAAATAGAGCAAGTTAAACTCTTTTGAGGTAAAAATGACTTCTCGTTCATGGACAAATACTCTGCGGGACCGTTTATCGATTCGGATGCCGTCGATATATAATTCATCACTAGGTTCCGCATGGTTCGTCAGCCGGCTGTATCTGGATATGTGGGCCTTCACTCTTGCCACCAATTCACTCGGGCTAAACGGTTTAACGACATAATCATCAGCTCCGATTCCAAGTCCACGGATTTTATCAACATCTTCTTTTTTGCAGATACCATGATAATCGGGATGTTTTTCGTATTTCTAATCTTCTTGCAGATTTCAAATCCATCGATTGCAGGCAGCATAAGGTCGAGAATAATTAAATCATAATTCCCAGTCATGGCTTGATAGAGTCCGTCATCTTCTGTACCCGATATATCAACGGAAAAGCCGTTTGCTTCAAGGTAGTCTCGCTCAAGATTTGCAATGGTTGCTTCATCTTCAATTATGAGTATGTTCTTCAGATTGCTCACCTTCATTCTTTCTATTTAGAGTAAAGGAAATAGTCGTTCCTTCTCCCATCGTACTCTCTGCCCAAACTGAACCGCCGTGCCCTTTTACGATTTCCTTTACAATCGCCAGTCCAAGTCCGCTGCCGCCTTTTGCTGAATCCCTTGAAGGATCCGCTTTAAAAAAATTGGTAAAAATATGGGGGAGAACATCCTCTGGTATTCCTGAGCCATTGTCGTTTATTTGGATGATCAGGTGATTCGTTTTCGGAATAATGCTTAGTGTAATTTTCTTATTTTCCTTATCAAGATATTTCAGGCTGTTTCCAACAATGTTGATAAGGACTCTTTTTAGCTGATCTCTGTCTACTTTTACCAAATAAGGGTCCTTCGCCTCTGCCTTAAGTGTAAAGGTTACACCATCCTTTTGATAATCAAAGGTAAGTTCCTCGATAAAATCCATAAGATAAGCGCGAATATTTATTGTTTCAAAATGGAAGGTAATTTTGTTTAAATCAAGCTTTGAGTATAAAAAGAGCTCGTCAATTAAATGATCTAATTCCTTTGATTTTGCAAAGATAACCTTAATGTATTCTTGTGTTTTTTCTGGTGTATTGGCGACCCCGTCCATGATTCCTCCCTAATTCATCGTTTTTATGGGATGTGATGGTAAAATCTAATTCTCCTGTGCTTATCTTTTTAGCTGCCCGAGACAGCTGATTCACCGGTTTTATGATGCTTCTTGATACGAAATAAGTTAGGAAACCGTTTGTAGCAATCAACCCAATTAGAATGACTCCTAAAAGGATAGGAATAAAGGTTTTGAAAAAACTTGAAAATACATTGGCATCTTGAATTAAAAAAATCGAACCTTGCTCCCCATCTGGATAATAAAAATCCAGCTGTTTTAATGAAAAGAAGTCATGCCCGATCCTTGTAAACGGAGGGCCTGTTGCACCAAAAGCCGGCAGGTCACTGCTCTTCACCGATGAACTTCCCGGGGAGAGATAAATCGTTTCATTTCCTTTTAGAATCGCAAGAGTGGTTTGTTTTTGATTTAATTCTTCATTGATTTCAGAAAGAAATGCAGAGTCTGTAAGCTTATCTGGTGTGAGATTCGCCTGTTTTAGCAGCTTGGCAGATACAGCAGAATGATCATTTCGCCAGCTTATATGGTCACCGCTATTGAAATAAAAAGCCTGTAAACTAAATACCGCAATTACAAATAATAGGAATGGAATAACGACCATCAAAATATTGGAGATCAGCAGTCTTTTTCTTATTGACGACGTACGAATCGATTTCACCAGCTTTCTATGTGAATTCCGTGTTCTAAAAACAATCATAACCCAGCATAAAAAACATTACACTGCAAGGATGAACAAGAAAATTATGCACTTTTATTTCTTAGGCACTTTTAGAATAAATGGGGATGTTTAAATTTTTTTAACTTAATGTTTAACTTTTTTTAAATACATGATTTGTTAAATCTTAAATTCAAGAACGGGACTTCCAAAAGTGGAAGCCCCGTTCTTGAATTCTAAAAAGTGACCTATTGTATCTATTTTAAAAGTTCAAAGAATTCGTGTTCTGGTTTCATCATTTTTGTACCTTTTTCTGATTGTAAATAAATTTCTTTATCGCTTTCAAAGAGAACCTTTATTTCTAAGTTTCCAAGTTCAATTACCTTTGATTCATTGCGAGGTTCTATATCTTTATTCCAATCAGTCGCTTCGTTAATAAAACGAGTAATTTCTTCCATTTTGTTTTTATCATTTATTTCAGTACAGTTGTTATCAGACGGTTTTTGGTAGATACAGATACGTTCTGGAACTTTATCTATCCAAATTGTTGAATTATAGATTGGAGTTTTATCGAAAATGACCTCTGTTTGATCTTCTAATTAATTGTAGTGGGCTAAAATCAATAACTCAGCATCAAATCCTTTTTTTATCCATCGAGAATTAAATCCGCTCCAATCATTTTCTGAGTCATCATCGTTAAGTGCCGAGTCCTTATTTTTAACGACCCACCCATATTTAGGAAGTGCTTTCGAGTAAAATTCATAGATATCAATCCAATGATTACCTTCAATAATATATTGATGTTCAGTTGGTTTTAACCCTTTGAATAAAGGGATGTCTTTGTGCTCTTCTGGAATAATGGTCATTCCCTTATAAGTATCGTCTGTAATTTTTTGATATGCAAACCCACTTAGGATAATGAAAATTACAATAATTCCATATAGAAGCCATTTTATTTTTCTCATTTAATTCCTCTCTATTTACTATATTTGTTGATTGGTTATTTTAGCCTATCATAAATAGCATTTGTTCAAAATAAGTAATTGTCAACTTGATAAATTTCAACAGAGTTAATGAAAAGAACCCAAACAAAAAAGCCAAGCATTATAGAGAATGCTTAGCCTAATGAGCCGGATGTGATGCTTTTTCAGCAAATTTTATAATGATAAGTTCTAACAGATGCTTTGACTGCGGCAAGGAGTAGCTCAAAATCGTACCGGTAAATAGGGCAATGATAATCGTGCCAATCCCGATTGGTCCTCCAAGCAGCCAGCCGATAGCTAAAACGCTGATTTCAATCATGTTTCTGACCTTTTTCACGTTCATACCGGTTTTTTCGGAGATTAACATCGTCAGTGTATCTCTTGGGCCGGCTCCTAATCCAGCTGATACATAGATGCCTATTCCATAGCCAATAATTAAAACGCCGGTAATAAACGTAATTGTTGATACGATCAGACTGTGCGGTTCTGGAATGATCATTGTAAAAAAGTCTATAAGCAGCCCGATCAGCAGCATATTAATTAATGCGCCGAGCTTGGGCAGTGATTTCGTAAACAAGCATGTACCAAATATAATAAATGCTCCGGCAATAATCGACCATTGACCGATCGTTAAACCGAAATGTGCAAATAATCCATAATGAAAGGAGTCCCACGGTGATATTCCTAAAGCTTTTCCTTCGATTGTCAACGACACGCCGAAAGCGAGAATAAAGAGTCCCGCAAAATAAAAAAGCCAGCGTATAAGCAACTCGTGTTTCAATACTGTCCCTTCCTTCTATTATTGTCCGTGAAATAATATAACACACTAACTAATAGGTTTGAACCCTGTATGTAAAAATTTATAAAAAGTTTTTCATTAGTTTTTTGTAGTAAGAAAAATAAAAAATATGTGAGTTTTCTAACATTATTTGAAATGATCCTTCTGGCAATTCTTTAGGATAATAAAAAAACCGCCCCATTATGCAATCGGGGCTGACTTTCCATTATCGTACGCCTTTCATAAAAGTTTGTATGAAAGGAGAGAAAAACAAAAGTAAGAAACCAAGTAAAATTGAAACCAATCCAATCGCTCCAAAATAAATCAATTCCGTTTCCGGAGTATAGAGCTTTACAATTTGCGCATTAATTGCTTGGGCTGAAGCGTTTGACATAAACCACAAGCCCATCGATTGTGCCGAGAAAGCTTTAATTGAATGGAAACATTATTTCTTTAGTAAGAAAACACTTTAGAATAATAAAAAAATTATAAAAAGATAAAATATGGGCATGATCGCTTACAAATTACGGCATGAAATATTTTCCCCTCCGTAATTGCTCTTAAACCTGATTTTGTATTTTTTGGTTTAACTGAGGGATTAATGGTGACTATGGTATATTTTCTTACAACAAAAAAACCTCAAAAAAAATGAGGTTTTAATAAGCTGGAACTTTTGAGAAAAATTCTTCGTACAGTGCTTTAACGGATTGTTTTTCCTGGGCTTCTTTTACGGCAAACATCATACTGACTTCAGAACAGCCTTGATTGATCATTTCGATATTGACCTTGGCTTCGGAAAGGGCTCTTGAAGCTCTTGCAGTCGTTCCTACGTTGTGCCTCATTGCTTCCCCAACCACCATAATAAGAGCAAGGTTATGTTCGATTAGTACTTCATCTACAGAAAGCTCATTCTTTAATCGTTCAGAGATGGCTATTTCTGTCTGTTCATCCATTTGGTCCTGCTTAAGGATAATCGTGATGTCATCGATACCGGATGGAATATGTTCATACGTTAAACCGTAATCTTCGAGAATTTGCAAAACTTTTCTGCCAAATCCGATTTCTTTGTTCATTAAGTATTTGCTGATGTAAATGCTGCAAAATCCATTATCGTTCGCGATCCCGACGACAGGTCCGTTTGTAAGCTGACGTTGGCTGACAATCTTAGTTCCCGGTGCAGACGGGTTATTCGTATTTTTAATATTAACCGGAATGCCAGCTCGGAATGCAGGGATTAACGCTTCATCATGAAAGACATTAAATCCGGCGTATGAGAGCTCGCGCATTTCCCGATACGTCAATTCTGTAATTTCTTTCGGCTGATCAACAATGGTTGGATTGACTGAAAAAACTGCATCTACATCTGTAAAATTCTCATAAAGATCTGCTTTTGTTCCATTTGCAAGAATTGATCCGGTAATATCTGAGCCGCTTCTTGAAAAGGTGATGACTTCGCCTGCTTCGTTATATCCGAAAAAGCCAGGGAAAACTACGACACCGGGAATATTTCTTAATTGGTAAAGGTTAGTGTACGAATCAGGCAAAACTTGTGTGTATCCAGGTTCGTCTGTTACAAAAAGACCGGCATCTTTAGGGTTCATGTACGTAGCTTCAATTCCCTTATGCCGAAAAAATGCAGCAATGAGCTTTGCATTATTGTCCTCACCGCTAGCCTTGATTGCATCAATATATCTGTCGGGATTCTTTTTATCTCCATTTAATAAACTGATCAAATCGCTTTTGATTTGTTGGATTATCTCTTCGGATAACCCGATTTCATTGGCTATTGAAGAATATCTTTCGATGATTTTATCCAGAATATCTGGAGTTTCTCCCTTATGCAAGTATGCTTTTGCGCAAGAGATCAATAGATCTGTTACTTTTGTGTCATGACCGAATCGTTTCCCAGGTGCAGAAACTACAACAATCTTTCTAGAAGGATCCGATACTACGATATCTAAAACTTTTTCGAGCTGGTGTCCTGAAGCTAGTGAGCTGCCGCCAAATTTTACAACCTTCATGTTACATCTCCTAAAGTTAAAGTGTCATTCTAAAATTATCTTTCATTATCGCTCTTTTTCAGGGAATAATCAAGAGTTTTCTTTCCTGAATGAACAGATGTATTTTTGATGTGGACTTTATTTGAATAAAATGAATTAACAAAAAAAGATGGGATCTCATCTCCCATCCTTTCACTCATTGTTCTTTGCAACGTAGAGGCCGTTTTCCTCAGACCATTCCGCATAATAAATGTCTTTCATTTTCGTATAGCCGTTCTCCTTCAAAAGACGGATCAGCCATTCTTTGTTTTTGCCTTTGCATTTTAATTCGTCTTCGATGATCTCGCCCTCATTTACGACAAGTGAAGAAGGCTCCGTAACTCTTTCATCATTTCGTAGTACACTAAGTTTTCCGCTTGGCTCTAATTGCGCAAACCTGACTTCCTTAAGTGAAAAAATTCCCTGCTCTCGAAGCATCGTACGGAATTGCTCCATCTCCAGCTTGTTTTTTTCAAATATTTCCGGCTTCACTCGCCCATGCTCCACAAGTATGGAAGGCTCTCCCTTTAAAAACTTTCTGAATCTATCATTTTTTTGTACGGCGAAGTCAAATAAAAATATAAGAGTTCCCCAGAGTGCGATTGCATAAACAAGATGCAAGACATTCACATTATCCTGGTAAAGCGATTCCTCTAAAATTCCCCCTAGAACGATTGCATAAATGAAATCAATAGGTGTGACCTGTGACATATCTTTTTTTCCTAAAATACGTACACAGATTAATAATGTAATTAATCCGATAATTATTTTTAAACTGATGGCTCCAAACATTTATTCGTACCTCCGTGTTAATTCTTTTAAAAAGACACTATTCAATCATTTGAACAGTGTCGAAGTCATTTTAAATGCTATTAGCAATTGCGGTAGCACTCGTCCAATTTGTCAGCTGCAAATAGTCAAAGTATTTTTTTGCATATGGATGCTTTGTTTGTGAGTTCCAAGGTTTTTCAGGTCCGCAAAAATGAACAATCGCCGGATTCAGCCGGGTTTCTATATGCTTTTTCTGGTCGATTAGCGATGCGGGAATTTTTTCCTTCAAAATAATGTGGGATTGCGCGTTCCACCTTGGATGAAGCTGATGCCATTTGTCATGTAAAATAGCGTTTAAAGCATCTTGATCATGAAATTCTAATTCTGGAGATTCTTTCATGAAATTCAGAACTTTGTTAGAAATATCTTTCTTTCTCCATTGAACAAAATCAATGATCATCATTCCAGAATTAAAATATTTCGATGTTTCGCTAATCTGCATCTTTTCTAATCGATGGTGCTGTCCTGCATCTTCAACCGCTGCACACGGATAAGGATGAAAATCATAATCCCATAGCTTTGAGATGTCCTCCAAGACCACGGCGTCACAATCAATGTAAATGGCTTTGTTTACATCTGGGTCAGTAATAAGCTCAGGGATGCAGATCCGATAGTAAGCAGCTTTTGTAATATGCTTGCTTTCATAAGCATGTTCAAACTGTTGTTTATCAATTTCTAAAAATTGAATTGGTATGCCAAATTTAAAAGTTGTTTCCTGTAATCGTTTCTTATTATGCTCTTTAATGCCTCCGTCAATGACGTAAAGCTTAACCTTTCTTGTCTTATCCATATTCTTTAGCAAGGATACAAACATCACTCCCAAATGCTGCGCATAATTGTCATCTGCGGATGATACGATATGCATTGTTTTTCGATTTGTCATGATTATCCTCTCCTTTGTTGTGTATTTTCTATATACCCGATTTTCGATTATTAAACTCTAAAAAGAGCATCTTCAAAACAAAAAGAGCATCGGATCCCTCGACCGACGCCCTTTAAGCAGCTTTGACTTCAACTAATAAAATGTGATGATTTTCAATATCCTTTACTTTGAAAATGTACCCTTCATCTCTAATTTCGGTTCCGGGCTTGGCATCAATACGTTGAGAGAGGATCCATCCCCCGATTGTATCAACATTTTCGTTAGATAAATCAATGCCCAGCAGCTCGTTTACTTCGTTGATTAATAGTTTTGCATTCAAAATATAGTGGTCATCCTTTAATTTTCGGATATCTGAAATTTCATCTTCGTCAAATTCATCTTGAATTTCGCCAACTATTTCCTCAAGAATATCTTCAATCGTCACTAAACCGGATGTTCCGCCATATTCGTCGAACAGAATGGCCATTGGTGTACGTGCCTTTTGCATTTGAATCAATAAATCATAGACAGGAATGGTTTCGATAACTTGGATGACAGAATGAATATAGGGCTCTAAATGCTTTTTATCAGGGGGATCTCCAGAGAGCAAGGCAAACATCATTTCCTTAATGTTGATCACGCCAAGCACTGTATCTTTATCCCCTTTTATTAACGGATAACGTGTAAAATGAGTGTCGTTGATGAATTTTTTCATGTCATTCAGCGGATCATCAATAGATATACAAATCATTTCATTCCGGGGTACCATAATTTCTTTTGCCAACCTATTATCGAATTTAAAAATATTATTGACGTACTGCAATTCTCTCTTATTAATTTCACCGCTTTGGTAGCTCTCGGATAAAAGATGCCTAAGCTCTTCTTCCGAATACGCTAATTCAGACTCTGACGTGAGCTTTAATCCGAAAAATCTGGTGATAAGCCGAGCGGATTGATTCAATAACCAGATGAAAGGAAAGAGAATCTTGTAAAACCAAATGAGCGGTTTTGCAAATAGCATCGTGATCTGTTCCGCTTTTTGAATAGCTGCTGATTTTGGAGCCAGTTCTCCAACGACGACATTTAAAAACGTAACTAGAGAAAAAGCGATTGCAAATGAAACTAGATGTGTAATTGCTTCATTTAATCCAGCTTTTAAAAATAGAGGCTGCAAAAGGGATACAACAGTCGGCTCACCCAGCCATCCCAGTCCTAATGCTGTCATCGTTATTCCCAATTGGCAAGCAGAAAGAAACTCATCAATATGTGAAATGACGTGCTTTGCTGTTAGTGCTCCTTTTGCCCTTTGGGCTACAAACTGGTCAATCCTTGACTTTCGTGCTTTTACAATCGAAAACTCCATTGCTACAAAAAATCCAGTTAAGGCAATTAGTATTATTAATAAAATTAGTTTGATAATAACCAAATCAACCGCCTTTCTTTGGATAAGAAAGGCGACACCTCCTATTCATTCCCCTAAAAACGTTCCCATCCTTTAGTATGTTTCCACAAAAAATTTTGCTGAAACCACCTATTTGTTTAATTTCATCGTAATTTGGGCAAAGAAATAAAAAAAACATTCAGCAAAGAGGAGAGCATTTATGGAAATACATCGTGGTGAGGATTGGGTATGGTATCAATTGATAAATGAAACCGAGGAGGAAGGAAAAAAGTTAACCGAGCAGTTTCAAATGCCGCAATTCCTGCATTGGTATGAGACGATCGACCCGAACAAACGTAATACACTACATATTGATACTGCTTTAAGGAATAAAGAAGCAGTCTATGGATCGTTTCATTACACACAAGATCTTCACGAAGAGGCGGATCACTCAGTGTTTCATTTTTATGTGACACGCGATCATTTGTTTACGGTTGACCTGGATATGTCCATTCTTAAAGGGATTGACCAAAAACAAGTAAATGACCAAGCCAAAAATGCTCCGGATTCGATCGAAGGCTTTTTGGTCATATTAGGGGAGATGTTGAAGGGGTATTTGGAAGGAATCGATATCTTAGAAATGCGGCTTCAGAATTTGAAATGGCAAATTTATGCTGACAATAATAAAAGTATTGTTGATCAAGTTCTTGTGCTTCGCCATGAGATATTAATTTGGAAAGGCCTGATTATGTCGATAAAGAAAATTTTGATGGCGGTTGAGGAAACTTTTTTAATTGACAGCCCTCAAAAAGAAGCGTTCCTTCGAACAAGCAAGAGAGTGGACAGAGGTTTTATTTTTGCAAGTGAATTTGAAGAGGAACTAAGTTATCTGATGCATTCAGAAGAGGTCATCACTTCTCACCGCGGCAATGAAATCGTCAAATCATTAACAATATTTACAGTGCTATTTACGCCAATGACAGCACTAGGAGCGTTATGGGGAATGAACTTTGAATTTATGCCTGAGCTGTCTTTCAAATACGGCTATTTATTTGCGATTGTACTTATTCTTTTATCTACTTTGCTTATCTATCTTTATTTGGTGAAGAAAGGCTGGACCGGAGATATACTAAAGGATAAAAAGAAGAAAATTCTGAGGAAAAGGCGTTCGGACTAAATCGGAAAAGCTGTCGTAAAATTAAAGATAACGAACATATTAATTTAATTGCTGCCCTTGTGGCAGTTTTTTTATTTATTAAACTTATTTCATAATATTTTCGAATTTTACAATAAGTTTACTAATCACTTAATATTCCTTAAAACTTCAGCTATAAAATTTACTTTGGTTCTACAAATTTTGTAAATGGAGGTAAGGGATTATAGTGAAACAATTAAAAAAATGGATTGTTTGTTCTGTCGCGGCAATAATGGTTTTGTCGAATTTTTTTATGCCTGCAGCTGTTTTTGCCAATGAAAAAATAAAAGTGGAGATTCAACCGCAGGAAAAAGCACAGTCAGATACAAAGAATGAATCGGAGAAACCAGCTGAAGATAGGCAGGCCGCCGATCTAAAAGATCTGCCTTCTCTTATTATTACTGAAGTAAACGCGGGTACCGGTAAATATGATTTTGTCGAAGTGTATAACATCTCTGATAAGCCGGTGAATTTAGATTATTATACGTTTTCCTACCGCGTGAATGGAGAAGGCTTGAATGTGACTCTTCCCAAAACAACCATTTCTCCTGGAAAATCAAAAGTGATTTGGTTTACCAATAACGAAGAAAAAGAGAATTTTAATTCGTATTATAAATCCTCACTAAATTCTGAAGACATCGCTGCAAATAAACAAATTCCTGGTTTAAATAGCAAAACTGATTTCTCCATCGTTTTAAAAGATAGTAAGGGAAAAGCTCTCTTGTTCGCCAACTATAAGAAAAATGCTTCAAATCTTCACTATGCATATCCTCCTGAGGGAATTGAGATGAATCAGCTGGCGGATGGGAATGAGCCTTCACCTACACCGGGGACTGCTGAGCAGAATCAGGTTCCGGAAAAGCTTCAGTCAAAAAGAGAAAACAAGCAACCAACAATTGACTACAAGCCGATTTCCGAATGGAAGCGATCAAACGATTTATCGATTGAGGCAAACGTTGCCGATGATCATAAGGATACGTCTGTCTACTTCTACTATCAGGCTGACTCAGAATCAGAATGGAAAAAAGAGAAAATGGAAGCAGTGAATACAGGTTCCGACTATAAATTCGTTCTTTCGAAAAGTGAATGGCAGGAAGGTTATTTTACATACTATATTGAGGCAGTAGATGAAAATGCTCGGACGGTCACAGAGAAACATCAAATCAATCTAAAAGCAGAGGAAACAAAAGAAATTCAGAACACTGGCAAGGAAGAAAAGAAGGATCATGAATTGGTAAAGAAAGATAAAAACATAGATGATACACAAACCGTTAAAAAAGCAAGTTCCAACACTAATCCTTATCTTCTGCTGACAGAAATCGCACCGAATTCCAAAGGGGGCGGAACAGATTACTATGAGTATTTTGAGCTATATAACAATTCAAACCAGCCACTCAAGCTAAACAAATATGCTTTTGTTTATCGATATACTGATTCAGGAGCAGAAACAGCGCTGCAAGTGCCGGATGAAACGATTGACCCGGGGGAAACATTGGTGTTTTGGTTTAATAATGGCGGAAAAACGCTGAATGACTTTAATCAACAGTTCGGAACGTCTTTAACAAATGAGCAGGTTTATGAATTTACTGGTTTTAGCGGGTTTGCAAACGGTGGAAATAGAGCTGTTGCCATAAAGGATAATCAAGGAAATGAATTGTCTTCTGCTGCTTATCTGAATGGCGAATCGGATAACAGCGGAAAAGTTATTCAATATTCCTATCCCAAACAAGGTACAGAAATGAACAAGCAGAAGGTGTTTGCTAATCCATCTCCTGGAGTGATCCAATCAGAGCAGGTTCCGGAAGTTCCTGTCGATTTGCCTGAGCAAGTTGACGATACGGAAGCGCCAAACATAACTCACCAGCCAATAAATGAATCCGAAGCTTTTGCACCGCTTACAATCGAAGCGGAAATAACAGATAATATGGCTGCACCTTCTGCCACGTTGTATTATAAAAAATTATCAGAAACGGAATTTACTGCACTGACCATGACTCCGGGAGAAAGTTCATCCTTCACAGCCGAAATACCGGGAATTCAGCTTGAATCTGACATTGTATATTATATCGAAGCATCAGACGGTACGATTGTTTCTAAGACAAACGAGTTTCAAGTCACAATTAAGGCACCGAATGTAGATTATCAAAAGCTGCCTCTTATGCTTGTGACAGAAGTAACGCCTGACACAGCAAATGTAAACGGAGCAGACGGCTACGAATTTATCGAAATCTACAATAATACGAATCAGGATATCAACTTTAAAGATTACAAGCTTAGATACCGTTACGGCACGGATCCAGGGTCTGATGTCATTTGGGAATCTGTTCCGGATGATGTAGTAATTTCGGCTGGTAAAACACTTGTATTTTGGATTATTAATGGTCAAAATGCGGACAAAACCGTTGCAGATTTTAATGCAAATTACGGAACGAACTTAGTGGAAAATAAAGATATTGTAAAAGTCTTTAGCGGCGGCATGGCGAACAGCGGCGCGAGAGGGCTTGTCATAACAACGAATACCAAAACAGAGATTTCCGTAGGATACTACAATGACACGACAAATGATGATACGCAGCCTGATAAAGGGATCGTTTACAAATATCCTGTTGACGGGTCCACACAGTCTATCAAAGCCAGTGCTGGTAAAGAATCTGCTACACCGGGGCGCATCGAGCCGTACCAAGTGCCTAAGCAGCCAGTGATGGTAGAAAGCGACACTGAAAAGCCTTCAGTTGAAAATTTGACAAAAATTACGAAGGTCAATCAGAAGGAGAATATAGAACTGGTAGCTGAAGCCAAGGACAACAAAGAATTAAAAACAGTCAATCTCTTTTATAAAACAGATGGAGAGGAAGACTATAAGAAAGCAACTCTCTCCCAGGACTATAATGATACATTTTACCATCATATCTTGTACTCTCCTGAAATTATCGGGAAAACATATGTAGATTACTATTTTGTCGTTTCCGACGGCACGAATCAAACAGAAAGCGGCAACTACAGAATTGCTGTTACCAATGATCTGGATCATTCCAGCCTTCGCATGAATGTAAAAGATGGAGATATTTTATCAGGTCAATCGATTATCAAGGGTACCTCAAAGGAAGAGCCAGAAAAAAATGTCCAGCTTTTCATTGATGGAAAACAATCGGAGGAGACCTACTCGGCGGTTGAAAATGAAGCTTATCTTGCATTTGAAGTCAGTGGAATCAATACGTGGTTTCAAAACGGTGTAACAATGGGAGATGAAATTCTCCATATTTTTGACGACTGGATCGCCCAATGGGAAACGATTACCGTTCCGATTGAAGCGGACAGGCTAAAAACAGGAGATAACACTCTTACAATCCGGGCAGGCAACAAGGCATCACCATTCGATTTAGAATCTGAAGAAAATCGGGATGACTACAATCTAAGAAACGTTCGCTTGATTCTTGCTGACGGTACAATGATTTATGATTTAAAACATAGTGATCCGGAAAAAGTGCTTGATATGGGAGACGATGGAACGAACCGTCCATTTGAAAATTTCACTTTTTCGGTAACAGAGGAAATGGCCAATTCGAAAGCAATGAAATGGGACACAACAAAAGCAGCGGATGGAAAGCATACCGTTTCTGTCAAAGACGCTAACGAGGAGATCACATCCACGATTGATGTGGATAATACGGCGCCTTCCATTCACCCGAATGTAAAGAATAATCAAGAATTTAAAGGGAAGTTTACGATTGATGCAGAGATTCAAGATGAAATTGCGGGCGTAGCCGAAACAACAGCACTTCTGGATGGCGAGAAAATCACGCTGCCGTATGACACGGCTTCTTCTCAGCTCTCTCCTGGCAGCCACAAGTTAGTCCTATCAGCAAAAGACAATGTGGGGAATGCAGCAGAACAAGTCATTCATTTTTCTGTCGTGAATGAAAATCCGGAAAAACCGGAATTGATAGGACCAAGCAACAATTCCGAGGAGATCATCGATGGAAATCCAAAGCTGAAAGTAAAAGCGTCTGACCCGATGAACGACGATTTGGATGTTACCTTCTATAAAGGCTTCAAATATGATGCCAAGCAAAAGCGAAATGTAGAGATTTATCAACATTCTGCTGATACTGAGCCGCCTAACTCGCAAGCGCCAAATGGAGAGACAAAGCTTTCTGATAACAAAAGGTCGCTTGTATCCGAGTTAGACGGCGAGTATTTGACGACCGATTCCACGACCCAATTTCCTTATCATCGCTTTGATGTTGCGGTCGATAAAGAAGTGGATGAGAATGATAAAGTGGAAGTGGTTTGGCAAGGAAAGTCTCTTGAAAGTAGAAAGGTCACGATGTATGCATGGAACCATACAGCGGATAAGTGGGACATTGTTGATGTTAAAATCGCCGGTGCTGAAGATTTTTCATTAAAAGGGACAGTAGCTGTTAAAGATTTTGTTGCAAACGGCAAAGTAAATGTACTGGTTCAGGATGAGATCCCAAGCACTCCTGATGAATACGACTATACCTTTGTATGGATGTCTGATACTCAGTATTATTCTGATAGCTATCCATATATCTATGACAGACAAACAAATTGGATTGCAGACATGCAGGAAAAAATGAAGATCAAGTACGTTTTCCATACGGGAGACATTGTCGATAATTCATTAGACGAGCCTCAATGGATAAATGCTGACCGTTCGATGAAGGTGCTTGATGATGCCAAGATTCCTTATGGCGTTTTAGCCGGAAACCATGACGTTGATCAGAAAACATTGGATTATACCGAGTACTATAAATATTTCGGACAAGACCGATTTAAAGACAAGCCGTACTACGGTGAATCCTACAAAAACAACCGTGGCCACTACGATTTGATTTCAGAAGGCGGCAACGACTATATCATGATCTATATGGGCTGGGGGATTGACGACGAAGGGATCAAATGGATGAATGAGGTGTTAAAAGCCTACCCTGACCGCAAAGCTTTTTTGAATTTCCATGAATACTTGCTTGCATCAGGAACAAGGCATCCGCTTGGTGAAAAGCTATATAACGAAGTCGTGCTGCCAAATGAAAATGTCGTAGCTGTATTAAGCGGACATTATCATGAGAGCCAGATGCTCGTTGATGAAATTGATGATAATCAAGATGGCACGCCTGATCGGAAGGTTTATCAAATTCTGGCGGACTACCAGGCAGGACCTGAAGGCGGAGAAGGCTATATTAGGCTGCTTCACTTTGATCAGGATAATAATCGCATCATTGTTAATACATATTCACCGTATAAAGACAAGTACAATTACTATGACCGGGAAATTTATCCAGGAAAGGACGAATTTACGATCGATCTTGATCTTACGCCGAAAGAAAAACGCGTCGCTACTGATTACTTTGCCGTTAATGTGTTCACTGATTCTGAAATCGGAAAAGTAGAAAATGTGAAAAGCGGTGAAGTCGCAGAAATGGAGTGGACAGGGCTGAAAGAAGGCGCTGGATACTATTGGTACGCAACAGCAGAAGATGACTACACAGGAGAAGCAACATCAGACATCTGGACATTTACAAAAGGAAAAAATAATAACCCTGATCCAGACGATGGAAACGATGGAGGGAATAACCCGGATCCATCAGACGGCAGTAACAATAGCGGAAATACTCCAAATCCATCAGATGGCAGTAATAATGATGGAAACAATCCAGATCCATCAGATGGCAATAGCGGTGGAGGAAATACTCCAGATCCTTTAGACGGCAATGACAATGGCGGAAATAATGGAGAGGGTGGCAGTGATACATCATCCCTTCCAAGCACGGCTACTGCAAATTATCAATTCCTCTTGTTCGGAATGATCTTGATTATTTTTGGTGCGGCTATTTTAAGTTATCGTAAAAGAAAGCAAGTTTCATAACATCATCCAAGGGCAGTAGGGAATAACCTGCTGCTTTTTTTCCATGCAAGCAGAGTCACATCCCCTATTAAAATGCTTTAGCCTAAGACGAAATGATATACTAATGGAAAAACGGAGGCGAAAATGAACAAACTTCCGCATCAATATCCTTTTCTATTCATTGATCGGGTAGTAGAGGTAGTGCCTGGAAAAAGCGCACTTGGGTATAAATACATTTCCAATAATGATTGGTTTCTCATTTCACAAAACGGAACGATGCCATTTGGACTGATCATTGAAGCTCTGGCACAGCTCAGTGCATATGCAGCAGCTGAAAATAATGAAAACAGCCTTGGTTTGTTATCTTCTATTAAAAACGCTAGCCGGGAAGGTGATGTTCATGCTGGAGACAGACTCGACTTATTTTTTGAGGTCATCAGGTTTAAAAAAGGATTTCTGTTTGGCACGGGGACAGCATCGGTTAATGGCAATAAGATAGCGAAAGCAGATATCGGAATATATATTTCGCATTAATGTAAAAGCCCGATTGGTTTATCTAACAAACAGCGGAGATTGAATCCCTGGATTCACCTCATATTTTCTCGCTTCTTTCGAATGTGCTAAATGACGGCTGTTGATTCATAATAATGTTGTTAGACTTAGAAGAAGTGGAAAAACCATATAAGGAGGAATTAATTTGAGCAAAGCAGAGCAAATGATGAAAGATTGGCTCCAGCACCGCAATGTTCTGGAAGAATTGCTAGAATTAATCGACGACGAACATATTGATTTTAAACCGTGGGCCGATGCCATGTCGCTTGGCGAGCTTGCCTTGCACGTTGCAGGATGGAATGATGTATTCGTTTCTATGGTCAAGACGGAAAAACTTTCTGTACCGGACATACCTAAATGTGAGACGATGGCAGACGTACGAAAAGCTGTAAAGGATTTTACTGAAAAAACGAAGGCTACATACGAGATGTTTACCGACACGGAATTAGAAGCTGAAAATAGTTCGTCGCACCCGAAGCTCCAGGGACCGAAAAAGAGATATCTTACTGCGATGTATGATCACGAAATTCACCATAAAGGCCAACTTTTCATGTATGCCCGCATGGTTGGTGTAAAAGATGTGCCGTTTTTCCGCTAAAGAATTTAGGAGGTAGCTTTAGGCTATCTCTTTATTTTTCTTTAAAAAATGTCCTTTGAAAAAAGGACAGTGGTAATATTTATTAATGGTTCTCTCAGGTCCATATTGAAACGAAATAAGTTTATTTTCGCTTCGTGATAGATCGATCCTTTGTTTTATGCTTTTTCTTTTCATCTTTCATATTTTCTTTTACCTCTTCATCTGGAATTGGATCAACATGGTTGTCATTTTTCACATTCTCCGCCAGTTTTTCTTTTTCTGTCTTTTTTTCTCCCATTTTCGATTCACCCCTTGTTATTTTATTCCCCTATTATGAAAGAAAAAAACTTATATAGCATCCGGTATATGTAAACTGAAAATAAATAGTAGTTAACAATCACTTGTTATTGGATTACACTAAAACTTAAGAAATATCTGGGATTTTTAGTGGAGGAATGGTTCAAATGAAAAAGATGTTTATTTCTATAATTGTTGTAGTCGCTATTATTGTCGCCGGAATTTATTCTGTAAAACACTTTTATGAAACGAAAGCAAATGAAATCGCAGATAAAACTGAACAATATTTAATCAACCATCCAAATAAGAAAAAAGAGGAGATTAAAGAGGTTAAAGGATTAAATTCGAAAGGTGGAGATTATGGAGTATTGGTCAGAGTGGTCTATAAAGATACTCCCAACATTCATCACTTCTATAAACAAGTAGATGGTAAAATTGTCTATGACGGAAATGAAGATATAAGTAAAGCAAAAGAACCAGTATTATAATGTAAGACTTCCGACTTTTTGTCTTAAGAGAATCGATGATGAAAATTTATAGAATCATAGAAAAGTAAATAGAACATTTATTTGTGAAACGCTTTCATATAGATTATAATGAACTAAAACGATTTACTAAATCAGTTTGTGGGGAGGGAGGAGAAAAAAGAAAAAAATTAACAGCTGAAATGAAAGCGGAAACAAACCCCGATGAATAGGATTACATTTACTTAATTAATAGAATGAAAGGATGTAATAAAATGATAGAAACTACTGTTTCACTTGAAGAATTAACAGAATTAGTCGTCAAAAAATTAACGGAGGCAGGCCTTAATGAAGAACATGCCGAGGTTGTGGCAGATGTCTTGGTTCATGCTGATCTTAGAGGGGTAAGCTCCCATGGCGTATTGCGTACGGAGCATTACGTAAAGCGTTTAACGAATGGGGGATTAAATCCCGATCCTCAATTTTCCGTTAAAGAAACAGGTCCTTGCTCAGCTATTTTTGACGGTAACGATGGGATGGGGCATGTTATTTCAAAAGAAGCAATGGAATACGCAATCCAGCTTGCAGAGAAGAACGGGATCGGTATGGTGGCGGCCATCAACAGCAGCCATTGTGGAGCGTTATCTTATTTTGTACAGCAGGCGGCCGATAAAAATATGATTGGTATGGCGATGACTCATACGGACAAAATTGTCGTGCCATTTGGCGGTGCCAAGCCTTACTTCGGAACAAATCCAATCGCTTTCGGTTTTCCGGCAAAAGAAAATAAGCCCGTCATTCTTGATATGGCAACAAGCAATGTAGCTTTTGGAAAAGTATTGCACGCCCGTGAAGCAGGTCATTCAATCCCAGCCGATTGGGGAGTTGATGAAAACGGAAGGCCGACAACAGATGCGGACAACGTTTCCGCCCTGCTTCCATTTGCAGGACCAAAAGGTTACGGCTTAGCGATGGTCGTAGATATTTTGTCTGGTATTTTAACCGGCTCTGCATTTGGCCCGCATATCACGGCTATGTATGGCGATTACAACAAAAAACGTCATCTGGGGCATTTTTTCTGTGCGATCAATCCGAAGGTGTTTACCGATGTAACCGGCTTTTTAACCAATATGGATCAAATGATTAATGAGCTGCATGATATAACGCCTGCTGCTGGCTTCGATAAAGTTATGGTCCCGGGAGAACCTGAACAGATTCGGGAAAATACACGGCGCAAAGAAGGGATTCCTGTAACAGATTCTGTTTATCAATATCTTATTCAAAAGTAAGAAATGGGTCTTCTAACTCCTTTGCCCGGGACACATTCTTGTATTAGAATATGAAGTGGATCAAAATAAAAATAAGCGAGGTAATTTTTACGTGCCAGATAGCAAAGGAAACGAAAAAGATCTAAAGCTGATTGCATTGGATATGGATGGGACTCTTTTAAATCATGAAAATGACATTTCGGAAGGAAACAAGCAAGCAATTTCCGAGGCAATAAAACAGGGGATTCATGTGGTCATTAGTACTGGGCGTACAATTATGACTTGCAAAAAGCTAGTTGAGCCGCTTAAACTTTCATCTTATGTGATTACAACGAACGGAAGTGAAATCTGGGATTCGGATTTTGTTCTCGTTGAGCGCCAGCTGCTAGGCTGTGATCATATCGAGCAAATGCTCAATTTAAGAAATACCCATAATACGAGTTTTTGGGCCGCGAGTGTAGATAAGGTATGGAGAGATGAGATCCCCGAAGACGTTACGAAACACGAATGGCTCAAGTTCGGTTTTGATATTGAAGATGACGAAATTCGCGAAAAAGTATTAGAAGAGCTTAGAAAAAATACTGGATTGGAAATATCAAATTCCAGCCCGACAAATATTGAAGTAAATGCAGTCGGGATTAATAAAGCCGCTGCGTTAGTAAAGGTTACTGAACGCCTTGGGCTTACAATGGATAACGTAATTGCTATGGGAGACAGCTTAAATGATATTGCCATGATATCAGAAGCAGGAATCGGTGTAGCTATGGGAAATGCACAAGACATCGTGAAGGAAACAGCCGATTGGGTCACAGATACTAACGTGGAAGATGGAGTAGCTAAAGCCATCAGACATTGGGTGTTGAATCCAAAGCGATCATCTGTTTAATTTAAAAAGGGCCAAGCGCTCTTTTTTTATTTGAATAAATGACCATAACTTTCATTTCATACGGGGAAAAGCTGAAATTTCTCATCATTTTACCAATCCCATCTTGAGTGATAGAATAATATTGGGAATAAAGAACAAAAATCAGGAGTGACTAAAATGAAGGTATGGCTGACCATTTTTTCTCTGGGAGCATTGTTTATTCTCGGGGCTTGCGGCAATTCAGCTGATGAGAATACAAAGGACGGAGAAAAACAGGAGGCAGCAGAGCCAAAAGCAAAGGATTCGTCCTCTGCTGACCAATCGTCGCAAGGGGAAGAGAACAAGGATCAAAATAAAACAGAGCATAAGGATCACAATAAAGAAGGCGGCAATCAAGATCCAGAAACAAATACAGAAACAAATAAACCAGAAACAGGCGAGAGACAGGAATCAGAAGTTGCGACGATTCAAAATCCGGAGAATGTTGAAGCGATGGTCAATCAAAAAAATGTGCTTCCTTCAGATTATGAACCGAAAGATCTCGTTAAGCCCAATGTGAAATTTTCATTTGCTGAGGATATTGAAAAGAGATATATGAGGAAGGAAGCTGCCGGCGCTTTAGAGCAGCTGTTTAAAGCCGCTAAAGAAAATGGACATGATCTTTTCGCTGTTTCAGGCTATCGTTCGTATAAGCGACAAGAAGAAATTTTAAACAATGCGATTCAAAAAGACGGCGAGAAAAAAGCGAAGGATTCCGTCGCCATACCTGGCCAAAGTGACCATCAAACCGGGCTGGCCATGGATATTTCAAGTCCCGCTGAAGGATATGGCCTAGATCAAAGCTTTGGTGATACACCGGAAGGAAAGTGGGTTGCTGAACATGCATCTCAATATGGGTTTATCATCCGCTATCCTAAAGGAAAAGAAGATGTCACCGGTATTATCTACGAACCATGGCACCTGCGCTACGTAGGGGAAAAAGTTGCTGAAGAAGTAGCTGCAAGCGGTCAGACATTAGAAGAATTCTATGGAGACAAACGTAAATTCTAACACAAACCCCCGGGAAGGATCCCGGGGGATTGACTGTGATAAGACATTATATTTCAGTTAAATGCATCTCATCAGGATCACGGTATTGTCGTTCGTTTTTATCTAACTCATCAATATGTGCTAAATCCTCATCATCGAGAGAAAAATCAAACACGTTAAAGTTCTCTTCGATTCTCGATGGAGTGACCGATTTTGGAATGACAATTACATCGTTTTGAATATGCCAGCGAATAATAATTTGTGCAGGAGATTTCTTGTGCTTTTCGCAGAGAGATTGAATGACTGGGTGGTTGAGCAACTCTCCTCCTCTCATAATCGGGCTCCACGCTTCAATGAAGATATCATGTTCCCTGCAAAATGATTTCAATTCATTTTGGCTGAAGAATGGATGGCATTCCACTTGATTGACAGCGGGTTTTATGCTGCATTCCTTTAATACGCGTTCCAAATGGGGGATTTTAAAATTGGAGATTCCGATCGCACGGATCCGCCCATCCTCATAAAGCTTTTCTAAGGCACGGTACGTTTCTATGTACTTGTCGCTCTTCGGCATCGGCCAATGAATGAGATACAGGTCAATATAATCAAGCTGCAGCTTATTTAAACTTGTTTCAAAAGCTTGTAATGTTTGCTCATATCCTTGATCACTATTCCACACCTTGGTAGTGATAAAAAGTTCCTCACGCGGGAGACCAGACTCCTTAATCGCTTGACCGACACCTGCTTCATTTTTATAGACTGCGGCTGTATCAATCGACCGGTACCCGACTTCAAGTGCTTTTTTTACTGCACGAATCACTTCTGTTCCTTCTTCTGCTTTATAAACCCCTAAACCAAGCTGGGGCATTTTTACGCCATTATTTAAAAGTACGTCCATTGGTACCACTCCTTCTTTTGTTTCGAATCATTTCTGCTTACCCGATGGCGCCGGCCAAATCGTAAGGAGAAAGGTCAATATCAGTCGGTTCGTTCAATGCAAGCTTTGCAAGCTGTGATCCTATGTACGGTCCCATCGTAAGTCCAGAAGCACCTAAGCCGTTTGCAGCCAAAACATTTGGGAAGTTTGGCAAATTGCCGATGACAGGCAAAAATCCTGGTGTGAATGGGCGAAAGCCGACTCTGGTTTCAACAAGCGTGCTATCGTCCAGACCTGGTGCCACTGCTAGTGCCTTATCAAAAATCTCCCGCAGCCCGCCGGCTGTTACTCTGTGATCGAAGCCGACATCATTCTCATGGGTAGCTCCGGCAATAATTCTGCCATTTTCGAAGGAAAGCAGGTATTGGTCATTTGGAGGCATAACGACAGGCCAATTTTCTGTTTTTGCATTCGGGGATTCAAGGTGGACGATCTGTGCTTTTTGCGAAGAAACCAAAAAATTGACTCCAAGCGGCCTTAGAAGTTTCTCTGCCCAAGCGCCGGCAGTAACGATGATTTTATCTGCTTTTATTATCTCATTGTCAACCCGGACGCCAGCCTTATTGTCATGTCCAATATACAGTGATGCCTCACCATTGATAAAATGGACTCCCCGCTTTTTTGAAGCCAAGTTTAGAGCATTTCTCAGACGACGTCCATCGACTCTGGCAGCCCCACTCACATAAACTGCTCCGTAACCGTCAGCTAACGGAGGAAACTTAGCTTTTGCTTCATCGGAAGAAAGCAGAGTGATGCCGCCAATTTCAGGCGCATCCTCTCGTCGTTTTTCAGCACGTTTTATCATTTCGGATAATTTCTTTTCATCCGTATGAATGCTTAGCGCACCAACTTTTGCATAGCCTGTATCTGTTTCTCCGTCAGCTTCTAATTCAGCAATTAAGCTGGGGTAATACTTTGCGCCTCCTTTCGCCAATTGATACCATGCTTTGTTGCGCCGCTGTGACAGCCAGGGGCATACGATACCTGCAGCTGCGTCAGTAGCTTGGCCTTTATCCTTGCGGTCGATCACAGTAACTTCTGCACCGGATTTGGCTAATTTATAAGCGGTAACAGAGCCAAGCACTCCCGCTCCTATAACAATACATTTGTTCACCGAAAACATCCTTTTCATTTTTCCATTTACATTACCATCATACATATCTTAAGCCATCCAGTTCAAATAAATTAAATCCGTTTAAACTGTTACTTACTTGTTAACAATGATGAAAGACATATTTTAGGGGGTGTATTATGGATTATCTACATATAACCACTGAACTTATTATTGGATTTTTTGCTTTATTTCTTGTGACGAAGATATTAGGAAAAACCCAGTTTGCACAAATCACACCGTTTGATTTTATATCAGCACTAATACTTGGAGAAATGGTTGGAAATGCGATTTTTGATGAAAATGTGAGTGTCTGGGAAATATTATTTGCAGTAGCCGTATGGGGAATTTTAATTTATATAATAGAACTTTTATCGCAAAAGTTTAAAGGGCTAAGGGGGCTGTTGGAAGGACAGCCAGCGATAGTTATCGGTAAGGGGAAAATTGATTACCAGGCTTTAAAAATAAATAAATTGGATATCAACCAGCTTCAGACGTTAGTCCGTGAAAAAGGATATTTTTCAATAACGGAAGTTGAGTACGCGCTCTTAGAAACGGACGGTTCAGTTAGTGTATTGCCGAAGCATCCCAATTCTCCGCTGACAAAACAGGATTTTGATATCAAATATAAACCAGTTTCTTTGCCGATCACATTAATCCTTGATGGTGAGTTAGTCAAAAACAATTTAACGGAGGCTGGATTTGATGAGGATTGGCTGAAAAAACAATTGGAAGCTGAAAATATTCATGATTACAAAGAGGTTCTTTACTCAGAGTGGCATGAAATCAGAGGGCTTCATATTCAGCGCAGTTAGAGGCATTATCTCGCATTAACGGGCAGTAAGACCCCCATCTCAAGGTTATGAGTGAAAACGTACAATCCTAGGCGGGGATAACTGCCCATAAAAGCTAGGATTGGCTTCAACTCACAATCAGTGGGGATGAATGTAAGAAGGCTAATTACTCAGGCGTCTTGTGCGGGCACCTTCACTAGAACCACTGATTGAAGTTTTACTTTATTATTCGATAAGGGATAAAAATTAATTCTGTGTTGATTTCATGAAAGTATCATGGTATCTTAATGTTACTAACCCTATCAGTTAAATATGAATTCTTCTTATCTTGAGAAGCGGAGGGACTGGCCCTGTGAAGCTTCGGCAGCGGACTTACATGATAAGTACTGTGCTAATTCCTGCAAGCAATAGCTTGAGTGATAAGAATAGGTAATTGAATATTTAGATATTCACAGCCTCTTCTTATGCAGTTTAAAGAAGAGGCTGTTTGTTTTTTTAATGAGGGGAAAAGAAAAATCATGGAGGGATCAGTATGGGCAAAATTTACGTGATTCATGAAAATGATGAATGGACGTTACATTTAACAAAGCGTTTGGACGAACTGAAGCTTCCATATGAAGTGTGGAATTTAAATGAAGGCTCAATTGACTTGACAGAAGAGCCCCCTGAAGGCGTTTTTTACAGCCGAATGAGCGCGTCTTCCCATACGAGAGGCAACCGATTTGCGCCTGAATTCACTGCAACAGTACTCGATTGGCTTGAAGCGCATGATAGGAAGGTTATAAACGGGAGCATGGCTTTAAAACTTGAATTAAGCAAAGCGGCTCAATACGCCGCATTAAGTCGAGATGGAATCCGTACCCCTGAGACAATAGCCGCTGCCGGGAAAGAAGAGATTATTAAAGCGGCGAAATATTTAAACAAGACATCTTTTATTACAAAGCATAATCGTGCGGGGAAAGGATTGGGCGTCCAGCTTTTTCATTCGATTGAGGCTTTAGAAGACTATGTTTATAGTTCAGGTTTTGAAGAGCCGATTGATGGAATTACTCTCGTTCAGGAGTATATTGAATCCCCTGATCAGTCAATTATAAGGTGCGAATTTATCGGCGGGAAATTCTTATATGCTGTAAAGGTTGATACGTCTGGAGGATTTGAGCTTTGCCCGGCCGATGCTTGCCAGATTGGCGATCAAATCTGCCCGGCAGATGGAGAAGCGGTTTCGAAACCGAGTTTTCAAATCCTTGCTAATTTTCATGAAACGATTATTGAAAAATATGAAAACTTCCTGCAGCAGCAGCAAATCCTTGTAGCAGGTATCGAATTTATTAAAGACAAGGATGGGAATCTATATACCTATGATATTAATACAAACACGAACTACAATGCCGATGCTGAAAAAGCGGCAAATGTTTACGGAATGCTGGAGCTGGCAAACTATTTAAAAAGAGAATTGGAAATACCATATTTTTATCACCCTTATGCATTATCAAAATAAACCGCCAATTTCCGGCGGTTTATTTTCTATCCTAAGAAGCAGTTTACTCTACGAGACCTTAACTCTCATTCTCTATTTAAGTCCAACAACTTTCCGAACTTTTTAACGAAGGATTTCCAATTTATAACGTACGATGTTCGCCTTGCTTGATATCATGTATAATAATTTATATCAATTTCAAAAAACAATTTTTAAATACAAGGTGAATACAATATGAAAATAGCTTTTTTTGATTCGGGAATTGGCGGAATTACAGTGCTTCACGAGGCAATGAAGCAGCTTCCTAGGGAGGATTTTGTTTTTTTTGCCGATACCCTTCATGTTCCATATGGGACTAAATCAAAGGCAGACGTAAAAGAATATGTGAAACAATCTGTAGAAACGATCCGAGAGGAAGAGGTAAAAGCTCTTGTTATCGCGTGTAATACAGCAACGAGTATCGCAGTTTCTGAATTAAGAAACACATATGATTTTCCGATTATCGGCATGGAGCCGGCGGTTAAACCTGCTTTGGAAATAAGCCGATCTGCCGGAAAAAGAGTACTCGTTTTTGCTACTCCGCTAACACTGAAGCAATCAAAATATACACAGCTGGTATCTCGAATCGATGATCAGCGTCTTGTAGATTCCCTGCCGCTGCCGGAGTTAGTTGAGTTATGTGAGCGATTAAACTTTGAGAGCCAAGAAGTGATTGATTATTTTACAGAAAAACTTTCATCGTTTGATCTAAACAACTATGGCACAGTTGTTCTGGGATGCACCCATTATCCGTTTTATAAACACGTTTTACGAAGTATTTTGCCAAACCACATTCAAATCGTTGATGGAAGCGTTGGAACTGTTCATCGATTAGCGGTTATATTAAGTGAAGCCGGACAATTGCATGCAGACGGAAATGCAGACACAAAATTTCTTTGTTCAAGTCAAAATCCAGATTACATAAGGAAAATGGAAAAGGCGCTTACATTCATTCAAAACCATGAATGATAAGCCTTATTTGATGCACAGCCGGGCACTTTTAGAGAAGCGTCCGGCTGTTTGTCGTTTTTCAAAACACTTCACATGTTTAATAAGAATTTTCCTGAGGAATAGTGTATTACGTAATCACATAAATAGGAGGAATTCAAAATGAATAATTTAACACGTTTTCCAAGCGGACAGCCTGCACAAGAACAAAACAGGCAACCTGGAATTGAAAGTGATATGAATCCAACACCTGTTTATGAAGACGAGAATCATATAGGAACAGGAAAATTAAAAGACAAGGTCGCTTTAATCACAGGGGGCGACAGCGGAATCGGACGTGCGGTATCCATCGCTTATGCAAAAGAAGGCGCAGATATTGCGATTGTCTATTTAGATGAACATGATGACGCAGAAGAGACAAAAGCGAGAATCGAAAAAGAAGGCGTAAGATGCTTGCTTATTCCAGGGGACGTTGGCAGTGAGGAATTCTGCAACGAAGCTGTGGAAAAAACAGTGAGTGAACTTGGAAAGCTGGACATTCTTGTCAACAATGTTGCAGAGCAGCATCCGAAAGACAGCATTAAAGAGATTTCCAGTGAGCAGCTGGAGAGAACGTTCCGAACAAACTTCTTTTCCTTTGTTTACTTTATAAAAAAAGCTTTAGATTATATGAAGCCTGGAAGCGCGATTATCAATACAACATCAATTAATCCTTATCGTGGAAATCCGTCCCTGATTGATTACACCAGCACAAAAGGAGCAATCAACGGTTTAACAAGATCACTTTCCCAACAGATTGTAAAGGACGGAATCCGCGTAAATGCGGTAGCACCGGGACCGATTTGGACACCATTGATCCCAGCTACATTCCCGGAAGAAACAGTAGAATCATTCGGGAAAAATACGCCAATGGGCAGAGCGGGTCAGCCCGTAGAACACATCGGAGCCTATCTATTATTGGCATCAAATGAAGGCTCTTATATGACTGGGCAAACGATTCATGTCAACGGCGGCGACTTTATTTCCACGTAAGGATTAGCGAGAGAGGATGGGATGGATTTCCCGTCCTTTTTTTCTTTTTAAAAAGGAAAGATTGCGCATATCGGCCTAAGATCGCTTATAACCAGCCTAACATCGCCCTTCCTCACGCAGTTTTTTACTATTTTGCCTATCCGTTAAATTTTTGCCGTTTAAATTTCGAACCTTGGTGGAAAATAAATAACTATGGAGACAATACAAAGGAGTGGCTAAAAATTGACTCAAGAACAGATTAAACAAAAAGTATTGGATGTACTGGAGAATCATAAGGTAGGATCACTGGCTACGGTTATAGATGGCAAGCCTCATTCAAGGTACATGACGTTTTTTAACGAGGGTTTAACGTTATTTACTCCAACAAGCGAAGATACGCATAAAGCTGAAGAAATCGAGGCAAACCCTAACGTCCATGTGCTTCTCGGTTACGATGACAATGGTTTTGGCGATGCGTATGTTGAATTTTCAGGAATTGCAAAATTTAATTCCAGCAAAGAGCTTAAGGATAAAATTTGGAGCGAAAAGCTGGAAAGATGGTTCGACGGAAAAGATGATCCGAATCTTGTCGTTTTGGAAATCAAGCCGACAAACATCCGGTTGATGAATGCCAATGAAAATACTCCGCAAACTCTGGAGCTATAAAAAAACTTGCGTTCATTGGAAATTTATGCTATGATTTACACTTAGAAAACAGAAGCAAATGAGAAAGTAAACTGCTTTTTTCTATTTAAACCTTATTCTTTGTTTTCTAATCTGCCCCTAAATGATTAGAAAAAAGACTTTTTGTTTCACAATTCAAACTGGCGCGGCTTCGGAGCCGCAAGGACGATTGAGAGGTAGGGCTTTCGTTGTCTTGTTTTTTCAAGAATTTCCATGAAGTTTACTTTCGTATAGGATTTTACGGAACGAAATGCTATCCAAGACTCTCACTGGATAAGTGGGATAATGATAAATAAGATTTGCTTAAAGAATAAGATGTAATGTGCGCCTGACTTTGCTGTCAGGCGCTTTTGCGTGTTTGTACTGAAAAAATCAGTTTGGAGAAACCTTATTTAAGGATAGAATCCGAGGCTCCACTTTCATAAATAAAAAAATGAAACCATGCCGAACTTGAATTAGTCTAATGAAGGAACAAGGAGGTTTCCCCATGGAGTTTATAACTACAAACGTAATCATTATTTTCTTTTTTTTATTGCTCATTCATTCGGTCGAAACGCTTGCTTATACTACACGTCTTGCCGGGGCTAGAATAGGCTTGATTGCTTCGGCTTTATCGCTGTTTAATGTTATGGTCACTGTTTCGCGGATGTCGAATATGTTGCAGCAGCCATTTACAGGAGGGATTATTGATCATTCAGGAGAAAATGCCCTGGTTGTGGTCAGTGAACAATTTCGCGTGCTGATCTTTGGATCAACGGCAGGATCGATTATAGGAATGATTTTGCTGCCTACGTTTATCGCTGCATTTTCGAGGGCTATACTCCATTTATCAGAAGAAAACGGTTCAGTCCTCAATTTCTTTCGTAAAGGAATTTCTAATAAATGGTTTGCGCATGTTCGTAGGTACATAAAGCTGCCTTCAGCTCATTATTTTAAAGGATTTCATTTCCGGCTCATTCCGAAGCGGCTTTTTGTCTTAAATATGCTCATTACATCTATCTACACAATTGGTGTTCTCTCGGCTCTTTACGCGGGACTGCTTGCTCCTGAAAGGTCAACGACAGCTGTTACGGCATCAGGCCTTGTTAACGGGGTAGCCACGATTTTGTTGGCGCTGTTTGTCGATCCCAAGATTTCCGTGCTTGCTGATGGTGTTTCAAAAGGCAAGATAAACTACAAGTATTTAAAATGGACTTCGGTTACCTTAGTGTTCTCAAGGGTCTGCGGAACCATTTTGGCTCAAGTTTTATTCATACCGGCTGCCTATTATATCGCTTGGATGACGAAATGGCTTTAATTACTGCCAGTAAAGAAAAAAAACACTGCGAATGCAGCGTCATTTTTTCTCGTATTTACGAAGCCCTCTATCGTAAAAAAAGTTCCCAAAAGGCACAAAAGCAACAATTAAGCCGGCTGCTGTCCATTTTAGTGACCATCTCAATACAAACGTAACATACGCAAGAACAAGGATATACAATATAAACAATCCGCCGTGAATGCTGCCGACAATGGTCACTGCCATCGGAATGTCAGCCAAATGCTTAAGCGGCATAGCAATAAATAATAGAATAAGCAATGACATTCCTTCAAGAAAACCCATCGTTCTCAACCGTCCAATCGGTGTGCTTAGCATGTTTTTATAGCCCTCCTTAAACATCAGTTACTATAATAAATATAAACTATGAATGGGACAACTATGATGGGTTTTTATGAATCGTCAAAATAAATTCATTTTTGGAGCAGTTTTAGTGTTTCCTGAGTTGACAAGATGGTTGCAAATTCCCTGTTCAGGCTGCTTAAATGAACGTCATGAATAAGCTCTGCAGATAAGGTGCTTCCATCTATCCCCTTTCTTTCAAAGGTGGCCGTTGCGTCTGAAACGAGAATCATTTGAAAACCGAGATTGCTTCCCATTCTGACTGTGGTAGAGACGCAATGATCGGTTGTTAGTCCAAGTGTAATCAGAGCTTCGATTTTTTTACCCCTAAGATATTCCTCCAGCTTGGTCCCGATAAATGCACTATTCACGGATTTCGTGAATACCATTTCTGATTTTTCAGGTTCGAGCCCGTCGATAAATTTAGATGTAGGCGAGTGCTCGTAAAAAAGACTCTCATTATTCGTAGAGATATGTTTTACGTGAATGATAGTTTGTCCAACCATCCTTGCCTGCTTTAAAAGCTCGTAAGCATTTTTTTCAGCAAAAGGATTGTTTCTTTTCCCCCATGAAGGATCAGCGAATGCCTGCTGAAAGTCAATGAATAAGAATGCCGTATTCTTCATATTAAACCGTTCCACCAACTGGCTGGAGCTTCATAAGTGCCCCGAAAAATTGCTGTGCGGTTGTAAAGCAAATAAAAGCCACCAGCTCACTGATTTCTTCATCTGAAAAATGCTCTTTCAAAATATCAAACTGTGCATCCTTGACTTGATCTCGTTCATGGAGAAAAACCTCTGCAAATCCCATGGCACAGCTAAGCTTGATATCCTCTGGCGAATGAACGGGCGCTCCCTTTGTCTGGCAATAGGTGCAGCCGTTTCCTGTCGCTAACACTCTCCTTACTTGCTCCTTCAATTCAGGTGATAGCCTTCCTCCGTTGGCAAGCTCGCCATCTAGTGCATTCCATTTCTCTAATATAGAATCAGAGTGACCGAGCAGCTGGGAGAAAGGAGTAGTTCCGTTGGCCGACTTTTTTATTCTTGTCATATTGCCACCTCCTGTCATAATAATAGCTAAGAATGATAAGGTTTTACATCATAGTTGCAATGAAAAAGAACATAATTCTATTAAAATGAAATTTATATAAGGGGAATCATTTGCAAATGAAAATTGATCAAGTGGATGTGCATATTTTGAATGAGCTTTCTAAAGACAGCCGGCAATCGATGAGGGAGTTGGCGAAGAAGGTAAATCTTTCTGCACCTTCTGTGACAGAACGAGTAAGGCGGATGGAGTCATTTGGAATGATTAAGCATTATTCCACTCAATTCGATTATAAAAAAATCGGCTTTCCGGTCAGCTGTTTGATTGAGGCTACGATCAAAAATGGAGAATATGAAAGGTTTAAAGCGCACATTAAAACGCTGCCTTATGTTGAGTTCTGTTACCGGATCGCAGGGGAAGCTTGCTATATGCTGAAAATTAATCGGGAAAGCCTTGAACAAGTGGAAACCTTTATTAACGAAACAGCGCCTTATGCCCAAACGGTTACTCATGTTATTTTTTCAGAGGTGGAAACGATGAGAGAAATTATTATAGAAGACAACTAGATCATTCATCAACAAAATGCCTAAGGGTACCTGCACTTAGAAGAAAACTCCTGGTTGTGGTAAAGTATTAAGCAGTAAGCAAGAAAGGATGTTCATATTGAGCAAAACCGTAGTTCTAGCAGAAAAACCTTCAGTCGGGCGCGACCTTGCCCGCGTGCTGAAGTGTCATAAAAAAGGAAATGGCTATCTGGAAGGCGACCGTTATATCGTCACGTGGGCTCTTGGCCATTTAGTTACATTAGCCGATCCGGATGGATATCAGAAAGAGTATCAGTCTTGGAAGCTTGAGGACTTGCCGATTATCCCCGAGCCTTTGAAGCTTGTCGTCATAAAGAAAACGGGAAAACAGTTTCAAGCAGTCAAATCCCAGCTTTTGCGCAAGGATGTGAAAGAAATTGTCATAGCAACGGATGCCGGGAGAGAAGGAGAGCTTGTTGCCCGGTGGATTATTGACAAAGCAAAGGTGTCTAAGCCAATAAAACGGCTATGGATTTCATCAGTCACCGATAAAGCGATAAGCGATGGGTTTAAAAAGCTGAAAAACGGCAAAGAATTTGAAAATCTTTATGCCTCTGCAGTGGCGCGAGCCGAGGCAGACTGGATTGTGGGAATCAACGCAACGAGGGCCTTAACCACCAAATACAATGCCCAACTGTCATGCGGCCGGGTTCAAACGCCGACGTTAGCGATGATTGCACATAGGGAAGAGGAGATCAAAAAATTTAAGCCTAAGCCATATTACGGGCTTCGTGCCGAAACAAATGGTATGGTACTGAATTGGCAGGATAAGCATTCAAAGCAAAGCAGAACCTTCGATAAATCAGTCACGGAAAAGCTGATGAACTTGCTGAAAGGGAAGCAGGCTGTCATTCACGATTTGAAAAAAACTGCGAAAAAAAGCTTTTCACCAGCGTTGTATGATTTGACTGAGCTTCAAAGAGACGCTTATAAACGATTCGGATTTTCTGCAAAAGAAACGCTTTCTGTTCTGCAAAAGCTCTATGAGCAGCACAAGCTGGTTACCTATCCACGGACTGATTCGAGATATTTGTCAGCCGATATTGTACCGACATTAAAGGACAGGTTAGAAGCGATCGAGATCAAACCATACGCCCCGTTTGCCAGAAAAATTCTAAATACAGGCATCAAAGCACATAAAGGCTTTGTCAATGATGCCAAAGTTTCCGACCACCATGCGATTATACCAACAGAAGAGCCGGCTGCTCTAGGCAGGCTGAGCGAAAAAGAAAGAAAGTTGTATGATTTAATTGCCAAACGTTTTTTGGCAGTGCTCATGCCGGGATTTGAATATGAAGAAACAAAGGTTACCGCACTGATCGGGGAAGAGAATTTTACAGCAAAGGGGAAAGTCGTTCTTTCTCAAGGCTGGAAAGCAGTGTATGATCATTCCTATGACGAGGATGACCAAGACGAGGAAAAGGACCAAACCCTGCCGAAGCTTACAAAAGGCGATACATTAGCCGTCAGGTCTCTTAAGGAAACAAACGGGGAAACGAAGCCGCCTGCGAGATTCAATGAAGGAACCCTCCTGTCAGCGATGGAAAACCCGGGCGCTTTTATGAAGAATGAGGAAAAAGGGCTTGTGAAAACATTGGGAGAAACCGGCGGACTCGGAACCGTAGCAACAAGAGCGGATATTATTGAGAAGCTGTTTAACAGCTTTCTGCTTGAGAAAAAAGGAAAAGATATTTTTCTCACTTCAAAAGGAAGACAGCTGCTTGAGCTAGTCCCTGAGGATTTAAAATCTCCTGCTTTGACAGCCGAGTGGGAGCAAAAGCTTTCCGACATTGCAAAAGGCAAGCTGAAATCTTCTTTCTTCATTAAGGATATGAAAGATTATACGAAAGAGACAGTGAAAGAAATTAAGCAAAGCAGCCAAAAATTTAAACACGATAACGTGACAGGCACCCATTGCCCAGATTGCGGAAAGCTGATGCTGAAGGTTAACGGGAAGCGTGGTACGATGCTTGTCTGCCAGGATCGCGAATGCGGAAGCAGAAAATCAGTATCGAAAACAACGAACGCCCGCTGTCCAAAATGCCATAAGCGCTTAGAGCTAAGAGGTGAAGGAGAAGGACAAATTTTCGCTTGTGTTTGCGGCCACAGAGAGAAGCTCTCTTCCTTTGAAAAACGCAAAGCAAAAGAAAAAACAGGACGTGCTTCAAAACGGGATGTCCATTCTTACATGAAAAAGCAAGACAAAGATGAACCAATCAACAACGCGCTGGCAGAACAGTTGAAAAAATTAAAGCTTGATAAGTAATAGGAGAAACTGTGGTTAGCTGACTGAAGGAATTCAAAGCTAAACACAGTTTTTTGCAGGATTTAAACAGACATCCTCTATATTTTTGCATACAAATTTATTATATAATGAACGTACTGTTTATATTTCCTTTTAGCTTAAGGAGGATTTTGTGTAAGGTGAATTCAAAAAGAGCCATTCCCGTGAGAGAAAGAAGCATTGTGTTAATTGGTTTTATGGGTGTAGGAAAAACAACAATTGGTGAGCTTGTGGCCAAAAAATTATATAGAGACTTCATAGACACTGATCAGGAAATCGAAAAAGCCTTTAACATGACTATTCCCGATTTGTTTAAGGAAAAAGGAGAGGCATTTTTTCGAAAAACAGAAAAAGACGTTATTGTTAACCTATGCGAGCAAACAAAATATAAGGTAATCTCTCTTGGCGGGGGAGCTTTTAACCAAGAGGAGATCAGGAAAAAATGCTTGGAAAACTGCATCGTATTGCATCTTGATCTTTCTTGGGAGAACTGGAAGCAGCGCATGGATATCCTTATTGAAAATCGCCCGGTCATCAATAATCGCTCGATTGATGAGATTGAGCAGCTTTTCATTGAAAGAAAGAGTCTTTATTCCGAGCATAATTCAAGGATAGAAACTGACAATCTCACCCCTGAGGAAGTTGCTGATTATATAGTGGAAACGTTGAAGCTTGGTTGGGAAATTTACCAGCCGGGTAAATGACTTATTTTTGTGATACGTTAAAGAGAGACTGACTTAATCATCAGTCTCTCTTTTGTTATCCCTATTTTTCCAATTATGCTTCATTTTCAACAATAAGCTTGCCGATCATTTTTCCGGATTCGACTTCTTTATGTGCTTTCTTTAATTGTTCAGCATTTATTGGCTGGAAGGTTTTCGTTAACGTAGTTTGAAAGATTCCTTCTTCAAATAAGTCACTTGCCTTATTTAACAGACGGTGCTGTTCAATCATATCTTCCGTTTGAAACATCGATCTAGTGTACATAAATTCCCATACGAAAGTAACACTTTTGCTTTTTAGCACATTTAAGTCCAAGTCTTTTTCATTTTCAACAATTGAACATATGGAGCCTTGAGGTTTAATGGCTTCACCCATTCCGTCCCAATGCCCGTCGGTGTCATTCAGGCAGAAAATATAATCAACCTCTCCAATACCTTCATCATTTAGTTGCTGCAAAAGGTTTTCCCGATGGTTGATAATGACATCGGCTCCCATTTTTTCGCACCAGTTTTTCGTTTCTTCCCTTGAAGCTGTGGCGATGACTTTTAAACCGGCGTATTTAGCAATTTGCGTTGCTATTGAACCGACACCGCCAGCTCCGTTAATAATAAGAATCGTTTTGCCTTTGTCCTTTTCAGTGATCCCAAGTCTTTCATAGATCCCTTCCCATGCCGTGATGGTCGTCAAAGGCATGGCAGCTGCCTCTGCAAATGAAAGGTTTGAAGGTTTTTTCCCGACAATCCGTTCGTCGATTAATTGGTACTCACTGTAGGAGCCTTGACGTGTAATATCTCCGGCATAGAAAACTGTATCTCCGGGCTGAAACAGCTCGCAGTCTTCCCCAACCTCTTCTACGACTCCGCTCGCATCCCAGCCGAGGATTTTCGGTTCCTTTTCAATTGCGTCTTTCGGTGCTCTTACTTTTGTATCCACAGGATTTACAGAGATGGCGTTTATCTTGACTAATAGATCCTTCCCCGTAGCTTTCGGCTTTGGAACCTCTACATCTAGTAAGCTTTCTTCGTTTTCGATCGGCAAATATTGATACAAACCAACTGCTTTCATTGATAATACCTCCTTTTTGTGTCTGTTATTATTATAAAAGGATAAAGCATCTGATTAAAAGAACGCACAATCAAGTGGTATAGTATAAAGGATGATACTTATCGGAGGTGGTAGCATGAGAAATCGTAAAGCCGGATATGGCCCTTGTGAGAACGGCTGCCCTGTAGAAACAACCCTTGATGTCATCGGCGGCAAATGGAAGGGTGTTATACTATATCACTTAATGGAGGGAACAAAACGTTTTAATGAATTTAAAAGACTGATGCCTGGTATAACGCAAAGAATGCTGACTCTGCAGCTTCGTGAGCTTGAAAATGATGGAGTGCTAAGCAGAAAAGTCTATCCGGAAGTCCCTCCAAAGGTTGAATATTCGCTAACAGAATTCGGCTGGACGCTTCAGCCGATTATTAAACATATGTATGAGTGGGGAAAGGCCTTTGAAGAAGAACTCTCTGTAAAATCAGACGTTGTAGCTTCAAATGAAAAATGGACGAACAAATAGAGAGTTCGTCCATTTTTGATCACGCTAAAAAAACTATCCCTATATTTTTCCATAAACAGCCCCTATTTGTTCGATTCTTGCGCCCGTTCGAGGAATACGTACAATCGGTTTTAATGAACAACTTTTATTATAGTGTTACCAACACTGTTTTTAAGTTACCGATTTTATTTTTGTACAACACATCGTCCGCAAACTTATACTTCCACATGCCTTGAAGATGATTTGTTAACACCGATTAATGATAAAACATTCGACAAGATCAAAATGACAACAAAAAAGGTGAAAGCATAACTGAAATGAGAGAATGAGTCTAAAATACGGCTTGATATGGCCGGTCCAAATGACATGCCCATAAAGTTGATAAGATTATAAATCCCCAATCCCATCGCATTTTTGCCTTTTTCTATCGTTTGTGGAATTTCAATATTGATGGCCACAGTCATCATTGTAAAGGCACTATAAACGGCGAACACGCCAAGAATTGCGAATACAAGTTGGCTTACACCAACAGTCGCCAATATTAGGAATCCAATAAGTTGTATGATTGCGGAATATCCAATGAGTTGCCTGCCGCTTATGACATGCAGGCTCTTTTTTACAACAAAACTCATCAAAAAGGCCAGGATTGAGATCACACATAAAATAAGACCTGTGCCAATGGCAGTAAAATGAAAAATCCTCTCGGCTAATAATGGGAATAAAAATACAACACCAACCATACCTGCGTTGTTGACAAAACTAGTCACGAGTAATCTGTTAAAAGCAAAATGTCTAAATACAGACAGATCGACAAATAGAACTAAATCTTTACGTTTACCATGAGCCATTAAACAAAAAACAGACAGGACCGTTAAGATAAGAAGATAGCCATTCAGTTTAACACCCAGAATAAACGACACAATGAACATCAACAAAAACAATAATCCGATGAAGTCAAAAGGTCTGATCTCCTTTTGCCCGTTGGCATATCCGGAAGGCATGACCTTAAATAATCCGATCAGTGTTACAACGACCAGAACCATCAATAAAAACAAAGAATGCCAACCCCACAGGTAGGTAAACGTGCCACCAATCAAAAAACCTATCCCGGAACCTAAGGATAAACAGCCGCCAATTAACGTTAAAGCCAGATTTCTTTTGGATGTTGTCATATATTGATTGGCTGCAATCATGGATAAGGCAATGAAGGCACTGCCCCCGGCAGATTGAATCATCCGTGCAATGATTACAAAAATATATTGATTGGTTATGTAACCAATGATGGAACCAAATACAAACAAACCAACACCAAAGATCAATAAGGTTTTAAGCTGGAAGTATGACGCCAATTTGCTGTAAGTGATAGAACCAAAGGCAATGATCATTGTATATATAATCACGACCCAGCTAATCATTGAAGCCGTTACATTCAGTTCTTCTTTCATATCGATAAGCGCCACATTAAACAAGATCGAGTTCATCACACCCGATAAAACAATCAAGCACAAGGTTAATATCAAACTATTCTCTTTACTTTTCATCTCTACTTTCCTCCTCCACATTGTTAAATAGTCATAAAACTTTATTACTAACGATTAAAAAAAGTGACCACATCAGAGTGTAGCCAAAAATCCTGGTAAATATCTGTCAAACATCTCTTTATTTAAGGTGACATATTTTGTTACACCTTCACGTTCAATCAACACTAGTTGTGCATCGGATAAAATTTTCAAATGATATGAACCATTTGACTTGCTGATACCCAAACTCCTCCCTATATCCGTGCACATGTGTTGACTGTTCTCGTGAAACAACAAGCGAATCATACGAATTCTTTTTTCATCTGCCAACGCATTAAAGACCTTAATACGTTGCTGGTCATCTAATTGTTTTAATGTCATAATACTATTGTACAAATGAGATTAACATTGTCAACCCACTTCCGGCAAACATTTTTACTCATACTACACGGAAGATACGAAAAGGCGCCTTCCTATTCAAGAAGCGCGCCCGATGTGCCAATAACGGACGCATACTTATTCCTGATTAGCGCCCTATAATGGAATAACCGAGTAGCTTCGATTAGCCGGTTTAGTTCAACAAGGTTAATAGTTTTTGTCCATAAGAATGGTATCGACAATCTTATTAACGTGAATTTCTGTTGTATTTAATTGATGGATATTTAAATCCTCTTTTTTAATTAATATAGGGAGCTCTGTACAACCCAATATGATCCCTTGTATATCATCTCTACTTATCATTTGAGTGAAGATATTCAAAAATTCTTTTTTTGTTTCATTGTTCACAATACCATTTTCTAATTCTTGAACAATCTTTTTATGTATGTATTCCTGTTCTGATTGATTCGGCACTATAATATCCTTTTGATTCGAAATAAAAGGTTTTTTGAAAAAATCACTTTCCATCGTGAACTTAGTTCCTAAAAGACCAATCCTTTCTAACCCCAATTCATCTGCTTTTTTATATGTTTCTTCTACAATACTTATCATAGGTATTTGAACTTTTTGTTGAACTTGTTCAAAAACAATATGTGGTGTGTTTGCGACATTACAACAAAATCACACCCTATCTTTTCTAAATTTTGAACTGCCTCAGCCAAGTAATTTATTAACTCTTCTGTCTGTCCATTCATAAGCAGATTAAACATCTTATACATATTAATGCTGTTGATAAAGTGTTCTGGTAAATCTTCTTTACTTCCTATCTTTTCTTGAAATTTAGAAATGATTGACTTGTAATAGTCTACCGTTGATTCTGGTCCCATTCCTCCAACAATTCCAACCTTTTGCATACTATCTCTCCTCTCAGATATGGTTTACTTTTGGGTTTCAAAGGTCTTTTCATATCCCATTAATTTATTTCCGGACAACTAAAATGGTATTCATTCTATTTGTTTTTTCACATCCAGATAGTACGTATTCTGTTTTATCTTCATCTTCTTTCATATCAATTGATTTACAGATAGTAGTGTTCACTTGTTGAACACCAAATTCATCCCTTGTCGTATCAAGGGTCGAAATGAGTTTTTTTCCGTCATATTCTAGATCGTGTAAAAGTGGGTCACCTTCATTTGTATATCTAACTACTCTAATTTTTTCTTTCTTTCTATTACCTGAATTTATACTATTTACAAATTATGTAAATTTATCATAATTAGTAATTTCACCATGTGAATCGATAACATCTTCATCAGATGGATTATATTCACCACAACCATTTAAAAGAAATGAAGATAAGATAAAAACTATTATTAATTTCTTAGTATATTTCATTGAAATGATCTCCTTTTTAATCATTTTAGAAGAGGAAAAGTAATGATTTCTTTTAACTCGCTTTTTCATAAGAGTACATACGTTTGTATTCTGGCGGACAACCACCATCATACCAAGAGGACTTTTTGTTCAAGCCCCCGAAAAATCTGCTAACAGGAATGCTCCTTTTAAATTCGTTTTTGTTACAATAAAACGCCAGCTTTTTCTGCCGGAACCAGCGAATTGCTGGTTCCCATATTTTAATGCTTTAAAGTGGATAGACGGTTTTCGAATATCATATGTTTTGTTTAACAAACTGTTCATTTGCCCAAGCATTAGGGTAAAAGATCAAGTTTTTAAAGGCATTTATTGCCCTTTAATAGTATCAATGCCTTCGAATAGTGATGTTCTTTCTTCTAAAAGCTTATAAAACTTATTATAAAAAGTTTTTATTTCTTGCAAACATAAGTTTAAAAATTTAATAACGTTTTTCTTTGAATCTTTAAATACAAAAGATTTTTTCTCATATATAAATGTTTTTGCAAGTATCGAAGGGTTAATAGCCCCTCTAATTTCTCCTTCTTCATTTATCTGAAAAATTCCCATAGGTATCCCATTGGAACTGCCTCCTATAACAGTAACACTACTATCGGTCGACGAAATACCGCTATGTCGGTCAAAATCGAAAAGATGCGCTGAAAATGAAAGGCCGATGAATTCGCATGTTTGGATATTTTTGAGATCGTTAAATGCTCGTCTAATATAATAAATGTTCTTCCATAAAGTCGATTTCCTTCTGTAAAGATTCAACCCACTCTACACTCGCTCACACCCTTAATTAGATAGTAGCAATCTGATTTAAATTAATCCTGTCATTTTGTGCTTTGTTATGACAGGAAGGAATATGTATTTCTCGTAACTCCGATTAATCTAAGTAAACCGATACCACTCTCGAGGAAAAGCAACAATAGTATGGTTTCCTACGTTTTGTTCGTGGAATAAAGTGGTATGGGATTATAAAAGGAGGTACGTCTTATGCCGAAACAAACTGCTAGAAAAGTTGCTGCTGAACTGCTGAAACAATGGAACATTGATCACATTTACGGACTTCCCGGAGACAGCATTAATGAATTCATAGAAGAGCTGCGAAAAGAAGAGGATGCAATACGCTTTATCCAGGTTCGCCACGAAGAAACAGCGGCGCTGGCTGCTGCGGCAGAAGCAAAGCTGACAGGGAAAATCGGGGTTTGCCTTTCGATTGCCGGACCAGGAGCAATTCATTTGCTGAACGGCTTATACGATGCGAAAGCTGACGGTGCGCCAGTTCTCGTGTTGTCGGGACAGGTTGATTCAAATTTAAGGGGCAGGGATTCCTTTCAGGAGGTCAATCTCGAGAGAATGTTTGATGATGTGTCCGTTTTTAACCAGGAGGTACAATCTGCAGAAGCTCTCCCGGATTTATTGAATCAAGCCATTCGGACAGCGTACAGTAAAAAAGGAGTTGCTGTTCTTACTGTATCGGATGATCTTTTTTCTCAAAAAATTAAACATCAGCCTGTTTTCACCTCACCTATTTATATAGAAGGTGATCTGACGCCAAAAAAAGAGCATCTGATCAAGAGCGCCCAGCTTATAAATGAAGCGGAAAAACCAGTAATATTAGCAGGAAAGGGTGTTAAGCATGCTAAAAATGAGCTGCTTGAATTTGCCGATAAGGCAGCAGCGCCCATTATCTTTTCCCTTCCTGCTAAAGGGATTATTCCCGACAGCAATCCGTATATTCTCGGGAATTTAGGACAGATTGGCACAAAACCTGCGTATGAAGCAATGGAAGAAAGTGATTTGCTTATCATGCTTGGCACCTCCTTTCCTTATCGTGAATATCTCCCTGAGGATGCACCTGCCATTCAACTCGACTCTGATCCTGCTAAAATCGGAAAACGATATCCGGTTACGATGGGGATCGTCAGCGATGCCAAAAAAGGTATAAGGGAATTAGCGCAATATATTGAGCGAAAAGAAAACCGGACATTTCTCGAAGCGTGTGCAGATCATATGAAGAAATGGTGGAGCTTTATGGAAATGGATGAGGAAGAAGCATCCGTTCCGATTAAACCTCAGCAAGTGATCGCGAGACTTCAGGAAGCAGTAGATGATGACGCGGTGCTCTCTGTCGATGTCGGCAATGTGACGGTTTGGATGGCCCGCCACTTTAAAATGACCAACCAAGATTTTGTTGTATCAAGCTGGCTGGCAACAATGGGCTGCGGCCTTCCTGGAGCGATCGCAGCTAAGACGGCTTATCCTGAACGGCAGGCTGTAGCTGTTTGTGGAGATGGTGGATTCGCAATGGTCATGCAGGATTTTCCAACGGCTGTCAAATATCGGCTCCCAATAGTCGTTGTCGTTTTTAACAACGAGGATTTAGGGATGATTCAGTTTGAACAGCAGGCAAAGGGGAATATTGAGTACGGTACAGACCTGAAAGATGTCGACTATGCAAAATTTGCAGAAGCCTGTGGAGGAAAAGGATATAAGATCACAAAGCCTGAGAATCTGCTGCCTGCAATGAAGGAAGCATTTGCAGCTAATGTCCCTGTCATCATTGATGTATCGGTAGAAAACGAACCGCCGTTACCAGGGAAAATAACTTATGGCCAAGCAAAAGGCTATACAAAATACCTATTGAAAAAACTACACGAGAAAAAAGAATTGGATCTCCCGCCATTAAAGAAAACTATGAAACGGCTGTGAAGTGAATGGTATTTTTGATGCAGGAGAATAAACAAAGAAGCTGAGCGTTAGCATCAGCTTCTTTTCTTCTTAGAAAAAGCAAGAAAAAACGGAATAGCAGATCCTGCAAGCATCGTGGCAAACAAAAACAAACCACTAATAAAGAGATCAAACGAATTCCGAACGATAAACGTTGCGATTAACAAAAGCACGGCCAGCCCAATCATAGTATAAGCAGGATAAAATCGTTTTTGAAAGCTTGCTTTATGGGTGAAAAAAGAGGATATAATACCAACTACAATTGGGATAATCCACAAGTAAAAAAGAATATAAACTTTCATATCTGCAAAACCTCTGTTCTTTTTTACTAGTTTACCAAAACGTAAGAAATGAATGAAATGATACGGGTTAACCTAAAAAGGTTTGCCCTAAAAGATACAGATTTAATACGATTATCAAACCTGCGATGATCCACGCAAGTCCGGTGACCAGGCGGCGATTCACGAGAGAACCCATAATCCGCTTGCTGCTCGTAAACATAATCAGCGGAACTAAAGCAAAAGCAATTCCGAATGATAACACGACTTGGCTTACGACAAGAGCAGTTGTCGGATTCACACCGCAAGCGATAATGGCAAGCGGCGGAATCATTGTAATTAGCCTTCTTATATAAATAGGGATTCTGAAGTTAATATAACCCTGCATAATAACATCCCCGGACATCGTACCTACTGATGAGCTTGACAAACCTGCAATCAACAGTCCAATTCCGAACAAAATCGCTGAACCAGGACCAATTAGATGGCCGAATTGTTCATAGGCGATATCTAAATCTTCGATAATCATTCCGTGTTTAAAAAACAAAGCAGCTGAGATAATTAGCATACTGGCATTTATTGCACCAGCTATAACCATGGCGATAACAATATCGATTTTTTCAAATTGATAAATCTTTTTACGCTCAGTATCCGTTTTACCAATGACTCTTCTTTGAGTTAATGCAGAGTGCAAATAAATAGCATGCGGCATAACGGTGGCCCCTAAAATTCCCGCTGCAAGCAAAATACTATTGGTTCCTTGAAATTGTGGTGTTATGAACCCTGTCAGGATAGAGGGAACATCAGGGTGAGCATAAAAGGTTTGAACCGCAAAAGAGACCACAACAATCATAAGCATTCCTGCGATTCCGGCTTCAAGCGAGCGAACACCTCTTCTTTGAAGCTCTAAAATGGCAAAGGAACCAACGGCTGCGATAAGGGCGGATTGCAGCATAGGGATTCCGAATAATAAATAAATGCCAAGTGCCGCTCCGATAAATTCAGCCAAATCGGTAGCCATGATAACCAATTCCCCTTGAATCCACAATCCGTAAGAGACCGGTTTAGGAAATTCTTGTCTGGCGATCTCCGGAAGATTTTTTCCTGTCGCAATGCCCAGCTTGGCTGATAATGATTGGATGAGCATTGCCATTAAATTTGATAATAGGATAACCCAGAGAAGCATGTACCCGTAGGTTGATCCTGCAGTTATATTTGTAGCGAAATTTCCTGGATCAATATACGCGATAGCAGCGATAAACGCAGGTCCTAAAAAAGGGAGAACTTTTCTGATTCCGCTCGTTTGTCCGTCTAATGCTGCTTGAGCACTATGAGAAAGCGCAGATTCTTGAAGTAAACCATTATTATTCTTCATTTTTCCACCTGAGTTTCTATCAATTTTGATTAACAACAAATTGTTTCCTCAGGGCAAATTTTATTCCCTATAAAGGATATTGTCAACAAAAAAACACGGATCCGGGTTTCACCCGAATCCGTGCTTTTCTAAATTAATCATATCATTAATGGCTGTGGCTTCGATTTGAATTTCTCATAATTAAGCTGAGAATAAATACGAAGATAGCCGCTCCGATAATGGCGGGAAGGATGGCGAATCCAGCGAGAGTAGGACCCCATGTTCCAAGCAGTGAATGACCAATCCATGCTCCGACGAGGCCGGCAACCATTGCTCCAAGTATTCCACCTGGCATGCGATTGCCAACGATTGCACTTCCGATTAATCCGATCACAATAGCCACGAGTAATGAAACAAGAAAACCTAACATGCTTTTTCACCTCTTTCTTCGTTGTTACTATACTTATTTCCTTCTTGAGGCTGGATGAAACATCCCAACTGTTTTGAGAGAATTGGGGTTGATTCAGCTTGCGGCTTGACGTAAAATAAGAACAATTATTTACATTTTATGATTGGGAGAGTACTTTATCTGAAAAAAAGCAGCGAGTCGGGATGGTGGAAGCCGATTTTTGAAGGATAAAAGAACCGCACCCATGAAAAGGCTTGCTGAAACAGAGTAGGCAGGCACGGTGAGCAACCGTTATCGTGTATGAGTGACATTTTTTGTGTCATAAGAGTGGTACCGTGGAACTAAGCTTTCGCCTCTTTAAGAGAGGCGGAGGCTTTTTTATTTGAAGAAAGGATGAAGCGCAATGATAAAATGGCTAGCTGCAACGGAATTGGCAAAGCTTACACATGGAGGTGCGGATGCTCTTCTTTCTCTCATTGAAATACCTCCGAATGAGGAGCTTGGTGATGCTGCCTTTCCTTGCTTTCATTTGGCTAAAGAAAAAAGAATGGCACCACAGCAAATCGCTGCTCAGCTTGCGAAAGAGTGGAACATCACGGGAATTAAAGCAAATGCAGAAGGACCTTACGTAAACCTTACTTTTAACAAAGCTATTTATGGCAAAATGCTTATTGATAAAATAAGCGAGAATCAGTTTCGAAATTTAAACTTTGGGAATGGGAAAAAAGTGATTATCGATATGTCTTCTCCTAACATCGCGAAGCCTTTTGGAATCGGACATCTGCGTTCCACTGTTATTGGGAACGCGCTGTATCATTTATACAAAAAAACAGGACATGTGCCTGTTCGTGTCAACCATCTTGGAGACTGGGGAACACAATTCGGAAAACAAATCGCAGCTTATAAAAAATGGGGAAATGAAGACAAACTAAATGCTTCACCGGTTGATCATTTATTTGAGCTTTATGTCCAATTCCACGAAGAAGCAGAGAACGACCCCGGTCTTATAGACGAGGCAAGAAGCTGGTTTCACAAGCTGGAAAAAGGGGACCAGGAAGCAAGAGGTCTTTGGGAGCAATTTGTCGCAGTCAGCAAAGAGGAGTTTAATGATATGTACCGGTTTCTTGGCGTTGATTTTGAAGAAGTGCTTGGCGAGAGCTTTTACAATGACAAAATGCAGGCCGTCATCGATGAACTCGAAGAAAAAGGGCTTCTGGAGGAAAGCGACGGCGCCATGGTTGTAAAACTGGAGGAATACGATCTGCCGCCTTGCTTAATTATTAAATCCGACGGGTCTTCCATCTATGCGACAAGAGATTTGGCCACGGCTATCTATCGTCATGAAATAATGAAAGGGGAAAAGCTTCTCTATGTTGTTGGGGGAGAACAGACCCTGCATTTTAAACAAATTTTTGCCGTCTTGGAGAAAATGGGGTATGAATGGGCAAAAGACTGCTTCCATGTTTCGTTTGGATTAATGAGACTCGAAGGTAAGAAAATGTCGACCAGGAGAGGCCGTGTAATTACGTTAAAGGAAGTAATGAAGCAGGCTATCTCGAGTGCAATAGAGATTTCAAAGGAGAAAAACCCGGACCGGACTATTCATGATCAAACAGCAAAAGCGATGGGAACGGGTGCGGTCATCTTTGGAGATTTAAAGAACGACCGGAAAAACGATGTGAATTTCTCATTAAAGGAAGCTCTTCGGTTTGAAGGTGAGACAGGACCGTATCTTCAATATACCTATGCAAGAATCAAGAGTCTGATTAGAAAGGCTGGAGAGCAAACAGATTCAACAGCAGAGATTAAGGAGACCTTTCTTGATTTTCCGGAGACGTGGAGGCTGTTAAAAACTTTGTCTGTATATCCGGACGTATTAAAGAAAAGTGTATCTGAACATAAGCCTTCCCATATTGCCAAGTATGCTCTATCAATATGTAAGCATTTTAATCAGTTTTACCAACAGCAAAGAGTGTTGTCAGATGACAAGAAAGAGCAATTTACGAAACTTGCTGTCTGCAGGCAGACCGTATTACTTTTAAAAGAGTCAATGGACATCCTCGGAATAGAGGCTCCGGAAGAAATATAAACAAAAAAAACCGGCATTGCAATATTATTGCATATGCCGGTATATATTAGGAAAAGTTTTTCGTTCGTTGAACCGATCCGTCTCTTTTCTGAATGACAAGCTTTGTCCCTTTATTTTTGGCGATTTCTTCCGCCCTGTCGATCGCTTCTTGCTTCGTTTCTTTTACATAGCTGGCTCGTTTTGCTTTTTCTGTTTTGACGGCCCACCCGTCATCATGCTTGATAACGTGAGCGGCCTGATCCATGAGCTCGGGTCTCGCGTCATTATCATCAGAATCGTCTCTTTCTTCAACATCTGTATCATGAAGGAGCTCATCAATTTCGCTTTTGCTTGCATTTTCATGCCATTCCTTTGCCTGGCTGGTGGCGATCGGGATTGCGCGTCCCTCTTCGTATCCTTCATCTACCATCGCATTGGCTATCTCAATGGCTTTCTTTTTCACTGCGGGATCCAAATTTTTTAAGGAATTGGGATAATCGTTCATGGTCCATGGCATTTCACATCATTCCTTTCCTTTTGGATTTGTTTTAAGTTTACCCCAATGGAGCAGAATAAAACGTAATGTATTACAATAGAAGAAACGAATCTTCCAGGGGAGGAAACCTTTTTATGCCAATTGAACACCCTGACATTTTGAGAAAACAATTAAAAGAAATTCATAAGTGGGAAAAGGATCAGCAAAAGGTCTGGTTCTGGGAAAAACTCGGGCGGTTGCCTTTTCTGATTTTGGATAAGCTGACACCTGCTTTCATCCAACGGAAAATTGGCGTCATTCTTGACGAAATCGGCAGCTTTATCCAAACTGGGGGACAATACTTAACCAGCCAAAAACATATTATTAAACAAATTTCTAAAAAAGTACCTGAAGCAGAAATCAATGATATTGAAGATATAAAAAAAGCTCCTCTTTCCGTAATGGAAGAAATCAGCACGGTAATGGGGAAAAATAGATCCCACGCAGCAACGGTGCAAGGAGCAACAACAGGAATTGGCGGCATCTTAACATTGGCTATCGATATTCCGGCCGTTTTAGGATTGTCACTGAAAACCCTGCAGGATATCGCGGTAGCCTACGGATATAATCCGAAAGTAAAGAAAGAACGAATTTTTATCGTAAAATGTCTCCAATTGGCATCCGCGGATGTAGTCGGCAAGAAAAGTATTTTACAAGAGCTGGACAACTACGATCAAAAAATGGAATCCCACCGAAACATGCTCTCGCAAATTCAAGGCTGGCGCGAAGTAGTTTACAGCTATCGCGATTCATTTGGATGGAAAAAGCTTTTGCAAATGGTTCCGATTGCAGGAATTTTATTTGGCGCCATTACAAACCGGGCCACCATTCAAGAATTGGCTGAAACAGGAAACATGCTTTATAAAAAGAGAAGAATTATCGAACGGCTTGAGCAGCACGAGAAGCCTGAAACAGAGATTGAGAGCAGCGAGTGAAATAGTACGAACCCTAAGGTACTAGTAATCAGGTGGAATTAACAAAAAACAAGTCGTGATCGCAAATAAAAACTGAGAATCGCAAATAAAGGATCAAGATCGCAAATAAAATCTCAAAATCGATCATAAACCAGGAAAGATCGTGCATAAACCAAGTGAAATCGCGCATAAGTGTCAATCATCGGTTATTTTCCGCTAAGAAAACGCTTTCGGAAAATTAATGCCTTAATTGCACGGGTGCATGCCACAATTGCACCTGGTGCACGCTATAATTGCACGGGTGCATGCACGCCATAATTGTACGGGTGCACGACATAATTGCACCCGTGCATCCTTTTTTTTCCTCGATACTCCTCTTATTTGCACCTTATCAAAAAGCGCTTTTTCTCACCTCAACTTCCAGCCAAAAAAACAATCAATAAGGATCTGAAGGATGGCTTTCTTCACGAGCCTGCATAATCGCTTGTTCAGATTGAGTGGAGCCGATAGGTCCTTTGCTGTTTTTGTCAGATTCCATTTTTAAGCCTTCTGCTACCCGTTTACCATAATCAGGGTCTGCCTTTGTAAAATTCTCAATCATTTGGTCTTGAATTTCTTTTCTGCAGGTGGATAAGGCATTCACTAAATTCTTGATCAGCTCATCTCGTTCAAAGTCTGTTAATCGCCGGTAAGTTTCTCCGGCCTGTCCAAAGTTATTCGGGCGGTCGATGGCTTCTCGTTTGACGTCTCCCTCTACGTGGGGAGTATGGTCTTTTCCATCTTGTTTTGCTTCCTTCAGGCCGCCGATTATGGAAGGTTCGTAATTGACATGAGGATTTTGGTCTGGACCACGGTCTACTCGATATTCCATCTGCCCGTCTCGCTGGTTGGTCGCGACATGTTTTTTCGGTGCGTTGATCGGAAGCTGCAAATAATTAGGCCCCACTCTGTAACGCTGGGTGTCAGAATAGGAATACGTCCGGCCTTGAAGCAGCTTATCATCAGAAAAATCGAGTCCGTCTACAAGTACTCCCGTTCCGAAGGCGGCTTGCTCCACTTCAGCAAAGTAGTTCTCCGGATTTTTATTCAACACAAGCTTCCCAATAGGTACCCACGGAAAGTCTTCCTTATACCAAAGCTTTGTTGGATCAAGCGGGTCAAAATCGAGCTCCGGATGCTCGCCATCACTCATGATTTGGACAAAAAGCTCCCATTCCGGATACTCTCCATTTTCAATCGCTTCATATAAATCCTGTGTGGCATGGTTGAAATTTTTTCCTTGAATTTCTTCTGCTTCGCTTTGTGTCAGATTTTTAATTCCCTGCTTCGGTTCAAAATGATACTTTACAAGAACGGCTTTTCCTTCTTGATTGACCCATTTGTAGGCATGAACCCCAGATCCTTGCATTTGTCTGTAGTTGGCGGGAATGCCCCATGGCGAAAACAGAAAGGTGATCATATGCGTAGCTTCCGGAGACTGAGAAACAAAATCAAAAATTCGTTCCTGATCTTGACGGTTTGTCACAGGATCCGGTTTAAACGCATGAACCAGGTCCGGGAATTTGAGGGCATCTCGAATAAAGAAAATTTTTAAATTATTTCCAACTAGATCCCAGTTCCCGTCCTCTGTGTAAAATTTAACGGCAAAACCTCGCGGATCACGGAGTGTTTCAGGTGAATGGTTGCCGTGGATAACTGATGAAAATCGGACAAACGCAGGGGTTTTCTTGCCCTTCTCCTGAAAAATTTTAGCTCTTGTATACTTTGAAATCGGTTTGTCACCAAAGCTTCCGTAGGCTTCGAAATAGCCGTGGGCTCCTGCACCGCGGGCATGAACTACTCTCTCAGGAATTCGTTCACGGTCAAAGTGGCTGATTTTTTCGAGAAAATCATAATTCTCCAATGTGGTAGGCCCGCGATTTCCTACAGTTCTCATATTTTGATTGTCTGTTACAGGGTGACCTTGCCTGTTGGTTAATGTATCCTCGGTTTCATTCGTTGCAGATATGCTGCTGGAAAGCAAATGCTCATCGCCTTGAACATTCGTTCCTTCGTATTCTTGTTGTCCCTCTTTCATGAAAACCCTCCTTTACTAGTCAACTTAAATATGCCCAATTATGGAATGAACTATTAAGATAGTCACTGGATAACATGAAAAAAGTATCTGCTGCCGCATAAGCATAATATCCCTGTATAATATTGTTATACATTAGTGGTTAGGAAATTTTAATGTGACTTACATAACGATCAATTAGCTTTCGGAAAAAACGGGAAATACAGTGCAGCTTCCACCAATCGATCTTGAAATAAAAAAGGGAGCATGCATCGCCATAAAATGCAATAAAGATATGGGATACACTCTTATTCAGCTTTTATTAAAGAAGGATACAAGTTCTGGCGGGGAAATTCGTTTTTCTAATGAGAAGATCAAAATTGGAAGAAGTCTTTTAGACGAGGAATTATACGATAGTCTGACTGTAAAACAGTATTTAACCTTTTTCAGCAGCCTTTATGGAGTAAAAGCAGATTTGGGTTTTGCCCTCGAGGCAACAAGCCTGCTTGATAAAGTTGTAGATAAGATTTCGATCCTGACTTTTTCTGAAAAGCGGCACTTCATTTAGCAAGGGCTATTATACACCAGCAGGATATTGTGATATTGCAAGAGCCTGAACAAAACACAGACGTCCATTCCTCGATGATTATCCGCCGGTTTATTAAAGAGCTTCCTGAAAACGGCTATACCGTTTTAGTCATTACATCTAATTTGGAAGAAGCTATAAGTGTTACTGATGAAGTGTACCGTATGGATGAAACCGGGATTCGAAAAGTAAACTCTGGGCTGGAAAATACTAATGAAATACAGGACCCGGAAATAGAAGAAATGGCGAGTCATCCGCTTAAATTGGGTGCCAGCAAAAATAAATGAAAAAATTATTCTATTTGATCCGATGGAGATTTATTAATTAATAAAATAAGAGGTTGCACGAACAGGTACGATATATTTCAATACTATCACTTGATTTATTCTAAAAAATTTCCAACTTGAGGTGTATAAATAACATGAGCTTATTGCAAATAAAACAAATTGAAAAAAGTAAAGGAAATACGATTATATTTCCAAAGATAGATTTAGATATTCATAAAGAAGAGATTATTGCGATTCAGTGCAATAATGAAGTTGGAAAACAGTTAATCATGATGATGATTGGAGAGACATCCCTTTCAAATGGGGAGGTATTGCTGGAAGGCTTGCCTCTAAACCACCATTTTAAAAGCCTATCTAACCGTGTAGGGTTATTTTTATTGGATGAAGCGATGTATGAACGACTGACACCGAGGGAGTACCTTAATTTTTTAAAAAGGTTATATGATGTGAACGTAGAGATTGATTCTCTCCTTCAAAAAGTTGGGTTAGCTGAGAAAGTGAAAACGAAAATTAGCAAACTTTCGTATTCTGAAAAGAAACGGATACAGCTTGCTAGGGTAATATTGCATCAGCCGGACTTGATCGTTATGGAAGAGCCCGATCAAAATATTGATATCGAAAGTAAAATCATTATGCAAAGAGTATTAGAGGAGTTCAAAGGACAAGGAAAATCCGTTCTCATTACGACAAACAACTTTGAAAGTGCCATTACTATGACAAATACGGTTTACCGTCTGAATGAGGAAGGCTTAAAGAAAATTGACGTCATTGATGAGGAAAAGGGTGTTTGCATTCCGTTTCAATAGATGACCAGGTAATAGATTCGCAGCCGACAATCGTGAATGAAGAAATAGAAACTTCAACTGCTGAAGAGGAAAACAATGGTAAAGAACAAGCAGAAGGGGAAGCTACTACCATTCACAGACCATTACGGTTTGAAAAGATTCCAGCAAAAGTCGACGATAAAATAATTCTATTCGATCCTACGGAGATTGTCTTCGTTGAGGGTAATGAAGGGATTTCACACCTACATGTAAATGGAGAAGTCTTTCCCTGTTCCATTACATTGAATGACCTATTTGGACGATTGCAATCATTTGGATTTTTTCGTTGTCATCGATCCTATATTGTCAATTTACAAAAGGTACGTGAAGTGATTACTTGGACTAGAAATAGTTATTGCCTCATTCTTGAAGATTCTAAGAAAAGCTCTGTTCCATTATCCAAAGGAAAATTAAATGAGTTAAAAGTGATCCTCGGAATTTAACGTTCACTTCTTAAAGAGCATTTTTGTTCAAAAAAATGCTCCATTCACCCTGAAATTAGTACCATTCACCCGTTTTTATACTCTTTTCGCCTTGATATTACTGCATTTCGCTCGAATTGCAACTAAACTTGAATCAAGAAGCAGAAACGGGAAAAGGAGTAACAGAAATGGAAAATGTTATCGAAGTAAGAGAACTTGTTAAATCATTTGAAACCAAGATGGCTTTAAAAAATGTAAATTTTGAAGTGAAAAAAGGAGAAACAATTGGTTTCTTAGGACCAAGTGGTTCCGGTAAAACGACAACGATTAAAATTTTGACAGCCCAACTTCATCCAACAGCTGGAGAGGTTATGGTGTTCGGTCAACCAATCCAAAAATTAAAAGATCCGACTTTTATGAAGAGAATCGGAATCTTAACGGATAATAGTGGCCTTTATGAACGGCTTAGTATCTACGATAACCTTACATTATATTGTGATTTATATGATGTGGACAAAAGTAGAATCAATGAGGTTCTTGAATCTGTTAATCTAATACAAGATAAGAAGAAATCGGTTCAAAAACTATCAAAAGGGATGAAGCAGAGGATCACATTGGCAAGAGCTATCTTACATAAACCCGATCTTCTCTTTTTAGACGAACCAACTTCTGCCTTAGACCCAATCAATACAAAGCATATTCATGCGGGCCTGAAAAAATTGAATCAAGAAGGGACAACCATTTTTTTAACAACCCATGACATGCAAGAAGCAGAAGACCTTTGTGATCGAGTTGCGTTCTTGAATAACGGGGAGATCATGCTACTGGATACACCCCGAAATGTAAGAGCACAACAAAAAAACACAACGATTTCTCTTTTATTAAAAGGAAATCGTACAGTGGTTGTTGAGAAAGACGAAGAAGGAGCAAAGGAAATCTACCAATATATGAAAGATGGACAGATTCTGACGATTCATTCCAATGAGCCGACACTTGGAGACATTTTTGTACAATTAACAGGGAGGAACTTATCATGACTTTTTCTTTTAAACGAGTAAACGCCATATTTATAAAGGATTGGAAAGATTTGCAAAGAAATTCCTACGTCATCTTTACATTAGCAATCCCTTTAGTTTTTGCAGCTTTATTAGGTCGTATGAGTGAAGGAAATGGCGTCTTTAGCACCTATCCCATTAATCTTGCTCTTGTCATTGCAGGTGCTTTTATTCAAGCTGCAATGGTGGCAGAGGAAAAAGAGAAAAATACATTAAGAGGATTATTGTTATCGCCTGCTAGTATAGCTGAAATTTTTGTAGGAAAAAGTGCATTATCTGCTGTTATGACCATTGTTGTGATTATTGGCTCTGTCTTTTTATCGAACTTCAAGGTCCCATCACCTCCATTATTTGCAGTAAGTGTACTATTGGGTTTGGTTTTTTATATTGCGACTGGAACCATTCTCGGCTTGATTTCAAGAACCGTAATGGAAACAAGTATTATTGGAATGCCTGTATTAGTAGTCTTTGGGATGAGCTCTATGTTTAAATCAATGGTGGAAAATAAAACCTTCTTAAAGATCATCGATTATTTACCAAATGAGCAACTAAACACCATTTGGGTTGCCTTAATCAATGGAGAAGGCTTTAGTGGAATCATCGAAAATATACTTATACTCTTGGTGTGGGCAGCTATATCAATAGTTACTACGGTAGTTATTTATAGAAAACGTAGGATCGATTAAAATAACAAAGGATCAGAATATTGAATCAATTTCCTGCAATTGTATGTCCTATATACTATAGAATTCATAAACCACTTCAGAAAAAGAAATATGCTTTTCTTATTTCGCAATCGTACGTGATTGATGAAAAAACAAGTGGAAATGATTTAAACTTTATTTCAAGCTACACCTTTTACTTGCAGAAGAAAAAGAAAAACATACGTTAAAGGTATTAATGCTGTCTCCAGCCTCTGCACTTGAAGTATTAGCCGGAAAAGGAATCATTACTTTTTTGACCTCTTTGATTGTCAGCATATTATCTGTCGAAATCAGTGACAGAGCGGTTCATCATTATCCTGTTCTCATGCTTTTAATCTCCTTGACAACTATTTTTTTCATTGGATTGGGTACCTTGATTGGATTAATCAGCAGTAATGTCATGCAATCGTCGGTCATTGGATTGCCGATCATGTTCGTCTTTTTTATAGGATCGATTATAAAAGATGCAATTGATATTCAACCGATTGTAACAGTGCTTGAATGGCTCCCTTCTCGGCATCTTATCGACGGTATGAACCTGACAATGGCATCAAACCTTGGAAATGAAATCTATTCACACTTTCTAATCATAGCCGCATGGACAGTCGCCATACTATTAATCTGCCTGATAATATATAAAAAGAAAAAATTTGACGAAAACTGATGAAATTCTAAATATTTTTGCAAAGTTTTCTGCGCGAAAAGAGATTTTCGCGTCTTTTTATTATATAATTTTACTTATCTTGATGTATTTGACTGGAGTGTAATAAATGTCGGCAGCATGGAATAAATTTTTACAGCATGCGGGAGTAAGGCGATTTTTTGTTTTTCTTATCATAGCTGCTGTCCTTTATCTTTTTCGAGGAATGATGAATCTTATTTTACTCACGTTTATCTTTACTTTTTTGATGGACAGGCTGGAAAACGTAGTAAGAGGATTTCTTAACCACTTTTTAAAAGTGAGTCAAAAAGTGGTGATAACCAGTTTATATATTACGCTTGGCGGCTTATTGGCAATCGGAATCTTCAACTATTATCCTGTGGTCGCGGATCAAATCAAGCAGTTGGCAGATTTGGCGAAAGAACTGTCTGCTCGTCCAGAAGAGAATATTCCATTTTATTATGAGATCACCACTGTGTTTGGAGACGTGAATCTTTCGGGATATTTTGAAAAGGGGCTTAATTTTCTTTATACATACCTTGCTGATGTGAGTTCATTCAGTCTGCAAGTTTTTCTCTCATTAATTCTCAGTATGTTTTTCTTAATCGAAAAAGGCCGTTTGGTCGCTTTTATGCAAAAATTTAAAACGAGCAAATTGGCGATTTTTTATAAAGAGATTGCTTTTTTCGGTGGGAAATTTGTAAAGACGTTTGGAAAGGTATTAGAAGCACAATTTATCATTGCGATTGTAAATTGTGCTCTTACTACGATTTCTCTCTGGATCATGGGTTTTCCGCAGTTGTTCGGCCTGGCCGTTATGGTCTTTTTCCTGGGGCTGATTCCGGTGGCCGGAGTCGTCTTGTCCTTGATCCCTCTCAGTATTATTGCCTATAGCATCGGCGACTGGATCTATGTGTTCTATATGTTTATCGTTATTATGATCATTCATGCGATTGAAGCGTATTTTCTCAACCCGAAGCTTATGTCTGCAAAAACTGAGCTCCCTATCTTTATGACATTTATCGTATTGATTTTTTCCGAGCATTATTTTGGAATATGGGGATTGATAATCGGTATTCCCGTAGTTGTCTTTCTCTTGGATGTTCTTGATGTGACAAATAGCAGTACAGAGGAAACGGTCGGTGTTAACAAAAGTTGACATACTTGAAAAACTATTTACAAGATGGAAATAATGGTGTTTAATTATATTACAAAACTATACTACACTCGTTTAATCCTTTTTTGAAGGAATGGGGGACCCAAAATCATTACGGGGTGAATTTTTATACGTTTTATGTATAAAAACGGACATCTCTTCGTCCGAACCCGACAGCTAACCCCGTATACGTGAAGAGAGTCATATGTGGGATCTCTATGTCTGAATAGAGCACGAAGCCGCGAATGAACTCGTGGTTTTTTTTATTATTTTTTAGGAGGTAAATCTATGAAACTTGCAACAAGAATCATCATTGCACTTATTGTAGGTGCTATCGTCGGAATTATCTTGAACGTTTTTGCACCTCAAGCATTTGATGTGCTGGATCCATATTTATTTTCCCCTTTAGGCAAAATCTTTTTAAATTTGATTAATATGATTGTGATTCCAATCGTTTTCTTTTCGATTACTTTAGGAGTGGCGGGGCTTGGAGACCCAAAAAAATTAGGTCGGATTGGTGCAAAAACGATCTCCTATTTTCTATTAACCACTACTGTTGCAATTATTATAGGGCTTGTTCTTACGTTGTTGATCAAACCGGGTGAAGTGGGAAATATCACTCCTGAGAACGCAGGAAGCTATGAAGCAAAAGAAGCACCATCAACGGCTGAAACGCTTATGAACATTATCCCTAAAAATCCAATCGAGGCGTTCGCAAATGGAGACATGCTCCAAATCATTGTGTTTTCTATATTTATCGGGCTTGGAATTGCTATGCTCGGTAAGAAGACAGAAGGGCTGTTGAAAATTTTAGAGCAGGGAAATGACCTCATGATGTATCTTGTCGGTCTCGTTATGAAATTTGCTCCCTACGGTACATTTGGATTGATTGCTTCTGCAATTGGAAGCCAAGGCTTTAGCGCAATCCAAGCAATGGGACTCTATTTTATTGTTGTTCTTTTAGCCTTGATTATCCACATGGCTGTTACGTATGGTTCTACTGTTGCCGTATTAGGCAAGTTAAATCCGATTGCTTTCTTTAAGGGCTTTTCACCTGCTATGGTTGTAGCTTTCAGTACATCGAGCAGTAACGCGGTACTTCCGATGTCAATGGAAACTGCCCAAAAAAATTTAAAGGTGCCGAAATCGATAAGCAGCTTTGTTCAACCTTTGGGAGCAACCATTAATATGGATGGAACAGCGATCATGCAAGGTGTTGCAACAGTGTTTATCGCCCAGGTATATGATGTCAATCTGACTTTTGTGGAGCTTGTCACTGTTGTTCTAACTGCTGTTCTTGCAAGTGTAGGTACTGCCGGGGTGCCCGGAGTCGGTTTGATCCTGCTGGCCATGGTGCTGCAATCCGTCAATCTTCCTGTTGAAGGGATTGCACTTATATTAGGGATTGACCGCTTGCTTGATATGGCAAGGACTGCAGTCAATATTACGGGAGATGCTGCCTGCGCCGTTATTGTTGCTGAATCAGAGAAAAAACACGGAGTTACTTCTGAACAAAACGTTAATCAATCCTTCTAAAATATTCCAATGAATAAGATGGAGCTATCTACAGATGCTCCATCTTTTCCTTTTCATAGATGAATTAGAGTCGATGATGCGGATTTCCGTACACCGCCATAAAAAAGACCCTTTTGACATATCAAGCTCCAAATTGGAAACACCCTTTTAACCAGAAAAATGACTGTAAATGGTATACTATATACTAGAATGGGAGGGCTTTAAAGCAATGACAATCAAGCCGGTTTTAACGGTTAACAATATACATAAGAAAATCGGGAAAAAGAAGATTTTAGAAGAAATCAGCTTAGATGTTTATCCCGGAGAAATTGTCGGATTGCTGGGACCAAACGGCTCAGGAAAAACAACACTCATCAAAATTATCGTCGGTTTAATGGAAAAAAACGAAGGGACTATTTTAATTAATGGATTTCCTCTCAATCAGGAATTTGAGGAAGCTATCCGTTTTGTCGGAGCCATCATTGAAAATCCTGAATTTTATCAAAATATGACTGGGTATGAGAATCTCCAGCAGTATGCCGAAATGGCGGGCAACATTTCCAAAACAAGAATCGATGAAGTCGTAGAGCGGGTCGGATTAAGCCACGCGATCGACGATAAGGTGAAAGCTTATTCGCTTGGAATGAGGCAGCGGCTAGGGATTGCCCAGGGAATTCTGCATTCGCCCAGCCTGTTGATTTTGGACGAACCGACTAATGGGTTAGATCCCGCGGGGATGAAGGATTTCAGGGAGCATATAAAAGAACTCGCAAAACGTGAAAATGTCGCTATTCTCATTGCATCTCACCTTCTTAGTGAGGTGGAGGAGCTTTGTGATCGAGTCATCATTATTCAAAATGGAAAAATTAAGTCAACCGTAAGCTTATCGGAAAACCTTGAAACCGAACTTACTCTTCGTATGGAGCTTCGTCCGCAGGAGAATGCACTCAGCTGGCTGAGCGGCCAAGGTTTTGAAGCAGAAGCAAATGGAGATTTTCTCTTAGTAAAGGTGAAAAAAGAGCAAGTCCCCGATTTATGCCGAAGAATGTCCATTGATGGCATTGATATATTTAGTGTAATTCCTGTTAAACGATCACTTGAGGAAAGCTTTATCGATTGGACAACTGAAAACGTTATGCGCGAAAGAGAAGGGGAAGAGTATGAACAGACTGATTCGAAATGAGCATAAAAAGCTGTTCAAAAAAAGAATTGTAGTCGTAGCATTGATAAGTATGGCGGTCCTGCAATTTTTAATGGCGCTTTTTATCAAAAGGCTGTTGATGAGCGCGAGGGTTGAGGATCATTTTATTGGGTATTTTTCTTACGCTCCTAATTTAAACATAATATTGCAGCTTTTTTCAGTAGTTATTGCAGCGACGATCGTTTCATCTGAATTTGATAAAAGAACGATTAAATTTTTGCTAATACGTCCTGTGAAACGGTGGAAGATTCTTCTTTCTAAATGGACGACTTCTATTTTAGCCAGCATCTACCTTTTTATCATATATTATTCGTTGACACTTGTTTATGGATTGGTGTTTTTCGGGGTGAACATAGATGAAAGAGCGGGTGTTTTGTTTTCAAATACGCTTATCTGGATTGCTTCGCAATGGCTTGAAATTTTTATGATGATTGCTTTTGCTTTTTTATGCTCCGCTTTATTAAAAAACAGCGTATTTTCTTTAGTGGTTTCTTTTGTAGTGATATACATAGCCAAAACATTGGTAACGATTTTCGATGTGATGGAGAATCAGTGGGGAAAATTTCTATTGTTTGCCAATACTGATTTCAGGCAATACGCAGGCGGGGTAAATCCATTATTTGATGGGACAAGTCCTGTATTTTCAATTTTTATTATTGCCATTCATCTGATCACCTTTTTGACCGTGGCGTGGTGGAGTTTTTGTAAACGTGATGTGACTGTGTAAAATATGTCGATTAGGTGAAGAGAAATCTTGGCAATTTTGTGAAATTACTCACGAAATCAACTGCGTTCCCAAAATTTTATCTATAATTAAGAGGACCAAAGCGGGGGATGATAGATATGGATATGAGATATTTCATAAAAGCTTTGCCTATTTTGCTGCTGTTGTCGTTTTCTTTTGTGTCATTTGGTTTTCACTTTGACCATTTGGTTCTTTTCAGGCTGGCGTTGGGATGTTTTTCAATCGCAGGTTTGTACATGTTATACAAATTAAAAAATAATGAATTAATCTTTATGGTCTATTTGTATTCCAGCTGGGCTGTCTTGGCAGCGTTGGCAGCGATTGAAGAAGCTCTTTTTTCAAGCTTTTTCTTTGGCGGATTAGTAATGGCAATGGGGTATTTATCCTATATGCTGATATATTTATCGATGAAAAAAGACGGGCAAACTAGAGCCTTATCATAGATTTTAAGCCTGCTTTCTGTACTTGAAAGCGGGCTGTTTATTTTTTTCTAAGCTGATTTGTTGCAATCGGAAGGAACTTATCAATATAATACATAAAATTGACCGGGACAAATTGGAGGGATTGATGTGTCATCGTTGTTTATCAAAACAGAGAAACAGAAAAGATGGCTGGATATAATAGGAGAACTGTCGGATGAGTTTGAAAAACGTTCTGCCGAACATGATGAACAGGCTTCATTTCCTTATGAAAATATCCAAGCATTAAAGGAATCCGGCTATACTGCATTGCCTGTTCCAGAAAAAAACGAAGGGGAAGGACTCTCTGTTTATGACATGATTTTGTACCAGGAGCGGCTCGCCAAAGGAGATGCCGTCACTGCACTGAGTATCGGCTGGCATTTAAGTATTATGGGTGAACTCGCGGAAGGGGATATTTGGGAGAAAAAGGACTTTGATTTTATAGCAAAAGAAGTATTGCAGGGGGCACTCGTCAATCGAGCAGCGAGTGAAGCGCAAACAGGGAGTCCGACGAGAGGCGGCCGGCCCGGGACAACTGCGCAAAAAAAGAACAACTCGTGGATAGTAAACGGAAGAAAAACGTTTACGACGATGTCACCGGTTTTGGATTATTTCTTAGTCACAGCGTGGATCGACGAAGAAGACACGATTGGCGTCTTTCTAATTCATAAAGACACGAACGGTGTCAGCATTGAAGAAACGTGGGATGTTATTGCTATGAGAGGGACTGCAAGTCATGACCTTGTTATGGAAGAGGTCATTCTCGATGAGTCAAAGCTGGTCGAACGCTTGAATCATCCACGCGGAACAAAGGTAAATGGCTGGCTCTTACATATCCCGGCTGTATATCTTGGGATTGCCCAAGCAGCCAGAGACTATGCAGTGAAATTCGCGAATGTCTACTCACCGAATAGCTTGAAGGGACCGATCAAGGATGTTCCATCTGTACAAAAGCATATCGGCGAAATTGAGCTTGAATTAATGAAAGCACGGCATTTTCTTTATCACGTAGCCGAGATGTACGATGATCCTAAACAGCGCCCGAATATCGGACAAGAATTAGCTGCCGTTAAACACACGGTTACGAATACTGCTATTTATGTTGTGGATAAGGCAATGAGAGTGGTTGGGGCAAAAAGCCTTCAGCGTACAAATCCTCTGCAAAGATATTACAGAGATGTGCGGGCTGGATTGCACAATCCTCCAATGGATGATATTACGATCCAGAAGCTTTCGGCTCTTGCATTTGAATCGTTGGAAAAGTAAACATTCAAAAACTCGCTTCGGCGGGTTTTTATATTTTCTTTCCCGGGGAATAATTTGCTGTCGAATAGAATAAGATGCTGGCGGCGGAATTTTTTTAACTTGCAGAAAATACTCCAGCCTTCAATTATCCATACTAATGGACAAATGGAGGTTGTAAAATGAATGAGTCGACGGATTTAAAGACTGGTGAAAAAGGTGCCTGGATCAGTATATTTGCCTACTTGATTCTTGCGGCTGTCAAATTGATTGTCGGAATAACGTACCACTCGGAAGCGCTCCGTGCCGACGGATTAAACAATAGCACAGATATTATTGCTTCTGTTGCTATATTAATTGGGCTAAAGATTTCCCAGTATCCTCCGGACAGTGACCATCCATACGGACATTACCGTGCTGAAACTATTTCGTCTTTAATTGCGTCATTTATTATGATGATGGTAGGTTTGGAGGTACTGATTGAAGCCGGAAAATCGATTCTTCGCCCAAAAGAAGCCTCTCCCGGAATTGTTGCTGGATGGACGGCCGGCATTAGCGCTATATTCATGTTTGGAGTATATCTTTATATCAAAAGGTTGGCCGATCGAATTAACAGCCATGCCTTAATGGCAGCTGCAAAAGACAATTTCTCGGACGCGATTGTAAGCGTAGGAACATGTGTAGGGGTATTTTCTTCCAGGCTGCAACTTCCCTGGATCGATACTGTATTTGCGTTTATCATAGGGATCATTATTTGCAAAACAGCCTGGGATATATTCAGAGACGCGACCCATTCATTAACGGACGGATTTGACAGGAATGATCTTGAAGCATATCAACAATCGATTCAACGAATTGAAGGAGTACATAAGCTAACGGATATTAAAGCAAGATATTTGGGAAGTACAGTGCATTTAGAAGCAAGTGTGGTCGTTAATTCTGCATTAACAACAGAGGAAAGCCACAAAATTGCCGATGAGGTGGAAAACAAAATGAAACATGAACATGGTGTTTCACATGTTCACGTCCATATTGAACCGAGCGACATAAAATGAATTCTTTCTTCGAATTAGCTAAGGTGTTCAGATAAGAATCCAGTCACTTCATCTGGAGTTTTTGCATTTGCGCTGTGAAGATGGGCTGTTTTTTCGCCGTTTTTAAAAATCAATAGGCTCGGAATTCCCATCACTTGATACTTATCAGCAAGCTCAGGCAGCTCGTCTTTGTTTAGTTCATACCATTCATTTTCTTGATAAGTATCCATAATATCACCGATGAACATATTTAAACGAGTGCAATCAGGGCACCAATCGGCGAAAAATTTAATAATAACTTCTTTATGTGATGCAATAACTTCTTGAAACTGTTCAGTTGTGTTAATTTTTTTCAATGCTGACATCTCCTTTTCCATGCCATTCTAATATAAATTGGTTTGAAAATACATAAAAATGAACGGTTTTTAACTGGATTTTGAAAAGAATGAAATTAATTAGAGCAAATACCCATGAAAGTGATAATATAATAACGACGAATTGTTAGTAGGGGGAATTTGAAAGTGAAGACGAGATTAGGGTTGGTTTACGGAGGTAAATCAGCAGAACATAATGTATCATTACAGACTGCTCTCGCTGTCATAAAAGCGTTAAACACCGAAAAGTTTGAAATACACCCTATTTACATTACGGAACAAGGAGAATGGATAAGGGGGCCGCTTCTGTCTGAACCTGTTTCTAATGTAAAAATGCTGCAGCATGAACAAAATGGCGAAACGTTTGCACCGTCCGGGTTAAATCAAGAAATGTTTCCTATCCCGCAAAGCGAAAAAAGCAAAAACGCTTCCGTAGATGTTGTTTTTCCGCTCCTTCACGGCCCAAATGGTGAAGATGGTACGCTGCAAGGAATGCTCGATTTGTTAAATGTGCCTTATGTTGGGAATGGTGTGCTTGCTTCTGCTGCCGGAATGGATAAAGTGGTCATGAAAAATCTGTTTGCGCAGGCAGGATTGGAACAAGCGAACTACGTGTCCTTTATTAAAAAAGAATGGGAAAAATCAGATATTAAGTGCTATGAAAAAGTTGAAGCCGAGCTGGACTATCCTTGTTTTGTCAAACCGGCAAATCTCGGTTCGAGCGTCGGTATCAGCAAGTGCAGAAATAGAGCTGAATTGGTTGAAGCCTTTCAAGGTGCCTTTAAATACGATCGGAAAATCATCGTTGAAGAAGGAATTATTGGCAGAGAAATCGAATTGGGTATCCTGGGAAATGACGAGCCGATCTGTTCAGTACCTGGTGAAATCGCTCCGAAAACAGATTTTTATGATTACCGGGCAAAATATGAAGATGGAGATACGGATTTGATTATTCCTGCAGAAGTTACTGAGGAAGAGCTGCAGAAATTGAAAGAAATGGCAGTCAAGGCTTTCAAAGCAATTGACGGAGCAGGCTTAGTCAGAGCGGATTTCTTTGTAACAAATGATGGGAAAGTGCTCATTAATGAAGTTAACACAATGCCTGGCTTTACACCGTTCAGCATGTTTCCGTTGCTTTGGAAGCATACGGGAGTCGAATACCCCGAACTGATCGAAAGGCTTGTCGAATTAGCAATTGAGAGATATGAAGAAAAACAGCAAATCATCCACACATTTTAAAATCAAAGAGGCACTGTCATAAATGGCGGTGTCTATTTTCCATAATAGAGACGAGAGGAGCCCTTTCAATGATCGAACGTACAGCTAAGGAAATTGCTGACATGACAAATGGTACGTTGGGGGATACAGCTTATTATCAAAAGAAAATCACAGGGGTCACGACAGATACGAGAAAAATTGAAAAAGGCCAGCTGTTTGTTCCAATTTCAGGTGAAAATTTTAATGGGCACACATTTGCAAAGGCTGCGCTTGAAAAAGGAGCAGCCGCTGTACTGTGGAGTGCAGCTGAACCTGATCCCCCAGAGCACGGAGCAGTGATCGTAGTCAATGATACGTTAGAAGCACTGCAACAGCTAGCCTCTGCATATCGCAAATCCATTAATCCGAAAGTTGTCGGCGTAACGGGAAGCAACGGGAAAACGACGACAAAGGATATGATTTATTCGATTTTAACCACAGAATATCGTGTTCATAAGACCCAAGGGAACTACAACAACCACATTGGTTTGCCCTTAACCATATTAGATATGCCGGAGGAAACGGAAATCGCCATTTTAGAAATGGGAATGAGCGCAAAAGGAGAAATCGATTTTCTTACAAAGCTGGCAAAGCCGGATATCGCTGTCATAACCAATATCGGAGATTCGCATTTGCTGGATTTGGGATCGAGAGAAAATATTGCGGATGCTAAATTTGAAATTGCAAATGGACTTTCAAAGGATGGAGTACTCATATATACTGGAGATGAACCTCTCTTGGCAGATAAAGTGAAAAATGTTGCTTTTGCTTTGAAATCCTTTGGAGAAAATAAAGACAATTCTTATCAAATCAGCGAGATAGAGCTTGGAAAAGAAGGCACATATTTTAAGTTGCGAGATATTGAACAGCCGTTTTATATTCCGGTTCTTGGCAAGCATAATGTCAGAAACGCTTTAGCCGCAATAGCAGCAGCTAACGAATTTCATGTTGATCTTTCACGAATAGCAGAAGGGTTAACAAATCTAAAAATGACTGGGATGCGGCTGGAAATGCTTCAGATGTCTGATGGTCTTTCCATCATTAATGATGCGTATAATGCGAGCCCGACATCTATGCGGGCAGCTATTGATTTATTACAAGGAATGCAAGGATTTAGAAAAAAACACTTGGTACTGGGAGACATTCTTGAGCTGGGCAAGGATGAGAAAATGTATCATGAACAGATTGGAATGGAAATTGATTCAAGCCAAATTCAATTTGTATATACGTACGGCAAACTTGGTGAATATATTGCTAATGGAGCTAACGGGAATTTTCAAGAAGGCTGTGTAATGCATTTTGATGATAAAAAAGCATTGGCGAGAGAGCTTCAAAACAGGACAGCTCCAGAGGATATCGTATTAATTAAAGCTTCCCGCGGCATGAAGCTGGAAGACGTCATTTCACATTTGAAAATTTCTTGAGAAACTGTGATAAATTTGGCGGTTTTCTTGATATGACTGTGGGCATACTTTAAGAAAAGGTTTAGAATTGAGGCGGAACAATGATAGGGTGTTTGTGCATTCACGGGTTTACCGGGGCTCCTTATGAAGTGGAGCCGCTGGCCGATTATTTTAAAAAATCGACAGACTGGGACGTCCAAACGATCACACTTCCAGGGCATGGAGATACCCTTGCTCTAAAAGGGATTTCGTTTCAAGAATGGCTAGCTTGCGCTGAAATCGAGCTCGTCCGCATGCTGAAGCGATGTGATGAACTTTATATCATCGGTTTCTCAATGGGAGGAATGATCGCTGCTTATCTTGCAGCAAAGTATCCGGTAAAAAAACTTGTGCTTCTCAGTGCAGCCGCTCTCTATATTAATCCGAGGCAATTTATTGCAGACTTGGCTCACTTATGGAAGGATTCAGTAAGAGGCACTCTGGCTGAAAACATCATTTACTCCAGGTACAAAAAGAAATTTTTGAAGACCCCTATTTCTTCTGCGTTTCAATTTCAAAAACTTGTGAAAGCAACAAAACCGGCCTTAAAAAGCCTTGAATTGCCTGTGCTGATCGTCCAGGGAGAGTGTGATGCCATTGTTCCGGTTTCGAGTGCGCGTTTTTTATACAACACGATTCCTTCGTCGCATAAAGAACTGTATTTGATTCCTGATTGCAAGCATCATGTTTGTTTGGAAGAAAACGCAGGACAATTGTTTAAGCATGTAGAAAGTTTTTTAAATAAAGAATTCCAAAACGCACAATTTCAGCAGGCCAACTACTGACACGTCCAGAAGAACACTAGCTTTAGGTTTAATTCCAAATAAAATAAATAATAGCTGTGTGCCGTTTTTAATGGATATTGAAATACTTGTATCTAAATGGTAAGATAAAATGTAAAGTAATTCGGGCTTTGTATACAAACTGGACCTGTCCTTCTTTATAAAAAGGGCAGTTTTTATTGATAAAACTTGATTTACTGAAACAGCTATTAGAAGGAGTATGAATAAATTGACTATTACGTTTCAAGATTTTCAATTAAGTTCCGAACTCATGAAGTCAATTAACCGCATGGGTTTTGAAGAAGCAACACCGATTCAGGCAGAAACGATTCCATTGGGACTTGCAAATAAAGACGTTATTGGACAAGCGCAAACCGGTACGGGTAAAACTGCTGCGTTTGGTATCCCCCTTGTTGAAAAAATCAACACCGAGTCTCCTAATATTCAAGCCATTATTATTGCACCAACACGTGAATTAGCCATTCAGGTTTCAGAAGAGCTATATAAAATTGGACAAGATAAGCGTGTTCGTGTATTGCCAATTTACGGCGGACAGGACATTGGCAGACAGATACGCGCTCTTAAGAAAAATCCACACGTTATTGTAGGAACGCCGGGACGCTTGCTTGACCATATTAATCGCCGCACGCTTCGTCTTCAAAATGTGAACACCGTTGTTCTTGATGAGGCTGATGAAATGCTTAATATGGGATTCATCGAAGACATTGAATCGATCCTTTCGAATGTTCCAAGTGAGCATCAAACATTGCTTTTCTCGGCAACAATGCCTGCGCCGATTAAACGAATCGGCGAGCGTTTCATGACGAATCCCGAGCATGTGAAAGTAAAAGCGAAGGAAATGACAGTAAGCAATATTCAGCAGTTTTATCTTGAAGTGCATGAAAGAAAGAAATTTGACACTCTTACACGCCTTCTCGATATCCAATCTCCTGAACTTGCGATCGTTTTCGGGCGGACAAAGCGCCGTGTTGATGAATTAACGGAAGCTTTAAATTTAAGGGGTTACACTGCTGAAGGTATCCACGGAGATTTAACGCAGGCGAAACGCATGGTTGCCCTTCGTAAATTTAAGCAAGGAGCAATTGACGTTTTGGTTGCTACGGATGTAGCAGCAAGAGGTCTTGATATCTCAGGTGTAACGCATGTTTACAACTTTGACGTGCCTCAGGATCCTGAAAGCTATGTTCACCGCATAGGCAGAACTGGACGTGCGGGTAAGACCGGAATGGCCATGACTTTTATCACTCCGCGGGAAAAGGATATTTTACGGGCAATCGAGCAGACAACGAAACGTAAAATGGACCGCATGAAGGAGCCGACGCTTGACGAAGCGATTGAAGGGCAACAGCAAGTCACTGTAGACCGTCTTCGCCAGATTATGAGCGAAAATAATCTCAATTTTTATATGAGGTCTGCTGCTGAGCTTTTAGAGGATCACGATTCTGTTACAGTTGTTGCTGCAGCGATTAAGATGATGACGAAAGAACCTGATAGTACACCGGTTCGATTAACTGATGAAGCGCCTCTTGCCAGCAAGAGAAATAAAAGCCATCGTTCTTCCGGCCGCGGAGGCTATCGGGGAAAAGGAAAAAACAACCGATCTTCTTATGATAAAAAGCGTTCTTCAAATGATCGCAATCGCCAGTCTGGTGAGAGACGCCAAAAAAAATCATATAATAACTAACTCAAAAATGCGGACCTTTCCCAAAAAGGTTCGTTTTTTTATCTTGAGCAAGTTTCCTTTCTTCCTGGGAACATATATAATGTTAGGGGAAATTTACATAATGAAACTTTTTTAAATATGGATCGTAAAACTTAAATAGATAAGGGGGATACATTTGAGACAGCCACCAAAAAATCAAATTAATTTAAGAGGTTTAAAGGTTTGGAGACTGCAGGAAATCATAAATTCTATCATTTTTCTCCTAGTTGTTATTGCGTTATTCACGCTTAGTTATTTTTTTAACTGGCCGTACTGGATCGGAGCAATTGCAGCGGTATTATGGTTGATTGTTTCAATAGTAAGTATTTGGATTTATCCGAATGTGAAACACAAATATTGGAGATATGAGGTTCTTGAAAATGAAATAGACATTCAGCATGGCATTTTTGTTAATAAGCGGGTCATCGTTCCCATGGTAAAGGTTCAGCACGTTGATACAACACAAGGTCCGCTGCTCCGAAGATTTAACCTATCTACGGTTGAGATTTCCACTGCGGCAACGAAACACCTGATACCTGCTCTGGACGCGGAGGAAGCTGACCAGCTCAGAGACTTTATTTCACGGCTGGCGAGGGTGACAGAAGATGATGTCTGAACCGAAACGAATGCATCCTGCTGCAATGATACTGAATCTCATCTCAGGAGTTATTAATATTGTCAAGCAAATCGTTATTCCATTCGCCTTTATTTTTTTCGTAAACTCAAACGCGATGATTCAGTTTTTTGCGTTACTGGGTTTAGCTGTGTTACTTATCGTTGTCATCGTTTTTAGTGTGTTGCAGTGGCGGAAATTTACATACAGGATTGAAGAGGATGAATTGCGAATTGAGGAAGGACTGATTCGTAAAAAAAGAAGGTATATCCCGATTGAACGCATCCAATCAGTCAATACCAGCGAAGGAATAATTCAGCAGCTATTTAAGCTCGTCAAGCTTCAAGTGGAAACAGCCGGTGGAGGGAAGGAATCGGAAGTTTCCCTTAAAGCGATTACAAAGCATGAAGCCGAGCGGATCCAAAAGGAGTTATTTGACCGAAAACAAAAAATCAGCAGTGAAGAAATTCAAACAGATGTAAATACGGGGGAGGAATTGGAATCTCCAGTTCAAAATCTGGAAAACGAAGCGGATGTCACTTACAAGATGGGGGCGAAAGAACTATTTATCGCTGCTTCAACTTCGAGCGGGATCGGCGTCATTATTTCAGGTATTGTGGCTTTTGTGACCCAATTTGATGAGATTCTGCCGATTGAACGGATTTATGAGCGCTTTTCGTTTTTAAATAATGCTGGTTTGGAAGTTTATGCGCTGCTTGTTTTTATCGGGCTTATTATTGCATGGATTTTAAGTATGATCGGCGTTCTGCTAAAATACGCTAATTTCACCGTGATTCGCAAGAACAAAGAAATTATCATCAGCAAAGGATTGATTGAAAAAAATCGGGTAACAATCCCGATGCACCGAATTCAAGCGATTAAAATTAAAGAAAACCTGATAAGGCAACCATTAAAATACGCAACAGTGATGATCGTGAGTGCCGGCGGAAGCGAGTCTGAAAAAAATACATCCACGCTGTTATTTCCCGTCATTCCGAAAAAAATGGTGAGGGAATTGCTGCAGCAGTATGTAGAGGGCTACACATATGAAACAGATATAACTCCACTTCCTGCCCGCTCGCTTAGACGTTATTTAATCAGGTACGGTTTTTTCCCGCTCATTGCAGGCATTCTTCTGAGCATTTTTCTTTCTCCGTGGGGGTATTTAGGCCTTCTGTTGATTCCTGTAAGCTTGCTGCTTGGTTATTTCGCATATAAGGATGCCGGGTGGAATCTAACAGGAGATAAGCTGCAAATGACCTATCGGGATATCGGAAAGACGACCGCAATTGTTTTACGGAAAAAAATGCAGATCTATGAAGTAAAACAAACGTACTTCCAAAAGAAAAATAAGCTCGCAACCATCCATACTTCCACAAAGTCCTCAGTAACGGCGGAAAGCTTTTCAATTACTGATACAGAATGGGAAGATGCTCAGGCACTGTTTCAATGGTATTCCTACGAAAAAAGAGTGAACGGCTAAAAGGGCCGTCCACTCTTTTTGCTTAGTACAATCGGTGATAGGGTGAACCCTCCGATTAATCCAAAGATATGGGCCAGAATATTGGTATTCGCTCCGGCAAAGGTCATGATGAGGGAAATGACAATGATGGTGACGATCATTTGGGAGTTTGATCTGCTCATGAGCTCTTTTCGATAAAAATAAATATAAAGATATGTGCCAAATAGACCGAAAATAGCTCCTGAAGCTCCGAGGTGATAATATTCTTCAGATCCGAGAAAATATGTCCCTAAGTTTCCGATGATTCCTGAGCCAAGGTACAAAAAGATAAATCTTATTTTTCCGAGCATCCTTTCTAATCCGGGTGCAAATAAAATAAGCGAAATCGAGTTAAACAGCAGATGGGTAAAACCCTGATGCATGAAGATAGGTGTCACCAGTCTCCACCATTCTCCATTAGCGACTCCAAAATTATAGCCGATCAATTGGCCAATTAACAGCTCTATAGAAGCTAATTCAAACTGAAAAACAAGCCATAGCAGGATTTGTATCGCGGTTAAAGCCGATACTATCGGATAAAGACTGATAAAAGAACGGAAACTTTCATTTCTTACAAACATGAACAAGCCCCTTTTAACGTCATTCTAATATTGTTATAATAACATGTTTATGAAATGTAGAGATAAATAAGTACTTGAAACAGAGGTGTACGGAATGATCATCGGGATTGGCATCGACTTGATTGAGCTTCGCAGAATTAATGACCTGATTAAGCGTCAGGAAAAATTTGCTGATCGAGTGCTTGCAGAGGAAGAGTTAAATATTTATAAGAACTTGAGCAATAAAAAGAAACCGGAATATCTCGCAGGAAGGTTTGCTGCAAAGGAGGCTTTTTCTAAGGCGCTAGGTACCGGAATTGGAGCGCATTTAAGCTTTCAGGATATTGTGACGGAAACCGATGATCGCGGGAAACCGACGCTTTTTTGCCAGAAGACAAAGGATAAGAAAATCCACCTTTCTATCACTCACACGAGGGAGTATGCAGCTGCACAAGTAATAATAGAAGAATAACAAGCTACGAAGATTTTTCAGGTTGTCAGGCTAGTCTGCATATTGCGTTCGCCCTCCTCATATATTGGAATGTGGACGAAGGGAGACAAGTTGCATTTACCTTGGCAAAGAACGCATCATGCGGCAAGCCAAGCGGGCGATTTCTTCCTTTTACAATCAATAGTGAAGAGGAGTTGGAAAAGGGTGAGAAAAAGCTTTGTTTTGCTTTTTATAGGACTGCTTGGTGTCATTCTTCTTTCTGCATGCGGTCAAAAGTCTCAGGATGAAGTAGTAAACGGCCTGGAAAAAAAGGTAAAAGAATATACTTCGTATAAAGCAACTGCGAAAATGGTAATTGAAACAGGAGAAGAGCCTCAGGAATACAAGGTAGAAATTTGGCATAAGAAGCCAGATTACTACAGAGTCTATTTAGAAAATTCTAAAAAAGATCAGCATCAGGTCATCCTTCGGAATGGCAACGGGGTGTTTGTCCTCACTCCGTCTCTCAATAAAAGCTTTCGTTTCCAAAGTGATTGGCCAACGAACAGCAGCCAGGTTTACTTGTTTGATTCCCTTGTAAACGACATTAAAAAAGACACAGAGGCAGAGTTTAGCACGAACGAAGAAAATTATGTGTTTGAAACGAAAACGAATTATCAGCATAATCAATCGCTGCCTGTTCAAGAAATCGTTTTAAATAAAAAAAATCTTGCTCCAAAATCAGTAAAAGTCATGGACACGGACCGTAAAGAGATGGTTAAAGTTGATTTTGAAAAGTTTGCCTTCGACGAACCGCTTGAAAAGGAATCGTTTGATGAGAAGAAAAATATGACTCTTTCCCATATGGATATAGCTACGAGTGCAGAAGCCTCTGATGATTTTGCTGTTGCCGCTCCGGTGTATTTGCCTGAAGGAACGGAAAAGCTGGAAGAAAAAGAAATATCAACGGCAGATGGAAAACGGATCATTACGACATATGGCGGAAAGCATTCATTTACGTTAATACAAGAAAAAGCACGTGTCGCGCAAGCCGCGGCATCTGTTACAGCAAGCGGAAACCCGGTTGATCTCGGGTTTGCGATCGGCGCCTTAACAGACAATTCAGTTTCTTGGACGTATGACGGAGTGGAGTATTTGCTTGCGTCTGATAATATCGAGCAGGAAGAGCTTGTTCAAATAGCGAAGAGCGTGTATGGACAGTCTACAAAATAGCAGGCGGAGCTTTCGCCTGTTTTTTTAGTTCTGAATTGGACGAGTCAGGATATAGTAGCATTGTTCGTCGTAACCACCACTGAATCAAGGTTCACTTTATCCTTTCTTTCTAGTATGATTGGATTAGAAATTCACGTACTAGGAAGTGTCAGCATGATTGGAAACAGTTTTTACAGAGATACATGGGCGGAAATAGACCTTTCAGCCATAGAAGAAAATATTTTAAGTATGAAGCATCACATTGGCAGCTCAGTTGATCTCATTGCTGTAGTGAAAGCAAATGCATATGGGCACGGAGACGCCCAAGTGGCAAATACGGCTCTATCGGCGGGAGCAGCGATGCTTGCCGTTGCATTTTTGGATGAGGCATTAGCCCTTAGAAACCAGGGGATTACAGCTCCTATCTTGATTTTGGGTGCTGTACCACCTGAAGCTGTCAAGACTTGTGCTGACCAGAAGCTTACTGTGACTGCCTACTCGAACGAATGGCTTAATGCGGCTGTTCCTTACTTGGAGGGAGCAACGCTTTTGTTCCATATGAAAATTGACTCAGGCATGGGCAGAATCGGTTTGAAAACAGAAAATGAAGTGTTGGAAATGACCCGTTTGGCAAATTCCCATGAAAACCTGCATTTAAAAGGCGTGTATACGCACTTTGCTACTGCGGACGAATTAGACACTGCCTATTTTCAAAAGCAGCTTACCTGCTTCAAAACGCTTATCCGTTCTCTGCCTCTGGATGACATTTTGGTACACTCCTCAAACAGTGCGGCAGGATTGCGGCATAAAGACTCATTGTTTAACGCTGTCCGTTTTGGCATAAGTATGTATGGTCTGTCTCCTTCTGAGGAAATGAAAAGCCTGCTTCCTTTTCCATTGCGGCAAGCTTTTACGCTTCACACAAAGCTTGTGCACGTTAAAAAAATTGCAAAAGGAGAAAGTGTCAGCTACGGTGCAACCTACACAGCGAAACAAGATGAATGGCTCGGAACTATGCCGATCGGCTATGCTGACGGGTGGCTCCGAAAGCTATCAGGAAGCGAGGTGCTCATAGACGGCATACGGCAAAAAACGGCGGGAAGAATCTGCATGGATCAAATGATGGTGACTTTGCCTGAAGCTCTTCCTGTTGGAACGAAGGTGACATTGATCGGGACACAAGGAGATGAAATGATCACGATTGATGAAATTGCTTCGCGGCTTGATACGATTAATTATGAAATACCTTGTACAATTACTTCACGCGTTCCTCGTATGTTTTTGAAAAATGGGAGTATAATGGAGATAAGGAATTCTTTATTATCGGACGTTTGATAAAGCGAACCTTCAATCTAAGAGTTACCTGGCGCACGTTTTTTAGCCTTCGTTCATCCGTGCGAGAGACTGCTTGAGGAAGTCTTGCAGTGTGTTAATGCGGGAGAAAAAATTTGTCGTGTTCCACGGATTATTTTGAAAACAGCTTTGCACGACTTAGGAATAATGATATGATTATGATTGGAATTGGATATAGCGTTTGTATCCGGAAGTTTTGTGGAGGTGTATGGTTTTTGTCTGAATCCAGCGCAACAACTGAAATTATGGTTCGTTTACCAGAAGCATTGTTATCAGAATTGGATGGTGTCGTCATGCAGGATAACGGAAGCAGAAATGAATTAATTTATCAAGCAACTAAAATGTACCTACGTGAACGCAAAAAACGACAAATTCGTGAATCTATGAGACGCGGCTATATGGAGATGGCGAAAATCAACTTGAACATCGCTTCTGAAGCATTTCTCGCGGAGTATGAGGCTGAAAACACCGTTGAGCGCTTAGTAAGCGGAGGATAAACATTTGATTGTCAAACGCGGTGATGTTTATTTTGCTGATTTATCTCCTGTTGTTGGCTCAGAACAGGGTGGTGTTCGCCCGGTTTTAGTGATTCAGAATGATATAGGAAATCGCTTTAGCCCGACCGCTATTGTTGCAGCCATAACAGCTCAAATTCAAAAAGCGAAATTGCCTACCCACGTCGAAATTGATGCGAAACGTTACGGTTTTGAAAGGGATTCCGTCATATTGCTTGAACAGATCCGAACGATTGACAAACAAAGGCTGACAGATAAAATCACACATCTTGATGATGAAATGATGGATAAGGTTGATGAGGCCTTGCAAGTCAGTTTAGCTCTTATCGATTTTTAATAGGTCACATATCAAGGTTGCTCACACTACAGGGCAACTTTTTTTGTTTTAAATATAAAATAACGTTATAATAAAAGGCAGAGAACCTTTAACGGGGAAGCACCGGCTAAAATTAAGCAATCTTTGCAGGCAATAGATGCTGCCTGAAAAAATATGGTTGGTTCGTCGTTCAACATCGGGAAACTAGGCGATCATCCACAGATTGCAGATGCACTTTATACATATATAGGGAGGAACGATGCATGTCTACACAGCAAGTCTTTGAATTTATCTCTGACAACCGGCAAGATCTCATTGAAAAATGGACAAGTATCTTATCACAACTTGGAGAAAATGACTCTTTAAAAGCTGTAAATGAGCAAATGTTTCGCACAATTTGTGAAGAATATATGGCAATTATTTTAACTTCTCCGGAAACTAATGATGAATATACAGATAAGAAAATCTTTGAATTTGCAGTGAAAATTGTCCAACTGGGTCTTTCATTAAAACTAATTGCGCAGGCGTTGGCTGATTTTTGGAAGTATCTCTATCGGTTAATGGATGAGAAAAGCACATCAGATAAGCAAAGCCTAAAGCTGGTTTGGGAAATCGAAGAAAATATTACTCCGATTAATAATGAAATACTCAATCAATATTCAATCTCATGGGAAAAGACGGTCTCTCTTCAAAAAGAAGCACTTCAGGAATTATCTGCGCCGCTTATTCCGGTTTTTGAGCATGTTACTGTCATGCCTTTGGTCGGTACAATTGATACGGAGCGGGCGAAAAGAATTATGGAAAATCTTCTGCACGGGGTTGTGAAGCACCGCTCAGAGGTCGTACTTATCGACATTACCGGCGTCCCGGTTGTTGATACGATGGTAGCCCATCATATAATCCAAGCTTCAGAAGCTGTAAGATTGGTAGGAGCAAGATGCCTTCTTGTCGGAATACGGCCTGAAATTGCCCAAACGATTGTCACCCTCGGGATTGATTTATCACAGGTTATTACTAAAAATACCCTTCAAAAAGGAATTCAAACCGCATTAGAGATGACAAATCGAAAAATAGTACCATTGGGGGAATTAGTCAATGAGACTTCCGAAAATTCCTATACTTAAACTTTATAACTGTTTATTGGTATCGATCCAATGGGAGCTTGACGATCAAACCGCCTTGCATTTTCAAGAGGATTTGTTAAATAAGATCCATGAAACTGGTGCAAATGGCGTAGTGATTGATTTAACGTCTGTTGATATGATTGATTCCTTCATTGCAAAGGTGCTCGGAGACGTTATTACAATGTCGAAACTAATGGGAGCCAAGGTTGTCCTGACAGGGATTCAGCCTGCTGTGGCGATTACTCTAATCGAGCTCGGTATAGAACTGGACGAAATTGATACCGGGCTGGATCTTGAACAAGGGCTTGAGACATTGAAGCGGGAATTGGGGGAATAGGTATGAAAAACCAACCCTGTGTGAAAATAATGACTGAGTGGGATATAGTTGCTGCAAGGCAGCTGGGGAGGAAGGTTGCGAAGGAGCTGGGATTTGGCACGGTAGATCAGGCGAGAATCACAACTGCTATTTCTGAGTTGGCAAGAAACATTTATTTATACGCGGGAAAAGGTCAAATTTGTATAGAAGAACTTCACGATATAGGAAAACGCGGCTTAAAGCTGATCGCTTCGGATGATGGACCCGGGATATCTGATATAAAAAAAGTAATGGAAGACGGTTATTCTACATCAGGAGGTCTTGGAGCGGGTCTCCCAGGTGTCAAACGACTGATGGATGAATTTCAGCTTCATTCCAATCCGGGGAAAGGAACTGATATCCACGCAGTGAAGTGGCTTAGGTAGGAGGTAGTTTATGGAATTCGGGGAAGTGATTGAGCAAAGATACAGACAACTGCTCACAAAGTATATCTCGGACTTAACTGAAACATCGCTGTATCAAGGACAAAAATTCAGCAGGAAAACTTTGGAAAATCAAATTCCTCCAGAAGAAATCGTTAGTATTCACCGTAAAGTAATTCAGGAGCTGTACCCTGATCTTCCGAAAGATGTTTTCCACTCTTTAGATTTTTTAATCGAAGTGATGATTGGCTACGGAATGGCGTATCAGGAGCATCAGACGTTACGGGGGATTCAGCAGGAGCTTAAGTCTGAGATTGAGATAGCGGCAAATGTGCAGCACACTCTTCTTGAAACGCAGGTACCGGTTGCTGAAGGAATTGATATTGGGGCCATAAGCATCCCTGCAAAACAAATGAACGGTGATTATTATCATTTTGTCCGGGATAAAGACAGCATTAGTATTGCGATTGCGGATGTAATCGGAAAAGGGATACCGGCAGCATTGTGCATGTCAATGATAAAATATGCGATGGACTCACTGCCTGAATTACGTCTTCATCCTTCTAAGGTATTGACAAATCTAAACAGAGTTGTCGAACAAAATGTCGATCCAAGCATGTTTATTACGATGTGTTATGGCAGTTACGATATCAACAATCATCAATTTACATTTGCCTCCGCCGGACATGAGCCGGGTTTTTATTATTCGAATAAAGAAGCGGCCTTTTACGATTTAACTGCAAAAGGCCTAGTCCTTGGAATAAAACATGAAGTAGAGTACGAGCAGTGTTGCACAACGCTTGAAGAAGGCGATATGATTGTATTGTTTTCTGATGGAGTGACAGAATCCAGATCTGAGGAAGGTTTTGTAAGCAGAGAAGATATACAAAACTTACTGATTGAGCACATGTCAAAACCGGCTCAGGATATGGTGAATGATATTTATAACAGCTTGTTGCAGCTTCAGGATTTTCAACTGCACGATGATTTTACTTTAATTGTGATTAGGCGAAAGGTTTAGTCTTCGCCAGATTGGGGTATCTGATTAATGCATAGATACTTTAGTCATAAATAGAGGTGATAATATGAATTTACTAGTTGAAGTAACGAAATCTGAGTTAAATCATAAGCAAATAGATGTTTCAGGCGAAATTGATGTTCATACGGCGCCTGTATTAAGAGAGAAACTAATGGCTCATGCCGCTCCGGAAAGCCATTTGGAAATAAATTTAGAAAATGTTTCATATATGGACAGTACGGGCTTGGGCGTATTTGTTGGATTATATAAAACGCTTCGTGCGGAAAACGGGGCTTTGAAATTATACAATTTGTCCGATCGGTTGGTCAGGTTGTTTGAGATTACAGGGTTAAAAGATATTATTGATATTTCTGCAAAAACAGAAGGTGGGGTACAATGAATACGTCTGTAGATTATATTGAAATGAAAATTCCGGCAAAGCCTGAGTATGTTGGCATTGTACGCCTTACTTTATCCGGAATCTCCAGCAAAATGGGCTACAGCTATGATGATATTGAAGATTTAAAGATTGCTGTGAGCGAGGCATGTACGAATGCGGTTCAGCATGCTTATAAATCATCTTCAGCAGGAGATGTATCGATTCGTTTCGGTGTATACGAAGATCGTTTAGAAGTCATTGTATCTGATCAGGGATCAAGTTTTGACATAAATCAAAAGAAACAGGATTTGGGCCCTTATACTCCGTCCCAATCGGTTGATCAATTGGCAGAAGGAGGACTCGGACTATATTTAATGGATACGCTGATGGATGAAGTAAACGTCCAAATAGAGTCCGGCGTAACTGTTGCAATGACAAAGTTTCTAAACAGGGAGCGGGTTGAGCATGACACAACCGTCGAAAACTACGAAGCTAAATAAAGATGAAGTCGATCAGCTCATAAAAACGTATCAAGAAACTCAAGACGAAGAGGCTCAGCTTACACTGGTTACAGCGTATACAAATCTTGTGGAAATGCTGGCGAAAAAATATTCCAAGGGCAAAAGCTTTCATGAGGATCTGTGCCAGGTAGGAATGATCGGATTGCTCGGGGCAATGAAGCGGTATGACCCCATCGTTGGAAAATCATTTGAGGCATTTGCCATACCAACCATCATTGGCGAAATTAAACGGTTTCTCAGGGATAAAACGTGGAGCGTGCATGTCCCGAGAAGAATTAAAGAACTGGGTCCTAGAATTAAAAAGGCTGTCGACCAACTGACAATTGACTCTCAAAAATCACCAACTGTTGAAGAAATTGCTGATTTTTTAGATGTAACTGAAGAGGAAGTTCTTGAAACGATGGAAATGGGGAAAAGCTATCAAGCCCTTTCCGTAGATCACAGCATTGAAGCGGATTCAGATGGCAGTACTGTTACCATTTTGGATGTTGTTGGTTCTAAAGAGTCCGGCTATGAACAGGTGAACCAAAGAATGATGCTAGAAAGCGTTTTGTATGTTTTATCCGACCGAGAAAAACAAATTATTGATTTAACATATATTCAAAATAAAAGCCAAAAAGAAACAGGAGATATCTTGGGAATTTCGCAAATGCACGTTTCAAGATTACAGCGGAAAGCTGTTAAAAAATTAAGAGAGGCGTTAACTGCTGATCCGAGTATGGAGATTTCGTAATGATTGAATTTGAATCAAATGAATATATGCGAGCTATTATTTTTCAATTAAATAAGGATGGGAACAGTTGCTGTGGTGACAGCTATTTCATCAGTGCAGATGACGAGGGTTTAATTTGCGCTGTGGCTGATGGTTTAGGAAGTGGTAAAGCTGCAAATGAATCCTCGTCAATCATTAGTGAGATAGTTGAAAAATACAGCAATGAAGAGGTAGCTGAAATCATTGAGCGCTGCAATGTGGCCTTACGCAGCAAAAGAGGTGCAACCGTTTCGGTTCTTAAGTTTCGATTTGTAGAAAAAGATTTCACGTATTGTTCAGTAGGAAATGTGCGATTTATTCTTTATTCTCCATCAGGTAAGTGTGTGTATCCACTGCCAGTAGGCGGGTACTTGTCGGGGAAGCCTCGAAAATACAAGACACAAACTTATGAATACGAACCCGGATCAAAATTTATAATATACACTGACGGGCTGGAAGTTCCAACGATTCGATCCTATCTAAAAAGCGACTATTCCATAGAACATCTATCGAAGCAGCTTGATATTTACACCCGTAAAAGAAACGATGATCTGACTTATATTCTTGGACAGCTTTTGTAATTAAGGCTGTTTTTTTTATTGGAAAAGTAAAGATTAGTAAACACGTATAACCTCCTGACTGGCATGAAAGTCCACTTAATATGATAAAATGAAGGATATCATGCAAATTGGAGGACGTTTACTAGTGAGTGATACGACTGTAGTCATTAAGCAAATTTCAGAGGAGATGAAAATTCCCACAAAAAACGTTAAGCATGTCATTGACCTGCTCGAAGACGGGAATACCGTCCCTTTTATCGCCAGATATCGTAAGGAACAAACAGGATCACTGGATGAATTGCAAATCCGGACGATATCAGAAAGATGGACATATATCCAAAATGTAAATCAAAGAAAAGAAGAAGTGATTCGCTTAATTTCCGAGCAGGATAAATTAACAGACGACCTTAAGAAAAAAATAGAGTCTGCTTCCAAGCTTCAAGAAATAGAGGACTTATACCGCCCTTATAAGCAAAAAAGAAAAACGAAAGCGACTGTGGCGAAAAGCAGAGGGCTGGAGCCGTTAGCGGATTACCTTTTTTCCCTTCCTTCATCAGGAAATTTACAGGAGGAAGCAAGTAAATACATACAGGAAGATAAGGAAATACATTCCATTGAAGATGCGTTGCAGGGAGCTAAGGACATTTTAGCTGAAAGAATTTCTGATGAACCTGAATATAGAAAGTGGATACGAAGAGAAACATTTCGCAGAGGCGCTTTAACCTCTGTCGGAAAGAAAATAGAAGAAGATGAAAAAAATGTGTACGAAATGTACTATGACTATTCAGAGCCGTTGCAGAAAATCGTCCCTCACCGCGTGCTTGCTGTAAACCGTGGAGAGAAGGAAGGCATATTAAGGGTTTCAATTGAGCCTAACATAGAAGAAATCCTGGTGTATCTAGAAAAACAAGTGATCGGCAGTAAGCAAACGATTGTGCGAGATATTCTGCTTGAGACATTGGAAGACGCGTATAAACGCCTGATACAGCCGGCCATCGAAAGAGAAATAAGAAAAGAACTCACCGAGACAGCAGAGGACCAAGCGATTCATATTTTCTCGGAAAACTTGAGAAAGCTACTATTGCAGCCCCCTATGAAAGGGAAAGTTGTATTAGGAGTTGACCCTGCGTTTCGTACAGGATGTAAGCTTTCTGTCGTAGATGAGACAGGTAAAGTTCTCTTAATTGATGTGATCTACCCTCATCCGCCGGTCAACAAAAAAGAACAAGCATTGGAAAAGGTAAAAAAAATACTTGAACAGTTTCAAGTTGAAGTAGTCGCAATCGGAAACGGGACGGCCTCCAGAGAATCAGAGGAGTTTGTTGTTCAAGCCTTAAGAGAATCGAACCGGAGTATTTACTACCTCATCGTAAATGAAGCGGGAGCAAGTGTTTATTCAGCATCCGACTTAGCCCGAGAAGAATTTCCTGATTTACAGGTAGAAGAAAGAAGTGCTGTGTCGATTGCCAGAAGACTTCAGGATCCGTTAGCTGAGCTGGTCAAGATTGATCCGAAGTCAGTCGGAGTTGGTCAATACCAGCATGACGTAAGCCAAAAGAAACTGCAGGAATCACTTGGTTTTATCGTCGAGACTGTCGTTAACCAGGTGGGAGTAAATGTAAATACAGCTTCTTCTGCACTTTTGCAATACGTGGCGGGTCTTTCAAAGTCCGTTGCAGCTAACGTTGTGAAAAAAAGAGAGGAACTCGGTAAATTTACGAGCCGTAAAGAACTAAAGGATATTCCAAGACTAGGCGCAAAAACTTATGAGCAATGTATTGGTTTTCTTAGAGTAGTGGATGGATCAGAGCCTTTGGACAGAACAGGAATACATCCAGAAAACTATAAAGAAGTAAAGGAGCTCCTTGCATCCCTGGAAATAAGTGCATCGGGGCTTGGCACTGATGAACTGAAAGACAAGCTGAAAACACTGCAAATTGAAGAAACGGCAGAAAAACTAGGTATAGGAAGTATTACGCTTCGGGATATCATTGAGCAGCTTCATCGGCCTGAACGTGATCCGCGTGATGAAATTGCCAAGCCGCTTTTAAAGACAGATGTATTGAAGCTCGAGGATTTAGAACAGGGAATGGAGCTTCAAGGAACGGTTAGAAATGTCGTTGATTTTGGTGCTTTCGTCGATATAGGTGTGAAACAAGACGGGCTTGTGCACATTTCAAAGCTCAGCAATAATTTTGTCAAACACCCGCTCGATGTTGTGTCAGTAGGTGATATCGTTGAGGTATGGGTCGAACAGGTCGATGCCGTAAAGGGAAGAGTATCCTTAACTATGGTTAAAGGAAAATAGCAAGACAGAGGGCTTTCACTCCGTAAGCCCTTTGTTTCCAAGTAATGATTTATAACAAAGGTTAGGAAGTTTAGAGGTATAATCATTGGTCTAAGAGCAATATTTTTTTCTGTAAAAATACCAGCATTGGTTTAAAAGTTTGATTTGATGCTGGTCTTTTTCATAAAAAGCTTTTTGCATTTGATTTCTAAGCCAGATTGGCATGTTATCTGCCCTCCTCAGCATGTGAAAAACATTTATTCTTAGTGTATGCGGATGAATTATTGTCCTGTTCGTATTTTTAAACAGAGGTGTTCGAATAATGAATGATAAACAGTTGCAGCAACTTGTTGAGGAGATTTCCAACTCCTTTTTTCATAAACCTTTTTGCCATCAAGCGGTATTTAATCCCCGGCTGAGAAGCACGGGCGGAAGATATCTACTTCAATCCCATAATATTGAGTTAAACCGGGTATATTATGAGGAGCATGGGCTTACTGAGCTTGAAGGAATAATTAAACATGAGCTTTGCCACTATCATTTGCACCTTGAAGGAAAGGGTTATAAGCATAGGGACAGGGATTTTAAAAGCTTGCTTAAAGAGGTTGGAGCCCCCAGACATTGTACTCCTTTAATATTGAAGGAAAATAAAGCTTATAAATATGTTTATACCTGTACTAGCTGCACTCAAGTTTTTAAAAGAAAAAGGTCAATGAATATCAGCAGGTATGTTTGCGGAAAATGCGGCGGGAAAATTAAAGAAATTTAATAAAGTAGGTTGACTCTATATTGGCATCCATGTTAAATTATAAAAGCTTCGTTAAACAAGGAATTAATTTTTTAATTATTTCTTGACTCGAATTGTGACGATATATATAATGAAGAAAGTCTGATTCATTCCACAGTAGCTCAGTGGTAGAGCTATCGGCTGTTAACCGATCGGTCGTAGGTTCGAATCCTACCTGTGGAGCCAATGGAGAAGTACTCAAGTGGCTGAAGAGGCGCCCCTGCTAAGGGTGTAGGTCGCGTAAGCGGCGCGAGGGTTCAAATCCCTCCTTCTCCGCCATTGTTTTTATACTGCGGCCCGTTGGTCAAGCGGTTAAGACACCGCCCTTTCACGGCGGTAACACGGGTTCGAATCCCGTACGGGTCATTGTGACATTGGGCTATAGCCAAGCGGTAAGGCAACGGACTTTGACTCCGTCATTCGTTGGTTCGAATCCAGCTAGCCCAGCCATTTTTTTAATACTAAAGAAAATATAATGTTTGCAAAACAAGAGCCATTAGCTCAGTCGGTAGAGCATCTGACTTTTAATCAGAGGGTCGAAGGTTCGAGTCCTTCATGGCTCACCAATGTTATGCGGGTGTGGCGGAATTGGCAGACGCGCTAGACTTAGGATCTAGTGTCTTTGACGTGGGGGTTCGAGTCCCTTCACCCGCACTTAACACTATTAAAATATGCGGTCGTGGCGGAATGGCAGACGCGCTAGGTTGAGGGCCTAGTGGGGGTTGACCCCGTGGAGGTTCGAGTCCTCTCGACCGCATCAATGATACCAAGGATTGTAGAATCCTTGGTATTTTTTTATGTTTAAAATTAATGATGATTTGTGACCGAAATTGCCCACTTAAAGTAAGTCGTCTGCGATTTTCTTTTTGTTTGTTTGGATATAAGTGTCCGTATACGTCAATTGTTGTCTTTACTTCGAAAGACTTTACGTTCTTCATATAATCCGTAAAAAAGAGGTAAGTTAATATAATTTCATCAAATGATAATACTATATTAAGTACCGTAAATATTTTTAAGCTTGAGAGAAAGTTAATTTATGATTTTCCTGGTGTTTTTGTTGGTAATGCTGTTTATAAGGATTAAAGTATGGTAACAGATTTCTACATGCAGTTTGCTTATGGAAGTAATCTTTCTATAGATGAAGCTGTTCTTTTGGAAAGAGATTTAATTGCTCAATTAAAACCATGTTGTAATATCTCTAAAGGTGGAGATAGAACTAATGGTGAAAAAATTTCTAAAGCTTTAACTGGAAAGTCTCATACATCTGAACATAAAAGAAAAAGTATCAGAAGCAATAAAAAGATTTCTCTCAGAAAAAGTACGAAATGGAAAAAAGGTATTCGTCTTAGATAATAGTATGAACGTAATAAAATCATTTGATGCAAAGTACCAAGTTGGTGAGTGGCTTCATGCTACTTATAGATACGGAAAACATGCCAGGTCATTAAATGAGGCGACAAAAAACATTTCATAAAAGTTGTTGACACCTTCTGAAAGAGATGGTATATTAATATGCGTCGCTGAAAAACAAAGCACTTCAAACAAAACATGAAAACATTTTTAAAGTGTTGTTTATACTTGTTTTTTTAAAAAAAGAAAGTGCGCATTTTTTGCCCGAAACTGTTGCAAAAATATGTGAATCAGTGTAAAGTGTATCAAGCAATGACGTATGACATCACGTTGTACAATAGAACGGGGGTTGACCCCGTGGAGGTTCGAGTCCCTCTCGAATGCACCAAAAAAAATTAAAAAAAGTGTTGACTATGAAACTAGAATGTTATACAATATCTAAGTCGCCTGATAAGCGCCCGTAGCTCAATTGGATAGAGCGTTTGACTACGGATCAAAAGGTTAGGGGTTCGACTCCTCTCGGGCGCGCCAATTAATAATAATATGCGGGTGTAGTTTAGTGGTAAAACCTCAGCCTTCCAAGCTGATGTCGTGAGTTCGATTCTCATCACCCGCTCCATTTAATAGTAATGATCTTTGAAAACTAAACAAGACAAACGTACCTGTTAATTCTAGATTTTGTTTTAAAAAATCGCATAGGCGACTATGCGTAGTCAGTCAAA
>NZ_JAFDST010000009.1:0-79422 GCF_017832095.1 Bacillus capparidis
GTCACACCCGTTCCCATGCCGAACACGGAAGTTAAGCTCTTCAGCGCCGATGGTAGTTGGGGGATTCCCCCTGTGAGAGTAGGACGCCGCCAAGCACATGATAGAAAAAGGATCAGCTTATCCAAGCTGGTCTTTTTTTGTTTTCGGAAGCTTTTTTTAGCCAAAGACGGATATATTCCTACAATGGTCGGATATATTTTAACGCTTCAAGAAATATAATCCCTTCCCCCCTCAAGCTAACAGCAAATCGATTTCATATACTTGTTTTCTTAGGTTCTTTCGGAGCTGCAAAGTCTGGGTAACCTAAGTTGATAAATCTGATGACCTTCCCATTTTCAGAAGGACTGAAAAAATTCCTCTGCTTTTTAATTTCCAAAATAAATAAGTACAAAATTAAATATTGCCCCGTTCAAGCCTGAGAAAACAACGAAACTATGGGGGACAATGACTTTAATATCTGGGATTGGAGTACCTAATAAATCAGCAATGCATTAGGTTAAATACTTCTTATGGAACGTTCTATAAAAACTTATCTAAAAATAAGAAACTAAAATATAATAGACCTTACTTAATGTTTTACACAAATTAAAAGTGGAAATAATATAAAAGAACAAGCGAGAAAGTTGAAAAATTTCGTGAAACATTTTATAGTAAGATTAAAGTCAAATATAGTCAAAGTCAATGAAGGAGGGGGTTGAGTGGGAAATAATATATCTGACATTATTGAAAAGTATCTGAAGCAAGTGTTAGATACGAACGGCAAAGAGCTGTTGGAAATAAAGCGCAGTGAAATTGCAGATAAGTTTCAGTGCGTGCCTTCCCAGATCAACTATGTCATCAATACAAGATTTACGAGTGAAAGAGGGTACATTGTAGAGAGTAAGAGAGGCGGCGGCGGATACATCAGAATTTATAAAATTAAAGCAAGTGATGAAATCGAACTGCTTGATGCCATTATTTCTCAAATCAATTCCCATCTCTCCCAAGCGGCTTCTGACGGCATTATTATTCGATTGGTTGAAAATGGTGTCATAACTGAAAGAGAAGCGAAAATGATGGTGAGTGTAATGGATCGCTCGGTAATCTATATAGATTTACCTGTACGAGATGAATTGAGAGCCAGAATGATGAAAGCAATGCTCACCTCATTAAAATTCAAATAAAAGCAGGTGAAACAATTGATTTGTCAAGAATGTAAAAAAAGACCTGCCACTTTTCATTTTACTAAAGTACTTAATGGCGAGAAAAAGGAAATGCATATCTGTGAACAATGTGCAAAGGAAAGCAGCGAGTCATATGCTATGGATGGAAACGGGGGCTTCACCATTCACAATTTGTTGTCGGGGCTTCTAAATTTCGATTCAGCCATTTCAAGCACAAATCAAGTATTTAATCAACCTGACTCAGTTCACTGCAATAAGTGCCACATGACCATGCAGCAATTTAGAAAAACCGGCCGTTTTGGGTGTGCAGAATGCTATAAAACATTCCACTCCTACATTACCCCTATTCTCCGTAAGGTTCATGGCGGCAATACAGTTCACAGCGGTAAAATACCTAAACGAATCGGTGGAAACCTCCATTTACGAAGAGAATTAGAAACGTTGAAAAAAGAGTTAATCGATGCGATCCAACAAGAGGAATTTGAGGAAGCCGCAACGATTAGAGACCGTGTTCGTCTTCTTGAGCAACAATTATCTGAGAAGAGGGAGGAGGAATAGAACAAATGTCGTTAAAGCATTTTATTCAAAATGCCCTTAGCAATTGGATGAGCCAAAATGGTCCAGACAATGACATTGTGCTTAGCAGCCGGGTGCGCCTTGCCCGTAATCTTGAAAGCACCCGATATCCTTCTCAATTTTCAAATGAGGAAGCAAAACGCATTCTAGACCTATTTGAAAAACAGTTTACTGATCAGCATTTACAAGAGATAGGCAGGTTTCTCTTAGTAAAAATGGACGATGCCCAGCCGTTAGAAAAAAGGGTTCTCGTGGAAAAGCATCTGATCAGCCCGCATTTAACGGAGTCTCCGTTTGGCGGATGCCTCCTTTCTGAAAATGAAGAGGTTAGTGTCATGCTGAATGAAGAGGATCACATTCGAATCCAATGCCTATTCCCCGGCTTCCAGCTTGCAAATGCGTTGAATGCAGCCAACCTTGTCGATGATTGGATAGAAGAAAAGGTCGACTATGCGTTTTCTGAGCAAAGAGGATACTTGACCAGCTGTCCTACAAATGTAGGGACAGGGCTTAGGGCTTCAGTCATGATGCATTTGCCTGCACTTGTTCTAACTAGGCAAATCAATCGAATTATTCCTGCAATTAACCAATTGGGGCTTGTTGTTAGAGGAATTTATGGAGAAGGCAGCGAAGCTTTAGGTAATATCTTTCAAATTTCAAATCAAATTACTTTAGGGAAATCCGAGGAAGACATCGTTGAAGATCTGAAGAGTGTGGTTGCTCAACTTATTGAAGAAGAGAGATCGGCAAGAAATGCTCTTTATCAGACTTCAAAAATTCAATTGGAAGACAGAGTCTATCGGGCATATGGAGTGTTATCAAACTGCAGGATGATCGAGTCAAAAGAAACAGCCAGATGCCTTTCCGACGTGAGATTAGGTATAGACTTAGGTATAATAAATGGAATATCAAGCAGTATTTTAAATGAACTCATGATTTTAACACAGCCTGGTTTCTTGCAGCAGTATGCTGGAGGTGCATTGAAACCAGACGAGAGAGATATTCGGAGGGCGGCGTTAATCAGGGAACGCCTGAAGCTCGAAGCAAGCCCGAAACGACAGGAGGATGAATCAATATGATGTTTGGACGATTTACTGAACGTGCTCAAAAGGTTTTAGCTCTTGCACAGGAAGAAGCTCTTCGCCTTGGCCATAATAATATAGGAACAGAACATATCTTGCTCGGCCTTGTACGAGAAGGGGAAGGTATTGCAGCAAAAGCCTTGCAGGCATTAGGGCTTGGCTCTGAAAAAATTCAAAAAGAAGTAGAAGGATTAATCGGACGCGGACAAGAAATTTCGCAGACGATCCATTATACGCCGAGAGCAAAAAAGGTGATCGAGCTTTCAATGGATGAGGCGAGAAAGCTTGGCCATTCCTATGTTGGAACTGAGCATATTTTGCTTGGCCTCATCAGGGAAGGCGAGGGCGTGGCTGCCAGGGTATTAAATAATCTTGGTGTCAGCTTAAATAAAGCAAGGCAGCAGGTGCTTCAGCTGCTCGGCAGTAATGAAACCGGAACTGGCGGAGCTGGAACGAACAGCAATGCAAATACGCCTACTCTCGACAGCCTTGCCAGAGATTTGACGGCAATCGCCAGAGAAGACAGCCTGGATCCTGTGATAGGCCGCAGTAAAGAAATCCAGCGCGTGATCGAAGTGCTTAGCCGCAGAACGAAAAACAATCCTGTGTTAATAGGGGAGCCAGGGGTAGGTAAAACCGCAATCGCTGAAGGGTTAGCCCAGCAGATCATAAATAATGAAGTTCCGGAAATCCTTCGTGATAAACGAGTAATGACACTGGATATGGGAACGGTCGTTGCCGGAACTAAATACCGTGGTGAATTTGAAGACCGCTTAAAGAAAGTCATGGATGAAATTCGCCAGGCGGGCAACATCATTCTATTCATCGATGAGCTTCATACGTTAATCGGTGCTGGTGGAGCAGAAGGTGCCATTGATGCCTCAAATATTTTAAAACCGTCTCTTGCACGTGGTGAATTGCAATGTATCGGAGCGACTACACTGGATGAATATCGTAAATATATTGAAAAGGATGCGGCGCTCGAAAGACGTTTCCAGCCAATCCAAGTTGATGAGCCATCTGTGGAAGAAAGCATCTTAATTTTAAGAGGCCTTCGTGACCGCTATGAAGCTCACCATCGCGTATCAATAACTGATGATGCCATTGAAGCGGCGGTTAAGCTTTCTGACAGATATATTTCTGATCGTTTCCTTCCAGATAAAGCGATCGACTTAATTGATGAAGCAGGATCAAAAGTAAGACTGCGTTCATTTACGACTCCTCCGAACTTGAAGGAGCTTGAACAAAAGCTTGACGAGGTTCGCAAAGAAAAAGACGCAGCGGTTCAAAGCCAGGAATTTGAGAAAGCCGCTTCTCTCCGTGACACTGAACAGCGTCTGAGAGAACAGGTTGAAGAAACGAAGAAAAATTGGAAAGAAAAACAAGGCCAGGAAAATTCCGAAGTCGCTGTTGAGGACATCGCCCTTGTCGTCGCAAGTTGGACAGGAGTGCCTGTATCAAAAATTGCGCAAACAGAGACCGATAAATTATTAAATATGGAAAACCTTCTTCACTCTCGCGTTATTGGCCAGGACGAGGCCGTTACGGCGGTTGCAAAGGCCGTTAGACGGGCGAGGGCAGGCCTTAAGGACCCTAAACGTCCGATCGGTTCATTTATCTTCCTGGGGCCGACAGGGGTCGGAAAAACGGAGCTTGCAAGAGCACTTGCCGAATCAATTTTTGGCGATGAAGAAGCGATGATCCGCATTGATATGTCAGAGTACATGGAAAAACATTCGACTTCACGTCTGGTTGGCTCTCCTCCGGGATATGTCGGCTACGATGAAGGCGGACAGCTTACGGAAAAAGTAAGAAGAAAACCGTATTCCGTCGTACTTCTTGACGAAATTGAAAAAGCTCACCCTGATGTATTTAATATCTTGCTCCAAGTGCTTGAAGATGGAAGGCTGACTGATTCAAAAGGACGTACAGTCGATTTTCGCAATACCATCTTAATCATGACGTCAAACGTTGGAGCAAGCGAGCTAAAACGCAACAAATACGTTGGTTTCAATGTACAGGATGAAAACCGCGACTACAAAGATATGAAAGACAAAGTCATGGGAGAATTAAAACGGGCATTCCGTCCGGAGTTCATCAACCGGATTGATGAAATCATCGTCTTCCATTCGTTGGAGAAAAAGCATTTGAAAGAAATCGTGACTCTTATGTCAGAACAGCTTACGAGCCGCCTGAAAGAACAGGATCTTTCTATCGAATTAACGCCGGCTGCAATTGAAAAAGTGGCTGAAGAAGGCGTAGATCTTGAGTATGGCGCAAGGCCGCTTAGAAGAGCAATCCAAAGGCATGTTGAGGACCGCTTGTCTGAAGAGCTCCTAAGAGGGCAAATCGATAAAGGGCAGCATATCGTTTTGGACGTTCAAGATGGAGAGTTTGTCGTAAAAACAAAAGCACGTACGAATTAATATAGAAAGAGACAGAGGCATACAGTGTGAAAGTATGCCTCGCTTTCTTACTTATAGGCATTTGAACCTTCAAGAGAGAGGAAAAATTCAAGATGGCAAAAACAAAATCAAAAACGATCTTCCTATGCCAGTCCTGCGGCTATGAATCGCCGAAATGGATGGGGAAATGCCCCGGGTGCTCTGCTTGGAATACGATGGTGGAAGAAAAGATAAAAAAAGAGTCTCCCGGAAGAAGAACTGCTTTTGCCCATTCAAACCAAAAAGTTCAAAAACCATCCCCGATTACGAATATAGAAACTAGTGAAGAACCCCGTCTGCAAACCAATTTAGGAGAATTTAACCGAGTGCTGGGAAACGGTATTGTAAAAGGTTCACTCGTTCTTATAGGAGGGGATCCGGGTATTGGCAAATCCACGCTTCTGCTTCAAGTTTCAAATCAACTCTCGGATTTAAAGCAAAGCGTATTGTACATATCTGGAGAAGAATCTGTCCGGCAAACAAAGCTTCGCGCAGACAGGCTCGGAATAAATAACCCATTATTGCATGTTTTATCTGAAACCGATTTGGATTATATTACGTCTGCTATAGAAGAGATGAATCCTTCGTTTGTTGTTGTAGATTCTATACAAACTGTCTATCAAAGCGAAATCACTTCTGCGCCGGGAAGTGTTTCACAGGTAAGAGAGTGTACAGCAGAATTGATGAGAATTGCAAAAACGAAAGGCATCCCGATTTTTATTGTCGGCCATGTGACGAAAGAAGGGTCGATTGCCGGCCCAAGATTACTAGAGCATATGGTAGATACGGTTCTTTATTTTGAAGGTGAACGGCATCACACATTCCGAATATTACGTGCAGTGAAAAATCGCTTCGGTTCAACCAATGAAATGGGCATTTTTGAAATGAGAGAAGAAGGACTGACAGAAGTGTTAAATCCATCAGAAATTTTTCTGGAGGAACGGTCAGCTGGCGTGGCTGGATCCAGTGTCGTCGCCTCAATGGAAGGAACAAGGCCGGTATTGGTCGAAATTCAGGCGCTGATTTCTCCTACCAGCTTTGGAAATCCGCGCAGAATGGCAACGGGAATTGATCATAATCGAGTGTCTCTCCTCATGGCCGTGTTAGAAAAAAGAGTCGGGCTTCTGCTTCAAAATCAAGATGCATACTTAAAAGTAGCAGGAGGAATAAAACTGGATGAACCCGCCATTGATTTAGCCGTTGCTGTCAGTATCGCTTCCAGCTTTCGAGACATGCCGCCGGGCCCTGCCGATTGCTTTATTGGAGAGGTTGGACTGACAGGAGAGGTGAGAAGGGTGTCCAGAATTGAACAACGCGTGCAAGAGGCAGCCAAGCTTGGCTTTAAGCGAATGATTATACCTTCGGCTAATATGGAAGGCTGGACAAAGCCAGCTGGTGTGGATGTCATCGGTGTGGGGAACGTATCAGAAGCACTTCGTACATCTTTAGGGGGAACATGATAGATGGATAAAAAAACTCCAAAACTAAATTTACAAGAAATATTGCAGTTTGTCGCACCAGGAACGCCTTTGCGAACGGGTATTGAAAATGTACTGCGGGCGAATACCGGAGGCCTGATTGTCGTAGGGTATAACGATAAAATCAAAGGAGTAGTAGATGGAGGATTTCACATTAATTCCGCATTCTCTCCAGCTCATTTGTATGAACTGGCAAAGATGGATGGAGCGATCATATTAAGCGATTCAGGCCAGAAAATTCTTTATGCCAATACCCAACTCATGCCTGATGCGACGATCTCTTCTTCGGAAACCGGCATGAGGCATCGGACGGCGGAGCGGGTAGCAAAGCAAACTGGCGCTCTTGTCATAGCGATTTCCGAAAGGCGGAATGTTATTACTCTTTACCACGGAAACTTAAGGTATACATTAAAGGATATTGGATTTATTTTGACTAAAGCCAATCAAGCGATACAAACGCTTGAAAAATATAAATCGATACTTGATAAAGCAATTGCCAATCTCAGCGCTCTTGAGTTTGAAGAGCTGGTCACGTTCAAAGATATACTTTCTGTGCTGCATCACTATGAAATGGTGCTTAGAATCAAAAATGAGATTAATATGTACATTAGTGAGCTGGGAACAGAGGGGAATTTGATTAAACTTCAAGTAGGAGAACTAATTACGGATATGGAGCAGGAAGCAGCACTCTTCTTAAAGGATTATTCCAAGGAAGTTATTGATGATCCGTACGTTCTTTTAAAGCAGCTTCAAGATATGTCAAGCATCGAGCTGTTGGATGATACGGTTTTATATAAATTGCTGGGGTACACGTCCTCAATGAATTTAGAAGCTTTTATTTCGCCGAGAGGGTATAGGCTCCTTCATAAAATTCCGCGGCTGCCAATGTTGATTATTGAAAATACAGTTGATGAATTTGGCGATTTACAGCGGATCTTAGAAGCGGATGTGGAAGATCTTGATGAAGTGGAAGGAATTGGAGAAGTCAGGGCAAGAAAGATCAGCAAAGGCTTAAAGCGTCTGCAAGAGAAATATTATATTGATCGTCAGTTATAACGAAAAAGTTTCCTTTTGTCAGATTAGAAGGCCAAGTACATGGGTATAATAGTTGTACTTTTGCTATTACAAAATGGCTACAATTTAAAGGAGGTGAAGGTATGTTAAAGAGAATCATTCAAGCGTTTTTTATTATTCTTGGTGGCGTTGTCGGTATTTTCCTTATTCCAGGAATATTTAATTTAATCAACATTCAGGACATACCTTTAATAACAAATGTTTATTCATCAGCAGTTATAGGTGCAATTCTATTTTTCCTAATCAGTGTATGGTGTTTGGATTATATCGTCAATTGGATGAAGTGGATTGAGGAATCCCTTTTAAAAGCCCATGTTTCGGATTTATTATCTGGCGGACTAGGTTTAGTATTTGGACTCATAATTGCTTATCTTATTGTAAACGTTATCCCGCTGCGCTACATTCCATACCAGATATTCAGTATTATTATTCCAATTTTCCTGGCTTTTTTCTTAGGATATTTGGGCTTCCGAGTAGGGTTTAGAAAAAAAGAGGAGCTTACAAATCTTTTTACGCTTCCCAAATCAGGGAAAAAGAAATTACTGAATGAAGAGGAAGCTGAGGAAAAAAATAAAAGGCTGAAAATTTTAGACACAAGTGTTATTATTGATGGGAGAATTGCGGATATTTGCCAAACCGGGTTTCTCGAAGGCGTTATCGTTATTCCTCAGTTTGTTTTGGAAGAGCTTCAGCATATTGCTGATTCTTCAGATGTGTTGAAACGAAACAGAGGACGCAGAGGGCTTGATATTCTGAATCGAATTCAAAAAGAACTGGACATTAAAGTCGAGATCTATGAAGGAGATTTTGAAGATGTCCATGAAGTGGACAGCAAGCTTGTGAAACTTGCGAAGTTAACGTCCGGTGTGGTTGTGACAAATGATTTTAATTTAAATAAAGTATGCGAGCTTCAAAAAGTAGCCGTTTTGAATATTAATGACTTGGCTAATGCAGTGAAACCGGTTGTATTGCCAGGAGAAGAAATGAAGGTTCAAGTCATTAAAGACGGGAAAGAACACAATCAGGGAATCGCTTATCTGGATGACGGCACGATGATTGTTGTCGAAGAAGGACGCAATTACATTGGCAAGCATATTGATGTGCTCGTTACCAGTGTATTGCAAACGGCTGCGGGCCGCATGATATTTGCGAAGCCCAAGCTTTTGGAGAAGGCATTATAAGGGAGAAAAAAATGGATTTTGTCGTAGTAGTACCTGCTGCAGGGCAAGGAAAACGAATGAAAGCCGGCCGGAACAAGCAGTTTATCGATATCATGGGCAGTCCGGTCATTGCACACACGTTGAGAGTGTTTGACGAACATCCGAATTGCCGGCAAATCATTCTTGCCGTCAGCAAAGAGGATCGTCCATTGTTTCGGGAGGTTTTGGATAAAGAATTATTTTCCACCCCCATTCATATGGTTGATGGCGGTACTGAACGGCAGCAAAGTGTATATGAAGGGTTAAAAGCCGTTAATCATATCGACATGGTACTCATTCATGACGGGGCAAGACCTTTTATTACCCATACTCAAATCAATCGCCTGATCAAAGAGGCAGCCGGCTCAGGAGCTGCGGTCGTTGCTGTTCCTGTAAAGGATACGATAAAACGGGTAAAAGACCATACGGTGATAGAGACAATCGATCGAGCAAGCTTGTGGGCGGTGCAAACCCCGCAGGCTTTTCGTCTTTCCCTCATTAAGGAAGCCCACCGCCGTGCAGAAAAAGAAGGCTGGATCGCAACAGATGATGCAAGCCTGGCAGAAAAGATCGGAATAAAGGTTTCCGTCATAGAAGGAAGCTATACTAATATTAAATTGACTACACCAGATGATTTACTGGTAGCTAAAGCAATAATCGAAGCTGAAGGCGGGAATGTAAATGTTTAAAATTGGACAAGGTTTTGATGTTCATCAGATGGTGGAAAATCGGCCTTTGATTATCGGAGGAGTCACGATTCCTTATGAAAAAGGGCTTCTTGGGCACTCCGATGCTGATGTGCTCTTGCATACGATTGCTGATGCATGTCTCGGCGCTGTAGGGGAAGGAGATATCGGCAGGCACTTCCCCGACACAGATCCGGATTTTAAAGACGCAGATTCTTTCAAGCTTTTACAACACGTATGGGCTATTGTAAAAGAAAAGGGTTATATTCTGGGAAATCTTGATTGCACTATTATTGCGCAAAAACCGAAGATGGCACCATATATTCCGGCAATCAAAGAACGTATTGCCGAAGCGCTGGAAGCGGATCTAGAGCAGGTGAACGTAAAAGCAACGACAACGGAAAAGCTTGGATTTACCGGAAGAGAAGAAGGGATTGCTTCTCAGGCAGTCATTCTTTTGCAAAAAGGATAATCCTTGCCATTTTGAAGAGACTGTCGTTTGGTGGTAAACTAAAACAAGATGGAACGAAAGGAAGTCGACAAATGGGAAGCGAAGTAAGAGTCCGATATGCTCCAAGCCCGACAGGACATTTACATATCGGAAATGCGAGAACGGCATTATTTAATTATTTATTTGCACGCAGTCAAGGCGGAAAATTTATCATTCGCATTGAAGATACAGATCAAAAGCGAAATATCGCAGGCGGAGAAGAAAGCCAGCTGAATTATTTGAAATGGCTGGGAATCGATTGGGATGAGAGTATAGATATCGGCGGATCATACGGTCCGTACCGCCAGTCTGAAAGAAATGACATTTACAAAGAATATTACGAAGAGCTTTTAAATAGAAATTTGGCTTATAAATGCTACTGTACAGAAGAAGAGCTTGAAAAAGAGCGCGAAGAACAAATTGCCCGCGGCGAAATGCCCCGTTATTCAGGAAAGCATGCGAATCTGACACCTGAAGAACAGCAGCAGTTTGAAGCGGAAGGCAGAAAACCGAGCATCCGCTTCAGGGTTCCAAAGGGCGAGGTCATTCGTTTTGATGATATAGTGAAAAAAGATATTTCATTTGAGACAGATGGCATCGGCGATTTTGTCATTGTAAAAAAAGACGGCACGCCAACCTATAATTTTGCTGTGGCGGTTGATGACCACTTGATGAAGATTTCCCATGTGTTAAGGGGAGAAGACCACATCTCCAACACACCAAAGCAGATCATGATCTATCAAGCGTTTAATTGGGATGTCCCAACGTTTGGCCATATGACGTTAATTGTCAATCAAGACCGCAAAAAGTTAAGCAAGCGTGACGAGTCCATTATTCAGTTTATCGAACAATACGAAGAATTGGGCTATCTTCCTGAAGCGCTCTTTAATTTCATTAGTTTGCTTGGCTGGTCTCCTGTTGGGGAAGAAGAACTGTTTACTAAGGAGCAGCTGATTGAAATATTTGATGCTTCCCGTTTGTCAAAATCACCTGCAGTCTTCGATGCGCATAAATTAAAATGGGTTAATAATCAGTATTTGAAAAAGCTTGACCTCGATCAGTTGGTTGAGCTCACTCTTCCGCATCTGAAAAAAGCGGGCAAGGTTTCTGAAGCCCCTGATGAGGGTGAACTTGAATGGGTGAAAAAACTCATCTCACTATATCAAGAGCAATTGAGCTTCGGAGCTGAAATTGTTGAGTTAACAGAGTTGTTTTTCAAGAAAGAAATCGAGTATAATCTTGATGCGAGAACAGTATTGGAAGAAGAGCAAGTTCCCGAGGTTATGAATGTGTTTTCAGAAAAGCTGAAGCAGCTAGATGAATTCACTGCCGATCATATTAAGTCAGCAATCAAAGCAGTACAAAAAGAAACCGGACATAAAGGGAAAAAATTATTTATGCCGATCCGCGTAGCAACGACGGGTCAAACCCATGGTCCGGAATTGCCTCAAGCGATAGAGCTGTTGGGCATAGATACTGTGCTGCATCGCATAAGCAACATATAATCGAAAAGCGTTGAGAGGGAAAAGTACAAAACCAGGACCTTTGCAGAGAGAGCTTCCCCGGCTGAAAGAGGCTCAAGGCGCCCAGCTTTGGAATGCACCCTTAAGTTCTTTGAAGAAAGTCCATTGTTAAACTCAAGTATTCAGAGGCGGCTGATCCACCGTTAACAGGATGAGAGTTGGGAAGGCAGCAGTGCGGCTGCTTTCTAAACAGAGTGGAACCGCGTAATAAACGTCTCTGTCATTGACAGAGGCGTTTTTCTATTGATAAGAGCTTGATAAGGGAGAATGGGGGAACAAAGTGTTTTTAAAGCTTCTCAAAGAAGATATTGATGTCATATTCGAACAAGATCCAGCAGCCAGAAGCCGTATTGAAGTGATTTTGACTTATTCAGGATTGCATGCGATTTGGGCCCACAGGATCGCTCATGGCTTTTTTAAACGAAGAATGTTTTTTATTGCCCGCGTTATTTCTCAACTCAGCCGATTTTTTACCGGGGTTGAAATTCATCCCGGAGCGAAAATCGGGCGAAAGTTTTTTATCGATCATGGTATGGGTGTCGTCATCGGAGAAACTTGTGAAATCGGGAACAATGTAACGGTTTTTCAAGGTGTGACTCTTGGAGGCACTGGAAAAGAAAAAGGAAAAAGGCATCCCACTATCCAAGATGACACCCTCATCGCTACTGGAGCAAAGGTGCTAGGATCAATAACGATCGGCAAGGGTTCTAAAATCGGTGCAGGCTCTGTTGTATTGCACGATGTACCAGATTGTTCAACTGTAGTAGGCATTCCGGGCCGAGTTGTCAGGAGAAACGGAAAAAAAGTCGATAAGGATTTAAATCATCAAGATATAGGAGATCCTGTAGCAGACAAGTTCCGTGAGCTGGAAAAGCAAATTCAGGAATTGAAGGAAGAACTTCGCCGAATAGAAAGGGAAGAAGGAAAATGACAATCTATTTGTATAACACGTTATCCAGGCAAAAAGAAAAGTTTGTTCCCCTTGAAGAGGGCAAGGTCAAAATGTATGTTTGCGGTCCGACTGTTTATAATTATATTCATATAGGAAATGCGCGCCCTGCGATTGTGTACGATACTATCAGAAAGTATTTGGAGTACAAAGGGTATGATGTTCATTTCGTTTCAAATTTTACAGATGTGGACGATAAGCTCATCAAGGCTGCGAATACTTTAGGTGAAGACGTTCCGGCGATTGCAGAGCGGTTTATTAAGGCGTATTTTGACGATGTAGAAGCGCTTGGCTGCAAAAAAGCAAATGTGCATCCTCGCGTCACGGAAAACATGGATAATATTATCGATTTCATCCAAGCGTTGGTTGATAAAGGATATGCGTATGAAGCTAACGGAGACGTATATTACAAAACGAGATCATTCGATGGATACGGGAAGCTCTCACATCAATCGATCGACGAGCTGAGATCCGGAGCGAGAATTAAGGTTGGCGATAAAAAAGAAGACGCGCTTGATTTTGTGCTCTGGAAAGCTGCGAAAGAAGGCGAAATCTCATGGGAGAGCCCATGGGGAGAAGGGCGTCCCGGCTGGCATATTGAATGCTCGGCCATGGCGAGAAAATATTTAGGGGATACCATTGACATTCATGCCGGCGGCCAAGACTTAACCTTTCCGCATCACGAAAATGAGATTGCCCAATCTGAAGCGATGACAGGAAAGCAGTTTGCTAACTATTGGCTTCACAACGGATATATTAATATAGACAATGAAAAAATGTCCAAATCATTGGGGAATTTCATTCTTGTTCATGACATTATTAAAGAGCACGATCCGCAAATTTTGCGATTTTTCATGTTGTCGGTTCATTACAGACATCCGATTAACTACTCGCTTGACTTGTTGGAAAGCACAAAAAATGCTTTTGTAAGATTGAAAACCTCTTACGCAAATTTGCAGCACAGAAAGAACAGCAGCACAAACCTAACTTCAGACAATGAACACTGGATAGAAATCGCAAATCAGTTGAGAGCGGAATTTGAAGAAGCGATGGACGATGATTTCAATACGGCAAATGCTATATCCGTGCTGTTTGAGCTTGCGAAACAAGCCAATCTTTATTTAAACGAAAAACATACGAGCACAGAGGTTATTGATCATATGATTCGTCTTTTCGATGAGCAATCTAACGTCCTGGGTTTTTCTCTGAAAGAGAATGAAATTGTTGATGAAGAGATTGAAAAATTAATCCAAAAAAGAATTGAAGCCCGTAAAAACAGGGATTTTCAAACTTCTGATGAGATTCGTGACCACTTAAAAGAGTTAAATATCATTTTAGAAGATACTCCTCAGGGAACCAGATGGAAACGGGGAGATTAAGAATATGCTTGAATTGGAAGAAATAAAGGATTTCAAGCAGTTAAATGGTTTGGCGCTTGCTTATATAGGTGATGCCGTGTTTGAAATTTACGTCAGGCATCACCTGCTTAAGCTGGGAATCGTCAAGCCAAACGAGCTTCATAAACGCTCCAGTCAGCTCGTGTCGGCAAAATCCCAGGCAAGGATCCTGTTCAATCTTCAGGAGCAATCCTTTTTTACCGAAGAAGAAGAAGCAGTAATCAGAAGAGGAAGGAATGCCAAATCCGGTACGATTCCGAAAAACACCGATGTCCAAACCTACAGATACAGCACTGCTTTTGAAGCCGTCATAGGATATTTGTTTCTTGGAAAAAAAGAAAGCCGGCTGAACGAACTGGTGGGTGCGGCGCTAAGAATAAAAACGACGGGAGGGGAATCACAATGAGCACCCAGCATGATTATGTGATTGGTAAAAATGCAGTCATTGAAACGTTAAAATCCAATCGGACGCTATACAAGCTCTGGATGGCGGAGAATACAGGAAAAGGACAAGCGCAGCAGGTGATTGACCTGGCAAAAGATCAAGGAATCACTATCCAGTATGTCCCGAGAAAAAAACTGGATCAGATGGTTTCCGGCAATCATCAAGGAGTTATTGCCCAAGTGGCGGCTTACGATTATGCAAATGTTGACGATCTTTTTCGAAAAGCTGCGGAAAAAAATGAACAGCCGTTTTTTCTCGTATTGGATGAAATAGAAGACCCTCATAATTTGGGATCAATTATGCGGACTGCAGATGCAGCTGGAGCGCACGGAATTATTATACCGAAGCGCCGGTCTGTCGGCTTAACCACAACGGTGGCAAAAGCATCTACAGGCGCTATTGAGCATGTACCGGTAGCCAGGGTGACCAATCTTTCACGTACGATTGATGAATTAAAGGACAGCGGAGTATGGATCGTTGGCACAGATGCCGCAGGATTAGACGACTACCGCCAAATGGATGGGAATATGCCGTTAGCACTCGTAATCGGGAGCGAAGGAAAGGGAATGGGGCGTTTAATCAAAGAAAAGTGCGATTTCCTCGTCCGCCTGCCAATGGCCGGACATGTCAGTTCTTTGAATGCATCTGTTGCTGCTGCGCTTCTCATGTATGAAGTACTTCGGAAACGTCAGCCATTAGGGGAATAAAATAAAATGGATATCCTGCTGGTAGATGGGTACAACATGATTGGAGCCTGGCCTCAACTAAAAGATTTGAAAAAAAACCATTTCGAACAAGCCAGAGATGTGCTTATTGAAAAAATGGCAGAATACCAATCTTACACGGGCTACCGAGTGGTTATCGTATTTGACGCCCATCATGTAAAAGGCATTGAAAAGAAGCGCATGAAACATAAAGTAGAAATCATTTTTACCAAAGAAAACGAAACTGCGGATGAACGGATTGAGAAGCTGGCCTCGGTCCTTAATAACGTCAGGACCCAAATTCACGTGGCTACATCCGATTACACTGAGCAATGGGCGATATTCGGGCAGGGAGCTTTAAGAAAATCCGCCAGGGAACTGCTGAGAGAAATTGAAGCGATTGAAAAGAAAATTGGCAAACAGGTCAAGCAGATCACATCGGAAAAACCTTCAGGGAAAATCCGTTTATCCGAGGACGTTATGAAAACGTTTGAAAAATGGAGGCGGGGAGACCTTGATTAGGTTGACGCTGTTTTGTCTGCTACTGTATAATATTTCTATCTACGTGCGGTCGGGGGGATAGGAGTGAACTTACAAAACAACCAGCAGAAACTCAACAAAGAGCAATTTACCGTTTTAGAAGATGAGCAGATTGTTGAACAGGTTCATGCAGGAAACAGTGATGCGCTTGATTACCTCATTACGAAGTATCGCAATTTTGTAAGAGCGAAGGCCAGATCCTATTTTTTGATAGGAGCCGACAGGGAGGATATTGTGCAAGAAGGAATGATTGGCCTTTATAAATCCATCCGTGATTTCAAAGAAGACAAGCTTTCATCCTTTAAAGCATTTGCAGAGCTATGCATTACCCGCCAAATTATTACCGCTATTAAAACTGCTACTCGCCAGAAGCATATTCCCTTAAATTCTTATATTTCTTTGGACAAGCCGATTTACGACGAAGAATCGGATCGGACATTATTAGATGTCATTTCCGGAACGAAGGAACTCAACCCTGAAGAATTGATTATTAATCAAGAAGAGTTTCACGATATTGAACTGAAAATGGAAGAGCTCCTCAGTGATCTCGAAAGAAAGGTTTTAGCGCTGTACCTTGACGGCAGATCCTATCAGGAAATATCTGAAGATTTAAATCGTCACGTGAAATCGATTGACAATGCACTTCAACGGGTCAAAAGAAAACTTGAAAAATATCTTGAGCTGCGTGAAATCAGCCTATAGATGACAATGCTTTCAATTTTTGTGCCGTTTAGACGCCTGTTGACAAATTTTTTTAGATTATGGTATCTTACTTGAGAAATGAAAGATGAAAAAAAGGTGTAAACATGAGAAAACAAATAACGTTAGCTTGCAGCTTGTGCGGAAACAGAAATTATACCACGAAGAAAAGCTCCACAAATACTGCAGAGCGCCTTGAAGTTAAAAAATTTTGCAAAACTTGCAATTCACATACTAGTCATTTAGAAACAAAGTAATTCGGGCTTGTTTTTTATTCTGTGGAGGTCTCGTAATGATTAAATTTTTTAAAAGTGTAGGGAAAGAAATGAAGAAGGTTAGCTGGCCTAAAGGCAATGAGCTAACTCGTTACACCATTATTGTTATTGCAACTGTCATCTTCTTTACTATCTTTTTTGCTGTTTTAGATTTGGGAATTTCTCAGCTAATTCGTTTAATAGTTGAATAATTTTACGCAACTCGTGCTATAATAGAATTTAATATGACTGCCCAAAACCCGTTTGAGCGGGTTTTTTCATTGTTTCAAAATGATTGTGAGAATCGAGATGAAGCAAGAATAAATATATTGAAATCAAGGGGAGGGAAGGACGAACAGTCCTGATGAAATGGAAAAGAATTGGTATGTTGTGCACACGTACTCAGGGTATGAGAACAAAGTGAAAGCTAACCTTGAAAAGCGCGTTGAATCGATGGGAATGCAGGATAAGATTTTCCGTGTCGTTGTTCCGGAAGATGAAGAAACCGATTATAAAAACGGCAAGAAAAAAGTAGTGAAAAAGAAAGTGTTCCCCGGATATGTTTTGGTAGAGATTTTAATGACGGACGATTCATGGTACGTCGTTCGGAATACGCCCGGAGTAACAGGTTTCGTCGGATCTGCAGGATCAGGGTCAAAACCAACGGCTTTGCTTCCGGGAGAAGCGGATAGAATTCTAAAAAGAATGGGACTTGAAGAACGGAAAGTGGAAGTCGATTTTGAGCTGAAAGAAACAGTGAAAGTCATTGACGGACCATTTGCCAATTTCACAGGTAGCATTGAAGAAATTGATCATGATAAACATAAAGTGAAAGTTTACGTGAATATGTTTGGAAGAGAAACACCCGTTGAATTGGAATTCTCCCAAATTGATAAATTGTAATTGAAATTGGCTTGAAATAGCAAATGAAAAGTGGTAACATGTTTAGGTCAGTATGTCTTGGGGACAAAGACAATCTATAGTTACTATTTTCTCATTCATATAAAGAATGAACAGTTGAGTGGGAGGGTGCAATACTGAGACCCTATGACCACATCACGGACTTAAGGAGGTGTGTCTCGTGGCTAAAAAAGTAGTTAAAATTGTAAAATTGCAAATTCCTGCCGGAAAAGCAAATCCAGCTCCGCCAGTAGGACCAGCATTGGGTCAAGCAGGTGTAAACATCATGGGATTCTGTAAGGAGTTTAACGCTCGTACAGCTGACCAAGCTGGCTTAATTATTCCAGTTGAAATTTCGGTTTTTGAAGACCGTTCATTTACATTTATTACGAAAACTCCACCAGCAGCTGTATTGTTGAAAAAAGCGGCTGGAATTGAGTCTGGTTCAGGTGAACCGAACCGTAATAAAGTCGCTACATTGAATCGCGACAAAGTACGTGAAATCGCAGAAACAAAAATGCCTGATTTGAATGCGGCAGATGTTGAAGCGGCAATGCGTATGGTTGAAGGTACCGCCCGCAGCATGGGTATTGTGATCGAAGACTAATTTTTCTGGGTTGCGAATTTCGCAACCCTTATTCGTGGGAGGTTATTCCGCTAATACCACTAAGGAGGAAATAAAAATGGCTAAAAAAGGTAAGAAATACACAGAAGCTAGCAAGCTTGTTGACCGTACAAAAGCATATGGTGTGAACGAAGCGGTTGAGCTTGTGAAAAAAACAAATACAGCGAAGTTCGATGCAACAGTTGAAGTGGCATTTCGTCTGGGAGTTGACCCTCGGAAGAATGACCAGCAAATCCGCGGAGCAGTTGTTTTGCCAAACGGTACAGGTAAAACTCAGCGCGTTCTAGTTTTCGCTAAAGGAGAAAAAGCGAAAGAAGCTGAAGCTGCTGGTGCAGATTACGTTGGAGACGCTGAATTTGTTAACAAAATTCAACAAGGCTGGTTCGAATTCGATGTTATCGTTGCAACTCCTGACATGATGGGTGAAGTTGGTAAACTTGGCCGTGTGCTTGGACCAAAAGGTTTAATGCCTAACCCTAAAACAGGAACTGTTACATTTGAAGTTGAAAAAGCAGTAAAAGAAATTAAAGCAGGTAAAGTGGAATACCGTGTTGACAGACAAGGTAACGTACACGCGCCGATTGGAAAAGTATCTTTCGATGAAGCAAAACTTGCAGAAAATTTCACAACATTGTATGACACGCTGCTAAAAGCAAAACCAGCTGCAGCTAAAGGGATCTACATGAAAAACGTCGCCGTTACTTCTACAATGGGACCTGGCGTAAAAGTTGATCCGTCATCCTTCTCTGTAAAATAAGTATTGACTTATGATCTGCAGATTTGATATAATTCAAGTCGTTGTAAAATAGAATATTCATTTATACCGTAGACAGCAGGTGCCAATCCCGCGCTTAATTTCCTGCCGAGGTGTATATCTCACAGTTTTTACGTACATCGTATAATTGTATATACAGCCTCCATGCCTATGGAGGCTTTTTATATGAAATCCGATTTTAGTAAAGAAAGTGATCACCAGATCGGTATAAGTGTTGCACAAAAAGCACAGGAGGTGTAACAATGAGCAGCGTAATTGAAACAAAAAAAGTAATCGTTGATGAAATTGCAACGAAATTGCGTGAAAGCAAGTCAACGGTAGTTGTTGATTACCGCGGGCTAAATGTAGCGCAAGTAACTGAGCTTCGTAAACAGCTTCGTGAAGCAGGCGTTGAGTTCAAAGTGTACAAAAACACAATGACTCGCCGTGCAGTTGAACAGGCTGAACTTAACGGACTTAGCGAAGTATTGACTGGTCCAAACGCGATTGCTTTCAGCGCAGAAGACGTAATTGCCCCTGCAAAGGTGATCAACAATTTTGCGAAGGAAAACGACGCGTTGGAAATCAAAGCTGGCGTTATAGAAGGACAAGTTGCGACAGTGGAAGATGTGAAAGCACTAGCTGAACTTCCATCACGCGAAGGGCTTCTTTCTATGTTGCTTAGCGTTCTTCAAGCTCCAGTCCGCAATTTTGCTCTTGCAACTAAGGCTGTTGCAGAACAGAAAGAAGAACAAGGTGCTTAAAACAAACAGTATTTCAATAAAATAAATTAATATGGAGGAATTACAAATGGCTTTAAATATCGAAGAAATCATTGCTTCCGTAAAAGAAGCAAGTGTTCTTGAGTTAAATGAATTAGTAAAAGCAATCGAAGAAGAGTTTGGCGTAACTGCTGCTGCTCCTGTAGCTGTAGCTGGTGGAGCTGGCGGCGGAGATGCTGCTGCAGAACAAACTGAATTTGATCTAGTACTTGAAGGTGCTGGAGCTCAAAAAATCAAAGTAATCAAAGTTGTTCGCGAAATCACTGGTCTTGGCTTGAAAGAAGCGAAAGAACTAGTTGACAACACTCCAAAACCACTTAAAGAAGGTATTGCTAAAGAAGAAGCAGAAGAACTTAAAGCTAAGCTTGAAGAAGTTGGCGCTTCTGTAGAAGTTAAGTAATTTTTGCTTAACCTTCCCTTGAGAAAGCCCGCTTTTGAATAAGCGGGCTTTCTCTGATATGTATATAAAGCAGGGCATCAGCATTAAGACACGGTAGGAGGTTAACTCGTGAGTGACCACTATTATTCGGAAAAACCTGCAGTGAAAAGTGATAGAAAAAAATGGACGTACACATTGAGAAATCATCCATTCACATTTGTCAGTGACAGCGGTGTGTTTTCAAAAAAAGAAGTAGACTTTGGCTCCAGGTTGTTAGTAGACACCTTCACCGAACCTAAAGTGAGTGGAGATATTTTAGATCTCGGGTGTGGCTACGGACCGATTGGATTATCAATTGCCTCTGATTACAAAGATCGAACCGTTCATATGGTGGATATTAATGAAAGAGCTGTAGAGCTTTCCGTTGAAAATGCAGCAATCAACCAAATCACCAATACGAAAATTTATCAAAGCGATTTATTTTCGAATGTGAATCCTGTTCATTCATTTGCTTCTATAGTAACCAATCCCCCAATACGCGCCGGAAAAAAAGTTGTACATGAAATCTTTGAAAAAAGTGCGGATTATTTGCTTGACTCAGGTGAGCTTTGGGTCGTCATCCAAAAAAAACAAGGTGCAGCATCGGCGTTAAAAAAATTAGAATCACTCTTTCAAAATGTATCCGTGATAGAAAAAAAGAAAGGATACTTTATTATCCAGGCGAAATAGTTTGACTCGTAATTTAGGCTATGTTAATATTATAAAATGCCAATGTATACAGTTCGTTTGGAAATTTTTATGTATATATTGCGTTTTTATGGAAAAACTAATAAAATCGGAATTTTGTTTCAGGATTGTGGTTTTCTCAGGAAGAAACCCTTTTTTGTTTTGTCTTGTAAAAGGATCTCAATTAATGAGATGCTTCTACACATATATTACGTATGATTTGAGGGGTGAATCAGTTGACAGGTCAACTTGTTCAGTATGGACGACACCGCCAACGCAGAAGCTATGCACGTATTAGCGAAGTGTTAGAATTACCAAATCTCATTGAAATTCAAACCTCTTCTTATCAGTGGTTTCTTGATGAGGGACTTAGAGAGATGTTTCAAGACATATCGCCAATTGAGGATTTCACTGGCAACCTCTCTTTAGAGTTCATTGATTACAGTTTGGGAGATCCGAAGTATCCTGTGGAAGAATCAAAAGAACGTGATGTGACGTACTCTGCGCCGCTTCGAGTGAAGGTTCGATTGATTAATAAAGAAACAGGTGAAGTAAAAGACCAGGATGTCTTTATGGGTGATTTTCCTATCATGACCGACACAGGTACATTTATTATTAATGGTGCTGAACGTGTCATTGTATCCCAGCTTGTACGGTCTCCAAGTGTATATTTTAGTGGTAAAGTAGACAAAAACGGTAAAAGAGGATTTACTGCGACTGTCATTCCAAACCGTGGCGCATGGTTAGAATACGAAACTGATGCGAAAGATGTGGTGTATGTCCGTATTGATCGTACTCGTAAGTTGCCAGTTACGGTTCTTTTGCGTGCACTTGGTTTCGGAACAGATCAAGAAATCACCGACTTGATTGGTGAAAACGAGTTTTTACGCAATACACTAGATAAAGATAATACAGAAACGACAGAAAAAGCGCTTCTTGAAATCTATGAGCGCCTTCGTCCTGGAGAACCGCCAACAGTGGATAATGCGAAGAGTTTGCTTGACTCTAGATTCTTCGATCCGAAAAGATACGACCTTGCGAGCGTTGGACGCTACAAGATTAATAAGAAGCTTCATATCAAAAACCGTTTGTTCAATCAGAGAGTAGCTGAGACGCTAGTTGATCCTGAAACAGGAGAAATTTTAGCGGAAAAAGGCAGCATTTTAGATAGAAGAGCTCTTGATAAAGTATTGCCGTATCTCGAAAACGGTATTGGCTTCAAAAAGCTTCACCCGAATGGCGGAGTGGTGGAAGACGATGTACTGCTTCAGTCAATTAAAATTTATTCTCCTGCTGATAAAGACGGGGAGCAAACTATAAATGTAATCGGAAATGCGTTTATTGAAGAGGGTGTTAAAAACATAACGCCGTCAGATATTATTTCTTCAATCAGCTATTTCTTTAACCTGCTTCATGGTGTAGGGGACACTGATGACATCGACCATCTTGGTAACCGTCGCCTTCGTTCCGTTGGCGAATTGCTGCAAAACCAATTCCGCATTGGACTCAGCAGGATGGAACGCGTCGTTCGTGAAAGAATGTCGATTCAGGATACGAATACCATTACACCACAGCAGTTGATAAACATACGACCTGTGATTGCATCGATTAAAGAGTTCTTCGGAAGCTCTCAGCTTTCACAGTTCATGGACCAAACAAATCCGTTAGCGGAATTGACACATAAACGCCGCTTGTCTGCCCTTGGGCCAGGAGGCTTAACTCGTGAGCGCGCCGGCATGGAAGTGCGCGACGTTCACTATTCCCATTACGGCCGTATGTGCCCGATCGAAACACCTGAGGGTCCGAACATCGGCTTGATTAACTCACTTTCCTCTTTTGCGAAAGTCAATCGTTTTGGGTTTATCGAAACCCCTTATCGCCGCGTTGATCCGGAAACAGGGAAAGTCACGCCTAGAATTGATTATCTGACAGCAGACGAAGAGGACAACTATGTAGTTGCCCAAGCAAATGCACGCTTAGGCGATGACGGATCATTTATTGATGACCAAATTGTTGCCAGGTTCCGCGGGGAAAATACCGTTGTTCCAAAAGACCGTGTCGATTACATGGATGTATCGCCTAAGCAGGTAGTTTCTGCAGCGACAGCATGTATCCCATTCTTAGAAAACGATGACTCAAACCGTGCGTTAATGGGAGCAAACATGCAACGGCAGGCTGTCCCTCTTATGAATCCTGAAGCCCCTATTGTTGGTACCGGTATGGAGTATGTATCCGGCAAAGACTCAGGATCAGCCGTTATTTGCCGCTATCCTGGTGTCGTTGAACGTGTGGAAGCCAAAAATGTGTGGGTTCGCCGTTACGAAGAAGTAGACGGTCAAAAGATAAAAGGCAACCTTGATAAATACAGCATGTTAAAGTTTATTCGCTCAAACCAAGGTACGTGCTACAACCAACGCCCGATTGTCAGTGTGGGTGATGAAGTCGTAAAGGGTGAAATTCTTGCCGACGGTCCATCTATGGAATTAGGTGAGCTTGCTCTCGGAAGAAACGTCATGGTCGGATTTATGACTTGGGACGGATATAACTACGAGGATGCCATTATTATGAGCGAACGTCTCGTTAAGGATGATGTCTATACTTCAATCCATATTGAAGAATACGAGTCAGAAGCCCGTGATACCAAGCTCGGACCGGAAGAAATCACACGCGATATACCAAATGTCGGAGAGGATGCGCTGCGCAATCTCGATGAACGAGGTATTATCCGTGTTGGCGCCGAAGTAAAAGACGGCGATCTATTGGTCGGTAAAGTAACGCCAAAAGGGGTTACTGAGCTTACAGCAGAAGAACGCCTCCTGCACGCCATCTTTGGTGAAAAAGCCCGTGAAGTCAGAGATACGTCTCTTCGTGTACCTCATGGAGGAGAAGGTATTATTCTTGATGTCAAAGTCTTTAATCGTGAAGATGGAGATGAACTGCCTCCAGGCGTTAACCAGCTGGTCAGAGTTTACATTGTTCAGAAGCGTAAGATTTCTGAAGGAGATAAAATGGCCGGACGTCACGGAAACAAAGGGGTTATTTCTAAAATTCTTCCTGAAGAAGATATGCCTTATTTGCCGGACGGAACGCCGATTGATATCATGTTAAACCCACTTGGAGTGCCTTCCCGTATGAATATCGGGCAAGTGCTTGAACTTCACATCGGTATGGCTGCACGCAGCCTCGGACTTCATGTCGCATCACCTGTTTTTGATGGCGCTCGTGAAGAAGATGTATGGGAAACTCTCGAAGAAGCTGGAATGGCAAGAGATGCAAAAACAGTCTTGTACGACGGACGTACCGGAGAGCCATTTGACAGCCGGGTATCTGTTGGAATTATGTACATGATTAAGCTTGCGCACATGGTTGATGATAAGCTTCATGCCCGTTCAACCGGACCTTACTCTCTTGTTACGCAGCAGCCTCTTGGCGGTAAAGCGCAATTCGGCGGACAGCGGTTTGGAGAAATGGAAGTATGGGCCCTTGAAGCATACGGTGCAGCCTATACCCTTCAAGAGATCTTAACCGTGAAATCCGATGACGTTGTCGGACGTGTAAAAACATATGAAGCGATTGTGAAAGGCGACAATGTTCCGGAGCCGGGTGTTCCAGAGTCATTTAAAGTATTAATTAAAGAGCTTCAAAGCTTGGGTATGGATGTGAAGATTCTTTCCGGCGATGAAGAAGAAATAGAGATGAGAGACCTGGAAGATGATGAGGAAGCAAAGCAAGCTGAGGACTTGGTTCTGACGAACGATGACCCTGCTGAAGAATTTGCTCCCGCTGATCTAGAACGTGGTGTTGTGACGAAAGAATAAGCAGCTGACAATTTTTTCAGCAAGTGAAATGGGTATAACCCGAAGATTAAAAGGGAGGTAAGCCCCTTGCTAGATGTGAACAATTTTGAGTATATGAACATCGGTCTCGCTTCACCTGATAAAATCCGCTCATGGTCATTTGGTGAAGTAAAAAAACCCGAAACAATAAACTATCGGACGTTAAAACCCGAAAAAGACGGTTTGTTCTGCGAACGAATTTTTGGTCCTACAAAAGACTGGGAATGTCATTGCGGCAAATACAAGCGGGTACGTTATAAAGGCGTTGTTTGTGACCGCTGCGGAGTGGAAGTTACACGTGCAAAAGTACGTCGTGAGAGAATGGGGCATATCGAATTGGCTGCCCCTGTCTCTCATATTTGGTACTTCAAAGGAATACCAAGCCGCATGGGCCTCGTGCTTGATATGTCTCCGCGCGCTTTGGAGGAAGTTATCTATTTTGCGTCTTACGTGGTGACAGACCCGGGCAATACGCCGCTTGAAAAGAAACAGCTTCTTTCTGAAAAAGAATTCCGTTCTTATTATGATAAGTACGGCAATAAATTTCATGCGTCAATGGGAGCTGAAGCTATTAACAAGCTTCTATCCGATATTGATTTAAATAAAGAAGTAGATACGCTGAAAGAAGAATTGAAAACATCCCAAGGTCAAAGGCGGACACGTGCCATTAAGCGCCTTGAGGTGTTGGAAGCCTTCCGTAATTCAGGAAATAAACCATCTTGGATGATCCTTGATGTGCTTCCTGTTATTCCTCCTGAGCTGCGCCCAATGGTTCAGCTTGACGGCGGACGGTTTGCGACTTCCGACTTAAATGACTTATACCGCCGCGTCATTAACCGTAACAACCGTTTAAAACGGTTGCTGGATCTTGGGGCTCCAAGCATTATCGTACAAAATGAAAAACGGATGCTTCAAGAAGCGGTTGACGCTTTAATCGATAACGGCCGCCGCGGCCGTCCTGTAACAGGACCTGGCAACAGGCCGCTTAAATCTCTTTCACATATGCTGAAAGGTAAACAAGGGCGCTTCCGTCAAAACCTATTAGGAAAACGCGTTGACTATTCAGGACGTTCGGTTATTGTTGTAGGGCCGAATCTGAAAATGTACCAATGCGGGCTGCCAAGGGAAATGGCGTTGGAGCTGTTTAAGCCTTTTGTTATGAAAGAGCTTGTTGAAAAAGGTTTAGCTCATAACATTAAAAGTGCAAAACGTAAAATTGAGCGCGTGCAGCCAGAGGTATGGGATGTGCTTGAGTCTGTTATTAAAGAGCATCCGGTTCTTCTTAACCGTGCACCGACACTTCACAGATTGGGAATTCAAGCATTTGAACCAACGCTTGTTGAAGGCCGGGCAATCCGTCTTCACCCATTGGTGTGTACAGCGTATAATGCGGACTTTGACGGCGACCAAATGGCTGTTCACGTTCCGTTATCTGCTGAAGCTCAAGCTGAGGCACGTATATTGATGCTTGCGGCACAAAACATCCTGAATCCTAAAGATGGTAAACCGGTTGTTACCCCTTCTCAAGATATGGTTCTCGGGAACTATTATCTCACCTTAGAGCGCAAGGGCGCGATCGGGGAAGGTATGGTCTTTAAGGATACAGATGAAGCGCTGCTTGCATACCAAAACGGCTACGTTCATTTGCATACGCGGGTAGCTGTAGCTGTAAATTCATTGAAAAACACAACATTTACCGAAGAACAACGTAAGAAATTGCTGGTAACAACTGTCGGGAAATTAATTTTCAATGAAATTTTACCGCCGTCATTCCCTTATATGAATGAGCCGACCAAAAGCAATATTGAAGAGAAGACACCTGATCGTTTCTTCGTTGATAATGGTGCGGATATAAAGGATGTAATTGAAAAGCAAGAAATCAATTCTCCATTCAAAAAAGGGATATTAGGTAAAATTATTGCCGAAATCTTTAAGAAGTTCCATATTACCGAAACATCTAAGATGCTTGATCGTATGAAAAATCTCGGTTTTAGGTATTCAACAAAAGCTGGTATTACGGTTGGTGTTTCTGATATCGTCGTCCTTGATGACAAACAGGCTATTCTTGAAGAAGCACAAGGAAAAGTAGACAATGTTCTTAAGCAATTCAGACGTGGATTAATCACGGAGGAAGAAAGATACGAACGTGTAATCAGCATCTGGAGCTCAGCAAAAGATGTGATTCAGAGCAAGTTGATGAAGTCATTAGACGAAGTCAACCCAATTTACATGATGAGTGATTCCGGAGCCCGTGGTAACGCCTCGAACTTTACCCAGCTTGCTGGTATGCGCGGTTTGATGGCCAACCCTTCTGGACGCATTATCGAACTTCCAATTAAATCGAGCTTCCGAGAAGGCTTAACAGTATTGGAATACTTTATCTCAACTCACGGCGCACGGAAAGGTCTTGCCGATACAGCTCTTAAAACGGCTGACTCTGGCTATTTGACAAGAAGGCTCGTTGATGTTGCCCAGGATGTTATCATCAGAGAAACAGACTGTGGTACAGATCGAGGAATTCTTGCAAAGGATCTTAAAGAAGGAACAGAAATTATTGAACGCCTTGATGAACGCTTGGTTGGACGATTTGCCCGCAAGACCGTCAAGCATCCTGAAACGGGCGCTGTGTTAATCGAAGAGAACGAACTGATCGATGAGGACAAAGCAATTGAAATTGTGGAAGCTGGCATTAATGAGGTTTGGATCCGTTCTGCGTTTACTTGTAATACTCCTCACGGGGTATGTAAACGATGCTACGGACGCAACCTTGCAACTGGCCAAGATGTAGAAGTAGGCGAAGCGGTTGGAATTATTGCTGCCCAATCGATCGGAGAGCCGGGAACGCAGCTTACCATGCGTACCTTCCACACCGGTGGAGTTGCGGGGGACGATATTACTCAAGGTTTGCCGCGTATTCAAGAGCTGTTTGAAGCAAGAAATCCGAAAGGCCAAGCGACAATTTCCGAAATCGACGGCGTCATTACTGAGGTTAATGATGTTCGGGATAAACAACAAGAGATTGTCATTCAAGGCGAGGTAGAATCTCGTTCATATACAGCACCTTACAACGCACGCCTTAAAGTAGTAGAAGGAGATCAAATTGTAAGAGGCCAAGTTCTTACTGAAGGATCGATTGATCCGAAAGAACTTTTAAAAGTAACAGATATTACGGCTGTACAAGAATATCTGCTTCATGAAGTACAAAAGGTTTACCGTATGCAGGGTGTTGAAATCGGCGATAAACACGTTGAGGTTATGGTACGTCAAATGCTTAAAAAAGTGCGTGTCATTGATGCTGGAGATACTGAAGTATTGCCAGGGACTCTTCTTGATATCCACCAGTTTACAGAAGCAAACAAAAAGGTGCTATTGGAAGGGAACCGTCCGGCAACCTGCCGTCCTGTGATCCTCGGTATTACAAAAGCATCGCTTGAAACGGATTCCTTCTTATCTGCTGCGTCCTTCCAAGAAACAACACGTGTTCTTACCGACGCTGCAATTAAAGGAAAACGCGACGAGCTGCTTGGATTGAAAGAAAACGTCATTATCGGTAAGCTTGTTCCTGCAGGTACAGGAATGCAAAATTACCGTAAAGTTAAACCAGTATCACATGTTCAGCCATCAGAGGATATGGTCCCGGTTGAATAAAAAATAGAAAATGAAGGATGTCACTAAAATATGTCATAGAATGTTGACATCCTTCTTTTTGAATGATACTATATCCAAGGTGTGAAAAACTAAACCTGTTACTTTGGAGGATATATTCGTGTCTTATGATAAAGTAATGCAGGCAGAAACGATTATTATAGGTACGAAGCAAACAGTAAAAGCTCTTAAACGAAATTCAGTCAAGGAAATAGTCGTAGCAGAAGATGCCGACCCTCATTTGACGGCTGGTGTGATCCAGCTTGCCAAAGAACGGGAAGTGGCAGTCTCTATGGTTGATTCCATGAAAAAGCTCGGCAAAGCTTGCGGAATAGAGGTTAGGGCAGCAGCTGTTGCCATTATTCAATAACGTACTTGTTTTTGCGTTATTTCTTTGTAATGCAAAGGCATTGTTTTTTACCTATTAATGAACCACCTGGGTATGTGGGTTATAAAAAGCAAGGAAGGGAGGAAACAATATCATGCCAACTATTAATCAATTAGTTCGCAAAGGTCGCGTAAGCAAGGTTGAAACTTCAAAATCACCTGCGCTTAACAAAGGATACAACAGTTTCAAAAAAGAAATGACAAACGTATCCTCACCACAAAAACGCGGGGTATGTACTCGTGTGGGTACAATGACACCGAAAAAACCAAACTCTGCACTTCGTAAGTATGCTCGTGTTCGTTTGTCTAACAACATCGAGGTTACAGCATACATCCCTGGAATTGGGCACAACCTTCAAGAACACAGTGTTGTCCTAATTCGCGGCGGACGTGTAAAGGATTTACCGGGAGTTCGTTACCACATCGTACGTGGTGCGCTTGATACTGCTGGAGTTGAAAATCGTATGCAAGGCCGTTCTAAATACGGTACAAAACGCCCTAAAGGCAAGTAATTTAAGAGAAATCAATAATCAATTTCTATGAAGGGAGGATATTCAGATGCCTCGTAAAGGTCCTGTAGCAAAAAGAGACGTGTTACCAGATCCAATTTACAATTCAAAGCTTGTTACACGCTTAATCAACAAAATGATGATTGATGGTAAAAGAGGAAAGTCTCAAACAATCCTATACAAATCATTCGACATCATTAAAGAACGTACTGGCAACGAAGCAATGGAGGTTTTCGAACAAGCATTGAAAAACATCATGCCTGTACTAGAAGTAAAAGCTCGCCGTGTCGGCGGTTCAAACTATCAAGTTCCTGTTGAGGTGCGTCCAGAGCGCCGTACAACTTTAGGTCTTCGTTGGTTAGTAAACTACGCTCGTCTTCGTGGTGAAAAAACTATGGAAGAGCGTTTAGCTAATGAAATTCTTGATGCAGCAAACAACACTGGTTCAGCAGTGAAAAAACGTGAAGATACTCATAAAATGGCGGAAGCAAATAAAGCATTTGCTCATTATCGCTGGTAATCTTCAATATACTAAAATAATTAATTTCCTAATAAGGAAGGAGAAGTTACCAAATGGCAAGAGAGTTCTCCTTAGAAAAAACACGTAATATCGGTATCATGGCTCACATTGATGCCGGTAAAACAACAACGACAGAGCGCATCTTGTTCTATACCGGCCGTATCCATAAAATTGGTGAAACTCATGAAGGAGCTTCACAAATGGACTGGATGGCACAGGAGCAAGAACGCGGTATTACAATTACATCCGCAGCAACAACTGCGTCTTGGAAAGGTTACCGCATTAACATCATCGATACACCGGGACACGTAGACTTCACAGTTGAAGTTGAACGTTCTCTCCGGGTACTTGATGGCGCTGTGGCAGTACTTGACGCGCAATCCGGTGTTGAGCCTCAAACAGAAACTGTTTGGCGCCAAGCAACAACATACGGAGTACCGCGTGTTGTATTTGTCAACAAAATGGATAAAATCGGTGCGGATTTCCTTTACTCTGTCGGTACGTTAAGAGACCGCCTTCAAGCTAACGCTCATGCGATTCAATTACCAATTGGCGCTGAAGATAACTTTGAAGGAATTATCGATCTTGTAGAGAACGTAGCTTATTTCTATGAGGATGATTTGGGTACACGCTCAGAAGCGAAAGAAATCCCTGACGAGTACAAAGAACTTGCAGAAGAGCATCGTGCGAACTTAGTAGAAGCAGTTGCTGAGCTTGATGAAGAGCTTATGGAGAAGTACCTTGAAGGTGAAGAGATCACAATTCCTGAACTAAAGGCTGCGATCCGTAAAGGAACTTGTAATGTTGAGTTCTATCCGGTTCTATGCGGCTCTGCGTTCAAAAATAAAGGAGTACAGTTGGTTCTTGACTCAGTTCTTGATTACCTTCCGGCTCCGATTGATGTACCACCAATTAAAGGGATTCTTCCAGATTCTGAAGAAGAAGTCGTTCGTGAATCTTCCGACGATGCTCCTTTCTCAGCTTTAGCGTTTAAAGTTATGACTGACCCTTACGTTGGTAAACTTACCTTCTTCCGTGTTTACTCAGGAACGCTTGATTCCGGTTCATACGTAAGAAACTCTTCTAAGGGTAAGCGTGAGCGTGTCGGCCGTATCCTTCAAATGCACGCAAACAGCCGTGAAGAAATTTCGACTGTTTATGCGGGGGATATTGCTGCAGCAGTTGGTCTAAAAGATACATCAACTGGCGATACTCTTTGTGACGAGAAAAGCTTGGTTATCTTGGAATCAATGGAATTCCCTGAGCCGGTTATCTCTGTTGCGATCGAACCAAAATCAAAAGCTGACCAAGACAAGATGTCTATCGCCCTTGGTAAGCTTGCTGAAGAAGATCCAACATTCCGTGCGCATACGGATCAAGAAACAGGTCAAACCATCATCGAAGGTATGGGTGAACTTCACCTTGACATTATCGTTGACCGTATGAAACGCGAATTCAAAGTAGAAGCTAACGTTGGTGCTCCACAGGTTGGATACCGCGAAACTTTCCGCTCTCCTGCTCAAGTAGAAGGAAAGTTCGTGCGTCAGTCTGGCGGACGCGGACAATTCGGACACGTTTGGATTGAATTTTCACCAAACGAAGAAGGAAAAGGCTTCGAATTTGAAAATGCAATCGTCGGTGGTGTCGTTCCTCGTGAGTACATCCCAGCGGTTCAAGCCGGACTTGAGGATTCATTGCAAAACGGTGTACTTGCCGGATATCCGCTAGTTGATATTAAAGCTAAGCTGTATGACGGCTCGTACCATGACGTTGACTCGAATGAAATGGCCTTTAAAATCGCGGCTTCTATGGCATTGAAAAATGCCGCTAAAAAATGTAGCCCGGTTATTCTTGAGCCAGTCATGAAGGTTGAAGTTGTTATCCCTGAAGAATACATGGGTGACATCATGGGTGATGTAACATCCCGTCGCGGACGTGTTGAAGGTATGGATGCCCGCGGTAACGCACAGATCGTTCGCGCGATGGTTCCACTATCAGAAATGTTCGGCTATGCAACATCACTTCGCTCTAACACACAAGGTCGCGGTGTATTCTCAATGCACTTTGATCACTATGAAGAAGTGCCAAAAAGCATCAGCGAAGAAATTATCAAAAAAAATCGCGGTGAATAATTGATTTTGCCGCTTCATTAAAGTATAACTACTAGTGTAAGATGAGAAAGTGAAACTTTTGCTTTCACTTTCTATCACTCTTTATACATTAAAAACAAGCTTTTAAGGAGGATTTTATAGAATGGCTAAAGAAAAATTCGACCGTTCCAAACAACATGCCAACATCGGCACAATTGGACACGTTGACCATGGTAAAACAACTTTAACTGCTGCTATCACAACAGTACTTCATAAGAAATCTGGTAAAGGTGCAGCAATGGCTTACGATCAAATTGATGGTGCTCCAGAAGAGCGTGAGCGCGGAATCACAATTTCAACTGCACACGTTGAGTATGAAACTGATACTCGCCACTATGCACACGTTGACTGCCCTGGACACGCTGACTATGTTAAAAACATGATCACTGGTGCGGCTCAAATGGACGGAGCAATCCTAGTTGTTTCTGCTGCTGATGGTCCAATGCCACAAACTCGTGAGCACATCCTTCTTTCTAAAAACGTTGGTGTTCCTTACATTGTTGTATTCTTAAACAAATGCGACATGGTTGATGACGAAGAACTACTTGAACTAGTTGAAATGGAAGTTCGTGATCTTCTTTCTGAATATGACTTCCCTGGAGATGACATTCCTGTAATTCAAGGTTCAGCTCTTAAAGCTCTTGAAGGAGATGCTGATTACGAGCAAAAAATCTTTGAACTAATGGATGCTGTTGATGAATACATCCCAACTCCAGAACGCGACACTGACAAGCCTTTCATGATGCCTGTTGAGGATGTTTTCTCAATCACTGGCCGTGGAACAGTTGCTACTGGCCGTGTTGAGCGCGGACAAGTTAAAGTCGGTGACGAAGTAGAAATCGTTGGTCTTGCTGAAGATAAGAAAAAGACTACAGTTACTGGTGTTGAAATGTTCCGTAAGCTTCTTGATTATGCTGAAGCTGGAGACAACATCGGTGCACTTCTTCGCGGTGTTGCCCGTGAAGATATCCAACGTGGTCAAGTACTTGCTAAACCAGGTACGATCACTCCGCACCACAAATTTAAAGCTGAAGTTTATGTTCTTTCTAAAGAAGAAGGTGGACGTCATACTCCATTCTTCTCAAACTACCGTCCTCAGTTCTACTTCCGTACAACTGATGTAACTGGTATCATTCAGCTTCCTGAAGGCGTAGAAATGGTTATGCCTGGAGACAACATCGAAATGGATGTTGAATTGATTTCAACTATCGCTATTGAAGATGGTACTCGCTTCTCTATCCGTGAAGGCGGACGTACTGTTGGATCTGGTGTTGTTACAACTATCGTTGAATAATCAATATATAAAAAAAGCGAGATCCTAATAGGGTCTCGCTTTTTTCTATTTGGTTCATCATCAATCATCGTCACCTGAAGCCAACCTTATCTTCCTCTTTCCAGCCCTCCCTTAATGACCAATAACCCCTGTTATGAGAATCCCGTATAAGGGATAAAATTAGAAAATGATTACTCTTGAAGTCGGCAGGGTTAATCTGTATAATGAAAAAAGTGTGCAAAGCACAGGAATTTTAATATTTTCTTGCATCATGCCTCGTATTTTTGTATAATAGTGCATGTTGGTCTTTGACTGCGATGAAGTGAGAGGTTGCTGACACACCAGGCCGCTTTGCCATGGCAAGGTGAGTGAGGTTTTCTCACGGAGAACTGTCTAACTTAAAGTAGGCGAAAAGGAGGGAAAATAATGGCAAAACAAAAAATTCGTATTCGTTTAAAAGCATATGATCATAGAATTCTTGATCAATCAGCTGAGAAAATTGTAGAAACGGCAAAACGTTCTGGTGCTAATGTATCAGGTCCGATTCCGTTGCCAACTGAAAAATCAGTTTACACGATTCTTCGTGCGGTTCATAAATACAAAGATTCTCGTGAACAATTCGAAATGCGTACACATAAGCGTCTAATCGACATCGTGAACCCGACTCCACAAACTGTCGATGCACTTATGCGTTTAGACCTGCCATCAGGTGTAGATATCGAAATTAAACTATAAGTTTATAGAATAAACCATTTAAATTAACAGGAGGTGTGACGAATGACCAAAGGAATCTTAGGAAGAAAAATTGGTATGACGCAAGTATTTGCTGAAAACGGTGATCTAATTCCAGTGACTGTAATTGAAGCGAACCCAAACGTCGTTCTTCAAAAGAAGGCAGCTGACAACGATGGCTACGAAGCGATCCAAATCGGTTTTGAAGACAAACGTGAAAAGCTTTCAAACAAACCTGAAAAAGGTCACGTTGCAAAAGCAGAAACTGCACCTAAGCGCTTCGTAAAAGAATTACGCGGTGTAGATGTGAATGCGTATGAAGTTGGTCAGGAAGTCAAAGTTGATGTTTTCTCTGCTGGAGAAATTGTAGATGTAACAGGAGTATCGAAAGGTAAAGGATTCCAAGGTGCAATTAAGCGCCACGGACAATCTCGCGGACCTATGACTCACGGTTCACGCTACCACCGTCGTCCAGGTTCAATGGGACCGGTTGATCCAAACCGTGTATTTAAAGGCAAAGCATTGCCAGGCCGCATGGGCGGAGAAAAAATTACTGTTCAAAATCTAGAGATTGTCAGAGTAGATGCTGAACGCAATGTTATTTTAGTAAAAGGGAATGTCCCTGGACCTAAAAAATCATTGGTAACTGTAAAAAGCGCAATTAAATCTAAATAATTCTCTTAGGAAAGGAGGAAAATGGTCATGCCAAAAGTAACATTATATAAACAAAACGGCTCTTCAAACGGAGACATCGAATTAAACGCATCTGTATTCGGAATCGAGCCGAATGAGAGTGTCGTATTCGATGCCATCCTTATGCAAAGAGCATCCTTACGCCAAGGATCACATAAAGTTAAAAATCGTTCTGAAGTACGTGGCGGAGGCCGCAAACCATGGCGCCAAAAAGGTACAGGACGTGCCCGTCAAGGTTCAATCCGTTCACCGCAATGGCGCGGAGGTGGAATTGTTTTTGGCCCAACACCACGCAGCTATTCTTATAAGCTACCTAAAAAAGTTCGCCGCTTGGCGATCAAATCAGTATTGTCTTCTAAAGTAACTGACAACAATCTAGTCGTTCTTGAAGATTTAACGCTTGAAGCTGTTAAAACGAAAGAAATGGCAACGATCCTTAAAGGTCTTTCTGTTGAGAAGAAAGCTTTAATCGTAACTGCTGATCATAACGAGACAGTTTCATTATCTGCTCGTAATATTCCTGGAGTTACTGTTGTCAATGTTGATGGTATCAGCGTATTAGACGTTGTAAACCATGAGAAGCTTCTGATTACGAAAGCAGCGGTTGAAAAAGTAGAGGAGGTGCTCGCGTAATGAAAGATCATCGTGATGTTCTTAAGCGCCCCGTTATTACTGAACGTTCTGCTGAATTAATGTCCGAAGAGAAGAAATATACGTTCGACGTAGATGTAAGAGCCAATAAAACCGAAGTGAAAGATGCGGTTGAGGCGATTTTCGGTGTGAAGGTTGAAAAAGTCAACATTATGAACTATAAAGGCAAGTTCAAGCGAGTTGGACGCTATACTGGTAAAACAAACCGTCGCAGAAAAGCGATTGTTAAACTTACTGAAGATAGCAAAGAAATCGAAATTTTTGAAGCCTAAATTATAAAAAGAAGGAGGGAAACTCAAAATGGCGATTAAAAAGTATAAACCGACCTCTAATGGACGTCGTGGGATGACAACTTCAGATTTTGCTGAAATCACAACTGATAAACCAGAAAAATCTTTGCTTTCTCCCCTTCATAAAAAAGGAGGACGCAACAACCAAGGAAAAATGACTGTACGTCACCAAGGTGGCGGACATAAGCGTCAATACCGTATCATTGACTTTAAGCGCGATAAAGATGGTATACCTGGACGCGTTGCTTCAGTAGAATACGATCCTAACCGCTCAGCAAATATTGCTCTAATCAGCTATGCAGATGGAGAAAAACGTTACATCTTGGCTCCGAAAGGAATCGAAGTTGGTACGGAAATTTCTTCTGGTGCAGAGTCTGATATCAAAGTAGGAAATGCACTTCCGCTCGTCAACATTCCTGTTGGTACAGTTGTGCACAACATTGAGTTGAAACCTGGAAAAGGCGGACAGCTTGTTCGTTCTGCAGGAACGTCTGCACAGGTTCTAGGTAAAGAAGGCAAATACGTACTCGTAAGACTTAATTCTGGTGAAGTTCGCATGATTCTTTCTGCTTGCCGTGCAACGGTTGGCCAAGTAGGAAACGAACAGCATGAACTAATCAACACTGGTAAAGCTGGACGTTCTCGCTGGAAAGGTGTTCGCCCGACAGTCCGCGGTTCTGTTATGAACCCTAACGATCACCCTCATGGCGGTGGTGAAGGACGTGCGCCTATCGGACGTAAATCACCAATGTCACCTTGGGGCAAACCGACACTTGGATTTAAAACTCGTAAGAAAAAGAGCAAGTCAGATAAATTTATTGTACGTCGCCGTAAAAAATAACGCGATTGTCTACGGTTCATTTCGGACCGTAGTGCAATCACGAAGGGAGGTTCCAAAATGGCTCGCAGCTTGAAAAAAGGACCATTTGTCGATGAACATTTAATGACGAAAGTCGAAAAGTTAAACGAAACGGATAAAAAGCAAGTGATTAAAACTTGGTCACGCCGTTCAACCATTTTCCCGCAATTTATCGGTCACACACTTGCTGTCTATGATGGACGCAAACATGTACCTGTCTTCATTTCAGAAGATATGGTAGGTCACAAGTTGGGTGAATTTGCACCAACTCGTACTTACAAAGGCCATGCTAGTGATGATAAAAAAACAAGACGCTAAGAGAGGAGGCAACCTAAATGGACGCTAAAGCTGTTGCAAAAACAGTACGCATTGCTCCTCGTAAAGCTCGTCTAGTAATGGACCTGATTCGAGGCAAGCAAGCAGGTGAAGCAGTATCAATTCTACGCCATACACCAAGAGCTGCTTCTCCGATTATTGAAAAAGTATTAAACTCTGCTATTGCCAATGCTGAGCACAACTATGAATTGGACGCAAACAACCTAGTTGTTACTGAAGCTTACGTAAATGAAGGCCCGACGTTGAAAAGATTCCGTCCGCGCGCTATGGGACGTGCAAGCCAAATCAACAAACGTACGAGTCATATTACAATCGTTGTATCAGAAAAGAAGGAGGGATAACTCGTGGGTCAAAAGGTAAATCCAGTCGGTCTTCGCATTGGAGTTATTCGTGATTGGGAATCTAAATGGTTCGCTGGTAAAGATTACGCTGACTTATTGCATGAAGACCTTAAAATCCGTGAATACATCAGCAAACGCCTAGCTGACGCTTCTGTTTCTAAAGTGGAAATTGAACGTGCTGCTAACCGTGTGAATATTACTGTTCATACAGCGAAGCCTGGTATGGTTATCGGTAAAGGTGGTTCGGAAGTTGAAGCACTTCGTAAAGCCCTTAACGAACTAACCGGGAAACGTGTACACATCAACATTCTTGAAATCAAAAAAGCTGATCTAGATGCTCAGCTTGTTGCAGATAACATCGCTCGTCAATTAGAAAACCGTATTTCTTTCCGCCGTGCGCAAAAGCAAGCGATCCAACGTACGATGCGTGCTGGAGCACAAGGAATTAAAACAATGGTTTCAGGTCGTCTTGGCGGTGCAGATATTGCCCGTTCTGAATATTACAGTGAAGGAACTGTTCCACTCCATACACTACGTGCGGACATCGATTACGCTACATGTGAAGCTGACACCACTTACGGTAAGCTTGGCGTTAAAGTATGGATCTATCGTGGAGAGGTACTTCCTGCTAAGAAGAACACTCAGGAAGGAGGAAAATAATCATGTTATTGCCTAAACGTGTGAAATACCGCAGAGAACACCGTGGAAAAATGCGCGGTCGTGCAAAAGGCGGAACTGAGGTAAACTTCGGTGAGTATGGTCTTCAAGCTCTAGAAGCATCTTGGATTACGAACCGTCAAATTGAAGCTGCTCGTATTGCCATGACTCGTTACATGAAACGTGGCGGTAAAGTTTGGATTAAAATTTTCCCTTCAAAACCATATACTGCAAAGCCACTTGAAGTTCGAATGGGTTCCGGTAAAGGTGCTCCTGAAGGATGGGTTGCTGTAGTAAAACCAGGTAAAATTTTATTTGAAATCGCGGGTGTATCTGAAGAAGTTGCTCGTGAAGCTTTACGTCTTGCTGCACACAAGCTTCCAATTAAGACTAAATTCGTAAAACGTGAAGAAATTGGTGGTGAATCAAATGAAAGCTAATGAAATTCGTGACCTAACCACTGCTGAAATTGAACAAAAAGTAAAATCTCTTAAAGAAGAGCTTTTCAACCTTCGCTTTCAACTTGCGACTGGACAGCTTGAAAATACAGCTCGCATCCGTGAAGTGCGCAAATCAATTGCGCGTATGAAAACCGTGATTCGCCAAAGAGAACTTGCTTCCAGCAAATAAGAAAAGATAGGAGGTTTCGTACCATGAGTGAACGTAACCAACGCAAGGTTTATCAAGGCCGTGTTGTTTCTGATAAAATGGATAAAACCATTACGGTTGTTGTAGAAACATACAAAAAGCATAAGCTTTACGGCAAGCGTGTTAAATACTCTAAAAAATTCAAAGCGCATGATGAAAATAATCAAGCTAAAATCGGTGACATCGTAAGAATCATGGAAACTCGTCCGTTATCTGCGACGAAACGTTTTCGTTTAGTTGAAGTTGTCGAAGAAGCTATTGTTATCTAATTAAAGTTCGGGATTTATTCCGAAGGGAGGTCGCAAAATGATTCAACAGGAGTCTCGTTTAAAAGTCGCTGACAACTCTGGTGCACGTGAAGTCTTAACGATTAAGGTTTTGGGTGGATCAGGCCGCAAAACAGCAAATATTGGTGATGTCATTGTTTGTACGGTTAAACAAGCAACACCAGGAGGCGTTGTCAAAAAAGGTGATGTGGTAAAAGCTGTTATCGTTCGGACGAAAAGCGGTGCACGCCGCAATGACGGTTCTTACATCACTTTTGATGAAAATGCTTGTGTCATTATTCGTGATGACAAAAGCCCGCGTGGTACTCGTATTTTCGGACCAGTAGCCCGTGAATTGCGTGAAAACAACTTTATGAAAATTGTTTCTCTAGCTCCAGAAGTTATTTAATGAATGAAATGCCTTGCTAAGGAGGTGCGATCAGAATGCATGTTAAAAAAGGCGATAAAGTAGTGGTTATTTCCGGTAAAGACAAGGGCAAAGAAGGAGTGATCCTTGCATCTTTTCCAAAGAAAGAGCGTGTTTTGGTTGAAGGTGTGAATATCGTTAAAAAGCACTCAAAACCGACACAAGCAAATCCACAAGGTGGAATCTTAAACCAAGAAGCACCTATCCATGTGTCCAACGTTATGCCGATTGATCCGAAATCAGGGAAAGGCACACGTGTTGGTTATAAAACGGAAGACGGAAAGAAAGTCCGTGTTGCTAAAAAATCGGGCCAAGTTCTAGATAAATAGTAATAAAGGAAGGGAGGTCTATCTCATGAACCGCCTTAAAGAAAAGTACAAAAAAGAAATTACACCTGGATTAATGACAAAGTTCAATTATGATTCTGTCATGCAAGTGCCGAAAATCGAAAAAATTGTAATTAATATGGGTATTGGCGATGCTGTACAAAACGCGAAAGCAATCGACACAGCAGTTGAAGAGCTTACGTTTATCGCTGGTCAAAAACCTGTTGTTACTCGTGCGAAGAAGTCAATCGCTGGATTCCGTCTTCGTGAAGGAATGCCGATCGGAGCGAAAGTAACTCTACGCGGAGAGCGCATGTATGATTTCCTTGATAAACTTATTGCTGTTTCTTTACCACGCGTACGTGATTTCCGCGGAGTCTCTAAAAAATCATTTGACGGTCGCGGAAACTACACATTGGGCATTAAAGAACAGTTGATTTTCCCTGAAATTGATTACGATAAAGTAACTAAGGTTCGCGGTATGGATATCGTTATTGTTACGACTGCAAATACAGACGAAGAAGCTCGTGAACTATTGACTCAAGTAGGTATGCCGTTCCAGAAATAAATAGGAAAGGGAGGCGAAATCATGGCTAAAAAGTCTATGATTGCGAAACAAAAACGAGAGCCTAAGTTTAAAGTTCAGGAATATACTCGCTGCGAACGCTGCGGTCGACCACATTCCGTTATTCGTAAGTTTAAACTTTGCCGTATTTGTTTCCGTGAACTTGCATATAAAGGACAAATTCCTGGCGTTAAAAAAGCCAGCTGGTAATCCCCGTAAACGGGAAGGAGGTTAATTAATAATGGTTATGACAGATCCGATTGCAGATATGCTGACTCGTATTCGCAACGCGAACATGGTACGTCATGAGAAGCTTGAAATCCCTGCTTCTAAACTTAAAAGAGAAATTGCTGAAATCTTAAAACGTGAAGGTTTCGTCCGTGACGTCGAATTCGTTGAAGACAGCAAGCAAGGAATCATCCGTGTTTTCTTGAAATACGGCCAAAACAACGAACGAGTTATCACTGGCTTAAAAAGAATCAGTAAGCCTGGTCTTCGTGTTTATGCAAAATCAACCGAAGTTCCTCGCGTTTTGAACGGTTTAGGGATTGCTATCATCTCAACTTCTCAAGGAGTTTTGACTGATAAAGAAGCCCGTGCGAAACAAGCCGGCGGAGAAGTACTAGCTTACGTTTGGTAATAAGTATAATAAGGATGGAGGTGTAAAATATGTCTCGTGTAGGAAGAAAGCTGCTTGAGATCCCTTCAGGTGTTACAGTAACGAACAATAACAACACTGTAACTGTGAAAGGTCCTAAAGGAGAATTAACCCGTACGTTTCACCCTGATATTGAAATTAAGATCGAGGACAATGTACTAACTGTAAACCGTCCTTCTGACCACAAAGAACACCGTGCTCTTCATGGTACAACAAGAAGCTTGCTCGGCAACATGGTAGAAGGTGTGAATAAAGGCTTTGAAAAAGGATTAGAATTAGTCGGTGTCGGTTACCGTGCTTCTAAATCAGGCAATAAGCTTGTTTTAAGCGTTGGATACTCTCATCCGGTTGAAATCGTCCCTGAACAAGGTATTGAAATTGAAGTGCCATCACAAACAAAAATCGTAGTAAAAGGAACGGACAAAGAACGTGTAGGTGCCACTGCTTCTAACATTCGCGCCGTCCGCTCCCCTGAGCCATACAAAGGCAAAGGAATTCGCTATGAGGGTGAAATGGTTCGCCGCAAAGAAGGTAAATCTGCTAAGTAACACCGCTTAAAGTGAAGAAAGGAGTGACCCTAATGATTACAAAAGCAAGCAAAAACGCTACTCGTCTAAAAAGACACGCTCGTGTTCGCTCAAAGATCTCAGGAACGGCTGAAAGACCGCGTCTGAATGTTTTCCGCTCTAACAAAAACATTTACGCACAAGTGATCGATGATGTAAACGGAGTTACATTGGCGAGTGCTTCTACTTTGGATAAAGAATTGAACGCTGACAACGGCGGAGATGTCTCTGCTGCTGCTAAAGTAGGCGAGCTCGTTGCAAAACGCGCAGCTGAAAAAGGCATTGCGAATGTTGTATTTGACCGTGGGGGTTATTTGTATCACGGACGTATCAAAGCCCTTGCTGACGCTGCTCGTGAAGCAGGTCTTGAATTTTAAGGAAAAAAGGAGGGACACATAAAAAATGAGTAAACTAATAGATCCAAACAAATTAGAGTTAGAAGAGCGCTTAGTAACCGTTAACCGTGTTGCGAAAGTTGTTAAAGGTGGTCGTCGTTTCCGTTTTGCTGCTCTAGTCGTTGTTGGTGACAAAAACGGCCATGTCGGATTTGGAACAGGTAAAGCACAAGAAGTACCTGAAGCGATCCGCAAAGCAGTAGAAGACGCGAAAAAGAATTTAATTGAAGTGCCTACAGTCGGAAGCACTATTCCACATGAAGTCATTGGACGTTTTGGCGCAGGAAACATTCTGCTTAAGCCTGCTTCAGAAGGTACTGGTGTTATTGCCGGAGGACCGGTTCGTGCCGTACTTGAACTTGCTGGAGTAGCTGATATTCTTTCTAAATCTCTTGGTTCAAATACACCGATCAACATGATCCGCGCAACTATTCAAGGCTTAAGCTCACTTAAGCGTGCAGAAGAAGTTGCAAAGCTACGTGGAAAATCAGTTGAAGAACTGTTAGGATAAGGAGGGAACGATTATGGCTAACAAATTAGAAATTACCCTCACTCGCAGTGTAATCGGCCGTCCTGAAGATCAACGTGTAACAGTTAGAACGCTTGGTTTAAAGAAAACAAACCAAACGGTTGTTCACGAAGATAACGCGGCGATTCGCGGTATGATTAATAAAGTATCACATTTAGTTTCTGTAAAAGAACAATAATTAACTTTTCAAGCTAAGGAGGTGTCACGATGAAACTTCATGAATTAAAACCATCAGAAGGCTCTCGTAAAACACGTAATCGTGTTGGACGCGGAATCGGCTCTGGCAATGGTAAGACATCAGGTAAAGGTCATAAAGGTCAAAACGCTCGTTCAGGCGGCGGCGTACGTCCGGGTTTTGAAGGTGGGCAAATGCCTTTGTTCCAGCGTCTTCCTAAGCGTGGATTTACAAACATTAACCGCAAGGATTACGCTGTAGTTAACCTTGAAAAACTGAACAGCTTTGCAGAAGGAACAGAAGTTACTCCTGAACTTCTTTTAGAAACTGGTACAGTAAGCAAATTAAGATCAGGAATAAAGATTCTTGGCAACGGTAAATTAGAGAAAAAATTAACTGTAAAAGCCAATAAATTCTCCTCTTCTGCTAAAGAAGCAATTGAGGCTGCTGGCGGTACAGCTGAGGTGATCTAACTTGTTTAAGACAATCTCCAACTTTATGCGTGTGCGTGATATCCGGAACAAAATCATTTTCACCCTTTTAATGCTAATCATCTTTCGAATCGGTGCGTTTATACCGGTTCCGAATGTTAATGCAGATGTTCTGCAGCAGCAGGATCAGATGAGCGTATTTGGTATTCTCAATACGTTTGGCGGCGGTGCTCTCTTCAATTTTTCCATTTTGGCAATGGGGATCATGCCCTATATTACAGCTTCGATCATCATTCAGCTCTTGCAAATGGATGTTGTTCCGAAGTTTACCGAATGGTCTAAGCAAGGTGAGGTTGGCCGCCGTAAATTAGCTCAGTTTACAAGGTACTTTACTATCGTCCTCGGATTTATCCAAGCATTGGGCATGTCATACGGGTTTAATAGTATGGCCGGTGGCATGTTAATTCAGAATCCGGGCATTGGTACGTATTTGGTTATTGCTGTCGTACTCACAGCCGGAACTGCTTTTTTAATGTGGTTAGGTGAACAAATCACTTCACACGGCGTTGGGAACGGAATCTCAATCATTATCTTTGCGGGCCTCGTTGCAGGAATCCCGCAGACGTTGAATCAGATTTACGCTCAACAGTTTACTGATGTTGGGGATCAGCTGTTTATGCGAATTTTAACATCAATCCTCATCGTGCTTGCTGTGTTAGCTGTTATTGTTGGAGTTATTTTTATTCAACAGGCAGTGAGGAAAATCGCCATTCAGTACGCAAAAGGGTCTGGCCGCACGCCTCAAGCTGGAGGACAGTCTACCCATCTTCCGCTTAAGGTGAATCCTGCGGGGGTAATCCCGGTTATTTTTGCTGTGTCATTTATCTATACACCGCCTCTAATTGCCGGTTTCTTCGGCTCAAATGCTGTAACAGACTGGATTCAAAATACGTTTAATTACTCACAGCCTGTCGGAATGATTATTTACGTAGCCTTGATTATTGCTTTCACTTATTTTTATGCGTTTGTTCAGGTTAATCCAGAGCAGATGGCTGAGAATCTGCAGAAACAAGGCGGTTATATACCAGGGGTTCGACCTGGGAAGATGACGCAGGAGAAAATAACGAGTATATTGTATCGACTTACGTTTGTTGGTGCGATATTCCTGTCAGTAATTTCGATTCTTCCTATTATCTTCATCCAAGTTGCCGGTCTGCCCCAAAATGCACAGATTGGCGGAACAAGCTTGCTAATCGTCGTGGGAGTTGCCCTTGAGACGATGAAACAGCTTGAAAGTCAGCTTGTTAAAAGGAATTATCGCGGATTTATGAAAGGCTAGAGGCGATGGGGCATCCCATTCCTCTAAAACAAGAGAAAGTGTGGGGAAACGGAAATGAACTTAGTCTTAATGGGGCTGCCGGGAGCCGGTAAAGGCACCCAGGCTGAACGAATTGTAGAAGATTACGGCATCCCTCACATCTCGACTGGCGACATGTTTCGTGCTGCGATGAAAGAAGAAACAGCTCTGGGTCTCAAAGCGAAGTCCTTTATAGATAAAGGTGAACTTGTCCCCGATGAGGTGACAATAGGTATCGTCGAAGAGAGACTTGGAAAGAATGATTGCAGCAATGGATTCCTGTTAGACGGATTTCCAAGGACCGTCGCTCAGGCAGGTGCTCTTGAAGACATTTTAGCTAAGCAAGATAAGTCAATTGATTATGTGATAAACATCAACGTTGATAAAGATATATTGATGGAACGGCTGACAGGCCGCAGGATTTGCAAGAATTGCGGCGCCACTTATCATTTGGTTTTTAATCCTCCTTCAAAAGAAGGGGTATGCGATAAGTGCGGTGGAGAACTTTATCAACGGGAAGATGATAACGAAAAAACGGTTTCCAACAGGTTGGAAGTCAATGTAAAGCAGACAAAGCCGCTGCTTGAGTTTTATTCTGATAAAGGCTATCTCGTCGATATTGACGGCCAAAAGAACATCAATGAAGTATATGGAGATATCAAGGATTTGCTTGGGAGCTTAAACAAATGATTATCTGTAAAACGCCCCGCGAATTGGAAATTATGCGAAGGGCCGGTCAAATCGTTGCGTTAACACATCAGGAATTAAAGCAGCATATTAAGCCGGGTGTAACAACGAAAAGGTTAGACCAGATTGCAGATCGTTTCATTAGGCAGCATGAGGCAATCCCATCTTTTAAAGGTTATAACGGATTTCCTGGCAGCATTTGCATTTCGGTAAATGAAGAATTGGTACATGGCATTCCAGGAAGCCGTGTGCTTCATGATGGTGATATTGTCAGTATTGACATTGGCGCTAAATACAATGGATATCACGGTGACTCTGCTTGGACATATCCAGTTGGAACGATCTCAGAAGAAGATCAAAATCTTTTGGATGTAACAGAGGAATCTTTATATAGAGGCTTACAGGAAGCGAAACCGGGCAACCGTTTATCTGATCTTTCCCATGCGATACAAAGCTATGCGGAGGGAGAAGGATTTTCCATCGTCAGAGAATATGTCGGTCACGGAGTAGGTCAGGAATTGCATGAAGATCCGCAAATTCCCCACTATGGCCCTCCTGGCAAAGGACCGCGATTAAAGCCGGGTATGGTACTTGCCGTTGAGCCAATGGTGAACGCCGGCAGCCGGTATGTAAAAACGCTGGCTGATAACTGGACGGTCATTACGGTAGATGGAAAGCGTTGCGCTCACTTTGAGCACACAATCGCGATTACTGACTCGGGTTTTGATATACTGACAAAAGCCTAGTGGAGTCGAATGAAAGCAAAACTTCGCTTGATGAGAGGTTTAACCTGACTCAATCTGTAAGAAAAGCAGGATGTTGTTGTAGGCAGGCATATATGATGATTCACGTATCCTAATTACAAACGGAGAGACGTAAATCTCATTCTCCTAAGAAGAAATATCAATCATGTAACCTTTACGACCCGCGTATCTCCGGAAGTTCAGAACAGTATATACGAAACAGGGCATGTGACAAATTGGATTTGTCAGAAAGCAAGTTACTGATTTGAAGAAGGGAGACACTTGAATGGCGAAAGACGATGTAATTGAAGTGGAAGGCACTGTTATAGAAACTCTGCCAAATGCGATGTTTAAAGTTGAACTTGAGAATGGTCATTCTGTTTTGGCTCATGTATCTGGTAAAATTCGCATGCACTTCATTCGCATTTTACCTGGAGACAAAGTTACGGTAGAATTATCTCCATATGACTTAACCCGTGGCAGAATTACGTACCGTTACAAATAAAGCACTCCGGACACTGAAGGAGGTTGGAAACACATGAAAGTGAGACCATCTGTTAAACCGATCTGTGAAAAATGTAAAGTTATTCGCAGAAAAGGCAAAGTAATGGTGATCTGTGAAAACCCAAAACATAAACAAAAACAAGGATAAATTTAAGGAGGTGCCAAAAGCATGGCTCGTATTGCTGGAATAGATATCCCGCGCGACAAGCGTATCGTTGTTTCTTTGACTTATATTTTTGGAATCGGAAGCTCAACTGCAAGCAAGGTTCTTAAAGAAGCGGGAGTATCTGAAGATACACGCGTCCGTGATTTGACCGAGGAAGAACTAGGAAAAATCCGTGACAGCATTGACAAATTAAAAGTTGAGGGTGACCTTCGCCGTGAAGTATCTCTTAACATTAAACGTCTGATTGAAATCGGAAGCTACCGAGGAATTCGTCATCGCCGTGGCTTGCCTGTTCGCGGACAAAACACAAAAAACAACGCACGTACCCGCAAAGGTCCGCGTCGTACTGTAGCTAACAAGAAAAAATAACGTAAGGGAGGTAATTTAGAATGGCTGCTGCTCGTAAAACAAATACACGTAAACGCCGTGTAAAAAAGAATATTGAAGCTGGTATCGCTCATATCCGTTCAACGTTCAATAACACAATTGTAACGATTACGGATACACAAGGTAATTCTGTTTCTTGGTCTAGTGCCGGAAGCCTAGGATTCAAAGGTTCTCGTAAATCGACTCCATACGCTGCTCAAATGGCTGCAGAAACTGCTGCAAAAGCATCAATTGAGCATGGATTGAAAACGTTGGAAGTTACTGTTAAAGGTCCTGGTTCAGGCCGTGAAGCTGCAATTCGCGCCCTTCAAGCTGCCGGACTAGAAGTTACTGCAATCAGAGACGTAACACCAGTTCCTCATAACGGATGCCGTCCGCCAAAACGTCGCCGTGTATAAATTGTTTGTATAGATTTTGTGTCCCTGTCAATAATGGGTTATGATACAGTTATTTATGAAACGAATCAGCGTTTCGTTTCCTAGCACATACGGGACTGAACATTGGGGAATTTCGGTTAGAATCTCTTGATTCTTTCCGGGGTTTCGACGTTTTGAAGGAGGGTTTTATGTGATGATTGAAATTGAAAAACCAAAAATCGAAACGGTGTTCTGCACGAATTCTCAACAATCGAAGGCGTTGTTGAAGATGTTACATCGATCATCTTAAACATTAAGAAACTCGCACTCAAAATCTACTCCGAAGAGGAGAAGACACTTGAAATTGATGTGCAGGGTGAAGGTATTGTTACAGCCGCCGATATTACGCATGACAGTGATGTAGAGATTCTAAATCCGGATCTTCAAATCGCTACTTTGGGAGAGAATGCGAGTTTTCGAGTTCGTTTGACTGCTCAAAGAGGTCGTGGATATACTCGTGCTGATGCAAACAAGCGAGATGACCAGCCGATTGGCGTTATCCCGATTGATTCTATTTTCACTCCGGTATCCCGCGTTTCTTATCAGGTCGAAAACACTCGTGTAGGCCAAATTGCAAACTACGATAAACTTACACTCGATGTTTGGACAGATGGAAGTACTGGACCAAAAGAAGCCATAGCACTAGGCTCAAAGATTTTAACAGAGCACTTAAATATTTTTGTCGGTTTAACTGACGAAGCTCAGCACGCGGAAATTATGGTGGAAAAAGAAGAAGACCAAAAAGAAAAAGTTCTTGAAATGACGATTGAAGAGCTTGATCTTTCTGTTCGTTCTTACAACTGCCTAAAGCGCGCTGGCATTAATACCGTTCAAGAGCTCGCGAACAAAACAGAAGAAGATATGATGAAGGTTCGCAACCTTGGACGCAAATCGCTAGAAGAAGTAAAAGCGAAGCTGGAAGAGCTTGGGCTTGGCCTTCGCAAGGATGATTGACTAGTTACCATGTGAACTAGCATTTTCTTGTGTAAGAAAGGAATTTCGTTTAAAGGAGGGAATCCACATGTCATATAGAAAACTAGGACGTACAAGTGCTCAGCGTAAAGCGATGCTTCGTGATTTAACGACTGATTTAATCATTAACGAGCGCATCGAAACAACTGAAGCACGTGCGAAAGAACTTCGCTCAGTAGTTGAAAAAATGATCACGCTTGGTAAACGCGGAGATTTGCATGCCCGTCGTTTAGCAGCTGCATATATACGCAATGAGGTTGCTAATGAAGAGAACAACCAAGATGCTCTTCAAAAGCTATTCTCTGATGTTGCGACTCGCTACGAGGAGCGCCAAGGCGGATACACTCGCATTATGAAGCTTGGACCGCGCCGTGGTGACGGAGCTCCGATGGCTATCATCGAACTCGTTTAATCAAATATCGTGTGCGATTAAAAAGAAGGGCGTGGCAGTTGATAAACTGAATCTATGCCCTTTTTTTTAGCTTTTTTACGTTGGAGAAGGAAAGGGTGCCGGGCTATGGACGATAAGACGCTGATCACTGCCAATAACATTACATTCCGTTATCAAGAGAATTCGGCCAAGCCGGCTTTAGATAACGTTTCATTTCAAGTGGAGCGCGGGAAATGGCTGGCGATCGTAGGACATAACGGCTCTGGAAAATCAACGCTTGCCCGCGTCTTAAATGGATTGATTCTTCCGGATGAGGGGGAAGTTATCGTTGATGGCCTGCAGCTTACAAAAGACTCAATATGGGCCATTCGAAAGAAGATCGGCATGGTCTTCCAAAACCCTGATAATCAGTTCGTCGGCAGCACCGTACGTGATGATGTGGCTTTTGGTTTAGAAAATAACGGTGTACCCCGCGAGGATATGATCGAACGAGTTGATTGGGCGACCAAACAGGTAAATATGCAAGACTTTCTTGATCAAGAGCCGCACCATCTATCCGGCGGGCAGAAGCAAAGGGTAGCGATTGCGGGAGTTCTTGCCGCCCGGCCCGATCTGATCATTTTAGACGAAGCAACGTCTATGCTGGATCCGCGCGGAAGAGAAGAAGTCTTGGAAACAGTCAGGCAGTTAAAAGACAAAAGCATGGTTACCGTCATTTCGATTACCCATGATTTGAACGAAGCAGCCAAGGCTGACCAAATCATCGTCATGAATGACGGAAAAAAATATGCGGAAGGCACCCCTGATGATATCTTTAAAATGGATGACCAGCTTGTCGAAATTGGTCTCGATTTGCCTTTTTCATTTCGTTTGAGCAGGCTGTTAAAAGAAAAGGGAGTGCCGCTTACGAAAGATCATTTGACGCATGAAGGGCTGGTGGATGAGCTTTGGACATTACAATCAAAGATTTAGAGCACAGATACCAGATGAAGACTCCCTTTGAAAGGCTTGCTCTTTTTGACGTCAACGCCGAGATCAATGAAGGAAGCTACGTCGCAGTAATCGGCCATACGGGATCAGGGAAATCCACCCTGCTTCAGCATTTGAATGGCCTTTTAAAGCCGACAAAAGGGAGCGTTACATTGGGCGGCACAGTATTAGAAGCAGGAAAAAAGAATAAGGATTTAAAAAGCTTGCGAAAAAAGGTAGGAATCGTGTTTCAATTTCCCGAGTATCAGCTATTTGAGGAAACCGTGTTGAAGGATATCATATTCGGGCCAATGAATTTCGGAGTCAGTAAACAGAAAGCCGAAGAAAAAGCGAAAGAGCTGCTTCACATGGTCCATTTACCTGAAGACGTTCTGGAACGATCTCCTTTCGAATTAAGCGGCGGTCAAAAGCGCAGGGTCGCGATTGCGGGAGTGCTGGCAATGGAGCCGGAAGTCCTCGTTCTCGATGAGCCGACGGCAGGGCTTGATCCAAGAGGAAGGCAGGAAATTATGGACATGTTCTATGACCTTCATCAAAAAAGCGGCGTGACGACGATTCTTGTCACACACAGCATGGAGGATGCCGCACGATATGCAGATGAAATGATCGTTATGAACAAAGGTACGGTGAAAGCTAAAGGAACCCCGCGTGAACTCTTTTCAAAAGAAACGGATATATCCTCACTCGGGTTGGACATGCCTGAAACAATAAAGTTTCAGAGCCTGCTTCAGCAAAAGCTGGGAAAATCTTTTTCCTTGCCGGCTTTGTCAATCGAAGAAACGGCTGACGAAATCCTCGCACTCCTGCAGAAGGAGAATGCCTTATGATAGATAGCGTCATTATTGGTAAATATGTACCCGGCTCATCGATTGTTCACAGGCTTGACTCGAGATCAAAGCTATTATCGATCTTTTTCTTTGTCTTTATCGTATTTCTAGCCAATAACTTCCTTACTTATGTGATACTCGGCCTATTTACACTTTTTACGGTGCTTCTGACAAGGCTGCCGTGGCGTTTTTTGCTTAATGGGTTAAAACCAGTTCTAATTATTATTTTATTTACGTTTTTGCTTCATATATTGATGACAAAAGAAGGCCCGGTTCTTTTAGATCTTGGTTTTCTTAATATTCACCAGGGAGGCTTGGTTCAAGGGGTCTTTATTTCGTTGCGGTTCGTTTATCTTATTATGATTACAACCCTTCTAACTTTGACGACGACTCCCATTGAATTGACAGATGGCATTGAAAGCCTTCTGGGTCCCTTGAAAAAAATCAAGCTGCCTGTTCATGAGCTCGCATTGATGATGTCGATTTCTTTGCGCTTCATTCCGACCCTCTTAGAGGAAACAGATAAAATAATGAAGGCGCAAATGGCAAGAGGTGCAGACTTCACAAGCGGTCCGATAAAAGACCGGATTCAAGCCATTGTTCCTCTTTTAGTCCCTTTATTTGTCAGTGCCTTTAAACGCGCTGAGGATCTTGCTACTGCGATGGAAGCAAGAGGTTATCAAGGAGGCGAAGGGAGAACGAAATACCGGCAGCTTGTCTGGGGCTTGAAGGATACAGCAGCCCTGTTTTGCCTATGCATTCTGGCTGTCGTATTATTTGTTTTGCGAACTTAGGTGATCTGTATGAGAATAAAATTAATTTTATCCTATGACGGAAGTCGGTTTTACGGATTTCAGGTCCAACCGAACCAACGAACGGTGCAAGAAGAGCTTGAAAAAGCATTGAAAGTGCTTCATAAATCGAAAGAGAAAATCAGTGTCATTTCATCAGGGAGAACAGACAGCGGTGTCCATGCAGTCGGCCAGTGTGTTCATTTCGATTCTCCGCTTTCGATCCCTGATCACAAATGGCCTTATGCCTTAAATTCATTGCTGCCGCCTGATATCGTTGTCAGACAAGCGGAGACGGTGGATGAAAGCTTTCATGCCAGATACGGGACGAGTTGGAAGGAATACCGCTATTTTATCGATACAAGCAAGCATCCTGACGTCTTTCGTCGCCTGTATAGCTATCATTATCCATATCCATTTGAGCTGAAAGCGATGCAGGAGGCAGGAAACCTCCTTGTCGGTACCCATGATTTCACCAGCTTTTGTTCTCCTAAAAGCGGTAAAGAAAACAAAGTGCGAACCATTTATAAGCTGGAATGGGAGAAAACCGATGAAGGCCTGCAGATGATCATTGTTGGGAATGGCTTTTTATATAATATGGTCCGGATTATTGTCGGAACGCTCCTTGCTGTTGGCTCAGGCAAAATATCGCTGGATCACATTACGGATATCATAGAGGCTAAAAACCGGCAGGCTGCAGGAAAAAAAGCACCTGCTCACGGCCTCTATTTATGGCAAGTGAATTATGACAACTAATCCAGGTGTAACATTAGCTTGACATCAGGACTAGAAAGTTATAAGATATCATATGGTATGTATTTCAACCCCACAAATAAGCCCCGGAAACTTATTCGTGTTTTGAAATAGAACGTAGCAATTTGTTTATTGAAACTTTAACATATGGAAATGAACCAGGAGGGAAATATAATGCGTACAACACCAATGGCAAAAGCAAGTACAGTTGAACGTAAATGGTATGTTGTTGACGCAGCTGATAAGACGCTTGGTCGTCTGTCTACTGAAGTTGCTTCAATTTTGCGCGGCAAGCATAAGCCGACTTATACACCAAACGTTGATACAGGAGATCATGTGATCATCATCAACGCTGAAAAAATCGAATTGACTGGTAAAAAACTATCAGACAAAATCTATTACCGCCATACTCAACATCCAGGTGGGTTAAAATCAAGAACTGCTCTTGAGATGCGTACAAACTATCCAGAAAAAATGCTTGAACTAGCGATCAAAGGCATGCTTCCTAAAAACTCTTTAGGCCGCCAAATGTTCAAGAAATTAAATGTATATCGTGGCGCTGAGCATCCGCATCAGGCACAACAACCAGAAGTTTACGAGCTTCGAGGATAATTAAGGGAGGTTAACTATTTTGGCACAGGTTCAATATTACGGTACAGGCCGCCGCAAAAGCTCTGTAGCACGCGTGCGTTTAGTACCAGGCGAAGGACGTATCGTTGTTAATCAACGTGAAATTACAGATTACATTCCATCTCCAGCTCTTATTGAAGATATCAAACAACCGCTAACTCTTACGGAAACTGCTTCTAACTATGATGTATTGGTTAGCGTAAATGGAGGCGGCTACGCAGGACAATCCGGAGCAATCCGCCACGGAATTGCCCGCGCACTTCTTCAAGCGGATCCAGAATACCGTTTGACTCTTAAACGTGCAGGCTTGCTGACTCGTGACGCACGCATGAAAGAACGTAAAAAATACGGTCTTAAAGGCGCTCGCCGTGCACCTCAGTTCTCAAAACGTTAATTATTGGCGTTTGGAAGGCTCTCAGACCTTTTGGTTTGGGGGTCTTTTTTATGCCTGAAAACGATTTTGACCACATATCAATCTAGAGGGAACGGTACTAGAAAAAAAGTAATTTTAAACCACCTATATATGTTGGATGCCATTAAATTTCTTGCTACACTCTGATCACGGAATATTTATAAAGGTATCGTATTTTATTTATGAATTATAAAAAATTTAATAAACCATTCTAAACAAAGGTGCACATAAAAGAACGGAGCTGTTTAGTTGAATAGCGGTCTTTTTTTATCGTCAAAAACGCGGACGGCGAGGTCGCAGGTTACTGTGGCCCAATCGAGGAAATCACGAGGTTGTTAAGATTGGGGGTATGGATTACACGAAAGCCGCCTGCCGGTTCTTTACCCGGTAAGCGGCTTTCTTCATGTCACCCGACAACTTGAAACATGATCACTCTCATCGAATTTCGAGGAGCCACCACCAGTCATTGTGGTCACGGCCATCGAAGCCGGTTACCTCCTGTTGGCCGGCAGTCCAGCGGGAATCGCTGAGCCCGCGGTGGGAGTGAAGCGTATGGTTGGTGCTCAGGTGGACAAGTCGGACTCGTCGCTGAGCGGTCCACTGACCACCACCGTCGACCTCGACCCGCCAGTTGTCGTTGTCGTCTCCCTGATCTCCGGCGCCAAAGCAGGTCACCTCCTGCTGACCGGTGACAGGGGAAGGGTGTCCCGAGTGGCTGTGCAGGTTGCATTGCGTAACCACGTGCTCAAGCCGGATCACATCGCCATGTTGGACTACTTCATCTTTCCTATGATTCGCTTCCGTACCATGTGGTCCCTTGACCCTCCAGAGGTCATTGTCATCTGCCCCTCTGAAGCAGGTTACCTGCTGCTGACCTGAGCTGCCGCGGTGGCCGTAGTTCAGTGCGTGCGAATGGAGAGTCAGCCCCGTCATGAGATGACTTACCTTAATGGTCTGACCGTATCGGACCGCAGCATTGGCCGCAGGCGGCATGGTCGTGAACACAGGCGGGGTCTTCTGCTGGTAGTCGACTACGAAAAATCCCCGCCAAGGGTCGGTGTTCGTGGCGTCAAAGTGAGGGTTGCCTGGTTCGGAGGACAAAACTACCTCCCTTCCTACCGTGTTGTTATCGTACACGAACACTTTCATAATGTCAGCTTTCGAATGCCACTCATACCCATAGGCTAGAACCTGGTGATTCTTCGATCCGATCTCCCCGAGGCTGGTTGCATCTATCAGCCCGAGGACAACCGGCTGACCGGCATCGATGCGCGACCGTAGCTTTGGAAATTCTTCCTCCTTCGTCCAGCGGGTAACTCCCTTTCCTCCAAAGGTGGTAGCATGATCGGACGCTACGGACCAATGAATATACTTGATGGAGGAAGGTACAAGGAAGCTGTCCATAAGCCGACTGTAAATGTAATCCGCAAGCCAGTGTCCATCCGGGGGAACATTTGCATTAAACAAGTTCCCGGCGTATTTCGGAACTGGAATGCCCCCGAGGAAGTAGTCGAGCGCGGCAAAAGCCATTCCGCCGCACCGTCCCTCGGTTGTCACCTGTCCATAGCCCGGAATCTTAGCCACAGAATTGATGAAACTGTTTGGAAACAAAAACCCGTGATCCGCTGGGTTAAAACCAAGCTTTCGACTATGGCGCCACGTTCCTGAGTCCCAGATCGCATTTCCCTGGTTGGTGTAGACCACCGCATTCCCATCGTCCTGAAGAATGAGATATGCTCCGGCGTTCCCCCAGGTGTCAGAAGACCAGACCGCCTGTCCATTTGCCTTGTAGACGACAAGGTTGCCATCATCCTGCATGACTGCTTTCACGGCACCACTGCCGTCGGTGCCGGACGCCCAAACCGGTATGTTGTTGCCTCGGTGTACTTCATAGAGTACGAAGTTCCCATCATCCTGCATGATCAGGAATGCTCGCCCATTGTTTGCGGTGATCTGTTGGTTTGCTGTTAGTTCTTGCCCCGGCTTAAGCTGGTCGGCCATCTTTTAATCACTCCACTCGGAAAGGTATTGGTACCATTTTCAATGGTTCCCGTTGCTTCTATACAACAAAAAAATTAACCAAATCTTTGTTGTTTTTGGTTATCATTACGTTTTACAAAACTTTCATTCCCGTTGATTACCTGGAACAGCCATGTGTACACCACCTATCTCAATCAATCTCAGAACAATGAAGCTGAAATGCTTCTCAAAATGGTTATGAGCATATTACAAGTTTTATGCAAATAAGTCTAAAGGTCCAGTCGATTGAAAAGATTATGACTAAGGCCACAATTTGTCCAGATAATTAACTAGATATAAAGAGGTATTTTTTGTAGGAAAGGAGAATAACTTGAATCGTTGTATAAAAAGCTATGGGGGAGTTTTTTATGAAAAAATTGTTTTCATCGATTTTAGTTTTTTTGCTGGCCTTTTCACTAGCATGGACGGCGGAAGCGGCTTCATCAATTCAAAATCCACAGACCGCAGTTCAGGTAAATGGAGAGTCCCAACTACAAAAGATGTTACCTATTGCTTCAGTAATGCCTGATGATGGAGCTACTGGTGTTCGACCTGATACACAAATTGAAATCAGTTTGGATGAGAAGGCTCCCGCATTCAAGAGGTTTCAAAAAAAGATTTCAAGCGGAAAATTTGATGTTGCCATAAACGGCATTTCCACCGAAAGTACATACGATCCTGAGAGCAAACGAATTACCGTTACTCATGGAAATCTAAAACGCCATTCAATTCAAGAGGTTACCCTGTCGGTTAAAGCCGACTTAAAAAGCACAGAGAACAACTCAAATAATGCTAGTTATACTTTTTCTTTTCAAACGGGCTCGGCTATAGGAGAAGCAACAAATCTTTGGGCTGAAGTGGAAAACGCACGGGTTTCTACGAAAGAAGAAGGAAAAGTGAATATAAAAGTTACAGATGATTATGGAAATCCAGCTACTAATGCAACAGTACATGTTACGAGTGATAGCTCCACGTTGAAATCAAATCCCTTGGTAATAGATGAGGATGATAATGGAGAAGGCAGCATCGGCTTACGTAATAACAAAGCTGAAACCGTCAATTTAACCATCACTTCCCAAGATAACACATACTCTGATGCTGTAAATAAACAAAGTGTTCAAAAAGTCATTGAATTTTATACTCCGTCTAAATTGCAGTTCAGAGCAGAAAACATTCTTTTAATTCAACAAGTTTTACCTTGGGAATCGAGCATCTGGAATCAAACATTTAATGAACATAATATGACTTATACTGTCGTTGACTCAACTAAACTTGCCACCGTAGATTTTAGTCAATTTGATCGTATAGTGTTAGCTTCAGACCAACCACAAAGCGTCTATTATGTTTTGCGAACTCGTATGGCCGAAATAGATGAATGGGTCGCAAATGGAGGTGTTCTCTACTTTGGCGGTGCGTGTATGGGATGGCAACAGGGAGATTGGGCAATAGGTCCGAATAACATAAGAAAAACCCAAGCTTATCATTATACAAATTTCGTAGTGAACACTGATTCACCGATTACAAAAGGTTTACCTGAATCACTATATTATTACTACGCTTCTTTTAGTATACTTGATAACTTACCGTCAAATGCAACCGTCCTTATGGCCATAAGAAAAAACGGTACTTTGCCGACGACAGCGTACTTTGAGTCAGGAAACGGCTTTGTGTATGTTACAACAGCGACTATTGAACTGCCAGCACTTAACTCAGAATCTTATTGGCGTGTATTGTGGGATAACACATTCTCCCACTTGTTCCTTGGATCAAAATAGTATAAAAAACTTTTTCTTTCTTTACTCAAATTGTTATAAGGGTATTACACACAACTTATATATATTTTTGTTGCTTACCTATCTTAAAGCCATACAAAACCATAAATGCTGGCGTTTGGAAGGCCCCAGGCTTTTTGCTTGGGGGTCTTTTTTATGCCTGAAAATGCTTTGGACCACCTATTTTTGGGCAGTGTCTTCACCAAGTGATGCCGAGAAAATTTTAAAAATCAATTGACTTTTCAGAATAATCCGTATTATATTAAGGTTGCCGAAATTATTCGTAATAGTAAAATACAGTTTTATATTATAAAACGGAAGGGTGATATGGTATGCCCATCATTCAATCAGTAGAACGAGCCCTTCGTATCCTCGACCTATTTGACGAACATACAACTGAGCTAAAGATAACAGATATCAGCGAGCTTATGGGCCTGCATAAAAGTACGATTCATTCTTTACTTAAAACTCTTCAGGAATATGGATACATTAAGCAAAATTCGGAAAACGGAAAATACGGATTAGGAATGAAGCTTTTTGAAAGAGGAAATTATGTTATTCAGTCATTAGATATCAGGCATATAGCAAAGAAGTATTTAGTAGACCTTTCATTAAAAACAGGGCAGACCGCCCATCTTGTTATTTTAGATGGAAAAGAAGGGGTATACGTAGATAAAGTGGAAGGCCCCATGGCTGTTATCCTTTATTCCCGGATAGGAAGACGAATCCCTCTCCATTGCTCTGCTGTTGGAAAGGCCTTAATCGCTTTTAAGAAGGAAGAAGAAATACAAAAGGTTTTAAACGGATATGATTACTTTAAAAAAACAGAAAACACCATCACAAACAAAGCAGATTTCATGCTTGAACTTGAAAAAGTTCGTACTCGGGGATACGCAATAGATAATCAAGAAAATGAGCCAGGGGTTCGCTGTATTGCAGTACCCGTTCGAAATAATGAAAATGAGACCATTGCTGCTATTAGTCTTTCTACTCTTGTTGCCCGCGTTGATGAAACTCAGTTAGAGGAGTTTGCTGCTCAACTAAAGGCAGTCGGCTCCGAATTATCAGAACAAATGGGATTTGGGATACTATTAAGATAAATCGGATCCCTTCTTTCATGTTTATATATTAAAACTGAGTTTTATAATATAAAACATTTATCAGGAGGTATGGTATGCGTATCATTCGTTATGTAAATGAAAATTCTGTTGCGATTCTGGCTGCATTAACAAAAGAGGGAAAGGTTTATCCACTGCCTCAAGCGGATTTTATGAAACTGGTCCAACAAGCAAATGACCAAAATCTTTCTCTTCTGGCCTTTGTTGAAAGCGCTGTCTTGGGTGTGGATCCAATTTCTCATTCTGTTGAAAGTTTATCTTTGCTGGTTCCTATTGAAGCGCCAGAGGTTTGGGCTTCCGGTGTCACCTATGAAAGGAGCAGAGATGCCAGAAACTTTGAGTCTTCAGAAGGAGAAATTGAATCAGTTACGTTCTATGACAAGGTTTATGATGCAGAACGCCCGGAGATTTTCATGAAGTCTACAGCAGCTAGAACAGTGGGTCCAAATGATGAAGTATGCCTTCGCAGTGACTCTCATTGGCAAATCCCAGAGCCAGAGTTAGGGCTTGTCATAAATAGCAAAGGAGAGATTTTAGGATACACGATAGGAAATGACATGAGCTGCCGGGATATTGAAGGGGAAAACCCGCTTTATCTTCCTCAGGCGAAAGTTTGGAAACATTCCTGTTCCATTGGACCGGCCGTCCTTCTGGCAGAAACGGTTCAAGATCCTTATCAATTTGAGATCACATGCAGAATTTATCGAGGCGGCTTAAAAGTTGTAGAAGAAAAAGCGAGTACGCGCCAATTAAAACGAACGTTTGATGAACTAGTTTCCTATCTGCTTAAAGATAATCAGATTTTTGATGGCACTGTTTTATTGACTGGTACATGTATTATACCGCCCAATGAATTCACCTTAGCAGATGGGGACAGAATCGAGATCGAAATCTCTGATATCGGTGTTTTACAGAATCCTGTCCGCTTGGCGAATCCAGCCATACCAACTTCATAAACAGATATTTATAAGAAAAATGTAAAGCGGGAGAGGTTATTTATGAATACAGATTTTAGGACTGTAATGATGAAACCGCATGATAACGTAGCTGTTGCTTTAATGAGTTTACCAGCAGGGAGCCATGTCCAAGTGGCATGCCAAGATGAACGCTTTTTCATTGAAATGAAAGGTACGATTGAATTCGGGCATAAGTTTGCCGTCAAACCAATTTCCAAGGGTGAAGATATTCTTAAATACGGGGAAGTCATTGGGGCAGCCACAAAAGATATTGAACCGGGAGAACATGTTCATATTCACAATCTAGAGGGAAAACGCGGGCGGGGGGATAAAGTTGGAGTGGAATAATGAAAAGACATTTTGGGGATATAGGCGTTCCGATGGCAGAGTTGGAGTGAGAAACCATGTGCTGATTTTGCCAACGATTACTTGTGCAACGCAAGCCGCAAAACAGATTACGGAATTGGTGCATGGCACTGTCTCTTTTATTCATCAGCATGGGTGTGCCCAGGTGGGAGTAGATTACGACCAAACCTTCCGTACATATGTAGGAATGGGGACAAATCCGAATGTTTATGGAGTTGTTGTTTTAGGGCTTGGTTGTGAAACCCACCAAGCACGCAGTGTAGCTGGAGAACTGGCAAAGACAGGAAAGCCGGTTGAAGTGGTTTCGATTCAAGATCACGGAGGAACGCTCGGTGCAATCGCCGAAGGATCTAAAATTGCCGCAAAAATGGTTCAGGATGCTTCTGCTCAAATGCGAGAATTATGCGATTTTAGCGAGCTCGTGATTGGAACAGAATGCGGGGGTTCGGACGCATGTTCCGGATTATCCGCAAATCCTGCAGTTGGAGTGGTTAGTGACATGCTGGTTGATCATGGAGGTACTGCTATTTTAGCAGAAACAACAGAGCTTATTGGTGCTGAGCATCTATTGGCTCAACGTGCGGCCGATGATAGAACTGCCAAACGTGTATATGAAGTAATTGGGGCTATGGAAAACCGGGCAATCAAGATGGGCGTTGATATTCGAACGGGAAATCCAAGCCCTGGAAATATCAAGGGAGGCTTAAGTTCTCTGGAAGAAAAGTCGTTAGGCGCTTCGAATAAGTCAGGCAGCAGGCCTTTGCAGGAAGTGATTGATTATGCCCAAGCTCCATCGAAAAAGGGTCTGGTTTGGATGGATACACCTGGACATGACATTGAGCAGTTGACGGGCATGGTTGCAGGAGGAGCTCAAATTGTCCTGTTTACCACAGGAAGAGGTACTCCAACCGGATCTCCCATTGCCCCTGTTATTAAGATTGCGACAAATACAAGAATGTTTGAAGAAATGGGAGATAACATGGATTTGAACGCTGGAACGATCATCGAAGGAAAAGAGTCGATCGAATCGGTTGGTCGGCACATTTTAGATGAAATCGAGCTTGTTGCTTCCGGGAAGTTTACGAAAGCAGAAATTCTCAAGCAGCATGATTTCGGTATTTGGCGAATTGGGCCTACATTTTAAAGATAAGGAAAGGAGTTTGATTATGACAACTACAACGCAAGTGAAAACCTATCTTAATTATATTAATGGGACATGGGTCGCATCTCTTTCAGACAATGTAGTGACAAGCATTAATCCTGCCAATAGAAACGAAATCGTAGGAAGAATCCAATCCTCAACTGAAGAGGATGTTGATAAAGCAGTATTCGCGGCAAAACAGGCGCAAAAAGCGTGGCAAAAGCTTTCTGGAGCCGAACGCGGCAATTACCTTTACAAAATTGCCGACCAACTTGAACGCCGTCTGGACGAAATTGCCGAATCGATGACACGGGAAATGGGGAAAACATTTCCAGAAGCTAAAGGTGAGACGATGCGCGGGATCGCGATTTTGCGCTACTATGCCGGTGAGGGAATGCGCAAAGTAGGAGACGTCATTCCGTCTACTGACAGTGAAGCCTTAATGTTTACGACACGCGTTCCGCTTGGAGTTGTCGGCGTTATTTCTCCGTGGAACTTTCCAGTAGCCATTCCAATTTGGAAAATGGCACCGGCGCTCATATACGGCAATACAGTCGTGATAAAACCGGCAATGGAGGCAACTGTTACAGCAGCTAAGGTTGTTGAGTGCATGGATAAGGCAGGCATTCCGGCTGGCGTCGTGAATATGGTGACTGGCGCAGGTTCTGTTGTAGGGGCGGCAATTGCCAACCATACAAATGTCAACGGTATTACGTTTACAGGTTCAAACGTAACCGGGAAACAGATTGGTCATGCTGCCCTAGCTAGAGGAGCGAAATATCAATTGGAGATGGGCGGGAAAAATCCAGTGATCATTGCAGCAGATAGCGACCTGGATTTGGCGGTAGAAGGAACGATAAGCGGCGGACTCCGGTCGACAGGGCAAAAATGCACGGCCACGAGCCGGGTATTTGTTCAGGCTGAGGTATATGATGCGTTTAAAGACAAATTACTTGAAAAAGTAAAAGAGATTACCATAGGAAACGGAATGGAGGAAGGCACGTGGATGGGCCCGTGTGCCAGTGAAAGTCAGATGAACACCGTTCTTTCCTATATAGAAAAAGGAAAAGCTGAAGGTGCAACATTGATATTCGGCGGTGGATATTGTGATGAAAAAGGCACCGAAGATGGTTTTTACGTTTCTCCGACAATATTTGAGAACGTCACAAACGATATGGTTATTGCTCAGGAAGAAATTTTTGGCCCAGTCCTTGCACTCATAAAAGTTAAAACAATTGAAGAAGCACTTACGCTTGCCAATGATGTAGAATTTGGGCTTAGTGCCTCCATTTATACAAAAGACATTGGTACAATGCTTTCGTTTATTAACGAAACGGATGCCGGACTTGTTCGAATAAATGCTGAAACAGCAGGTGTAGAATTGCAGGCACCGTTCGGAGGAATGAAACAATCCAGTTCTCACTCCCGAGAACAGGGACAAGCGGCAATCGAATTCTTTACCTCTATCAAAACTGTTTTTGTAAAAGCATAAACGGATTGGCTATATAAATCGTTCCCTAAAAGTTAGAAGGATTTTAGGGAACGGTTTTCATTTACGGGAGTCCAGTCACCACAATGTCTATTTAAGAGAATCTCAAAACCTCGTCTCCACGGACTCTCACTTGATTTTTGGTAAGCGCTTACAAAATTTACTGGAAGAATACCGCTTAGGGGAGGTTTAATAATGGGAAAACGAACGGGAAAAAGGACAAGAGTTCGCTGGAACATAGCTATTCTCATGTGGGCTGCTATTGCAATTAATTATTTGGATCGAACCGTTTTGTCAGCGACAACACCTGCTTTAATGGAGGAGTTTGGACTAGATGCAGCGCAAATGGGCATTATCATGTCAGCTTTCTTTTGGAGTTACGCGTTATTTCAGATTCCTGCAGGCTGGTTAGCCGACAAAGTTGGGCAGAGATTCTCGCTTGCTTTTTGTGTTGCCTGGTGGTCAATTGCCACTGCATTGACAGCTCTCAGCCAAGGTTTGAAATCTCTCCTAATCTTTCGTGTGCTGTTAGGAATAGGAGAGGCTGGCGCATACCCAAGTAACGCAGGTGTAACAGCGAAATGGTTTCCTGATAAAGAAAGGACCAGGGTTTCTGCAATTTTTGATAGTGGATCCAAAGTGGGGACAGCTTTAGCGATGCCGCTTGTTGTTTGGTTAATGACGATGTTTGGATGGAAAGTTCCGTTTATCGTTTCCGGCCTATTAGGATTGATCTGGGTAGTTATCTGGTGGGCCTATTACCGTGACCCGGAAAAGCATATGTATGTCAATCAAGATGAACTAACCTATATTCGGGACGGGCAGGTCAAAAAAGAAGGGCTTAATCAAACAAAGTCGATGAAATGGTACGAGCTACTAAAATACCGTAATATTCAAGCCATGTGTGTCGGCTTTTTCATGTTAAACTATGCGATTTACTTTTTTATTACATGGTTTCCGGCCTACCTCGTTCAAGAACGCGGCTTTGAATTGATGAAAATGGGCTGGGTCTCGATGATTCCCCCTTTAGTTGGATTAGTGGCTGAACTCATCGCGGGCTGGTTTTCCGACCACCTTTACTCAAAAGGCTATTCGTTAACCTTTGTACGTAAGTTGAGCCTTGTTGGAGGTATGTTGCTGGCAACGATGATTGCTTTTCCGGATTGGTTGATTCCGCAGTGCTTTCCATTGCTTTATTGTCTGTTTCTTATGCCGGTTTAACGACAGCTGCCTGTGCGATTTGGTCACTGCCGGGAGACGTCGCGCCGCCTAATATGACTTCAATAGCAGGAGGCCTTCAAAATTGCGTTTCGAACATAGGAGGGATTTTAGGGCCGATCGTGACCGGCTTCATCATCACTTCGACTCATTCGTTTATCCCGGCTCTTTTAGTATCTGGAGCTGTTACTTTGGCGGGTGCATTAACTTATCTTTTCTGGCTTGGAAAGGTAGAACCGATTATTCCTGGGGTGGACTCACCAAGCAGCCAGTTGAGTTTATAAAAAATGATTAATTATTCGGTCCGTATATGCAGAAATGTTCGAATTGCAATAATCAAGACGCTCTCACACCTTTTGGGTTGAGGGCTTTTTTATACTCGAAAACGCTTTCGACCGCCAATCACAGCCATCAGTCCCTTATCTATTTGTATTCCGGTCAAAATGGTCCAGTAGCAGGAATTCTGATAAAATGGAGACGTGGTACGAGGAATTACTTTTTTCTCGGGAGAGGTTTCATTCGTCCCTCAGTATAATGACCGTAATTTTCTACAAGCTTTTCAAAATGGAAATAGTCCTAAGAAAGCATCTGTCCGTGAGGAAAATGAGATTGATGCAATTACCGGTTAGTCGCTTCGTTTGTAATTATCATTAATCATATGTTCATTTTTTGCAATGATGAAGTGAACAAATTAATAATAAACCAAATTGCAAAAAGGAGTTCAAAATATATTCCGGCAGAGCACCTTCCAGAGCTTACAATGAGTGATTGGAAACAGGATTATCTATATTGATTACAAAGTCTTGGAATAGGTCTTATGATTACTCCGAAGCGTTAGCTGCACAATGTTTCCTTATATTCGCAGAAATAACAATCGGCAGGTTTATTACAGGATTGTTTATTTTCATAAGAACGATAGTAAAGCATGACAAATACTGTGACGGCGGTCTTTTAAAATCATTGTTTGGCAAACCTGCTGAAGGTGTTTGCACAAATCAACTTTCAATTCCGATTAGGAAGCTACAGAAAACGGAATGAATAATAAGTAAAGGTGGCAATGATTATGAGTGATAGCATCATACTGATAGACGAGTTCAATAATACCGAAATTGATAAAAATTTAGAATGGTATTCCCCGCCTAAAGAGTGGGAGCTTAATCCTGAACGCTCGAATTTAATGATTAAAACTGACAAGCAAACGGATTTTTGGCAAAAAACACATTATGGTTTTCAAGCTGATAATGGACATTTTTTGTACTATGAACTGCACGGAGACTTTAGATTAACTACTAAAGTAAAATCAAAACCAAAAAATAGATACGACCAAGCAGGTTTAATGGTACGATTTTCAAATAATACTTGGTTAAAGACTTCTGTTGAATATATACCTGACGGCCATAGTAAATTAGGTGTTGTCGTAACAAATCAAGGTTATTCTGATTGGTCTAGCCAGGAATTTTCAGAAGACGATACTTCACTTTTTTATCGAATTACAAGAAGAGAAAACAATTACTATGTTGATTATTCATTAGATGGTACTTCGTGGAGTCAAATAAGAATGACTCATCTAGTTGAAGAGACAGATAATATTAAAGTTGGCATCTATGCTTGTAGTCCGCAAGGAGAAGGCTGCGAAGCAGAGTTCGACTTTATAAAGATTGAAAATATAAATAATGATACAAAAGTTTATTAATGACTTATAGGTGCTTGACGTGTACTCACTCACTTTTGAAGGCTCACGGTGAAAAAAAGGAAGAAGCCCGGACCAAAGTCCGAGCTCTGTATCTAAAGTTTTCCCTTTTGTTTGATTAATGTTGTTAGTCTTCCAGTTTTCTATTTCTTATCCTTACCCGCTGATTTTCCCTTTTTAGCAGTAATCACTTGCTCTTCATCCGTTGAGACCTGCGCCGTTTTCACATATAACATATCTGTTTTAGCATCGTAGTACCAAACGTCGTTCCCTGTTTTAACCGCTTCTTTGGAAGCAGCTAGCTTTAGTTTTTTCTTGTTTCGTTTAACGGAGTCTACTCCTTTGTTCCCGGCGTTGGCTTTTATTTCGGCGGTCCATGTTCTTTTTTGAATACGGCCGTCAAAGCTTCCTTTCATCCCTGCAATTTGAAGTGAAGTAGTATCATCAGTAGATGCTGCGGTAATCTTTGTATCAGCCGATTGTCCGTTTTCATATTTATAGGTTTGGCCGTCGTCTTCATATAAGGTAAAGCTGGAAGCTGTACCATTTTGTTTTGGGTAGGCTTTCAGCGTTATTTCTGTTGAAGGTTTTTCGTTTGTATAATTTTGGACCTCACGCTGCGGAATTATCGCCCCTTCCTTCACAAATACAGGAATTGTAGACAAATCAGCCTCGTACTCAATGGTTTGTCCTCCAGCAAACGTTTTTTGGGTGCTCCAGTCATACCATGTACCTTTTGGAAGATAAATACTTCTCTTCGATATTCCTTCCAATGAAATCGGTGCCACTAGCATATTTGGACCAAACATCCATTGATCTTCTATTTCATATACGTTTGGATCCGTTGTGTAATCCATGACAAGTGGCCTCATTAAAGATCCATTTCCTTCAGTTATTTGCTTAGCTGCTGAATAAATGTAAGGCAGCAGTTTGTAACGCTGGTTGATAGCTTGTTTTACGATGCCTTCTGCTTCAGAACCATACGCCCATGGCTCTCTTGTATTTGTTGGATCACCACATTCGCAATTATGCGCACGGAAGATTGGCATAAATGAACCCGCTTGCATCCAACGTGTATAAAGTTCTGCAGTCGGTTTGCCGTAAAATCCACCAATATCCGTTGTGAAATAAGGCATCCCTGACATAGAAGAGCTTAATCCCAATTGCATATTGTGCCTTAATGATTCCCAGCTTGCATCTACATCTCCGCTCCATACAGTCGTTCCGTATTCTTGAATTCCAGAAAATCCGGAACGAGACAAGCTCCATAAACGGTTATCACTGTAGCTTCTATGACCTTGATAGAACGACTTCGCTTCGTTTAGAGCATACACATTTCTTATTTCTGCAGCGCTTCCTTTTGTGAATTTGTGCCTTAACGAGTCCGTTCCAATCTCTGGTTCATTCAAATCAATCCAATATCCTTTCACACCGGAATCATGAAGGGCTTTAACCTGTGAATTGAACCAATCAACTGCATTTGGATTGGTGAAGTCTACTAAACCTGCTTTCCCATACCATGCATCATAAATCACTGTATTTCCTGAAGCATCCTTAACAAAATATCCATTCTTATCGCCTTCGTTAAAGTTGCTCGCTGTTACTTGAATGTACGGATCGACAATCGGTACCGTTTTGATTCCTTTCTTCGCTAACGCTTCCATGCTTTCTTTTGGATTAGCAAACGCTTCAGACCAAGTCATGTCAAAGTAGTGATTATCTTTGGCCCAATAAACATCGAGAATCATGCCATCTAAAGGAATTTGTTTTTGCCGGAATGTGTCAACAATCTTATTGACTTCTTGCCAGCTCTTATATCCATACTTTGATTGGATATAACCCATCGCCCATTGTGGCGGCAATGGAGCGGTACCCGTTAGATCCGCATAACTTTTCATGATATCAGTTAAAGTATTTTCCTTTTCACCCGCCATAAAGTAGTAAATCATTTCGCCGTTTGGTGAACTGAAAGAATACTTCCCGCTGTCAGTCGCACCCATATCGAACGTGACATTTTCGTAGGTGTTATCAAAATAAAGACCATAACCCTTCGTACTTGTTAAGAACGTACCAGAAATATCTGAAGTATTTCCGCCATATCCGCCCTTCATTCCGTTGTTCATCACGACCTTATGGCCTCTGCGGTCAAAGGATTGAGAGTCGCGATCCATACCCAGTCCAAAGAAATGCTCTTTTGGATCAAGATTCATGGCAGAATAAACGCCGGTATCTCCGTCATAACCTAAACCGTTTCCGTCGCTATGCTCCGTTAACATTTTCGTATTTGCTGCATTATAGTATCCTAGCTTAAATGGAGACTTATTAGCACGGAGACTCAATTTATCAGTTTGAATCAAGATGTAATCACCTTTATCAGCAACCTTTGGTACTACATCTGCTGCCTCCCCGTCGACAACAAAAGAATCTTTTTTCTTAAATGTTCCAGTCGGTTCCATCCATACTTTAGCCGTATCTTCTTGAACGAACTCGACTTTTATCTTTTCCTGGTTCTTAGAGTTCAAGACAATCGATTTCCCATCCTCAGAAACAGAATACGGTGCATACTCATCTAAACTTTCTATAAAAGAAACATTTTGATGCTCGGTTGGATCCTTCTGAATCATTTTGACATCATCGAGATCAAGAACACTTCCTGCCTGGCCATCTGCGATAACGCCAACCTTTACGACTTCACCGGCCATTAGCTGGATATTCGGGACTTTTACTTCTTTCCAATCACTGCTTGCTGGAATCGGAACTTCTTTTGTCCCTCCAGAATAAGTGACATAAAGCGATGCATTTTCAAAGTTTCCGGATTTCCGGGTATTAATTGATAATTGATAGTTTCCATCAACAGGGGCATTGCCAAATTGCCATATATCTGATGAGTAAGCTTCCTTACCAGCAATTCGTGCAAATGTCTTTTCGTCTGCTGATTGGGTGGACTGGTTGACCATATTGGTACGGCTCCAACCAGTGAATCCTTGCTCAAACCCTTTGTTATACAGTTGGACCTCTGCATCCTGCGGACCCTCAGAGTCTGCTGGTTGAAGCTTCACATTATCAAGCTGCAGGGAAGTATCTGCTTTAGGTGCTTCCATATAAAATTCTAGAGTCAATTCACCTTCCGTGACGTTAATCGTGTCCGTGCTAAAATTTTTATACTCGAACTCATCAGCGTTCCACTTCTGCTTTACAGGACCATCTGGATCCTTTAGATTTGGTTCAATCGTTACTTCAACATTCTCTTTACCAGGCTGAGATACAATCATTTTAGCAACCCCGCCTGAAAATGACGGATCCAAATGAGGCATTAATTTGGCCATCGCCGAAACCTTATACTCGCCATCCTTTAATCCAACAATCGTTTGTTTGGAAGAAACTTTTCCGCCTTCATTCGGAGAATACAAGTATTGCTTATATCCTTCATAAGCATCGTTTTTGTCGACACCATGCCAAACGGTTGTGCCAAAGGTATTGACTTTCCAACCAGTTTCATTGCCCATTTCAAAATCACCGTTAACGAGCTGGCCTGTACCGGTCCCGAATTGAATGGAGTCAATGAAAGTCGAACCTGTATCTTCACCTGTAAATTCTAGGGTGATTAAATTTACCCCCTTGTTCAGCTGTACAGATTTTTCGACAGTTCCCCATTTATCACCGGTACTCGGGAACGACACTTTCGTCGCTGCATCAATAACATTCATCTTCTTATCCTCTACAGAAAGAGATAAAGTACTAGCTTCTGTATTTTCATTTCCGTACTTTATTCCAAGCGGGAATTTCCCGGCTTCAGGCATATCAACGGCAATCGTTACTTTTGAACCTTTTTTGTCCAACCCTTTGAGATAGCCAAACCCATCGTATCCCATTTGTTCGTTATCAAAGATGGCTCCTCCTTGATATGAAGCAACTTCAGTTTGATATACTTTCTTATTGTTTTTCGGAATGAGCTTCAATACAGTCGAATCATGCGGATCGAGCATTTCAGAATACATCGTGCGGTAGCCGAGATCTTTATGCTCCCATAGGTTCCGGGTAAACGCTTCCTCCTTGATTCCAAGGTCTTTTTTGAAATCCATTGACAGCCCTTTGCTTGTATCACTGCGATTGGAGAGAGAAACGACCCAAGATCCATCTGGTAATTGGCCGGCCCATCGTTCACTGTCGCGACTTACATTGTTCTTATAATGTTTATTTGAATAAAAGATTGGTTTTCCTACAAAACCAAGTTTGTTCAATTCAATTAATTCAGGGTTTTGATAATATTTATAATTATCTCCAATGGTGTCATATTGATCAGCAATGGTAATGGGGGAGCCTGCCATGGTAAATAAAGAAATTGCTGTTTTCTTTTCGTCCTCGGCATAACGGCCTTTAAACGAATTTAATTTTAAGAAGTCACCGTCATTAACCATTGATCCTCGTCCTGAAATATCCGCAAATCCAGTAAAACCTTGGAACGGATTGGCCCATTGTGACCAGCTATTTGTCCACTCTTGCCTCCGTCCGCTGATATGCTCCCAACCGCCGCTGAAAGCATCCTCATCAATTCGAATCATATCTCCGTACTGTTGTTCATATTCAGAGTGGTTATTTAAGTCAGGCATAACCAAGCTAAGGAATATATCATTCTTTTCAGTGGATTCATTCATCCATTGTAGTGCTTTGCGATACTGTTCTCTTGTATGGCCTTTCCCGATTTGTCCCAACCCTTTATCGTAACCGCTTTCATACCAAGATAAAAAGTCTACACGTAAATACGAGGCTCCCTGCTCAGCAAAAAAATCCACATATCCTTTTAAAAATTTTTCGGCATCAGGATGGTCAACATTTAACCAATAAAGAGCTCTTTCTCCTCCTTGGCCGCCATCGAAGCGATCGCCTTGAAGTGTTTTTCCGTTGCCGAGGTCTTGCGGTTCTGTAATCACGAGATCAGCGACTGGTGTATCTGTACCTTTAACCTTGTATTTATCCGGATTTTTTACCACTTCCGGGCTGATCCAAAGCGGATTATAATAGATCCCAAATTTCATTCCTTTAGCTTTCACATATTCAGCCCAGTGCTTCCATGTATGTCCATCTGGATAACGTTCGTGCGGATAACTCTTCCAGTTGTCGTATACAATGGAAACATCGTCGATATCGATTCCAGCTTCACGTACTTGTTTTTCCGTAGGATCGACAATAAATTCAATTTTTAATTGGCCTGAAGTCACTTTAACAGTCTCTGCATATGATGCCCAGTTTTCTGATGTGACTGGCTTTTTTACAGTAGCTTCAGGGTTAGCCTTGTCGTATCCAGAAAGCTTCATTTCTAATGCTGCGCCTTTGTCGGCAACACCATTTTTTCCTTTCGCCTTGGAACTGATACGGTAGTTACCATCTGGTAAATCCTTTACCGTTTGAGAAATGATTTGTTTATTCGGATTTCCGCTGTAGGTCCATAACGACTTATCTCCTTCAGGATCATCATTTCGGCCGTGGGCAAAGTCACCTTCATATGTCCATCCTTCTGTTTCAGACTGCTCAAAGCCGCCATTTACCACGACATTTTCATCAGGAATTGAAGGTTGATCCTGATCTACAGCTGCAAAGGTGATATCATCAAGCTGAAAAGAAGCGTTTCCTCGTTTGGAATCAATGACAAATTCAACCGTCATATCTTCTCCAACCGATGCCACGTCGATTGTATAGTTTTTATAACTAGAGCTTAGCTCGATTGGTACCTTCTTTACTACTTTCCCATCCTGACTGATCTTCATTTCAACAAAACTTCCTATTGTCTCATCGGTAAATTGGTTTGAGCCGGAAAAATCACCTAAAGTTGCCCAAGCAGAAAGACGATAGGTTTTATTCTTCTCCAGCCCGGTCACAGTTTGACTCGCGGAACCATTAAAAGGTTCGTTTTTATAAAAATAAAACTTAAAGTTATTACGGGCACCAGATTTATCGACTCCAGAATCGGCGTTTCCTTTGATATTCCAACCTTCAGTAGTCGCGTATTCAAAGTCACCGTTAAATAATGTCCCTGGCTTAAGATATGGTTTATCGCGGCCATCCATATAAATCGGGTCACTCATCCATCGATCATTATGCGATACTACATAACCGTTTTCGTTTAATAACGTTGACCCTTCGATCCATCCATCAGTACTAATCATGTCGTAACCGTAAGAACGGAAATTTTTTGCCATCCAATCAACGTTATCTTTTAAACGATGTTCCGGCATGAATACATCTTTTCCAAATTGATGTTCATATGTAATCCAGTACATCGGCCCTGAACCTTGTCTAGTAAACTCACTATCTCTTGCAAACGCAGAACGAACTGTAAACGCAGAAAAAACCAATGAAATAATAAGCAATAGTTTCATGACTTTCTGAAAATAACTGTGTCTCCGCATGTTTTTCCTCCCCATTTTTTTGGTCCATAGAACATGGTGTAAGCGTTATCAAAATTGGTTGGAACAGTTACTTTATTCAGTGAATGAAGTAACTGCACAATATGAAACTTTATTATTTGTAAATTGGGACTTTAAATAGATTACTAACAACTAAGGCACACGCACCAATTAACCATACATCATCGCCTAGCTGCGAGGTGTGAAACTGAAGTTTGCGAGGATGTTTTACGAAAAAGTGGACAGCCAGCTCTTTTTGAATACCTTTTAGTAGAAAATCGCCTCCTCTCATTCCTTCCCCGCCTAAAATGACGGCTTCTGGATTAAATAGATGTATCATGCTCTTTATGCCTATTGCTAAGTTTTCTCCTTGCTTCTCCAACAATTCCTGTACATATGGGTCTCCTTTGTGCGCTGCCAAGAAGATATTCTCTGGTGTAATGGGAGTATCCGACGCTAATAATGTAGGAGTGCCAACCTGGACCATTCGTTTCACTTCATTTACAAGAAAAGCATCAGAAGCATATAGTTCTAAACAACCTCGCTGCCCGCAATAACAGATGCGGTCTCCCTTTTGAATCGTGATATGGCCTAACTCTCCGGCTCCGCCAAAGGCTCCGCGGAACAACATGTTATCAATGACAATTCCTGCTCCTACACCGGCACCTACTGTTATGCCAATGAAGTTTCTGTATTCTCTTCCTATGCCTATCCACTTTTCAGCAAGTGCGAATACATTTGCATCATTATCAATAATCAAAGGGACATTAAAGTGAGTGCCAATAGGCTTCAAATCCCCATGATCTACCTTTAATATGGGCGAATAGACAACTTCATTGCTTTCCCGGTCTGTTAACCCCGGTGTGGCAATGCCAACTCCCGCTAATTTGGAAGCGCATACATTATGCTCAATAAAATGCTCTAATTTTTCAATAATTAACGTTGATAATTGGTTCGATTCCTTGAGAGTATAAGAAAAATGAGCTTTATGTAAGATCTTGCCCTCCAAGTTAGATAGGCACATCTTCACTTGATTTGGCTCTATTTTCAAACCGGCAATAATTCCAAAATCTCCATTGAATTTTAACAATACAGGCTTCCTGCCTCCATTTGAATCTCCAGTTCCAATCTCGGAGACAAGGCCCGCCTTAATAAGTTCATCGATAATATTTGTAACTGTTGATAAACCCAGTCCGGTTTCCTTCGCTATTTCGGTGCGTGAAAGATTTCCTTGGAGGCGGACCATATTAATCACGATGGAGCGGTTCAGTTCTTTAATAAGATCCTTACTTCCGTTTCTGAGCAAGTTCATTCCCTACACTCTTCTTTCCTGCCATTTTTTCTTCATAAATTTAACATGATTGAATGAGTGATACAAGATAAATTTCAGAGAATTCAAAATACAGATCCTTTATCCCATGTTCAACGAATAAGCAGATGAAAATTTTTGTTTAAAAGGCTTTTGTCTTTTCCCTTTTTATGTACAGCATCGGTGCTGCAATAAAATAAAATGGGGCCGACAATCTGGTAGAAGATCGAGTCTGATTTATCACTATTATTCAGATATATCGGACCTAGCTTATGCATTTTCTGTTCAAAAGAGTTGCTGAAACCGGTTCAGTGCCAATTTCTCGAGCCCAAACGGATAGCTGTCCCACATGATGAATTTCGTGGGCGATTACATGCCTTAAAATAACTCCTTTTGCGAAGGTTTGATTCCACCAAGGTATGTACAAGTGGGCATCCGGATCCTTTAGAATATGCAGCACCGCTTCCCGCATTTCATCACGGTACATTTTAGAAAACTCAACGACCTTTTCAAGCTCCTGATAATCGTTATATTCTGGTTGGAAATCCTCTTTTTCTAAAATGGCATAAATCCAGCTTATTTCGACGTCGATAATATGGAACATTGTCTTTAAAATGCTTCCCACTCCGCCTGTTCTTTTTTTCATCAATTCTTCGGGTGAAAGCTTCTTGCACCATTCCAGCCACTCGTCTCGAACTTCCCAGTTGTATTCAAATAAAATTTTCATGAAAAAATCCCTCCTGTTTCTATATTTTTCGCTTTGTTCCTCCCATTTCCTCTTATTTAGCAAGCATGAATTGCTAATGGCGAGATCAAAATAAATGCTAAAGAAGGAGGCGATTCCAATGGAGGGCGTTTTGTCCTTTGCAGATAAAAAAAGAAAGAAGGACCGGCAATACGAGCAAAGTATGCTGCGCGAGCTTTCTCTTGAGAAAATTATCTCGTCTGTAGATCTCTGCTTTAGATCGATCTTTCATTTAGTGGAGGATTCCACATACATCAAAGATGGCTGCGTTGATTTTGCCATCGAAGCATTTTTGCTGGGTGCAAGCTTCGGTAAATTTGGCTACTATGGAGAGTCTGCACAAATGGCTGTGGTTCGTTCTGAGAAAGAGGAAAGAGAATTGCAGCATGACTTTTATGAATACATCTATCATTGGTCTGATGCTTTTCGCGTCTATCTAAATGAAGAATCCCTTTACATTGAGTGTGAGCAATTTATTAGGAGCTGGTGGATCGAAGGTTTTTCTGCCGGGAAAAAACGTCTGAAGCTTCGATTGCGCTAATCATATTTCCTTCCCTTGTCCCATAAGATGAAAGTAATGGACAGGCGGGGAGGGGTAGTATGAAAAAGAGGCTGAAATGGTTTGTTTTTTTAATCGGTTTTGTCGCGCTATTGTTTATATTTCAATATCAATTTACGAATGACTCGTCGTGGAAGCCGTGGAATCTACCGCTTTCAGGGAAAATCATATACTTGGATCCCGGGCATGGCGGACCTGACGGTGGTGCAAGCGGCAGTGATTTGCAAGAGAAGGACATCGCGCTTAATGTCAGTTTGAAGATTAAGGATTACCTTCAAGAGCAAGGGGCGTTAGTCTTGATGACGAGAGAGGACGACCGTGATCTTGCGCCTGCGGAGATGAAAGGCTATAGCAAACGAAAGGCAGAGGATTTAAGAAGCCGGGTAAAGATGATTAATGAATCGGAGGCGGACATGTACCTAAGTATCCATTTGAACGCAATTCCCTCTGCAAAATGGAGCGGTGCCCAAAGCTTCTATTATGGAAAGTATGAAGAGAATGAAAAGCTAGCCAAGTTTGTCCAGGATGAGCTGAGAAGAAATTTGGAAAATACAGATCGTAAAGCAAAGAGGATTCACGGCATTTACTTGATGCAAAATGTGAAAAAACCCGGGGCGCTTGTTGAAATTGGTTTTTTATCAAATCCGGGAGAAGCAAAGCAGCTTTCTCAGCCAAATTATCAAGACCAAATAGCGGCATCCATTTACGAAGGAATTCTTCGTTACTTAACGGAAAAAGGAGACCCTCCCGAATAAGGAGGGCTTTTTTACATAAAAAGCGCACCTCAAGCATTTAAATTGTCACAAACGATTTGCCAATTTATAGTAAGGTTAGATTCTTTTTAAACAAAGGGGAGATATTTTATGACTCATTATAAAAAGTTATTTGAACCTGCTAAAATAGGTGCTTTTGAATTAAAAACCAGAACAGCGATGGCTCCGATGACCCGCACTTTTGCTGATAATGAAACTGGCGTTATTGGAGATGATGTCGTGGAATATTACCGGAGGCGGGCTGCTGATGGAATTGGTTTAATTATCACCGAGGGAGTAGTCATCAGTAATCGTGCAAAGGGAACTCTGGGATTACCGGGTATCTATACAAATGAACAAATCCAAGCATGGAAGAAAGTTACGGAAGCCGTTCATAAGGAAGGCGGATCGATTGCAGCGCAAATCTGGCATGTCGGGCGGTTGTCTCATCCAGAATTGATTGGAGGAGAGTTGCCAGAAGCTCCATCTGCGATTGCTGCTGAAGGAACGGTTCCGCGTTTCCGAGAACCTTTCGCACAGCCCGAGGAAATGACGAAGGAAGACATCAAACGGGTGGTAGAGCAGTATGCACAGGCAGCTCGAAATGCTGTTGAGGCAGGTTTTGACGGAGTAGAAATTCACGGCGCCCACGGCTACTTAATTGACCAATTCAACAGTGACATTTCCAATAAACGAACGGATGAATACGGGGGAGACCTCACCCAGAGGTTAACCTTTATGAAAGAGGTTATTCGAGCGGTTATCGATGCAATAGGAGCTGACCGTACAATTATCCGTTTTTCAGCGCATAAAGTAGATGCACCCAATTACAGATGGGAAGACGCAGATGAAACGATTAAAATTTTTACTGATGCATTCAAGGAGGTAGGCATTCGAATTCTTCATCCTTCCGCTCAAGACGCTGATGAGCATTTTGCCGAAAATCAGACGTTATATGATTTAACCCGAAAATATTGGGATGGCCCGATTATTGGAGTTGGCCTGTTAACGCCGGAAAAGGCAGAGGCTTATCTTGAAAAAGGAATCATCGATGTTGCCGCATTCGGCCGCCCGTTAATTTCAAATCCTGATTATCTTCATAAATTGAAAAATGGGGAGCGGCTTGAAAATTTTGATCCGAAAAGGCATTTAATGAGTCTTGTTTAATCTGACTTAAAAATCCCTTCTGAAATTGGAAGGGATTTTTAAATAGAATGGGATGGTATTCAACGATATGATATAATTATATGTAAACGAATTCACTATTAGGGGAGGGGTTCGAATGTTACGAGAAGATGATGTTAAAAAGCTAGTAGGGGAATTATCCGAGCCTTTTCTACATAAGCCGCTTAATGAGCTGGACGCTATTAAAGAAATCAAAATCAAGCCGGAGAAAAATCATGTCAGTGTTAAGGTTGCTTTAGCAAAGACGGGAACAGCGGAGCAGATGCAGCTTCAGCAAAGTATTGTAAATACATTAAAAGAAGCTGGAGTGAATACAGTCGGTATCCGTTTTGAAGAGCTGCCTGAAGAGATTATCTCTAAGTATATAGAGGGAACAACTGAAAGCAAGACTCTTTTGTCATCAGATAAACAGCCGGTATATTTAGCGGTAGCAAGCGGCAAAGGAGGGGTAGGCAAGTCAACGGTATCCGTCAATTTGGCAATCGCCCTTGCCCGGATGGGAAAAAAGATAGGCTTGGTGGATGCCGATATTTACGGATTTAGTGTCCCTGATATGATGGGAATTACCGTTAGGCCGACCATAGAAGGGGATCGAATTATTCCAGTCGAACGATTTGGGGTAAAAGTTATGTCTATGGGTTTTTTCGTTGAAGAAAACGCACCGGTTGTTTGGAGAGGGCCGATGCTTGGCAAAATGCTGAACAATTTTTTCAATGAGGTGGACTGGGGAGAGCTCGATTATCTCATTCTGGATCTTCCGCCGGGAACGGGAGACGTCGCTCTAGATGTTCACACGATGCTTCCATCAAGCAAAGAAATTATTGTGTCTACTCCGCACCCGACAGCGGCATTTGTAGCGGCACGTGCAGGCGCCATGGCTATCAAAACAGAGCATGAGGTGTTAGGCGTAATAGAGAATATGGCCTATTACGAAAGCGTAAAAACCGGAGAAAAAGAATACGTATTTGGAAAAGGAGGCGGAGAAAAACTGGCCGAAGAACTGAGCGTTCCTTTGCTTGGAAAGATTCCGTTACGTCAGCCGGACTGGGATGAAGAGCATTTTGCTCCATCTGTTTATGACCGCAGCCACCCAATTGGAGAAATCTATATGGATATCGCTAAAAAAGTGGATGAAAAGGTGGTTTAATAGGAGAGTTTGCGGGATAAATTAGTAAACCTGCAATTAGTAGGGGTGTCGATACATATCATTCATACATTACTCCCCCGCTGATTGTTAGGTGTACGGACATTTGTTCTGACTTCTCAGGATGACCTAAAGCCCTTTAAGTAGGGGTACTGCCCGTTAATGAGGGATAAATCCGCCCGATTTACGAGCGGATTGCTGTTTGTCCAGCAAAGAGGTTATGAAGGAGGGAGCTTTATTGGCCTTGTCCGCCGCCTTGCTGATTGCCTCCGCCTCCGCCCTCACCGCCCCCGCCGCCGGAACCAGATTGAGCTGCTTTTTTTAATTCTTCATTGAATTTCTTTTTAAACAAAGGGCTGGATAGTGTTTCAGTTATGACCTGCTCTAGATGAGTCCGGAATTGCTGGCTTTGGACAAGGTCAGCGTAAGTTTTCTCCATTTCGGGGTCTTTGAGCACTTGAATCAGCGTTTTTTGGTAATCGGGATCCTTCATCAATTGCTTAATGACCGTTTCGTGTTCTTTTTGCAATGTTTTGGCGAAGCTTTCAGCAAACTTTTCATCTTCAAAAATTTTCTGCCAAAAGGCTTTGCCTTTATCTGAAGTTAAAGTTTTTTCCACTGTTTCTTTCACTGTTTGCTGATCCATTACAAGAGTTTCATTCATTTGTTCATCATTCAGCAACTCTTGGATCGCTTTTTTTCCATCGTCTGTTTTCAAAATGTCCACAATCATCTTTTTTGTCTGCTCATAATCCATTTCAGATGCTTGGTTCCTAGGAGCACAAGCTGTGGCTGTTATTATAAGAAAACAGCTTATCGATAGAAGACAAACCCTTATTGCCATCTTTAAGCTCCTTTCAAAAACTGTTCTTACACATAATATGAGGGTTATTCCGTTAAATTATTCATACGATAAACTGCTAAGACAGCAGTTCTTTTAGGGGTTGGGATTACATATGAAAAGCCGGGGAATTGTAAAATTATTCTTTTCTACGCTTGGGATTGGAGCGATAATCACCATTATTATTGGTTTCGCTTTGCAATGGGAAAGATATCAGGAGTTGTTTGTTTCGTTTGATGTGCTGGAGATTCTGTCTGTAGCCTTCTGGTTTACGGGTGTAGGCTTTATCTTTAGCGTAATTAGTCAGATGGGGTTTGTCGTTTATTTAACGATTCATCGCTTTGCTTTAGAAATATTGAAATCATTTTCTCTCTGGAATTCGATTCAAGTCGTTCTTATTCTTTTTGTTCTATTTGATTTGGTCTATCTGAGGTACATCGCTTTTGGAAACGGAGAATCGGTCGTTCCTTTTTTGTGGCTCCCATTGTTTATATTGTTGTTCGGGGCTGCTATAGCATACACCAAACACCAGCAATCATCGAAGAATACGTTCGTTTCCGCGCTCTTTTTAATGGTTGTCATCTCGGTAATAGAGTGGTTCCCTGCGTTAAGGGTAAACGAGGAGAGCTGGCTGTACTTAATGCTTTTTCCGTTATTAGGATGCAATGCTTACCAGCTCCTTGTATTGCCAAGGTTTATTGAAAAAAAGAAAGGGAAAAGCACCGCTGCAATGTAGCTTTGTCGGTGCTTTTTTAGTAAGATGCTCATATCAATAAGAAACTCACAAAGCCGCTTCAGACTTTGCGCTTGAAGCAAGAAAAGAGGGGCGGGTAAGCAAGCTTTCATATGACGTGATCTAATTGACTTCCGAAGAATTCGCGTCGGTGTTCGCGATCAGATCACTGACAGGAACATTTTTTAATCCTTCGTTTTGAAGGTGGCTCAATATATTTGGCAAGGCATCTTTTGTTTGTTTAGCGGAATCTGATGCGTGAAGCAAAACAATGTCGCCGCTCCCGATTGATTCATTCACGTTTTGGACGATTTTTTCGACGCCGGGATTCGTCCAATCGTTAGAATTAATGCTATAGTGAACGACTGTTAATCCATATTGCTGTGCTATTTTTAAAACATTCTCATTAAATTGACCGGTTGGCGGCCTTAAAAGAGTGATATCATCAAGTCCAAGCTTTTGGAATGAGTTTTGCGCCCGAACGAGATCCTTTTTTATCTCCTTGTCCTCCATTGAAGAATAATTTTGATAGGAATATCCCAGGCTTCCTATTTGATGTCCATCTTCTTTTATCCGTTTAACAATTTCAGGGTGGCGTTCTGCCCAAGATGCAGATAAAAAGAATGTTGCATTTTTTAAATTGTTTGCTTTTAAAGCATCCAAAATCGGGAGCGCTTTTTCGTCTCCCCATCCTATATTAAATGTAAGTGCCACTTCATTAGATTTTGTTTCTCCGCGGTAAACGGCCTTAGGTCCGTTTTCTGTTGAGAATACCGGAATCGGCACGAGATTTTGAATATAAAAAAAGCAGGCTGTTGCAAAAGCGGCTATTATAATAATAAGTATTTGCTTGATTCGTTTCATCCGCCATACATAGAAGCCGGTCACAGAGAGATTCCCCCTTGTCCTAGATGTTTAGTTCATCATATGAGAAGCGAGAATAGATCATAACAAGAAATTCTAAATTTATTTTAAAATAATGATTGACGATATGATTTAGCCATGTTATATTATTATTCGTCGCTGATAAACGAGCGAAAAATTTCGATTCCAAGCAAAAAAAATGGTTGACATTAAAGGATGAGAAATGATATATTATTAAAGCCGCTGAGAGCGGAAATGATCTTTGAAAACTAAACAAGACAAACGTACCTGTTAATTCTAAATGTTTTAAAAAAATCGCATAGGCGACTATGCGTAGTCAGTCAAACTTTTATTGGA
>NZ_JAFDST010000010.1:0-63193 GCF_017832095.1 Bacillus capparidis
GTTTGACTGACTACGCATAGTCGCCTATGCGATTTTTTAAAACAAAATCTAGAATTAACAGGTACGTTTGTCTTGTTTAGTTTTCAAAGATCATTGTCTTAGAGCGACCCTATTATCATAACAAGAATCAAGATAATAAGTCAAGACTTTTTTTAAAAAGTTTTTTTGCTGTTGCCCTCTTTTTGCGGCAACGAATAATAATATACCACTCTATGAATGTTTGCGCAACACCTTTTTTATATTTTTTTAAAGAATTTAAGATAATTTTTTTCTTAGTATATTTCATCTTCTTATACAGGCCCCAAAAAAAGAAATAAACCACTGCAAGGCAGTGGTTATTAAGCATCCTAGCGGTTATGCCTCATTTGAGGGAACAATAATACATCTCTTATAGATGGCGAATTCGTCAACAGCATGACGAGTCTGTCAATTCCAATGCCTAAACCGCCTGTTGGAGGCATTCCGTATTCCAATGCTTCAACGAAATCTTCATCCATTAAGTGAGCTTCATCATTTCCTTCTTCTCTTTCCTTCAGCTGAGCTTCGAATCTTTCTCTCTGGTCAATTGGGTCGTTCAACTCTGTAAATGCATTTGCATGTTCTCTGCCCACAATAAACAGCTCGAAACGATCAGTGAAGCGGGGATCTTCCGGGTTTTTCTTCGCTAAAGGCGAGATCTCTACCGGATGCCCATAAACAAAAGTAGGCTGAATAAGAGTTTCTTCTACTTTTTGCTCGAAAAATTCATTGATAATATGTCCGATACTCATAGAATTCGTGATTTCGATCCCATGTTCTTTTGCTAATTCTCTTGCTTCATCTAGAGACATTTCTTGTCTAAAGTCTACGCCCGTTGCTTCTTTTACAGCGTCAGCCATATGAATTCTTTTCCACTCAGGCTTTAAATCCACCTCATAGTCTCCATATTGAACTGTAGTAGATCCAGTAACCTCTTTTGCTACATGGGCAATCACATTCTCGGTAAGAGCCATTATATCTTTGTAATCAGCATATGCTTCATATAATTCAATCATCGTAAACTCCGGGTTGTGACGGGTAGACACTCCTTCGTTACGGAATACGCGCCCGATCTCGTACACTTTCTCAAGGCCGCCGACGATCAAACGTTTCAGATGAAGCTCGATGGCAATACGCATGTATAAGGGCATATCTAATGCATTATGATGGGTAACGAAAGGTCTCGCGGATGCACCTCCCGGGATGCTGTGCATCGTAGGCGTTTCAACCTCCAAATATCCGTGGTCATCTAAGTATCTTCTCATCGATTGAATGATTTTGCTTCTTGCAATAAAGGTTTGTTTGCTGTCAGGATTTACGATTAAATCCAAATAGCGTTGGCGATAGCGCTGCTCAACATCTTTTAAACCGTGGTATTTATCGGGAAGCGGACGCAATGCTTTTGTCAGCAATGCAAATGAGTCTGCCCTCACCGAAAGTTCTCCTACGTTTGTTTTAAACACTTTACCGGAGACTCCAATGATATCTCCTAAATCAGCTGTTTTAAAAATTTCATAAGCTTCTTCGCCGACACTGTCTTTTCTTACATAGATTTGAATCTGGCCTGCTAAATCCTGAATATGGGCAAATCCGGCTTTCCCTTTGCCTCTTTTTGTCATCATGCGTCCCGCAATGGTAACTTGAATTGCTTTTTCTTCCAGCTCTTCTTTTGTCAGTTCTTGATATGAATCCATCAGTTCGTTCGACTGATGAGAACGCTCATAGCGGAAGCCAAACGGATCGATCCCGTTTTCCCTTAATTCGTTCATTTTTTCGCGTCTAACTTTCAGCTGGTCATTTAATTCATGCTGGGAATTCTCTTCTTGGCCCATTTTAACGATCACTCCATCATTTTATTAATCACAAGAATAAAAAACTGCCAGCGAATAAACTGGCAGTGAGCAGCAAAACAGAAAAACTTAACCTACTTTTGCTTTTTGAAGCTCCTTTGCCTCGGCTTCAATCGTAAATTCATCCAATAAGTTTACAAGTGAGTTTCTTGATTCACATTGGTTAATTTCATTTCGTACTTTTGCGTTTCCTCTGATGCCTTTTAGATACCAGGCTGCATGCTTTCTCATTTCCCGGACCGCGACTGATTCTCCTTTAAGTGCAATCAAGCGGTCGAGGTGAAGCTTGCAAACTTCGATTTTCTCACGGACCTTTGGTTCTTCCATCAATTTGCCTGTCTCCAGGTAGTGAACGGTACGGTAAATCATCCATGGATCACCTAATGCTGCACGCCCTATCATGACGCCGTCAACACCTGTTTCATCAAGCATCCGTTTTGCATCGTGCGGAGTTTTCACATCTCCGTTTCCGATAACTGGGATAGAAACGGAATTTTTAACTTCTTTAATGATATCCCAATTTGCAGTACCTTCATACATTTGAACACGAGTACGGCCATGTAGTGATACTGCTTTACCTCCTGCGCGTTCAACAGCCTGTGCATTCTTGACGGCAAAAATATGATCCTCATCCCAGCCCATTCTCATTTTTACAGTAACAGGCTTATCAACAGCCTCTACAACCGCAGAAACCATTTCGTAAATTTTATCCGGATCTAAAAGCCACTTCGCTCCAGCATCACACTTTGTAATTTTTGGAACAGGACACCCCATGTTGATATCAATAATATCCGCGGTGGTATTTTGATCAACAAATCTTGCCGCTTCGACAAGGGTATCTTTTTCTCCCCCAAATATTTGCAGGCTTAACGGCTTCTCCCGTTCGTCGATATAAAGCATCCCCATTGTTTTGGCGTTATTGTAGAGAATCGCTTTGTCGCTCACCATTTCTGCACAAACGAGGCCTGCTCCAAACTCTTTTACAGTCAGTCTGAAAGCAGAATTGCATACGCCTGCCATCGGAGCAAGAACGACTCTGTTTTTCATTTGAATATCGCCGATTTTAAACATACGATTATCCTCCTTTCGTTAATTATCCCAAGGTGAAAGCAATTCTTCCACCGATATATTTAAAGCTTTAGCTGCATTATGAATCAGTTGTTCTGACGGGTTACGGGTACCGCGTTCTACTTCACCCAGCACAGACACCGAGATGCCTAAAGTCCTGGCAAACTCTTCTTGAGTATACCCTTTTAGCTTTCGGTATGCACGAATTCGTCTACCTCGGTTCTCTGCCTCCATATTCTTACACCTTCTTGATCTGTTCGTTTATTTATGAGTCCTTCTGTCAAATCTGGTTTGATTTCTTTCAAGGGTATAAGTACAAATAAACGTTCATGCATTCTAGGATGCGGAATAATAAGCTGCTCTGTCTCAATATTTTCTTCATTATAGAGCAAAATGTCAAGGTCTACTGTTCTTGGTCCCCACCTGATCGTTCGCTCACGGTCAAGCTTAGCTTCTGTCTTCAGCAAAAACTGAAGCAATTCAAAAGGATCCAAGGAAGTCGATAAAGAAATCACCATATTTAAAAACAAGTCCTGATCGTCATAGCCAACGGGATCGGTTTCGTATATAGAAGAAACTGCATCTACCTTCACGTGAGGATGCTGATGGATAAAGGATACAGCGCTTCTCAAATATGCTTCGCGATCCCCCATATTAGAGCCGAGTGCAACATATACGATATTATTCATTGTCTCGTTCTTGTCATTTCTATGGCCACCGATTGATAATGGCCCGGTATGGGGGGATCAGGCTTTATCACTTTCACTTTGCACTCTGACACATTCGGAAACGTTTCGAGCACCTTTGCTGTTATCGTTTCTGCCAAGGTTTCAACAAGCTTTACCGGCTTTCCTTCCACCACGTCCCTGCAAATATGGTAAAGGTCTGCATAGTTTATTGTTGCATCGATATTGTCGGTTTTTCCGGCTTCACTTAAATCAAGCGACGCGGACAAATCGACCTTAAAGCGCTGACCGAGCTTATTTTCTTCCGCGAAAACGCCATGATACCCGTAGAATTCCATACCTTCGACATACACCTTATCGATGGTAAACGCCTCCTTTGTTTATCATCGCATCCATCATTTTCGCCATTCTTGAGATTTGCAGTACGTCATGCACCCTTACGATATCGCAGCCTTTTTGAATACCAAGGCAAACGGTTGCTCCTGTCCCTTCCGCTCGTTCTTCCGGCGGCAGATCCAGCACCCGCCCGATGAACCGTTTTCTGGATGTTGCTAATAAAACGGGAAATCCCATCGAACAAAATGCTTCAAGCTGATTCATAACCGAAAGATTGTGCTCAAAGTTTTTAGCAAAACCGATACCTGGATCGATGATAATCTGATGGTCCTCTACTCCAGCCGCTTTCACGAGGGAAATGCTTTCTGATAAATCCGTCACCATGTCCTCAATAAGATTTTGATAATCCGTGTTATGGCGATTATGCATAAGGATAATAGGAACGCCATGACTTGCTGCAACACCTGCCATACCTTCATCCGCCTTGGCTCCCCATACATCATTGATAATGGAGGCTCCTGCTTTGAGCGCCTCGTCCGCTACCTCGGCTTTATACGTGTCGATTGAGATCGGCGCCTCAATTTCATTTGCCAGCCGCTCAATGACCGGAATGACCCGTGATAACTCTTCATCTGCAGAAACAAACTCTGAACCGGGCCTTGTCGATTCTCCGCCGATATCAATAATATGGGCTCCCTGATCAATCATAAGCTTGGCATGAGCTAATGCTTTATCCAATGATTGGTATTTGCCGCCATCAGAAAAAGAGTCCGGAGTTATGTTTAAAATCCCCATAATTAAGGTCTTATCTTCATATGTTAACCGAAAGTCTTTTGCGATCAGTTGTTTTGGTCTGGCTAATGTTTGCTCTGCCATAAACATCATCCTTCAATTGTGATTTTAAGCCTGTCTCTCTTTATTGTATACCTGTTTCAAAAATATTGTCAGCATTCCGTTCTTCCCCGGATAAACAGACGATTCTATCGCCGCAAAAGGAACAATAGCCTGGACAGAATTCGTCAACCACGCTTCATCGGCTTCCAGCAGCGATTCTTTGCGAAATTTCCCGACTCGAATCTCATATCCGTTCTCTTTTAGAACTTGCAATACATATCGCCTCATGACGCCGTTCAGTATCCCCGTACCAATAGAAGGGGTAAAGACGGTCTGATCTTTTCTCCAAAAAATGTTGGACGTGATTCCCTCTGCGACATAATGATCGCTCGTTAAGAAGATCCCTTCCTTTGACGAATCATTGCCAACTTCTTTTTTTGCGTAAATGTTATTTAAAAAATGATGGGATTTCAGTCTCACGTGTCCTTCCGGTGTGTTGCGGCGGAGGTTTAATAAAATGCCATTCTTTTCTTCAGGGATCGAATCAGGCTGGAAAGGAGAAATAAGAATGAGTACAGATGGATTGAGATATGGATTTGCAGAAGGCGCTGCTTTCTCACCAGGTCCCGCTGAAACATTTAAACGAATTCTGGCGTTGCCGCCCTGCAAACGATTGCGCTTGAGTAATTCTGCCAATATGTGAAGAACTTCTCGTTTTTCTAAATGTATGTTAATGCCTAAATCATTTAGCGCATAATGAAGACGCTCAAGATGCCACTCCAGCAAGAAAGGCTTAGCTCCGATCAGACAAAAGGACTCAAACACCCCGACGCCGTACAAAAAACCATGATCAAGAGGAGAAAGCATTGCCTCTTTCTCCTCTACATACTGTCCATTTAAATAAATGATCATGCGTTGATGTTTTTTCCTTCCTGGCGGTAAGCAGTAATAAAATTACGAAGCATGTCTTTTCCGCAGGTTGTCATAATCGATTCAGGATGAAATTGCACCCCTTCAATCGGCATGGTTTTATGACGAATCGCCATCAGCTCGCCTTCAACGGTCCAAGCAGTTTTATCAAAACAGTCCGGCAGTGTTTCTTCCTTCACAATCAGCGAGTGGTACCTTGTCGCTGTAAAAGGATTTTCCAGACCGCGGAATATCGTTTTTCCATCATGTTTCATTTCAGATGTCTTCCCGTGCATCAGCCGATCAGCCCTGACGACATCACCGCCAAATACTTGCCCAATGGCTTGATAACCAAGACATACCCCGAAAATAGGGATCTTGCCGGCAAAATGGCGGATGGCGTCCATACTAATGCCCGCTTCATTCGGACTGCACGGACCGGGAGAAATCATTAAAAAGTCCGGAGACATGTTTTCGATTTCGGAAACCGTCGTTTCGTCGTTTCTTTTTACAACGAGCTCTTCCCCCAGCTCTCCTAAATATTGGACTAAATTGTACGTAAAGGAATCATAATTGTCGATCATTAAAATCATCTCTGCTCACCTCATACTCGTATTTTTCTCTGCTTTGCTAAGCTCTAAAGCTTTCTTCAGGGCAATAGCTTTTTTATGCGCCTCTTTAAATTCATGCTTCGGGTTTGAATCAATCACAACCCCGGCACCTGACTGCATAAATGCGTGATTGTCCTTAACATATATCGACCGGATTACGATGTTAAAGCACATATCCTGATTAAATCCAAACCAGCCGATAGAACCAGTATATACTCCCCGCCTCGTTGGCTCAAGTTCTTCGATGATTTCCATCGTTCTCACTTTAGGCGCTCCGGTAATGGTTCCTCCAGGAAACACGGCGTGAATCAGGTCTGCCGCGTCACATTCCGGTTTCATCGTTCCTTGAACATTTGAAACGATGTGCATCACATGGGAATATTTTTCAATAACCATGAATTCATTGACATGGACTGATCCGTACTCGGAAACCTTGCCCACATCATTTCGCTCCAAATCTACAAGCATGACGTGCTCCGCTCGTTCTTTTTCGTTATCGATAAGCTCGTTTGCTAAACTTTCATCCTCAAGATCATCTTTTCCTCGCGACCTCGTGCCAGCAATTGGCCTTGTCTCGAGCAAAGCTCCTGTTTTTTTAATCAATAGCTCAGGTGATCCGCATATAATTTGAAAATCCGGAGCTTCCAAGTAAGCCATATACGGAGAAGGATTAATTTTTTTCATTGCTTTATATATTTTATATGGCGGTACAGAAACTTTTTCAGATTGTCTCAGTGATAAATTCACCTGAAACACATCCCCGCTCGCAATATACTTCTTTATTTTCTCAACCGCTTTTGCAAAGGAGCTTTCATCAAGAGAGTCCGGGAAAATTCCGTCTGATAGGTCTGTACATATTTCTTCTTGGTCACTTGCTTCTGCATTTGAAGCAGTAAGCCACATTGTTTCCAGCTCGTCCAAACGGAGGGTAGCGTCCGGGGAATGGGTAATGAGCCACAACAATTGATTCTCATGGTCATAAACCGTTACATCATCGAAAACAAGAAAAAACAAATCAGGTGTATCTAGATCGTCAATAGAAATCATTTTCAGCTCTTCAATATATCGGGCATAATCATAGCTTAGAAAACCAATGGCCCCGCCTTGAAAGTCAGGGTATTCCTTATTGGTTTCCGTTTCGAGTGTCTGAAACCACGCCGTAAACTCCCGAAATGGATCACCTTCTCTAAACAACGTTTGATCTCTATATTTTATTGTTGTGATCCAGTCTTTCCCTTCCGCAATGGCGATAGGATCCAATCCAGCTATGCTATACCTTCCTCCTCGCCCGCTTTCGAGCAGGACGTGGTGTGTTTTGTCGCGAGCAAGGCATTCATACGCTGTGAAAAAATCGGATGCAGTGCAAGGAACTGTTCTCGCTGTCGGTTTACGCTTCATGCTTTCATCATTCCTCTGTTTCGTTCTAGCATTATTGTAAAGCAAAACTTTTCAGAAAGAAAAGAGAAATTCATTTCCAGATTGAAAAAGCTAAAAAAAGAGCCGGTGATGCCGACTCTTTTTTACTGAATTGACCTGCCGCAGCATTAAGGTATTAACTTTCTTTCTTTAAACTCTGCAAACAAATCAAGAAAAATTTTCTCGCTATCCGCCACTTCATGAAAGCCGAACTGTTTAATTTTTGTCGTATCTGAAATGACATCGTGTTCACTGCCGAATATAAAATCAGCAAATGGCCAAGCTGCAGCCTTTTCAAAAGGAACGGGCTGCAACTGATAGTTTTCGACCATTTCTTCCCACACACCTTTTTGCAGCGGCATCATATCTGTCAATGGAATAGTTTGAACAGGTGCATAGTCCATCTCAAAAAATGAAGCGAATTTTGGCCATAATTGTTCCCATCTAAATAAATCGCCATTGGTGATATTAAAGATTTCAAAAGCCGTGTGCTCTTGAACAGCTGCCCAGACAGAAGCACGGGCAAGCAGAGATGCGTCTGTGATTTGAACTAAAGCACTATATGCTCCTTCTTTTCCCGGAAAACGAAGGGGCAGTCCCAATTCCTTTGAAATAGAAGCATAAACAGCTATGGCCATTGCAATACTCATCGGATTCCCTATTGATAATCCCGCCACAAGATCCGGTCGCAGAATCGTCCACGACCAGCTTTTTCCTTCTTGATGTGATCGCAAAAAATCTTCTTGATTATAATAAAAGTTCGGCGGAAGATGACGAGGGTCACTTTCCTTGGCCGGTGTCTTAAATTTACCTAAGTGCGCCCCATAAACCTTTGCTCCCTGCATTAAAACAACTCGTTGCAAGGAATTTGATGTTTCTTCAACAGCCATTACGACATTTTCCAACATGCTTGTATTCACTTCTATTTGATCTTTTGACAGGGCAGGGAAATCTTGATAAGCGGCAAAAAAGATATGGGTAACTTCTCCTGCTGCTTTTATTTTTTCTTTTACATCATCAACATTTAATAAATCGATGCTGATATAACGTTCAGGATGTTCACTTGGGATATTTCTTGCAACCCCTTTTACGTTCCAGTCTTCTAAAGAACTGATATGGTCTAAAATATAGCTGCCGATAATCCCAGTGGCGCCTACGACAAGTGCAGTTTTTTCCGACATGAAATCCCCTCCTTGTTTTTTGCACACCACTATTTTAATGAATGATGTTGCTTTAACGAAAATGATTCGACTTAGTTTTATTTGATATGAAAAAAGGGGCCGTCCCCAAAAGCAGGTTTTCGCTTTCGGGACAGCCCCTGGAACGTTTATTCAAATTGGTAAAGCGGAGTGCTTAAGTAACGCTCGCCATTACTTGGTAAAACAGCCAGCACTTTTTTTCCTTTTCCGAGCTTTTTCGCTACCTTTAATGCAGCGTAAATTGCGGCTCCGGATGAAATTCCGCCAAGAATGCCTGTTTCTTTGGCAGCTCTGCGTGCATACTCATATGCGTCTTCGCTTTTCACTTGAATAATGTCATCATAAATTTTAGTGTTTAAAATCGATGGGATAAAGCCTGCTCCAATTCCCTGGATTTTATGAGGCCCGGGTCTTCCTCCTGATAATATCGGAGAATCACTCGGCTCTACCGCATAAATTCTGATGGAAGGGTATGCTTTTTTCAAAATTTCCCCGGCGCCGCTAATGGTTCCTCCGGTTCCGATCCCTGCAATAAATGCGTCAAGCTGTTCGCCCATTTGTTCAACGATTTCTTTACCGGTTGTTTTTCTATGAATCTCAACGTTGGCTTCATTGCTGAATTGCTGCGGCATGAAGTAGCCATGTTCTTTTGAAAGTTCTTCTGCTTTTTTAATTGCGGCTTTCATTCCGTCTTCGCCTGGAGTTAGTACAAGCTCTGCACCGTATGCGCGAAGCAAATTTCGGCGCTCCAAGCTCATTGTGTCCGGCATGACGAGGATAGCGCGGATGCCTTTTGCAGCGGCTACCATAGCCAAACCTATTCCCGTGTTTCCACTGGTTGGCTCAATCAAAGTATCTCCTTCTTTTAGGAGCCCTTTTTCCTCAGCTTCTTCAATCATTGCAAGGGCAATCCGGTCTTTTACACTGCTTCCTGGATTCATGTATTCAAGCTTTAAGTAGATATCAGCACTGTTTTCATCGACCAAATGATTTAGCTTAACGATCGGCGTATTGCCGATTAATTCGTAAATATGATTAGCCACACGTACCAAAATAAACACCTCATTTTTTAAATATGTATTTTAATCACTTGTAGGATCGCACTTCACCTGTTACTCTTTCCCCTCAAAAAACCAATTCACTTTCGCTTCATCCCAAAGGGTTTTCACATTCGCCTGATCTCCCAGCTGCTCCATCGCAATTTGCCGTTTAATTTGATTCTTTACTTCTTCATAAGAAAAGACCCGAGCATCAAGCTTTTCCCGTAGCTGTATGACCGCGTACCCCTGGTCGACCTTCACCGGATTCTTGTCAAACTCGTTTGGTGTAAGCCTTGCTGCATTTTCTATATACTCACCCGGAATATTTTCCTGCTTTGAAGAAACAAAACCCAAATCCCCGCCATATTGGGACGTATACCTGTCAATCGACCGTTCGGCTGCCACGGCTTGGAAGCTGGAGCCCCCTTCAAGATCTTGAATCACTTCATCGGCTTCCTTTTTCGTTTTGACTACAATGTGAGCCAAACGATAAGAATCCTCAAACTCGTAAAGATCTTTGTTTTTTTGATAAAACGCTTCTAATTCATCATCAGGTATGACGACATCTTTCGTCAGCAGCTCTTCTAACAGGATATTGTGGCGGATTTGCTCTTTCCATTCTGCTTCTGTCGTTTTATTATCTTCGTAGAAAGAATTGTAGACAGCCTTTATCATTAAAAATTCTCTGTCTACCTCTTTATCGGTTACTTTTATCCCATACTTTTCGGATAATTGTTCAATGACCCGGTTATTGATCATCTCTTCCAACGTATCTTTCCCGTGATTTTCTTCCATTTTATTCAGCCATTCTTCTCTTGAAATCGAGTCGCTTCCTATTGTTGCAACTTCTTCATTATTACCGGAAGAAGCGGTTACGTGATTTCTCGTTAACACATAGGCAACGACTACGATATTGACAACTATCATAACCATAATAACCGTCCAAATTTTTCGATTCATTCTGAGCTGATCACCACCTGAAAAAATATTTAAATGGGGCTTTCCGCTTACCCCGCAGCCTCATCTCGAAGCGCTTCAAGCTCTTCTTTCGTATAGTGATATTTTTCATTGCAAAAATGGCATGCCGCTTCTGCTTGGCCATCCTCGACAATCATATCTTGAATTTCCTGAGCGCCTAGCCCAATTATAGCTGCAGCGAATCGATCCTTTGAACAATTGCAGCTAAACTGAACCGGGACCGTTTCTAATACAGAAATGTTTTCTCCTAACACTTCCTCTAGAATCTGCTCTGGAGTAAGTCCTCTGTGAATCAGCTTGGAAATCGGATCAATTTTTGACAGTCGATTTTCTATTTTTGTTATTGTCTCATCGTCTGTACCGGGAAGCAGCTGTACGATAAATCCGCCAGAAGCTAAAATCGAGTGGTCAGGATTAACTAAAACTCCAACACCTACGGATGAGGGAACCTGTTCAGAGGTCACAAGATAATAGGTAAAATCCTCGCCAATCTCACCAGAAACAATTTCGACCTGTCCGGTGAAATGGTCTCTTAAGCCTAAATCTTTGACAACACTTAACGTGCCGCTCGTTCCGACAGCCCGCCTCACATCAAGCTTGCCGATCTCATTTAGGTCAAAATGGACATGGGGCTCACTGACATATCCGCGAACCTCTCCTTTTCCGTTTCCATCTGCAATAATGGCTCCGATTGGACCGTCCCCTTCGATTTTTACAGTCAGCTTATCATTTCCTTTTAGCATGGCACCTAGCATTAACGTCGCGGTCATAGTCCGTCCGATTGCCGCGGAAGCAGTCGGCCAAGTGTCGTGCCTCCTTTGCGCTTCGGCAATCGTATCCGTTGTTCTCGCCGCGTATGCTCTTACTTGTCCGTCGAAAGCCAATGCTTTTATTAAATAGTCCATCGTTTCCCTCCTATATCGTTTCGACTCGATTACGCTCGTAAATAAGCTCCAGGCCTTTTAATGTCAAAAAAGGATCGACAATATCTATGCAGTCTGATTCGTCTGCTATAAGAGAAGCAAGCCCCCCTGTAGCAATAACTTTCGGATTATGATTAGACTGCCATTTCATTCGTTTCACAATGCCTTCAACTTGTCCGACATACCCGTATAATATCCCGGACTGCATGGCAGTAACCGTGTTTTTTCCAATGATGTGCTCCGGCCGGACAATTTCTATCCTAGGCAGCTTTGCCGCTCTTGAATATAGAGCTTCCGTAGAAATCGTGATGCCTGGCGCGATCGCACCTCCCATGTATTGCTTGTTTTCATTGATATAGCAATATGTGGTCGCCGTTCCGAAATCGACAATGATAAGCGGGCTGCCATAAAGATGAATAGCAGCAACTGCATTAACGATACGATCCGCACCGACTTCTTTCGGATTATCGTATTTAATATTTAATCCCGTCTTGATTCCAGGGCCGACGATTTGCGGATCAATAAAAAAGTATTTCTTGCACATTCTTTCTAATGCAAACATGATGGGCGGTACGACAGATGAAACAATGATTCCGTCAATTTGTTCAAACATCAGCCCCGCATGCTCAAACAATGATCGCAAAAGCATTCCGTACTCATCTTCTGTTTTATTGCGGCTAGTCTCAATCCGCCAATGATACTCAAGCTCTCCTTTATGATAAACACCAATAACCGTATTGGTATTTCCCACGTCTAATACTAGTAACAACCTTCATCACCACTTATCATAGTTTCTCTACCAATCATCAAAAGAATTCTCACTCCATAAGATACACGAAGTTTCATGGTCTTGTAAAATGAACGGTAGCAAATGAAAGAAAAAGCTGCCAAATCGCATATCTGGCAGCTTTTTCAACACATTAAATTTATCCCGCATTAACAGGCACTATGACCCCCACCTTAAGATTATGAATGTAAACGAGCAATCCTAGGTGGGGGATAACTGCCCAAAAAGCTAGGGGTGGTGCAACTAACAATCAGTCTTTTTTCGTCGTTATGTTGACTTTCACATCATCATTCGCGATATGATCGTCCGAATAATTTCTTTCAGGAAGTTTTCCCTGTTCAGAAAGATGCTTGATTTGCTCTGCATCGAGTGTTTCGACCTCTAGCAAGGTTTGGGCAATCAATTCGAGCTTCTCACGATTTTCAGTAAGTATGGTCTTCGCACGCTCATAGCTTTCTTTAATAAATCGCTGAACTTCCTGATCGATCTCATAGGCAATCCGATCACTGTAATTCGGTTCATTATTAAAGTCCCGGCCAAGGAATACTTGCCCGCCTTGAGATGATCCAAACTGCAGCGGCCCCAGTTTTTCAGACATTCCAAACTCTGTGACCATTCTTCTGGCAATGCTCGTTGCACGCTGGAAGTCATTATGCGCGCCTGTACTCACTTCGCCAAAGATAATCTCTTCAGCTACGCGTCCGCCAAGAAGTCCGACAATCTTATCCAACAGCTCCGGCTTCGTTTGGAAATACCGATCCTCTCTAGGAAGCATGACTGCGTAACCGCCAGCCTGCCCGCGAGGTACAATGGTTACTTTGTGAACCATATCCGCTTCATCCAATACAAGTCCGATTACGGTATGTCCAGCTTCATGGTAAGCAACAATATTGCGTTCTTTTTTAGAAATGACTCTGCTTTTCTTAGCAGGACCCGCGATAACTCGGTCTGTCGCCTCATCGATATCACGCATATCAATTTTCTTTTTGTTCATGCGAGCAGCAACGAGAGCCGCCTCATTTAACAGGTTTTCAAGATCCGCACCTGAAAAACCTGGTGTTCTTGACGCAATTGCTTTGAGGTTTACAGTGTCATCGAGCGGCTTATTCCTGGCATGTACCTGCAGTACGGCTTCGCGTCCTTTGACGTCCGGTCGGTCAACCGTAATCTGGCGGTCAAAACGGCCGGGGCGCAAAAGTGCGGGATCAAGAATATCTGCACGGTTAGTTGCCGCAATGATAATAATCCCTTCATTGGCGCTGAAACCATCCATTTCTACAAGTAGCTGGTTCAGCGTTTGTTCACGCTCATCATGACCCCCGCCAAGTCCTGCTCCACGCTGGCGTCCAACGGCGTCAATCTCATCAATAAAGATTAAGCAAGGTGCATTTTTCTTGGCATTTTCAAACAAGTCACGTACGCGGGATGCACCGACACCGACAAACATTTCGACGAAATCCGATCCGCTGATGCTAAAGAAAGGTACTCCAGCTTCACCTGCGGATGCGCGCGCGAGCAAGGTTTTACCTGTCCCTGGAGGTCCTACAAGCAGAACACCCTTTGGAATACGCGCTCCAAGCTCCGCAAACTTGCGCGGATCTTTAAGGAATTCAACAACCTCGACGAGTTCTTGCTTTTCTTCATCGGCTCCTGCTACATCCTTAAACTTAACCTTTTTCTTTTCTTCTGTGTACAGCTTCGCCTTACTTTTCCCGAAGTTCATGACACGGCTTCCGCCGCCCTGAGCTTGGTTCAATAAGAAGAAGAACAGAATGAAAATGATAACGAACGGAATAATCGTCGTAAATACGGTTACCCAGGCACTTGTTTCTTGTGCGGGATCCACCGTCACATCCGTTCCTCTAGCAGCATCTGTAATTTGATCGGTACCCTTTCCTTCAGGCACGTGAGTCAAAAAGAACTGGTCTTCTTTATACCCATCCAGCTGTCCTCTAACCTCAAATACACCTCTAACAGGCTGAATGGTGATGTTTTCAACTTCATTCTTTTCAAGATGTTCAATAAAGTCGCTGTATTTCATATTTTCTGTTCTCGGGTTAGAGCCTTGGAAAAAACTCACAACGCCGATAATTACTAATAATATAAGTAAATAAAAAATGGTATTACGGAAGATCCGATTCATCCCTTACCTCCTCCCACGTAAGCACAACTATGTTCAATAGTATCATAGAAAATCATTCCATTACAACAAATATCCTTGCTTGCAGCTATCGCCAGGTTAGCTCTCATAAACTTCTGGTTTCAGGATTCCGATATACGGTAAATTCCTGTACCTTTCCGCGTAATCCAAGCCATAACCGACGACAAATGCATCAGGAACTTCAAACCCTACATAGTCAGCTTGTATATCGGCTTTTCTTCCGCTTGGCTTATCGAGAAGAGTGACGATTTTAATTGATTCGGCTTTTCTGTAACGGAACAGTTCCACTAAATAGCTTAAGGTCAAGCCGCTGTCGATGATGTCTTCTATGATCAAAATATGGCGCCCTTCCACTGAGGTATCCAGGTCTTTAACGATTTTCACTTCTCCAGTAGAGACTGTAGAATTTCCATAACTCGATACATCCATAAAATCCATTTCTAAATATGTATCGATATTTTTTAGAAGATCAGCCATAAAAGGCATGGCTCCTTTTAAAACGCCAATCGCAAGAGGAAACCGGCCATCATATTCCTCTGTTAAAGCCGCCCCGAGCTCTTTTACCTTTTTTTCTATCTCCTCTTCTGAAATTAAAATCCGTTCAATATCATGCTTCATTCGTATAATTGCCCCCTACAGTTTTCATGCTGTCTATATTTTATTACAACCCGGTCATTGATTGAAGCGTCAGCCTCCTCAAAAACTGATTTTTTCAAGCCGGGCAGCCAGATAATTTCATGATTTGCGTTCGTTACAATTGGCCAATAGTCCCTTTGGGATCGAGGAATCTTTTCATCAATAAATATATCCTTCACTTTTTTTGACCCGTTCATTCCTTTAACTTTCATCCTGTCCCCTGTTTTTCTGCTTCGAACATATAAGGGAAACGGCGTTTTGCTAAGGCTAATAACAAATGTGTTTTTTTCTTGGCCAGTTGATTGATCCTCTCGCGTGCTGAATTCCAGAAATGAACTATTCGGAAGCTGCAGCCGGCAATCTTTCAGTCGATCTATTTGAAAAAAAAATGAGTTGTGTTCATTCAAAGAATGATTAAAAGAAAAAATACAAGACCCGTAAGACTTGATCACCTTTAATCCATTTGGAAAATCGAGGGAGCCTGAAGATTTATTTTGGGAGACAAATTCCAGAAACGTCTCGATATGTATGGATGCAAACGTTAACGGAACGTTTTCATAAAGGTAATTCAATAGTAGTAAAATCCCTCTTCTTTGTAAAGGCAAAGGGAGTTCAGCGAAACGATTCAAATCAATCTCAACCGATTGGGAAGACTGATTTTTAATAACTTTATTCATTTTCTCTTTTGTTAATGCTTGCAAATAGGTTTCATCATCTGCCAATGTTTCACTGGCATACTGAAAATGCTTATGGACCTTAGGCGATTCGCTTTTTAGAAAAGGCAGCACATTCTTTCTAAAACGGTTTCGAGTATAATCATCCTCAAAATTGCTTTGATCTGTTCGATACGCCAGATTTTGACTCTGGCAATAGCCTAAGATCTCATCCTTTGAGATTGAGAGAAATGGACGAATAATCCAACCGGGTCCGAAAGAACGCACAGGCTGTATCCCTGACAGGCCTTTCCCTACTGTGCCATTCGAAAGCCTCATCAGCATCGTTTCGATCTGGTCATCCCCGTGGTGGCCTAATGCAAGAAAGGATGCATTGTTTTTTCTCATCACTTCTTCAAAGAAACGATATCTGCACACTCTGGCTGCCGCTTGCTTATTCATCTGCTTTTCTTTTGCAAATTGAGAAACATCGATTTGAACTGCTTCACAATCTATGCTCTCCGATTCACAAAACCTTTGAACAAAACGAAGATCCTTTGCAGACTCTTCTCCCCTGAACATGTGATCCACATGAGCTGCAATGAGCCGGGACGATCCCAGCATGGTGCTTTTCAGGGCGTGAAGAAGGGCGATTGAATCCGGCCCGCCGGAAACGCCGACAATTATTGTTTTATTTTTTAATGAAAGACGGTGTTTGTTTAAAAAATCCACGATACTTTTCACAGCGTCAACTCCGTCTAAAAACATGTGGAATAGTAAAGATATTCATATCCTATCACTTTATATCTTCTCCTGCAAAGAAGAAGTACCCGAATTCACATATTCATCATAATTCTATGCAAGAAAGAGAATAATATAAGCGAAATATAAGGCTACAATACTGATAACAATCAGCATCGTTTCTGCAATCCCGCCTCCCGGCTTTTTCGTTTTCTGTTTTTTTGCCATCCGATTTGGGTTGCTGCTTCTTTGGGAACGGACACGAGTTGTTCTGCTATTTCCGCTTCCTTGTGTATAGCTCTGCTGCCGTACTACCCGGTTTGTCCCCTTTTGCCCGGCAGACAGCAGCCCGTTTCTCATCTCATCAGCCGATAAGTAGCTGCCGCTCAGCGCAGATTGCAGCACGTGTTTGTATCTGTTTAAGTACGTGTTTTTTTCGATGACGGAGAAAAGCTGTTCCTTTGGATGTTCACTCTTCTTAAACTTTTGTGTCACTACGCAATTAATCATTATCATAGCTACAGCAAACAAATCGTATGTAGGTTCGGCTTTTCGGCTTCCAAAACCCCAATAGCCCCTATCAAAGAACTCGGTATATTCTTTTATCGCTCTGCCTTGCTTTGTCGTGCCTCCAACGTCAATGCACCTGATTTTTGCTGGAGGACCTGCAACGATGAGATTTTCAGGCTTCAGATCACCAAAAATCCAGCCTTCCTGATGAAGGAAGGATAAATCGGTTAACAGCTGAATCATCAAAACAGTGATCCATTCCTCACCCCTTTTCTGCACATAATCTTGCAAAAGAGGGCCTTGGACATATTCCATTGCGTAAAAGGAAATCGTTTGCTTGGCAGAACCGCAAACCGTGTCGTCTGCATCAAACAAAGAAGGCCCCATCGCTTTAGAGCGGGCCTTTGAGAAAGCTTTTAATACATTAACTTCTGATGTGATCGACATCGTGTCGTCGCTTACCTTTAAGGCCACTTGCCCTCTAGCCGAAACAGCGAGGTATACCACACCGTTTGCTCCCTTTCCAAGCTGCTTAATGATTCTATACGTATTTTGATTCCATTTCCCTTTTAAGCTATCACCTGGCTTAAAGCTACATGCCAAATCCATCGAGGCTGCTTTCTTCATTGCTCAGCATGCTCCTTCTTGAGCGATTCGAGCCAAAATATGAAATCGCTTCTCGTATGGCGGGACCTGTCGGCGTAATGCCTCCAGTAGACAATTTCGCGAAAATTGGCGAAAGAGAGTCGAGCTTTGGTGTCCAATCCATGACTCGTTCCACCTCCTGCTTTTTCCCGGGAAATACAAACATCGCAAATTCATTATCTCCTATTCTTGAATTCAAACTGATAGACAAATCAAATAACGCTTCCTTTACGGTTTGCAGCTTAGGACCCATACTAGCGCTCGTATCGACAAGTACCAGCACCCTCAGATGGATTGTTTCCCCTAACTCATCAACTACGTCCATAACTTCACCGCGTTTCTCTGGGGGAAGCTCTTCCAATTCCGTTTGCTTGCCAAGGATTTGTTTAAGCTCGTTATTGACCACACCTTTCAACGTTTGGTTCATTGCTTTCTGGGTAACCATTTGTACCGTTTGTGACAACTCTGCGGCATAAACGGTTTGATTAACGCCTCCTCCGGCAAGCGCAATTCCTTCCACTTCATCCAAAGCTTTTTCGTCTTTGCTATGCTCTTCCATAATTCCGATAACATTCACTGTAATCCCCTGTTCATTCGCCAGAGCAGCCATTGCAATGGGGTCTTCACCTTGATTCGAGCAGCCGTCGGTAATAAGCAGGATTTGATTTAAATGACCAACTTTCACTTTTATTCCTCCTGGTAGCGTAATCTTTTAATTACAAACATCATCTCCAGAAGGATTTCGAATTATACGGTGGTTTTAGGAAATCTCTTGTTTTCTTTGATAATGGGACGGCACCGGAATAGAAGTCCATTTCGGCGTATTGTGTTCAATTCGTGTAACCACGACCGTCATATCATCTTCTATTTTTCCTGATCTCGTTCGAATGACCTCCTCCATAATAAGATCGGCGATTTCCTGAGGCTCCTCTGTTTTTATTCCTTTTATCTTCCGTTTCATCCATAGGTCGTGGTTTTCTACATGCTTTGGACCTTCAAAAATCCCATCACTCATCATGATTAACAAATCCCCTGCCTTTAATTGCTGCGTGACGACCTCCACGTCGAACTCATTAATAATGCCGATTGGAAGATTGCTTGCCTGAACCTTTAAGATCTGTTCTCCCCTTTTGATAAAGCTTGGCGAAGATCCTACCTTTAGAAATTTACATGTTGCATCTTGTAAATCAATCACGGATAAATCAAGGGTCGAATAGATTTCATCCGTTGTGCGCAAAGATAAAATGCTATTAATCGTTTTTATCGCAACCTTTTCATCAATTCCCGATTCAAGGATTTTTTCCAGCAGCTTAATGGTTTCGTTGCTTTCAAAATTTGCCCTCGCGCCATTCCCCATTCCGTCACTAATGGCAGCGGCAAATTTACCGACACCGAGTTCCATCATGCTGAAGCTGTCCCCGGAAATAAGTCCGCCTCCTTTAGCTGCATGTGCCACTCCGGTGAAAACGCGGAACGATTTCGACGAACCAAATGCAACATGGCAGAATCCATTAGGATGTCCGGCGCACTTTTCTCCTTTTACGACAATTTGTTCTTCCAGAATGTCTGAAAGCATCGGAGCAATGATCTTTTCACACTCTCCATGGCCGTTGCAATAGGGGATAAACATTTCAATATCTATGTTCCCCTGCTCTAGGCTGTAAATCTCAACCTGCTGAATTTCGATACCAAAATTCTGCAGGGCATCTCTTATTTGCTCCTCCTGTTGAAAATGCTGCTCCCGTTCTCTTTTTATTTCCCGAGAAAAGTCTTCCATAACCTGGGAAACACCAAGCAACTGTTCAGCAACGAGCCTCCTTGAATCCTGAACCTGTTTTTTAAGTGTTTCGTTTGCCTTTTGAAGCTTTAGTTCATCCTCGATCAATTCCTCCAGCTGCTTCGATTTTGAGCAGTGCTGCTGAAACTCTTTTTTCAGCTTTCGATTTTTTTGATACGTTTTTTCTTCTGTTTCCTGCATAACCGCCTTCATCAAATCATATGTTTTATCAAAGTTCTGTACCCAGCAGCGGTTTTTCTTATAGCACGTCTGGCAGGAGTGCTCTGTAATCGTACTTAAAAAGTTATCCGTTTCTATCTGTTCTTTTTTCTCATCGGTTACTGTGTGATGAAACGCTGCGAAGCTTTCAGAAAGCGCTTGAAATACACTTGAAAACTGATCGACCTTATGTGCCGTTACATCCCGGATTTTTCTGGCGTATTGCTGCTGCTCCTGTCCATGCTCGACTGTTCCCGGGATATACTTGGCCACCCTTTTCGTAAATCGTTTGGGAGTCAGCAAAAATAGGAAGATGGCAATCAACGATTCATACAATGTAGTCGCCAGAGCTGCTGATCCTTCACCATATAAGGAAATTAAGAGAGAACCAATCAATAGCCCGACGGCTGCACCTGCTTTTCTGCCTTCTTTCAATAAGCCTCCGAGCAACCCTGAGAATGCAAGCAGGCTAATCTGATAAAGATTTCCGACATTTGCAAGTCCAAGGATAAGGCCTGTTACGACGCCTACGGTACAACCAATACTTGCCCCTCCAATATAGGCGAAGGTTAAAACACTGTAACGCGATAAAATGTGCTCGGTCTGCAAACCGTAAAACGAGATGCCCGCCAATCCAGTTAACACGGAGGCGACCAATATCATAAAACAGATGATTTCTTCCACTTTAAGCGACTGCTTCATTTTCGAAACGGTAAATATGGGTAAGCTTTGGAGAAAAATAAGCGTTAAAATAAAGGACAGGCCCGCTTCCACAAGCGCCATAACATAATCGTATGCAGAAAATGCACCAGAGCCTGTATACACAAAAATACTTCGAGTTAACGCCATGGAGAAAAACACAATTAGAGGGAGTGTCTTGATTCGATCATCGTAAATGAAAGAAATGAGCTTTGATAAAAGCAGAAAGATGATCATCGAGGACATCACAAATAATGAGTTTTGAGGCGAGATCGTTAGTGCACCAGCAAGCAATGACAGGCAGGCAAGCACAGATTTGTCTCTTTTCATTACGATCATCGCTCCGTAAAACGGCAGCGCAAATGGAAGAACCTCAGACAAAATGAAGGCTCGTCCCAATAGAAAACCAATGATGACATATATAAAGCCTTTATAAAAAAAGAACGAATGCAAATGATGAAACAGACCATTTACCCGCTTTTGCAACCATCCATAAAGCTTTTCCATCCCTAAGCCTGAATCATTAATACTCCGCTCTATCTTTTCCATTCTTTCATCCCCCCGAATAACAAATCTTGCTTGTCATTATAGCGAAAGAATAAAAAGGAATTTGTCAAAACAAGGATGCAAAATAAAGAACTCTTCGACGTGATATGTAGCCAGCTATAAAGACTCTTGGTAAGTCGAGTTATTTCTTCTTCATTTGATAAAAAATGGCGATGAAAACAAAAAAAAACGGTCCCGAAATTGGAACCGATTTTCCTATGATGACCCGTACGGGATTCGAACCCGTGTTACCGCCGTGAAAGGGCGGTGTCTTAACCGCTTGACCAACGGGCCGTGCATTTTTAATATATGGTAGCGGCGGAGGGGATCGAACCCCCGACCTCACGGGTATGAACCGTACGCTCTAGCCAGCTGAGCTACACCGCCATAAAAACTAGAAAAGGCACAAGAACTATAATACAAAGGTTTTAGATACCCGTCAATACCCAATTCATAGTTTTAATTTTCAGATATCTATGGGGGGGGCAAAAAAATATAAATAAAAGCATCCGTTGGTATTAAGACGGATGCTAAAGATGTATATATAGAAAGCAGCTCGTTATCCTCTTCTTGCTCCGCGTCCTCCGCGTTTGGATTCCGTGTTGCGTTTCAGGGACGATAAGCGATCTTCACTATCTTTAAGAAACTTGTTCATTTTTTGTTCGAATGTTTCCTTTGTGCGAAAATCATTTCTTGGTCTAGCTTGTGGACGGTCTTTTGCTTTTTTGATTGACAGACCTATTTTTCCATCCTTCTCAACATTAATGACTTTCACTTCAACCTGATCACCGACTTTTAAGTGCTCATTAATATCCTTAACATAATTATCGGCTACCTCACTGATATGAACAAGACCTGTTGAGCCTCCGGGCAATTCAACAAACGCTCCGAAATTTGTAATACCTGTTACTTTCCCTTGCAACTTGCTGCCAACTTCGATGGACATAAAAAAAGTGCTCCTCCTTAGACTTGTTAGAAAGCCTGTTTTCATAATTGAAAAACACATGGCTTTCATATGCATCGGAAAAATCTTTTTCCGAAAACAAAATCAATCATTTTATTAATTATACATAATAAAAAATTTATGTGTCAACAAGGCTATTTGTTCTCTTCATCTATTTTAAAAATGGTTTCATTGTCCTTGGACAAATAATAATCTTTTCTAGCAAGATCTAAGACATAATCCTCATCGTGAAGATTTATGATTTCTTCTTTTAGATCTGCTTTCTTTCCTTTGATCTCCTTCAATTCCCTAGCAAGCTTTTCTTTCTTTGCTTCATTTGCATTTAAAGCGGACGATTGTGAATAGATGGAGCTGGCTATAAGAACAGCTGCTAAAAGCACTAAAATACCGAAAGCGGTAAGCCGTCTGTATAAACCGCGTCTCCTTCGTTTGTAGTGCTGTTGTTTCAATTCCATTTGTTCTTTATAGTCATTTTGTAATTGGGTAATATTTCTTTTTCTCGAGGGATTCATTTCGACGGCCTCCTTCCTTTTTTTTACAGTTACTTCTTATCTTTTTTCATGGATAACAATAATTTCTTTCCTTTTTCCATAATTCCTGCTGATTTTATAAAAAACCTTTTGATAATTTCCTGAAAACGCTTCGGAAGCAGTTTCTTAAACAGGAAGAAAAATGGAAACAACAAAAAAGAGATAATTTTATACAAGAAAATGAAAATAAACTTCAGTACATCAAGAATGCGATAAATTAGAAAGAGAAGTACAGCAATTGCAAATTGGATGATTCCGAATACAGGCTTTATTAACAGAATCCGCACTGTTTTTAATAAAAATTGAAAAATCGAATTGACCAGGCGGATACACCATCGAATAGTTGTTACATACATTCGCTTAAACAGACTCTGGTATGTCGCAAATCCCAGCAGAACAGCGAGAAAAATATAGATCCTCAGCTCACCTTTATTTATGAGAAGCAGCACATAAAAAAACAAGAATCCTTGGATGGCCCAAAACAGCAAATCATGAAAAATGAGAAGCCAATTCGCTGTTTTGCTGCGAATCACAAATATTCGGTAGGTATCAAGGGAAGCTCCCAGCCAAAGTCCCATGCCCGCCATGGATAGCATGGTGTAAAATTGGACCGATAGCGTCATTTAAACAACTTGCTAAAGAAGCCCTTAGCTTTTTCCCCATGCTGTTCATCCAAGTAAATCAAGTCAAAGACTTTCCCTTTAATTGAGACGATGCCCTTTTCAACGTCAAGGTTTTTCATTTGCAGATTTTCTCCCCTGACAGCCAGCATTCCCATGACGGTCTCTAAAAGAAACTCTTCACTGTCAAAGCTCTCTACTTGTTTTACTCCGGATATATCGAGACGCTTTCTCCCTCTCATAGTAACATCATGCTCAAAATCAGAAACCCCTTGTGAAGGGTTGTTCTGCTGATTGTAATATGAATTCATCCATCCATCCCCCATATCCATGCATTAGTTTTACGTTAGTGCATTCTATGAGGGAAAATGGCTGTTTAGAACAAGCCCCCCGCGCTCCCCTTACTCTCCTCCGAGCTTTTCTTCCTTAGTTATCGTATACATACCGGCTGCTTCTTCTTTTTTTGTTGTATCCTTCAGCTCATTCACGGTTACTGTGAGAAGCTTCTGCCCGAAGCGGATGACCATTTCGTCACCAGCTTTTACATCGGTGCTGGCCTTCGCTTGTATTCCATTGATTGATATTCTTCCCTGGTCTGCGACTTCCTTGGCGAGTGTTCGTCTTTTAATTAGTCTGGAAACCTTTAAAAATTTGTCCAGTCTCATGTTAATCTTCTCTCTCCTTTTGCTTCGCTTCGTCCCAAAGCTGATCCATTTCCTCAAGCGTGAGGTTTTCCAGCTTTTTTTCAGATTGATTCGTTTGTTTTTCTATATATGAAAATCGATTGTAAAATTTATGATTTGTCATCGCAAGGGCTTCTTCCGGTTCGATTTTATAAAATCGTCCGACGTTAATGAGAGCAAAAAGTATGTCACCAAATTCATCCTTCATTTTTCTTGTGTCAGATAACGACTCTGCCTCTCTTAAAAACTCTTTTACTTCTTCGTCGACCTTATCCCAGATGTCGCCGACGTCTTTCCAATCGAAGCCAGCTTTGGCCGCTTTTTTCTGAAGATGGTAAGCTCTCGATAAAGCCGGCAGCGTCTTCGGAACATGATCCAACAGCAGCTTCTCCTGATCTGGTTTTTCTTGTTTCTTTATGCTTTCCCAGTTTTCCAGAACCGCAGCCTCGTTATCAGCCGTCGTATCGCCAAACACATGAGGATGCCGTCTAATCATTTTCTCCGTAATGCCTTTAATCACATCATCGATTGAAAACCATCCCTCGTCTTCACCGATCTGAGCATGAAGCAGGACTTGGAGCATCACATCGCCCAACTCTTCAACGATATGTTCATCGTCTTCCTCATCAATCGCTTCGAGCAATTCATAGCATTCTTCGATCATATATGGCTTTAAAGACTGATGGGTCTGTTTCTTGTCCCACGGACAGCCACCTGGACCGCGCAACTCCTTAATGACTTTGCGAAACGATGAAAACTCTTGGTGGAGTATATGTTCCTCGCGTACCGGAGGAACATATACACTCGTCAAATTGCTAGTTTCCGCGACACGATCGAGTTCATACAGCGGTACATACCGAATGTCTTCATCCGTGCTGCCGGCTGCAGTAACCAAAGCGACCTTATAATCATCTGGAAGCTTTTCCATTAGTGAAAGCTTTACATTTGAGGCGGTAAGGCGGTCATATACCTGGCAAATGATCACGTGATGCCTTATCTGTAATTCATCCGGGCACAAGTCGCCCGCGTCAACAAGCTGAAAGCCTTCAATTGGGTCGATCGACAGAGCGTTAAAGGTGGCATCAAGAAAGCTTTGGCCTCCGTAGATTTCTATCCGCAGCGACTCGGTTTCTTTTTCAAGCAGCAGCTGGACAGATTTTTCTGCGACAAGCGGGTGGCCGGGAACGGCGTACACAACCTCCTTGTCTTTCGCCTCAGCCAGCAATGTCTCACAAATTTCAATATAAACATCGTCAAAATTTTCATGTTTTTTATAGACATTGTCAAAAGACATCCACGTCGAATGCTCTTTTTCCAATTCCTTTACTACGGGGTGGTCAAAAGTTCTTACATAGACCGTTTCTGCGTCGGTTAAGCGCTTGTAAACACCGAGGGGCATTTGATCCAAGTCGCCCGCGCCAAGCCCAATTACTGAAATTTTACCTGCCACCTTCATTCGCCTCCTTTTGCTTTTCTATTTTTTTTGCTAACGGTACACGGCTTAGCTCATCATCGGCAAAGACCTTTAACTTATAGATGCTATAAAGAAAAGCACATCCGCCAATACCGAGTGCTGACAAGCTTTCAATCACTGCCATCCCCCTGTCTTCACCCGGAAAGACCCATTCAAATAGAAACGTATAGACAATTAATATGAGACACATGGTAAGTGCAGAAGCTAAGAGCGCCAACAAAGGATATTCCTTAAAACTCAGCCAGCCCTTTTCTCTCATACGATAAAGATTGAGACCGGCGACACAAGCAAATGAACCAACGGTTGCCAGTGCCGCTCCATTTATACCAAGCGCCGGGATGAAAAGGTAGTTGAACAAAAGCTTCAGAGCCATTCCGATAAGGACCGCCACAGCAGGGAATACAGGCTTCCCAAGCCCTTGAAAAACAGCGGTAGACGTTAAGGCCAAGGAAGCAAATAGAATGGACAAGCTAAAGATTTGCAGGACGCCCGTACCCTCACTATTTTCAAACAGCATGATATTTACAGGCTTTAAAATACATATTAATCCTGCGGAGGCTCCTGCTCCAATCACTGCGCAAGCCTTCAGAGACAAGCGGATTTTCTTTCTCACTTCTTCTGTATTCGTTTTGTTTTTCGCAGCTGCGGCTAGCGTGGGAACGAGCGCAATCGCTATGCTTGTCGCAAAAACGCCTCCCAATTGGAGGAGAGGCTGGCCGCGGTCATACACTCCTTTTAACGTCTTCGCTTCCATGACCTGTTTCCCGTTTTCCGTAAGGAGTGCATAGACATTAAGCGCATCAATTAATTGTACAAAGATCAAAAGCAGGCTGCTCGTGCAGATTGTAAATGTATAAACGATCAGCTCTTTTACAATTGCGGAGGTGCTAATTGATTCTTTCCGTTTTTGCCGGTGGAAACGATCTTTTTTTCTGAAATAGAAAACAAGTACAGCAAATGCAGCTATCCCGCCAATGAGAGAGCCCGATACAGCCCCTGCTGCTGCATCATATAAGGAATGTCCATTTGCAATAAGCCAGTAAGAAAAAAGAATGATTACTAGTACCCTGATAAATTGTTCACTTATTTGTGATATCGCGGTAGGAAGCATATCTTGACTTCCTTGAAAAAAGCCTCTTATGTAAGCTATAAAGGGAAAAAGCAAAAAAGGAAACGCCGAAATTCTTAACGCTGAGGCAAGCCTTGGATCAGCCATTCCGTAAGCAATTCTGTCAGCACCGAAAAATAGGACTGAAAAAAAGATCATGCCGAGCACTGCCATATACAGAAACGAGACGGACAGCACCTTTGCCCTGTTATTTTCCCCAAAATGGTCTACAAGCTTAGACAAAATCACCGGAAAAGCAGAGGAAGCAAACATTGCAGAAATCCCTAAAAAAGGATATACCTGTTGATAAATATAATACCCGATATCTCCCGCAATATTTTGAAAAGGAATTCGATAGGCTGCACCCAGAATTTTTGAAGCCAGACCGGCTATCGTTAAAAGTAACGCACCTTGTAACAACCAATGTTTCTTAGCGGAGACACGATCATTCATTCGTGAACACTTCCAAGCAATTGAATTGGCCTCTAGAATACGAGGCAAGCTGATTATACCATACAACGGAAACCTGGCCTCATCAATAAAATAGGGTTTTATAAAGATTCGACGAAGCAGGAATACGACAGCATAGCCTTGAAATCGCGGCCCTTGCTTCGGATCATGCAGGAAAAAAATGAACAGCCCGAAAATGGGCTGTTCAACTTATCGTTTGCTATATTGCCTTATCCTAAAATCGGATATTTTCTCTCCCCCACTTAATTTAGGGGACTTAATGCCGAGTTAAGCATGCGTCTTAAAAAATAAGATATTAATGCTCCATTTGTCGGGCTAAAAACCCGGCAGCTGTTTCTGCAGCTTTGTGCTCCACATCTCCTATAGATTGTTCTTTGCTATAAATGACTACAGCTCCAATCGGATCTCCATTGGCTACAATAGGAGCAACGGTATAGGAGGCCAATTCCTCATCAATTCCGTCAATCAGCTGAAAGTTTTTCGATTCTTTCGAAATCATGGAGCTTCTATGGTCCATCGCTTTTTCGATCTCGCCGCTAACCGATTTATTTAAATAATCTTTTTTAGAGCTACCTGATACAGCTATAAATGCATCACGGTCACAGATTAAAACGGAATGGCCCAGACTATCATACAGAGCGTCTGCATATTCTTTTGCAAAGTCACCGAGTTCACTAATCGGAGAGTATTTCTTTAAGATGACCTCTCCATCTCGATCGACAAAAATTTCTAAAGGATCTCCTTCTCTTATTCGCAAGGTTCTGCGAATTTCCTTCGGGATGACAACACGTCCCAAATCATCAATACGTCGAACAATACCAGTTGCTTTCATATTCATGCTGCCTCTCTTTCATGTGATGAGTTATGGTGGAATCACATGTCACGCTTTATGCAACAATCACCATGATTTGAAAATAGTATCCTTCACATAAAAAGGGAATATACACTTTATTGCAATATTTTTTCCATCTATCTCGCAATAACGGGCAGTAACACAGTGGGGACGCATTGTACCAGGATAATTTACTTAGACGTCCTCTTGCCACGCTTCACCAGCAGTCTAAACCCCACTGATTAAGGTTCACTTTATGAGGAAGCAATGGTTTGCTTTTTGACGTTTTTCAATCCTTTGATGATTTTGATCGTTTTTTCGATTGAAACCTCAGGCTCATCACCTTTTGTTTGTATGGAGATTTTCAGCTTCTTGCCTTCCATTCCCAACCCGATTTGCCTTCCAAATTGGGTGCTAAGCTGGAATAATTTATGGCCATCAATTTTAGCGCTTGCACCCTCTTCAATCATGATTTTAATAGCATCCTTCTCTTGCTTAATCGTCTCAATCCGCTCTTCTTTTGCGTAAATTTTCATTTCAGATATAGCGAAAAGGTACTCAACCTCTTTTGGATACTCGCCAAAGCGGTCGATCATTTCATCCTTCAATTCATTGACATCCTCTTCGGATGAAATTGCCCTGAACCGTTTATACATATCAATTTTTTGTTTCCCGTCGGAAATATAGCTCTCCGGAATATAAGCATCCGCATCTAGGTCTATTTCCGTTTCAAAGAGATCCCTTGATGTGGTATCCCCTTTTCTTTCTTCAATTGCTTCCTTCAGCATTTGAGAATACAAATCAAAGCCTACTGAGTCGATAAAGCCATGCTGCTGAGCACCAAGGAGGTTTCCTGCGCCTCTAATCGTTAAATCTCTCATTGCAATTTTGAAGCCCGATCCAAGCTCGGTGAATTCTTTGATGGCTTGCAGCCTCTTTTCAGCAACCTCTGTTAATACCTTGTCTTTCCGGTAGGTAAAATACGAATAAGCGACACGATTCGACCGGCCGACACGTCCCCTTAACTGATAAAGCTGGGAAAGTCCCATTTTATCGCCGTCAAAAACGATCAATGTATTGACATTAGGAATGTCTACTCCTGTTTCGATAATTGTTGTGCTGACCAGAACGTCCGTCTGCCCATCGAGAAAATTCAACATGACTGCTTCCAGTTCATTTTCTGTCATTCGTCCGTGGGCAAAGGCTATCTTTGCGTCAGGGACCAGCATCGATAGTTCCTCGGTTTTTCTTTCAATGTCTTCTACACGATTATATAGGAAGTACACCTGGCCGCCTCGCGCCATTTCCCTTTCAATGGCTTCCTTCACAAGTGCCCCGTTATATTCGACCACATAGGTTTGAACAGGAAACCGGTTTTCCGGAGGCGTTTCAATCACGGAAAGATCACGGACTCCGAGCATCGACATATGAAGAGTACGCGGGATTGGCGTCGCTGTCAGGGTTAACACATCTACGTTGGCCTTCATTTGTTTAATTTTTTCTTTATGGGTCACGCCGAACCGCTGCTCTTCATCAATGATTAAGAGCCCTAGATCTTTGTAAACAATGTCCTTTGATAATAGCCGATGGGTTCCAATCACGATATCGATTGTCCCGTTTTTCAGCCCTTTGGTGGTTTGATTGAGTTCTTTTCTGGTGCGAAACCTGCTTAACAACCCGATGCTTACCGGATAATCCTGAAATCTCTCCTGAATCGTTTCAAAATGCTGCTGGGCAAGAATAGTCGTCGGTACTAAAATCGCAACCTGTTTGCCGTCAGCAATCGCTTTAAATGCTGCTCGGATCGCAACTTCCGTTTTTCCGTAGCCAACATCTCCGCAAAGGAGGCGGTCCATCGGACGTTCCCGCTCCATATCCTTCTTAATTTCATTGATCGATCGAAGCTGATCGTCTGTTTCTTGATAAGGGAAAGCTGCTTCAAACTCCCTTTGCATTTCGTGATCTGGCGAAAAGGCATAGCCCTTGCTCGCTTCTCTTTCGGCATAAAGCTTAATTAAATCATCCGCAATATCCTGAACAGAAGATTCAACTTTTTTCTTTACCCGTTTCCAATCACTTCCCCCGAGCTTATACAGCTTCGGCTCTTTGCCCTCGGAACCTACATACTTTTGCACGAGGTCAATCTGGTCAACAGGCACGTAAAGCTTATCGCTCCCCTGATAATGCAGATTCAGATAATCCTTGTGAACGCCGTTTATCGTAAGCGTCTCAATCCCTAAATATTTGCCTATTCCGTGGTTGACGTGGACAACATAGTCGCCTACCTGCAGCTCAGAATAGCTTTTTATCCGTTCGGCATTCGTCATTTTTTGCTTACGAGGCTGTTTTTTCACTCTTTTTTTGAATAACTCTTCCTCAGTAATCACCGCAAGCTTTAACAATGGGAGCTCGAATCCGGATTGCAGATCCCCCTCAATTATGTAGGACTGCCCGTGAACGAGCTTAGTGTGATGGTCAGTCTCAGCAGCCTCTATTTCATAATCGTTCAGGACAGAAGCAAGCTTCGAAACCCGATCCTTGCCGGCTCCTAAAAACACGATCGTATATTTTGATTTTTTATACCGTTCCAATTCTGTGGTAAGCACATTCATCTGCCCGTAAAAGCTTTGCATTTGCTTGCACGAGACGTTCACGATATTTTGCGGGCTTGTGTTGTGCACATGCCTTAAAAATAGGGAGTAGTATAACATAGGCCGCTTTTTCTTTGACAGCAGGGATTGAAAAGGAAAAGAAAGAGTGAGATCGTGAAGAATTTTCCCTTCCTCCAACAAGCTGGTTGTCCATTCTGCCTCTTCTTTTTTAAGCTGTTCTTCCATTTCATAGATTCGGCTGATTTCGTCTAAAAGAACAAGCGTATTATCAGGAGTGTAATCTAGCAAACTAGCAGGAGAGTCGTAAAAATACGACAGGTACTTCATCATTTCCTGATCGACATCGCCGTTTAACAGCCTTTCTTTATCCGCACTGATATTTGCGTGCAAGCTCTCCTTATGCTTATCAAGCTGCAATTTTTTCAGACTGTCGCTTAGGCCTTCATCGATTTTTTCGATTGCGCGATCCAATTCGCTCTTCCCAACAATCAGCTCCTTAGCAGGGCCAATTTTCACCTGCTTTAATTGATTAAGAGAGCGCTGGTCATCACTGTTAAACGAACGGATACTATCTACTTCCGTATCAAACAGCTCGATCCTGACCGGGTGATCCTCTGTTAATAAATAAATATCGATGATTCCGCCTCTTATGCTGAAATCACCTGGTGCTGACACAAGATCCGTCCGTTCATACCCGAGTTTTACAAGGTACTCTGCAAATTTCTGCGGCTCAATCTCGTCGCCGAGAGAAATGGATTTCTGGCAGCTTTTCCAAAGACTCGCTGGTGGAAGCATTCTTCTTACCGCCGCTACTGGAGCGACGATTACCGGAGCCTCTCCTTCTACAAGCTTATTCAGCACGTCGAGCCGCTGCGCCCTAAGCTCAGGGCTTGCAACGGCAATTTCAGCGGAAATAAGTTCATTGACCGGGTATAAAAGCACCTGCCTGTTCGTAATGAGACCGGATAAATCCTCTGCTACTTTCTGCGCTTGATACAGATTATGGGTAATAAAAAATAAAGGTCTCGATTCCTTATATGAAAGGGCGGATGTAAACAAAGAACGGGCGGAACCCGATAAGCCCGCCAGCATTTGCTCTGTCAAACCCTCTTTTAGCCCTGTTACAATAGATTTAAAGTCATCACTTTCTTGAATAAACGATCGAATATTTTCCATGGGGCCCTCCTCATTGGCTTCCATAACAGAAAAATGCCTTGGTCTTAACGACACCAAAGCTCATTTTATTGAATAAAATTTCCATATTGATGATAGTCGGGATTACGCTCAAGTGCTTCTTGGCAATCCTCGCAAATCGTTTTAACGTGAAGATCACCGTTACCTCTATAAGAAATCATATCGTTTCTTTCCTCATTTGTTAAGTGATTAAAGCCTAATTTTTCACTTTCTACATTTGAAAGTTGCAGCGTGCCGACTTTTACCCCGCAGTGACGGCAGTGATAATGCACAGCCATAATAAAGCCCCCAGCCTGAAGTTTTTCTTCTATTATGGTCGCTGCAATCTCATTTTATACCTAAGCGTTGAATTTATTCATCACTTCCAGAAACGGATGTGACAGCGAAGCTTCACAAGCTTTAACAGCCATAGATACCACCTCTTCTGTCTCATTTAATTCATCACTGGTGAATTTCCCTAATACATAGTCGACCACCTTCATGCCGCCTTGTGGCCGTCCGATTCCGAGCCGGATACGATTGAATTCTTGGGTGCCGAGATGCTGGATTAACGATTTGATTCCGTTATGTCCGCCGGCACTTCCTTTCATCCGTAAGCGGATTTTCCCCAGCGGAAGATCTAAATCATCATAGATTACCGTTAACTGGCTGATTGGTGCGTCATAATAATCAAGAAGCGGTCTCACGCACTCTCCTGATAAATTCATATATGTAAGAGGTTTGACGAGCAGAACCTTTTCTCCGGAAACAATCCCCGTACCGATTTGTCCGTTAAATTTTGCTTTCGTCATTGCGATGTCCCATTCTCTTGCCAATTGGTCAATGGCGATAAAGCCAATATTATGTCTTGTTGAATCATAATTTTTCCCTGGGTTTCCGAGTCCCGCAAACACATGCATAAAAAAATCCTCCTTTACACGATTAGTACGCTTTTATGAAGAAAGAGCATACTAAAAGACGCCACGTGCATGCAAAGACGCGTGACATTTCGTATAAATCTATATTTATTATCCCGCAATGCGACAGCTTTGAAGCTTGTAATCGATCATTCAGCCAGCGGAAAATAGGCTGAAATTACAACACTACTGATTGAAGATTCATTTTATCCCGTATTAACGGGCAGTAAGACCCTCACTGATTGAAGTTTCACTTTATTTTTGCCAAGTTCTCTTTATTCTAGCATAAAAGACGCAACCCCGGGAGGATTACGTCTTTGTGTATTTACTCTTCTTTATTTTCTTCTTCTTTTTCTCCAATGACTTCCGGTTCAGCAGCTTCATCTTCTGATTCTTCAAGTTCTTCAGCTGCTTGCGGAGGAAGAATGGAGGCAACTACTTCATCACTGTCATGATTGAAGGTATAGTCAGCCGCAGCCTTTAACTCTCCAATCGTTATTACTTCATTCATCTCCAGAGCGGATATATCGACTTCGATTGTTTGAGGAATGCTTTTCGGCTTCGCTTTAATTGACAGCTCATACAAAGGCTGCTGAAGAACTCCTCCGTCTTTCACGCCTTGTGCTTCTCCTTGAAGTGAGACAGGAACATCGACATCAATCTCAGCCCCCATATCGACCACATGGAAATCCGCATGCAGCAGCTCGTCTTTTATCGGATCTGTTTGTAATTCGTAAACCATTACTGACTGTTTTTTGCCGTCAACTTCTAATGTAATGATTGTGTTTTTCCCTTCATCACGAAGAGTTTTTAATAGAGCTATGCTGTCAAGATATACGGGTTGGCTGTCTGTATTTTTTCCGTAAATCACGCCAAGCACATTTCCTTCTTGCCGAATTTTCCGATTGGAAGATCGATTCAATTCTAAGCGTTTTTTTGCTTTAATAGTAGCCATACATTCACAATCCTTTCGTTATGTTTATCTTTACCCTATAACGAAAGAATGTAAACATTCTGGTGAAAATTAATCAAATAAAAAACTTACCGACTGGGCTTCATGAACACGGATAATTGCTTCAGCAAGCAAAGGCGCTACGGAAAGCTGTTTTATTTTATTAATTTTCTTCTCTTCTGCAAGCTCAATTGAATTCGTCACGACTAGCTCTTTTATCTTTGAATTTCCAATCCGATCAATCGCAGGTCCCGACAAAACAGGGTGTGTACAGCATGCATAAACTTCCGACGCACCGTTTTCAACCAATGCATTTGCCGCAAGCGTGATCGTGCCTGCCGTATCAATAATATCATCAATTAAAATCGCCGTTTTCCCTTCAATTTGACCGACGATATTCATAACCTCTACTTCGTTTGGTCTAGGGCGGCGTTTATCGATAATCGCGATCGGAGCCTTCAACCGCTCAGCAAGCTTTCTGGCTCGTGTTACACCGCCGTGGTCAGGCGAAACGATAACCACATCATTCAAGTTTTTGCTTTCGAAATAATCACCTAAGATTCGTACACCCATTAAGTGATCGATCAAAATATCGAAGAAGCCCTGAATTTGAGGAGCATGCAGATCTAAAGCGATTACTCTGGTCGCTCCGGCCGTTTCCAAAAGATTTGCAACCAGCTTAGCCGTAATCGGTTCACGGGCACGGGCTTTTCTATCCTGGCGGGCATATCCGTAATAAGGCATTACGATATTAATGGTTTTTGCTGACGCCCGTTTTAACGCATCCACCATAATAAGCATCTCCATAATATGCTCATTGACAGGTGCACTTGTAGATTGAATAATGTAGCAATCACAACCGCGGATACTTTCTTCTATGTTGATTTGAACCTCACCGTCGCTAAAACGGGTGACTGAACATTTCCCTAAATCGCAGCCGACATTTTCGGCAATTTCTTTTGCAAGCTCAGGATTTGAATTTAAAGAAAAAATCTTTAAACTGCCGTCCCTGTATTGTTTAGACATCGATAACCTCCGAAAAGCTTTTATTTTTTTCTCATTTTTTTGACATAATCTTCTTTATTGACTTGTCTTGCTCTGGCTATAGATAATGAATCCTCAGGAACGGTTTCTGTAATCGTTGAGCCTGCTGCAACATATGCACCTTTTTGTATGGTTACCGGCGCAACCAAATTAGAATTGCAGCCGATAAATACGCCGTCTTCAATCTTTGTTAAAAACTTGTTTTTACCATCATAATTGACCGTAATCGAGCCACAGCCCAGGTTGACATCTGTTCCTACCTCTGCGTCACCGACATAACTGAGATGGGATGCTTTGCTGCGGTCGCCAAACTGTGTTTTTTTGATTTCTACAAAATTGCCAATCTTCACGTCGTTTCCAATTGTAGAATCTGGGCGAATATGAGCGAACGGCCCAATCGATACATCGTTTCCTACCTCACTGCTGCTGACGACTGACTGTTTGATGACTGAACGGTCTCCGACTTTACAATTTTCAAGTTCACTGTTTGGACCGACCAGGCAATCCTCGCCAATGGCAACCTTTCCTTTAAGAATCGTTCCTGGATAGATCACTGTATCCCGCCCTATGACAGCTTCCGGAGAAATGTACGTGTTGTTAGGATCAATCAGGCTGACACCGTTTTGCATATGCCGCTTATTGATCCTCTGACGCATGTATTCCTCAGCCATCGATAGAGCAACTCTATCATTAACACCAAGAGTCTCCTTAAAATTCTCAGTTTGGTAAGCTGCAACGGATGAGCCTGCATTTTTTAGAATTTCAATGACGTCAGGGAGATAATATTCCCCTTGTACATTGTCATTAGAAACCTGCTCCAAGGCTTGAAATAAAGCTTCGTTATCAAAACAGTAGGTGCCTGTATTTATTTCTTGTACAAGGCGTTCCTCCGGTGTAGCATCTTTATGTTCAACAATTTTGCTAACTTCACCTTTTGCCCCGCGGATAATTCTACCGTATCCTGCAGGATCTTCCGCTAATGCGGTTAGCACAGTTGCTTTTGCATCTTGTTTTTTATGTTCAAGTAAGAGAGCCTCCATCGTTTCCGCCGTAATCAGCGGTGTATCTCCGCAAATCACTATGGTTGTGCCTTGTTCATTGGCAAGATGCTCCTTAGCCTGTTTAACGGCATGTGCTGTGCCTAACTGCTCATTTTGCAGAGCATATTCGCTTTTTGAACCGAGCTGCTTCCGTACTTCCTCTGCGCCATGTCCGACAATCGTCACAAGCTTTGACAATGATAGCTTAAGAGCTTCATCTGCAACATGCTCAACCATAGGCTTTCCGCACACAGGATGCAGTACTTTATACAACTTCGATTTCATTCTTGTCCCTTGACCTGCCGCTAAAACAACTGCAAAGCGCTTATCCATTCATTAGCCTCCAATACCTATTATCCATAGAAAAATATATCCTAAATGGCTTTTGATTTCAAGGTGAGTTCAAAAAGTACATTATTTTCCTCTATCTATAAATGATACGGGACATTAGGGTTTCCACGTTTTATTGGCACAAAAAAAAGCCTATTAAATAAGGCTTTTTTTCCTATTTTTTAAGAAGCCCCAGCTTCTTCATATTCGATTTCTTCCTCGCCTAGTCGATGGTATTCATTCAACACAGCTTCTTGGATTTTTCCACGGGTACTAGAATTGATGGGATGGGCAATATCACGAAATTCTCCGTCTGGTGTACGTTTGCTTGGCATAGCAACGAACAAGCCGTTGTTTCCATCAATCACTCGGATATCATGGACGACAAATTCATGATCAAGCGTAATGGATGCGATCGCTCTCATTCGGCCATCGGTATTCACGCGGCGTAATCTCACGTCTGTAACCTCCATAGTAGTTCACCACCTTTTCCCAATATAAAAAACATTAATCTAAAGATTCAACGAATTATTTTAATTTCCTGCAAAATTGTAAAAATATTTTAGAAAATTTGGGAAAAAATACACAAAAAAACGGTGATTTTGCAACATATCAAAATCACCGTTTTTTTCACTTTACACCGCGATACTCACGACGGCTTTTGCAAAGGCCTCTTATTTAATTACTTTACAAGCGCAATGACTTCAATTTCAACTAAAACGTCTTTTGGCAGCCGTGCCACTTCGACACATGATCTGGCAGGACGATGCTCAGAAAAATATTCTCCGTATACTTCATTTACATCTCCAAATTGATTCATATCTGCAATAAAAACCGTAGCTTTGACAACAGTATTCAAAGAAGCGCCGGCCTCTTTAAGGACAGCCTTTAAATTTTTAAAGACTTGATGCGTTTGTTCCTTTATATCTCCGTTAATCAATTCTCCTTCTGCCGTCAATGGAATCTGTCCGGAGCTGTAAAACATATTGTTTACAATGATTCCTTGTGAGTAAGGCCCGATTGCCGCAGGCGCGTTTTTTGTTTGAACTACTTTAGTCATTTTCATCTCTCCCGTCTTTTTATAGAAAACTCATATAGTTTCCATCGCGGATTTCAACCGCTTTTTCTTTTAGGTTGATAGCGGAAAGGGTAAGCAGGGACATATATTCATCGACCAGTCTCTCGTTTACTTCCTCCGCTTCCACTAGCACTCCAATTCCTGCAACAGTCGCATTGAACTCATCCAGCAAATTAATCATCCCGTTGATTGTTCCCCCGGCTTTCATGAAATCATCAATAATCAAGACTTTCGATCCGGTTTTCAGGCTTCTTTTTGCCAGTGACATGGTCTGAATCCGATTCGAAGAGCCGGACGCATAATTAATGCTTACAGTCGATCCTTCCGTCACTTTATTGTCCTTTCTCACAATGACAACCGGCACATCGAGATAGCTGGCAACAGCGTAAGCCAACGGGATTCCTTTCGTTGCCACTGTCATTACGACATCGATTTCTCTGGCGGAAAAAGCGGATGCGAAGATTTTCCCCGCAGTTGACAGGATAGAAGGTTTACCTAATATATCTGTAAAGTAGAGATAGCCTCCAGGCAGCACCCGTTCAGCATTAGCCAGAGACTCTCCCAGCTTATGTACATACCTTTTTGCTTCATCCGCACTGATTCTCGGAATGTACTTCACTCCCCCGGCTGCTCCAGGGACTGTGAGGAGGGTTCCGATTCCCTGCTGTTCAAATGTCTGTTTGATAATCGCCAAGTCTTCACTGATGGATGATTTGGCTGATTCATACCGTTCTGAAAAGAAGGTTAAAGGCACTAGCACGTGCGGGTGGGTTAACATATAATTCGTTAAGTCCACCAACCTTCCACTCCGACGAAATTTCATGCACAATTACCCCCAGAATCCGAATATTTTATTGATAATATAACTTAATATACGGATTTAATCAAGGTCATTCTGCTCTCCTATCATGCGTACAGCATATACTTGATCACAAAACCCTCTTAGTCCGTTGTATATTCTGTGAACTTTTGATTCATATTGCACAAGTCCGAATACAGTAGGGCCGCTGCCGCTCATCAAGACCGCATCGGCACCGAATCTCTTCATTTGGTTTTTAATCATCGACACCTCGGGGTGCATTTGCAAAGTCACCGTTTCAAGGATATTGCCCAAATGCTTGCACATTTTAGGAAAGCTTTTTTCTTCAATGGCCTGAACCATCTCCTGGACTCGAGGATGGCAGGCATCTTTAAGGTTCAACTGCTTATATACTTCACCTGTAGAAACCCCGATTGTTGGTTTGGCAAGAACGACCCAGCAATGCGGAGGAGTTCCGATATGCTTAATTTTTTCTCCGCGCCCGCTGGCCACTGCCGTACCTCCGTACACGCAAAAGGAAACGTCTGACCCGATTTGCGCCCCCAATTCTGCCAGCTCGTCCAAAGATAAATTTAGCTTCCAGAGCCTGTTCAAGCCTCTCAGCGTAGCCGCTGCATCACTGCTTCCGCCTGCGAGACCTGCCGCAACAGGAATTACTTTCGTTATCATAATAGATACGCCTTTTTTCAGGTTAAACTTTTGTTTTAATAACTTCGCTGCCTGAAAGGCTAAATTTCTTTGGTCATCCGGCACAAAACGATTATGGGAGGCGACATGTATGATATCTTCATCCAGCTCTGTAAGTTCAATCCGGTCAGCCAAATCAATGGTTGTCATCACCATCTCGACTTCATGAAAGCCATCCTGACGTTTGTGAAGAACATCCAGCGATAGATTAATTTTGGCGGGTGCTTTTTCTAAAATGCGCATCTCTTTCACCTACTTCATTTTCAAACATAAGTATGGATATTGTAACACATAACTTGGAAGCAAATCTTCTGCTTTAGGAAAGATAGAAAGCATTTTCAAAAAAAGAAGCCGGCAGAGCGAACTGCCGGCTGTCACTGTTATGGTTTAACCCTCATCAGGCGGGGGCAGCAAGACCTCCGCAAAAATGTGAAGGTATACGTTATGCTTTAGTTCTCAAATGTTCTTCTGCAAGTTCAATTGCACGCTTTGTCATGTTTCCTGCATCTCTTGCGCGAATTGCACCCCAGCCTTCATTTTTAACAGTATCATAAAAACCAAGGTCTTTTGCAAGCTCATATTTGAATTCCTCTGACATAATCCCTCGTCGTCTGCCCAAACGAAACAACCCCTTTAACGAAATTATTTACAGTTCGTGCAACTCTAATAACAGTGACCCTTTTAGCTTTCCATGAAGTCAGAGAAATTCCCCCGAAAAATATTGGGTATTCGCGGAAAAAAGCAAAAAGCAGCAAACCAAATGGTTTACTGCCCATAAATGCTACTGAGCGAAGCATCTTCGGAGAACCGTAATTCTACCGTCTCAGTCAGAATATCAGCATAGCTGTATGAAACTCGTTCAAATGAATTTTCTTCTTGATCTAGTTGTATCACAAAAACTGAAGGGTACGTCTCAGCTAAAATGCCCGAACGCTCAATTGTCTTTCGGCGGCCACCGTTTGCTTTTAACGTAAGCCTTTTTCCTAAATTACCATCAAGCGATCTTTTGATATCGGACAACGACTTCGCCATTGCATCCACCTCACTAAGGTCATTATACAACAATAGCCTAATTTAGTCAAATAAAATTTAAATTATATCAACGTTGATAAGCTATTGTCAATAAAATTATTTTGACAAACATTTTGATTTTCGCCAATATTTTTCCACATTTTCCTCCAATTATGTACGTTTCTTTTATTTGCTTTTTTAAATAGTAAAAACCGCCTGTTTCGTGTCAGGCGGTTTTGGCTCTATTGTGAGGCATTCGTGTTTGTCCGAAGCGGCATTCCCGTCCTAAGTACCCCTTTTGTTTCAATTCCGCCAAGCCCTTTTTCTCTTGTAAGCGTGTTTCGCAGGACATCCCATACATTGATGTGCTCACGGTAAGGGGTGAAGCTGATCTTTGCCACAATATAGACAGGGTCAAGCGCATGAATATTTACTCGGGATGGCGAACTGGCAAAGTTAGCTCCAGCTCGAATAAGTGATTCAAAGTGGGATTGGCACGCACCGGCAAAAATGACCAGCTGATCGAGGTGAGGTATTTTTTTTCTCGCTTTTTGCACTGTTTGGACAAAATGCTTTGAATGTCTGTATGCATTGATATCGTCAATGCTGCCTTTTTGTTTGGAATAAGCGTCGTGGCCGGTGACCACCAATATATCCGGACGGTATTTATCAAGCAGTCCCTCTATGATGAGAGGCATCTTTTTTTCATCACAATGAATGCCAAAAACGGGAACACCGATTTTTTCGTAAACGGCCAGACACTTATTTAAATACACCGAATCGCCATCTAAATGAAGCACCTTTCCCGGCATACTAAAATAGTGCTCTTGATGCCTGTAGCGGCCGGTAGCTTGATATTCGTGCTTTTCCCGCGAAAGCTTATAATCTTGTTTAAGCAAATCCAGCGATTCACTTAACCTCAAATCATTCTCTCGCTTTCTGACTAGCTGCTCTTCTTTTTTGATCGTCTGTAAGTCAGTGAATTCAGCATCAGCAACTAGTCTGTACTCATCGCCATGAAGCATGGCAATCCATTTCCCTGTTTCCAGGCGTTCGATTGAAATAATGCGAAAAACAATATCACCGTGATAGGATTTGCGTGTTACCAGGTCACCTATTTGAAATTGCATGCTTTTCACTCCACACCTATACTCCCTCTACTATAAGGAAAACTTTACATCCCCACTGCTCGATCTTATCAGACACTAACTGGCAGTTATCCTTGTCATTAGCGAAGAAACTGCCTGTTAAAGCGGGATGAAGTTCTTATCTAGCCTATGTCAGCCGGAAGAAGAAGGTGATTAATATAGGCGTCGTTTCTGCAGGTGAAAAGCTCATATGTCGCGTGAAGTGGCATATAAACCTCCTCAACAAAAAAACAGCGCACCACTGGGGATGCGCTTATTCGAACATTTTGCTTTTTTCGTAATTCTATCTTTTTTTCTTACCATGCTCACTTATCAATCAGTTTACTGTCTCTCCACTGATTGCATCCCGGCTATTGTATGTTTCAACATCGAGCTTTTTCGTAAATTTGGAAGCCAACGTACCGGACAGCATGCTATCGTTTACGTTTAAGGCTGTTCTTCCCATATCAATGAGCGGTTCAACCGAAATCAGCAAACCTGCCAAAGCCACTGGCAAGTTCATTGAGGAAAGAACGATCAATGCTGCAAATGTTGCTCCTCCTCCAACACCGGCTACACCAAAGGAACTGATGCCGACGATTAAAATCAATTGGATCAGAAAGGACGGTGAAGTCACATCAATTCCTTGAGTTGGCGCGATCATCATTGCAAGCATGGCCGGGTAAATACCTGCGCAGCCGTTTTGACCAATGGTCGCACCAAATGAAGCTGACATATTAGCAATCCCTTCATGGACACCCAATCGATTTTTTTGTGCATCGATATTCAGCGGGATCGTCGCTGCACTGGAACGCGAAGTAAAGGAAAATCCTAAAACAGGCAGTACCTTCCGAACAAACATAAACGGATTTAGTCCGGATATAGCCAGAATGATGAGATGGATGATAAACATGGCGGCAAGTGCTGCATAGGAAGCAATGACAAACTTCCCAAGCTCAACAATTCCATTGATATCTGTGCTCGCTACCGTATTTGCCATCAGGCCCAAAATACCAATTGGGGTAAGTCTCAGCACAAGCGTCACAATACGCATCACAACCGCATAAACGGCATTCACCATGCCCGAGAAACGCTCCGCTTCCTCGGGTTTCTTCCTTCTTAATCCGAGAACGGCTATCCCAACAATAATTCCAAAGATTACAACGGCAATGGTGGATGTCGCCCGCTGACCCGTTAAATCAAGGAATGGATTTGCCGGAAGAAAGCTGAGAATTTTTTGCGGCGTTGTTAAGTCCTGAATCCCGCCGAGTTTCTCCTGAAGCGCTTCTCCTCGCTCCGTCTCAGCCTGGCCAATCTCTATTTCGCCTGCATCTAATTGGAATACTGAAGCACTGGCTATCCCAACTGCTGCAGCAATCATCGCTGTTGCGACAAGTATTCCGATAATCCATGCTGACATTTTTCCAAAATCAGCGGAATTTTTCAGGTTCGTAATGGATTGAATGATCGATACTAGTACTAACGGCATCACGATCATCATTAATAAGTTGACATATCCATCTGCTGCAATGCTGTACCAATCTGTAGTTGTCACTGTTACAAATGATTCCGGACCGAATACGACCTGCAGATATGCTCCGAGGACGATACCCAATATCAGTCCGGTAAATACACGCTTTGTAAAGGAAACATGCTTTTTTTGCATATAAAGTAAGAGTCCGACAATGGCAAGCATGATTACAATATTAAGCAGAATGAAAAATGTATCCATGACAAAAAAACCTCCTTCTATTTCAATTTATTTGTTAATTAATTTAACAGCGATATTCATTTTATACATATCAGGAAGCAGGGTCAACAACTAAGCTTACAAGAATAGTCGGATTTGTTCCAATAATCCAAACTCTAAAACTAACAAAAACGGTACTGTCCATTTTCTGCAGCTTAGCGGCATTCTCGCTAATAAAGCCAGAAAGGACAATACCTTTTTCATCAGGATCCTAAAGCTTGGCAAACAAAATATTTGCTAGATGGCCAAATTCTTTTATCGAAAGGGTTTCTCCACGGCGCCTCCCGTCAATTCCCGCTGTTTCAAGCGCATCTTCAATCATCTGTTTCCCTGCTTTTTCAGCAAAAAGATTGTTGATGAGATTGTTTTGCAGCGTTTTTCTTCGTTGGGCAAAACTTGCTTTGACCAACTGGAAAAAGAAGGTTTCATTATCAACAGAAACGGCTGGTCCATCTCGAAGCGCAAGACGTATTACTGCAGAATCAACATTAGGTTGCGGCACGAAAACTGTTTTCGGCACTGTCATAACAGTCTTCGGTTCCGTATAGAATTGAACGGCAATCGATAAAGAACCGTAATCCTTGTTTGCGGGAGCTGCAGCCATTCGATCTGCTACTTCTTTTTGAAGCATGACGACAATGCTATTTAATGGAAGTTTTTCTTCTAACAACTTCATAATAATTGGGGTTGTAACATAGTACGGCAAATTGGCAACGACTTTTATCTCATCACAATCCTGAAACTCTTCGTTGATAACTGCAGCCACGTCGGCCTTCAACACATCCTGATGAATCACTTTAATGTTTTCATAAGGTGATAGTGTATCGTCAAGAATCGGCAACAACCGCTGGTCAATTTCAAAGGCAACGACCTTTTTTGCTCGTTTTGCCAATTGCTCCGTCAAAGCTCCAATACCCGGACCAATCTCAATGACACCAGTCTGATCCGTAATTCCTGCATGGTCGGCAATTCGATGAAGGATATTGGGGTCGATCAGAAAATTTTGCCCCAGGCTCTTTTTGAAAGAAAACCCGTATTTCTGCAAAATTTCTTTTGTTCGATTCGGTGTTGCGATCTCTTTATTCATTTTGTTCCTCCTGCATGACAGCTTTCATAGCTTGCTTGTATTCACTTTTCGTAATTTGAAACATTTGCAGGCGTTTTTGAAGCTGCTTGCCATTAGTATATCCTATATTTAACCGGTCTCCGAGACGTTCTCTTCTCTTTCTGGAGACAGCACTGCCTATCAAGCCATCCTCGATAAGCTCTTCCGTTGTGATTTCCAAAACCGGATCTTCCATTTCTTCATGAACGGAGCTTAGGGACTCTCGAATGCTTTCCACTGATGCGTGCTCGACCCCGATCCCGCGGTTATTTTTCGGGATGGCAAGATGCTTGGGCAAAAACGCATGCTTACAACCAGGCACGGCTTCTGCGACCGTTTTTCTAATTTTTTCTCCGGGAAAGTCCGGATCCGTAAAAATAATGACTCCTCTCGTTTGCTGAGCAAGCCGGATTCGTTTAATGACCTCTTCGCCAATCGCAGAACCGTTTGTTTCAATTGTATCCGCATCTACGGCAGATTTTATTTTTGCCGTGTCGTCCCGTCCTTCTACTACAATAATTTCTTTTATCCTCATATATTCCTCCGTCTACCGAATGAAGCCTAAAGCTTATCTTTTCATTCCCCGCTTTGGGACAGCCATTTCACGCGAATAATTTAATATTTGAAATAAAATTGAAAAAATCGAGAAAAAAATGAAACTTTTTCTCTGATGGATCGTCTAATTACTAGAAACTCGAAAAGCTCCATTCATTATAACGAAAAAAACAGAGGGTGCAAAATCCCTCTGAATCGATTACTTAAGTACTTTTATTTTCACTTGCTTATTTCCCCAGCGATACGCAGTGGACTTATCAGGGAAAAACACATCGATTTTACTTCCCTTGATTGCCGAACCTGTATCAGCTGCAATGGCATAGCCATAGCCTTCTACATGCACTTTGGTTCCTAATGGAATAAAACTCGGGTCAACCGCGATTACTTTGGCACCTGGATTATTTTTCAAGTCAATTCCGGTAGCCGTACGGCCTGAACATCCCGAACAGCTTGCTGTATATGCCGTGGATGTAACATAATATTCTTTTCCGGTAGAATTACTGCTTCTCGACACCGGATTTTTTTCTGCTGTGGCAACTACTTGGTTTTTCTTATCCTTCGTTCCTACAGCAACAATTTTATCTATACTGTCGTCTCCAGATTCTTCTTTTACAAGTTTTCTGGAAACCTCTTTACCGTTTTCCTTAACAACGTCATAATGCTTTTTCAGGGTGCCTTCTTTTCCTTTTTGAACAACTTTTTCTTTCCCTGTTTCAAGTGAACGATCTTCTTTTCTTTTCACTTGATAGGCGAGCTTTTCTTCCACTACATCGGTGACTTTTTCGATTCGAGTTATTGTAACCTTATGATCTGCTGTTAATTTTTCGTCCAATGAAGGTTCGATTTTATCCATATCACTTAGTTCCAAATCATGTTGCTTTAAAAAGTCAGCGACCGTAGTCGAAGTCGTCCATAGCTGCTTTTCTTTCCCGGCATCACTTAGCTTTATTTGAAAAGCCTTATTGATCGTAAGCTTGGCATCTTCAGTAAGCTTTTTATCTTTTGAAGGCTGCACTTGATCGTGATCACCCAGAGCGAGCTTTTGCTCGGCAAGAAAATCATCTACCGTTTCTGCAGTTGTCCATATCGTTTCCTTTTGGCCATCCACTGTAAGCTGGACAGGCTTTGAAGATACATATGCAACTTTCATATTGTTTTCCAGCTTCGTTTGTATTGCTGGAGAGATTTTATCTTCACTTCTCGTGGAAACCCCTTGGCTTTCCAGAAGCTCTCCCACTGTATTAGCATGAGTTCTCAGCTGCTGCTTTTTGCCGTTAATAGAAACAGAGACTGATTGTTTCGTAAGCTCATGAGTTCCATAGGCGGTTCCGCTGCCTATAATAAGCAAGGACGCAGCAAGCAGAATAACTTTGCTTTTACTTAGCTTTACGGAAAACAGCTTTTTCATTTTTTGTACGATGAAAAACGCCTCCTTCTCCTCGGAGAGATTATATATAGTATCGTCAACCCTGTCAACCCTCCTAATTACTTACACTATAAGCCAAATGCACCCTCTATTATGCAAAAATTAACTAGAAAAGGAAAGAAAGAGTTGTCGACAAACTTATCCTATGAAAGAGAATCGGCGTGTAGAACTTTTTTGTAATATAGAAAAAAAGGACGAGCACATCCAGGAAATTACATCGAATGCTGTCATTTTATAGAGAAAATTTTTTCAGCATTTTTTGTAGTAATTTTCGCAATTTCTGCATATGAAACGCCTTTTAATTCCGCGATTTGTTCTGCAATATATTTAACATACCCTGGTTCGTTTCTTTTTCCTCTAAATGGATGAGGTGTTAAATAAGGGCAATCCGTCTCAATCAAAAGCCGATCGAAAGGAATTTCTTTTGCAACTTCCTTAGGTTTTTTAGCATTTTTAAACGTAACAGGACCGCCAAAGGAGATGTAAAAATTCATATCCATACATTTCTGGGCGATTTCAATACTTCCGCTATAACAATGCATAATTCCCCCTACCTCGCTTGCGCCTTCTTCTTCAAGAATGGCAACAACATCCTCGGTTGCATCCCGGTTATGAATAATAATCGGCAATTTCACTTCTTTGGCAAGGGCAATCTGTTTACGAAAAACTGTTTTTTGAATATCTTTTGGTGACTTGTCCCAATGATAATCAAGACCCATTTCACCAATGGCAACAACCTTAGGATGAGCGGTAAGCTCCTTTATCCATTTCAAATCCTCATCCTTCATATCAATCGCATCGACAGGATGCCAGCCTATAGCTGCATAAAGAAAGGAATATTCCTCAATCAACTTCATAGCTTTTTCGATGGTAGGACGATCAAATCCCACAACAACCATCTTTTCTACTCCGGCATCACGCGCCCGTTCAATGACTTCATTTACATCCTCATTATATTGATCTGCATTTAAATGAACATGTGTATCAAATAGCATAAAAAGCTTCTCCTTTCTTCTTTAGACAAAAAACAAAAGGTGTTCGACGAAATGTTACACGTGAAACACCTTTTGCGTATGTTCTAATAAGCTTACTTAATCCTGGCACCATTGGCTAACGATTCATCTACTGAAGCGAGTGAAAGAGTACCGTTATCTTCCCCTGCCAAAATCATCCCCTGTGACAACTCTCCCTTTAATTTTACAGGTTTAAGATTAGTCACGCAGATGACTTTTTTCCCGGTTAAATCATCAGGGCTGTAAAACTTAGCAATTCCGGAGACAACTTGTCGTTGTTCAAAGCCTAAATCAAGCTGGAGCTTTAGCAAGCGGTCCGCTTTTTTTACAGGTTCGGCTTTGATTACCTCAGCGACACGAAGCTCGACATTCATAAATTCATCAATGCCGATTTCAGGAAGCTTCTCCACCTCTTCTATCTTTGTTTCTTTTTTTGCAGCCGGGACAGAACCCTGCATTTTATTTTTAATGTAGGCGACTTCTTCTTCAGCGTCCAATCGCGGGAATAATGGAGAACCAGCTTGTACTTTCGTGTCAGCCAGCCTTCCGAACTCTGAAATGCTTTCCCATGATGTTAATGAATCCTCTAACACGCCGAGCTGCAAAAAGATTTGCTCTGGCGCTTTTGTTAAAAACGGCTTCAATAGAACAGCAATGATCCGCAGCGACTCTGCAAGATGATACATAACAGACTGCAGTTCGTTTTCTTTTTCTTTATCTTTAGCCAAAACCCATGGAGCAGTTTCATCAATATATTTATTTGTCCGGCTGACGAATTGCCACAATTGGTTAAGTGCAACGGAAAACTCCATATTATCCATTGCCTTTTCATATGATTTCACTGTTTGTAAAGCCATATCCGATAAATTTTTATCAAACGGAGTGACAGGTCCGGCATACGATTTGATTTGGCCGTCAAAATACTTGTTGATCATTGCTACTGTCCGGTTTAACAGATTTCCCAAATCATTCGCCAAATCGAAATTTACCCGTTCTATAAAGCCTTCGGGAGTGAAAACACCGTCAGAACCGAATGGAACCTCACGAAGTAAATAATAACGAAGAGAATCCAAACCATATCTGTCAATTAATGTGACTGGATCAACCACATTTCCTTTTGATTTTGACATTTTCCCATCCTTCATTAGCAGCCAGCCATGGGCGAAGACCTTTTTTGGAAGCGGAAGATCCAAAGCCATTAGCATAATCGGCCAATAAATGGTGTGGAAGCGGACAATCTCTTTACCAACTAAATGTACATCTGCCGGCCAATATTTTTTATATTTTTCATCCTGGCCAGTGTCGTAACCGAGCGCAGTAATATAATTCGACAGTGCGTCAATCCATACGTAGATGACATGTTTTGGATTTCCTGGAACCGGGATACCCCAATCAAATGTCGTTCGGCTGACTGCTAAGTCTTCCAGACCCGGCTTAATGAAATTGTTGATCATTTCATTTTTTCTTGATTCAGGCTGAATAAAACCGGGATTTTCTTTATAGTAGGCAAGGAGACGATCCGCGTATTTGCTCATACGGAAAAAATATGATTCTTCCTTAATCAATTCAACTGGATGGCCGCTATCAGGGCTTTTTCCGCCGGTGATTGTTCCGTTCTCATCACGTTCAACATCTACCAGCTGCGTTTCCGTATAAAACGTTTCGTCAGGGATGCTGTACCACCCTTCATACTCGTCAAGGTATATATCCCCGTTATCCAAAAGCTTTTTAAAAATTTTTTCAACGACTGTCTTATGGCGTGTTTCAGTCGTACGGATAAAATCATCATTGGAAATATCTAATTTTTTCCACAGTTCTTTAATCACTTCTGCTTCGTGATCCAAATATTCTTGAGGCGTTGTATTATTTTTCTCAGCGGTTTGCTGAATCTTTTGTCCATGTTCATCAGTGCCTGTCAAATACATCACATCGAAGCCTCTCAGCCTTTTGTAACGGGCCATAGCATCGCCCGCTACAGTCGTATAGGCATGGCCGATATGTAATTTCCCGCTAGGATAATAAATCGGAGTCGTAATATAAAAAGTGTTTTTCTCTTGTGGCATGGTAAAACCTCCTAAACAATATGTTCCGATGACAATAATGGCCGAATCAGATCAGACAGGCATTCTTTCTAAATGATTCGCCAAAAACTCCCGCCCGAAGGACGAGAGCGCATAATTTTATATTATATTTGTTTTTTTAACTCTTCTTATATGATACCATCTTAGCCTTTAAGTTCAAGGAAATATACATGACAGACACTTTTGATAAAAAGCCCTTTTTCAAATTTTTTTAAAAAATAAGACAGAAAACCTATTTTTTTGTCGAATAATGTCGTAAAAAACAACAAACAAAAATATCTTTAGTTCGAAAGTCTTGATTTTTGTTTATCTCGAATTGGTGAAGTTTATATCATTGAAAAAAGAAAAACCCTGTAGTATAAAGGTTTTAAATGCTTTTTTACTTTAAGATCTAGTTTTTACAAACTATAGAAGATTAAATGATTGACGTTTATTGGAAACCCTGTTATTCTTATAGGGTAAGGAATTTGTCGAATAATGACGAAGAACAAAAAATAAATGACTCTTGGGAGGAGAAAACATATGAAATCTACAGGAATTGTACGTAAAGTTGATGAATTAGGCCGTGTGGTTATTCCGATTGAATTACGCCGCACTCTTGGAATTGCAGAAAAAGATGCTCTTGAAATCTACGTGGATGATGAAAAAATCATTCTTAAAAAATACAAACCAAACATGACTTGTCAGGTGACTGGTGAAGTTTCTGATGATAACTTGAACCTTGCTGAAGGAAAATTGGTTCTTAGCCGCGAAGGTGCAGAATTGATTATCAGCGAAATCCAAAACAAGCTTCAATCATCAAAATAAGATAAAACATAAAAAAAGACCGCTCTCAGCCAGTTGTACGCAACTCCTGAGAGCGATCTTTTTTATTTATTTCGTATGTGATAGGCATCATATACTGCTCGTTTTGGAATATCGCGGTCCGTTGCGGCATTTTTGACGGCTTCTTTCGTCGAACAGCCCAGCTGGATGTAATGTTCGACATGCTCGATCTCGGTTAATTCATCCCACCATGCCGATGTTTGCTCGCTCTTTTGTTGTGAACCTTCTACAACAAGGCAAAATTCACCGCGAATCGTTTCATTTGCCGCCCAATCCTTTAGCTCTTCAGCCGTGCCCCGGATAAATTCTTCAAATTTTTTTGTCAGCTCTCTTGATACCGTGATTTGACGATTCCCCAAATGGTCATGAATAAACGTTAGGGTTTCTTTTAAACGATGTGGCGCCTCATAAAAAATAAGCGTTTCTTCACGGTCTTTTAACTCATCCAGTTGTTTTTTCTTCGTTTTCTTCGACCTGTCCAGAAAACCGAAAAAAAGAAATGGCTGAGGAGAAATACCTGACGCGATCAAGGCTGTGAGAGCTGCATTGGCTCCGGGCAGCGGGACCACGTTTCCGCCAATCGATACATATTCTCTGACGATTTCTCTTCCTGGATCGGAAATCGTCGGCATTCCAGCATCGCTGACTAGTGCGATATTTTTATCTTCTTTCAGCCATTCGATGATTTTATGTCCGCTGGATTCTTTGTTATGCTCATGGTAGCTGACAAGCGGGGTCTCAATGTCGTAAACATGGCACAGCTTCTTCGTTTGTCTCGTATCTTCTGCTGCAATATAATCCACTGTTTTTAACGTGTCTACAGCGCGAAAGGTCATATCCTCCAAATTGCCTATAGGCGTTGGAACCAGAAACAAAGTCCCCATATCAGAATGGCCGTTAAAACTTTTTTGGCTTTTCATTCGCTGACTGCCTCCCTTCTCGCTTCCAAATATCGTTCTTTCTTTTTTCGCGATAGTGTTTTGAAATGATATTCCATTTGCATCGCTTCTTGTTTAGTTGGATAAGCTTCGCTATGTACCAAGGAAACAGGGAGTCTGGCTCTCGTATATTTTGCCCCTTTCCCTTTATTATGTACTTTCAATCGCTTGTCCAGATCATTCGTATAGCCTGCATAAAAGCTGCCATCTCCACAAAGCAGCACATAAAAAAAGTGATTATTCTCCATATAGAATCGTCCTGACTTCAGGTGTATATTCATTTTTATCCGTATACACAAATAACGGGGGCAAGATCTTAAGGTCCGGTTTTCCGGCTTTGATCCCTTCAACCAAGATCGTATTCGCTTCTTTTCCCTCTCGGGGATAGACAAATCTAACACGTTTTGGTTCGATTTGATATGCCTTCATCAGTTCAAATATTTCAATCAGCCGTCCGGGGCGATGGACTAGAGCAAGCTTTCCGCCCTGCTTCAGCAGTTTGCTGCCCACCCGAATGACATCTTCCAACGTACAATGAATCTCGTGCCGCGCAATAGCCAAGTGCTCGTTCAGGTTTCTTTCTTCTTGATTCGGTGTCTTAAAATACGGAGGATTGCACGTAACTACATCATATTTATTATGACCTAAAACAACCGGCATATTTTTCAGGTCATCCTGAATCAAACCAATTTGATGCTGCAATCCATTGTACCCCACGCTTCTTACTGCCATATCATAGAGCCGCTCCTGCAATTCGACTCCGATGATTTCCGCTTTTGTCCGAGTGCTGAGCAAAAGCGGGACAATGCCATTGCCTGTACATAAATCGATGATTTTTCCTTTTTGAATCGGAACATACACGAATTTTGACAGCAGTACGGCATCAAGTGAAAAAGCAAAAACACTAGGGCTTTGAACAATTTTCATATTCTCTGCCAGCAAATAATCCAATCTTTCATCATCTCGTAATACAACCATATATTATTCCTTTCTTATTGTAACTCTTAAAGCATTATCACTGTTTCCTTGATTATAAACGATTTCTTTTGTTTTGAAACCGCGGGTGTTTGAATTAACCATAACTTCTCCAGATGCTTCGTCCATTGGCATTTCCTCTGTCGTGTTCCCCTGTACAGAGTTTCCCTCTGCTGACGATACAGTTTTTGTGAAAGTAACAGGAGAGATTTTATAAGCCCCGCCAAAATTAACAACCCCGCCGCCGGTAACACTGTTAATTGTAATATTGCATTGTTTTCTCATGTTCTATTCCTCCTCTTACACGCATTCTATGCATTCTTTTTTTCTATTCCCGTGCTCCTGTCTCTTATCAAATCAATCATTTTCTACAAAAAAAACTCCCGAATCTCTTCGGGAGCCATTTATTACTTCTTATTTAAAAAAGAAAGACAAAACAGACAATCACCGTCTTTACGGACGCTGCCGTAATGGATGGGGCAAATGTGAAAGCCTTCTTGATAAAGGCGCGCCAAATTATCATAGCCCTCTCCGATTTCCGCAGATACCATTTTTTCGGTTTTTTCTTCTCCAGAAACAGGCTCTTCTTCCACAGCTGCACCGTTGTTCTTTTCCTCAAGCCTTTGGCGGAGATGATTATTTTCAAGCTGTAGATAATGATTTTCTTCGATCATTTCACCAATATGAAGCTTTAAATCTCCCAGCTGCTTATATAAGGAGCCGATTTGTTCCTCCATACTGCTGACTGCACTGAATAATTCTTTTTTATCCAAGGTTCTCCACCTCGTCAATCTGTTGTTTGAGCGGAAACAACACCTTCTTCGAGCAATTCTTCCCAAGTGTATTCTACGACTTTATCTCTCTCTGTAAGCTCAACCTGAAGGATTCGTTCAAGGATATTCAGGCCAACCACTTTCGCAGGTCCGTCTGTTGTCGTAATGAATTCACCGATATCCGGAAGCTGTTCTTTTGCCGTTTCGTACTCATCATTTTCATATTTCAAGCAGCACATTAACCTTCCGCATAAACCAGATATCTTAGTAGGATTTAATGATAAATTTTGATCCTTCGCCATTTTAATAGATACCGGTTCAAAATCACCGAGAAAGGTAGAGCAGCAAAGCATTCTTCCGCACGGCCCGATTCCGCCGAGCATTTTCGCTTCATCTCTGACCCCGATTTGCCTTAACTCGATTCGTGTTTTAAAAATAGAAGCCAGATCCTTCACCAGCTCTCTGAAATCGACTCTTCCATCAGCTGTGAAATAAAAGATCACTTTGTTGCGGTCAAAGGTGAATTCAACATCTACCAGCTTCATATCCAACCCGTGCTCGGCCACTTTTTTTTGGCAAATGCCAAAAGCTTGTGCAGCGGCTTCCTTATTTTCATCAACTATCATCTTATCGCGCTCATCAGCAACACGGATGACTTTTCTAAGCGGAAGCACAATGTCATGCTCTTCCACCGTTTTATTTACGATCACAACATGTCCGTATTCAACGCCTCTGACGGTTTCAACGATTACGTTTGTGTCGCGCTCTATCTGAAATCCATTTGGATCGAAATAATAAATTTTCCCCGCTTTTTTAAAACGGACTCCAATTACATTATACAAGGTTATCCCTCCTGCAACGTTAACACCAGCTGTTCCATCAGTACCTGGGCATTCACGTTGGAACGAAGCCGTTTTTTAGCTTCCAGCACAGCATGAATTTGGTTCATTACGACTGCCTGCGTTGATTGTAATGCATGAGACTCTATATTGTCCATCAAATCCTGATATAAAACCTGTCCATTATTTCCCACTTGAATGGACAACACATCACGATAGATGAACAGTAACAGATCCAGTCCAAGCTCCTGCTGATCTTTTTCTTTAAAAAAAGGCATCCACTTGTCATGTATATAAAAGAAAGCATGTCCTCTTCGATGAGTTAACACTTCATATAATTTTATCACTATCGATCTTGCTTCTGCAAACTCTTCATTCCGACTTAATTCGAGTGCTTCAGCCACATTTCCCGTTAAATTAGATAAAAGAGCCGCCAAGTGTGCAGAGACACCCTCCTTGATGAGGTCTTTTTCAATGGAAGAAGGAGCCAGCGGCCTGAATGTTAACATTTGGCATCTGGAAATGATCGTATTAAGCAGCTTCTGCGGCTGCTCGGTAACTATAACGGCCATTGTTCCGGGATTCGGTTCCTCCAAAAATTTCAACAAACTGTTTGCCGCATTGGCCGTCATCTGATCTGCATGAAAAATAATGTACAGTTTCTTTTTGGATTCGACACCTGTCTTTTTAAATTCTTCCTGAAGTGCCTGGATTTGGCCCTTTTTTATCGATTGGCCGTCCGGACGAATGACGAATACATCCGGATGATTCCCTGACTCGATTCGTTTGCAGTTTCTGCACGTTTCACAAGGCTCAACACCCGATTCAAGGCAGAAAAAACTTTTCGCCAGCAAATAGGCAGCGTCTGATTTCCCCGTGCCTCTCCCGCCTTCAAACAAGTAAGCATGAGCCAAGCGCTCTTTTTTTATGCTATTTGAAAAAAGCTTCATTACGGCCGGCTGATGGCCCTCCATTTCAGTCCAGCTTCTACCCATTTTATCAACTCTCTATGTGTACAGGTTTATTAATAGTCCCTTGATCTCGCCGATTCGTTCCAGCAATAAAACGGAATCCTGTTCTTTATTCAATAGATCCTCCGTCAGCTGAATCAGTTTTGTGTCCAATTCTTTTACAACGGTTAACGTCCGGCTGTTTCCATAAAGGTCAAAGCTTCTCGATTCTTCGAGAGATAAACCGCTTTCGACAGCTTCCTTTACAAATCGTTTAACTAACCCTTTGAATCTGGCCAAGTCTTTAAAATTTCTCGACTTGGCCAGACGTTTTCCAAACTCTTCTATGTCAGACAACAGCTTCGTCAGCTGATCCGCTTGAAGCCTTCCCTTTTCTTTTTCCATAGCGGATTTAAAAGAAGGGGACGTAGTTGCTTGCTTGGCCGAAATCTGCTTTTGCAGCTCCGTGATACGAACGTCTTGATTAATTTTCACTATCCGTTCACCTTAAAATTGATGGAATTTTTCAACCGGCATAACAAACACGGTCGCACCGCCGACTTCAACTTCTACTGGATACGGAACATAGGAGTCAGCGTTTCCTCCCATTGGAGATACAGGAGTAACGAGCTGATCGCGTTTCCTTCCGTTTTGCTTAATAATATCAAGCACCTTTTCTACGCGAATATCCTCTGTACCGATCATAAATGTCGTGTTGCCTGACTTAAGAAATCCGCCCGTCGTTGCAAGCTTAGTAACGCGGAAATTATTTTCAGTCAATGCTTTTAGCAAGGTATTGCTATCTTGATCTTGAACGACTGCAATGATTAGTTTCAATTTTCGGACCTCCTCGTATTTGAAAACATTATTTCTTATTATATCATATAGGCCATTAGGTCATATTTTCTTTTGAATAATGGAATAGACATCGTGACAAACGTCTTCAATCGATCGTTCAGCAGAAACGGTCTCGATTCTGCCTGCAAATCGCTTGATCACTTCCTGGTAGCCCTGCTGCACTCGCTTATGAAATTCAATCGTTTCTAAATCAAGACGATTCTTTTCCCTGTCGCTGCTCTCTTCAATCCTCTTTAAGCCTTCTTCAGGATCGATATCAAAATAGATCGTCAAGTCAGGCATTGCGTCTCCGATTGCAAACTGGTTAATCGAATAGACCTCATCGATGCCAAGACCTCTTGCAAACCCTTGGTACGCAAGCGAGCTGTCGATAAATCGGTCACACAAGACTATTTTCCCGCTTTTCAGCTCTGGCAATACTTTTTCAACAAGATGCTGCCTTCTTGCTGCCGCGTAAAGGAGGGCTTCTGTCTTTGCATCCATCGCAGTGTTTTCTTCTTTTAAAATCACTTGGCGAATTTGCTCGGCAATGTCAATTCCCCCTGGTTCCCGTGTAGCGGTGACGCTGTGGCCATCCTTTTCAAGCCGCTCTTTAACCTTTTGAAGAATTGTCGTTTTCCCTGCTCCTTCTGGTCCTTCAAATGTAATAAATACTCCTGTCATGGTGTCTCCTCTTCTATATAAACAAGTAATTGATAATTGTGATTGATCCCGTTCCCTTGTATCCGGGCTTTCTGATCAATAAGCCTCTTTAGTATCTCAGCTTTTTCCTCTATAATTCGTTCTCCCGGCAAAAGTAGTGGCACTCCCGGCGGATACGGGATAATTGGTCCCGCACACACGCGGCCGATTGTCTTTTCAAGGGAGAGCGGTTCTTTTTTGAATGACGCAAGTATTTCTTTGTCATACGCTAATTCCGTTATTTTTTCAGACGGTTGATCCGACGTGAGAGCTTTCCGCCCTTGCCGCCTTGTCCTTTCTACTTCCTTGTCTATCGCTTGAAAACGTACTTTAGAAATCGATCTGTTCTTTTCCATGGGCAGCACAAAAAGCACAAATTGTTCGTCTGCCATTTCCGGATGAACATCAGCCGCTTCAAACAGCTCCTTTAATTCATATCCAGTATGCCCGCACTTTGATTGGACAGCAAGCTTTAACGGATCTGTTTGAATGGACGGATCTGTTGGTTTTTTAATTTCAACATGCTGCATTTCCGCAAACAAGCCATGAAATGATGCAATATCCTTCACAATCGCTTCCAGCTGATTTGAATAGATGATCTCATCAAGATAGGCTCTTGCCAAATCAAGTGAAGCCATAATCGGATAAGATGGGCTGCTGCTTTGCAAAATTGACAGATAGTAAGCGATCCGTTCTCTGTTGATCCGGTCGCTGTTGAGATGAAGATAGGATCCCATCGTCATCGCCGGCAGCGTCTTATGAGCCGAATGGACGACGACATCAGCACCCATCTGCAGGGAAGACAATGGAAACGGCTTGCCCAATACAAAATGCGCGCCGTGCGCTTCATCAACAAGGACAGGAATTCCGCGGCGATGGGCCTCCTTGATCGATGGTGCCAGGTCTGTCACGTGGCCATAATACGTCGGATTTGTCAGTACAATCGCTTTTGCTTCAGGATAGAGCGACATCGCTCTATTCAGTGTCTCCTCCGACACGTGAGTGGGCAGCTTCATGTCCAAGTCAATTTCCGGGCTAAGGTAAACCGGGTAAGCGCCGGCCATCTCGACGGCGTGAAACACCGACTTATGGCAGTTCCGCTGCACCAAGATCGTATCACCCTGCTGACACGAGGCCAATATCATTGCCAGGTTGCCGACAGTGCTGCCGTTAACTAAGAAAAAAGTTTCGCATGCACCGTAGAGCTTTGCGGCCAGCTCCTGTGCTTCCTTAATCACGCCTTCGGGATGATGGAGGTCGTCCAAGCCTTCTATTTCTGTCAGATCAAGCGCAAGCAGTGAATCATAAAAGGGGCGGGCCTTATCAAAAAAGACATCCCCGTTGTGATGTCCCGGCACATGAAACGAATAAGGATTGGATTGCACGTGGCGCAGTAAGGCGTGGAATAATGGTGTTTTCAATTTGAACGATCCTTTTAAAATATGTTCTTATTTGTTGTACTTGTATTGTAACATAAGTTCCCATACCAAGTATAAAGCTAGGAAAAGGGTTTTTTTCCTGTGTAAATATTATTATATAATTATTTTTGACACATATTTTAACAGCTTACCATAACCAATCCGTAACATAAGAAATTCAGGCGAACGGGGGTTGTTTTTATGAATAAAAAAAACTTAAAAATTTGGTCACTCGCTTGTTTTATAATATGTCTCTTGCTTTGGGCGCCTAATCTCATTTTTCAAATAAGCAGCCCTTTCTGGACTTTTACTTTTTTAGTCGGTCCAATTGGAATAGCTCTTGGTATTTTTGGCAAAAGCTATGTATTCACTATTTTGAATGCGATTATGAGTTTCAGCTTTTTTATTTTCATATTTATAGGATATTCTTTATTTGGGCCATAAGTGATAATTTGAAAACGCTGTTCCTGAATTTTTTTCACTGAAATTAAAAAAGAGCCTTTCCAAAAAAGGCTCCTACGGCAAATACGTTTGATTGTTTTGGTCTGATTTTATATTCAGCAGCTTTTGCTTTAAGTCGTCTTCCATGGCCAATATTTCTTGCTCTGCCTGCTGTCTCTTCGTTCGGCCTTCCTCTTGAATTTTCAAGGTTTCTTCCAGCGTTCCGACGAGATTTTCCTGAACTTTCTTTAACGTTTCAATGTCGACAAGCCCTCGTTCGTTTTCTTTTGCCGTTTCAATCGTATTGGCCTTCAGCATTTCTGCATTTTTCAAAAGCAGCTCGTTCGTCGTTTTCGACACTTGCTTCTGCGCTTCAACCGCACTGCGCTGGCGCATAAGCGTGAGGGCAATTGCCACCTGGTTTTTCCACAATGGAATCGCCGTCATAATCGACGATTGAATTTTTTCGACGAGTGCTTGATTCGTATTTTGAATGAGGCGGATTTGCGGAGCGCTTTGAACAGTAATTTGCCGGCTAAGCGTTAAATCGTAAATCCGTTTTTCCAGCCGATCGACAAACTGCATCATATCATTAACGTCTTGTACAGCCATTTGGTCGTGTCCGGAGTCTGCCTTTTTTTGAAGCTCGGGCAGCAGTTTCGTTCGAATCTCTTCTATTTTCAGCTCTCCGGCTGCGATATAGACATTCAAGGCTTGAAAATAGTCTCTGTTTCTCTCATATAACTCCTCGAGCAATTTGTTGTCGCCTATCAACGCTTTCTTTGAATGCTCCAGCTTGACGCTGATCCGATCAATTTGCGCACCAGTTTTTTGATATTTTGAGAGTACCTCCTGAATGGAATTGGATACCTTTCCGAATAAACGGGAAATCACGTTTTTCTTTTGCGGAGTCAGATCATCCGGATTTACATTTTCAAGCCGTTTCATGAGATCGCCAAGTATTTGGCCAACCTCGCCTATGTCCTTTTTTTGGACATGATCAAGCATTTGGTGAGAAAAATTCAAAAGCTTGGACTGGGCGGAAGTCCCATACATCGCCAGGCTTTGCTGGTTATGCGGATCAATTTGTCCGGCAATTTGGCGTGCCTTTTCCTTGTTTTCTTCCGGCAGCACGTCGATAAGTCTCGCCTGCTTTTTCTCGTTTTTTTGCGGACTTGCAGGAATGGCCTCATGATCGCCAAATGGATCAGCCAGCAAATCATCAAATGAGGATTGTGCAGCGTTGCTTTTCTCATTGCTCATCAGGGGTCGCTCCTTTCTCTGGATGTTCCCGTTATTTTTTGCTTAATGAATGCTTAGCTACATCCAATTCGAACTGCAAATGATCAATATCCTTTTCAAGCAGATCGTACAAATCCTTTTCCAAACTCTCAGCAAGCTGGGCAATCGTCCAGCGGGTATCGCTTAGAGACATCTGTATTTCCGCATTTTTCTTTGGCTGTGTGGCAAGAAGCGCATACTTCTCTGTCAGCTCAACGATTGACTCCAAATTTTCGAAGTAGAATTTTTCTGCTTGATAAAACCGTTTTGGCTCTTTCTTGGTAATGACATATATGCGTTTGACTATGCGAAAAATCTCAAAATTTTGCTTAATCGTATGCAGATTTTTCACCGCAAATAACGCCTTACGTAAACGAGCAATTTTCAATTTCGCCTCATGCAGGTTTTTCTTAATATAAATATATTCTCGCATCGACAGCTGATTTTTCCGTAAATAGAGATAGTGTCCAATCCAGAGCGTTCCTGAAAAAACGACAAACCATCCGCCCACAGCATACAAACTCGAGATTAAAAACGTTTGTCCAAAAGCGAAATAACTAATCAGCCCTGTGATCACTGCTATCGTGGAAGCCGACGCAGCTCCCGTCAGGACATGCAAAAATGATCTCATTTTACGATTCGCTCCCTGTTATTCATTCTTCTATAAACTATACGGTCTGAACTTGATAAAAGTTTCATTCTATTTCCATTGTATAAAAAAGAGAGGAATTTGTCTCCTCTCATTAATCTTTCCTTTTAATCAGACTTTTAACGGATCGTTGAAATAAAAAAAGACCAGTAACGGTCTATGAATATAATGGGGGGGTATGCAAGCTTTTTAATTTTTTTACGTATTCTTTATACTCAGGATCAGATGCAGAGGTAGCTACTATTTTTCTCTCACATTGTAAACATATGAATTTCATTTGAACATGGATACCTGCATTCTTCTTTTCATCACATATAATGCACGTTTCCCCATAACGGGATTCCTCACTCATGCTCCCACCTCCATGGCTTTAGTATGCCCCGGCAGCCTATTTTCTATACAATATTCTGAATTATTTCTCAGGTCCATTTATTATATGAATCTCCTTCGATTAGAGTGTATGTCAGATTTCGAATGATTAGGCTTAATAAAAGTAGGTGTAGTTCGTTATTTTTCTCCATTATGGATAATAAATGCTTTTTGATTCTCTATATTTGAAAATCCTTTTCTATACTGCTATCCTTATGTCTGAACTCGAAAATAAAGGTGGCACACGAATGCAAAATCGAAATGAGGTTGGGACGTTAAAAAAAGGGTTGGATATTTTTCAGCTGCTTCTAGAGCATCCGAGCTTGTCCATTCAAGAAATCATTGAAATGCTGCAGCTTAACCAAAGTACCACGTATCGGTTGGTTAGCACGTTGGAACAGAACCATTTCATTTCGAAAAATAACAATCGTTATGAAATATCTGACACTCTTATCTCGAAGATTCTCCAGAAGAGCAAGCACACAAATTACGATTTAACGTGGAAGTCTGTATCTTTTATGGATAAGTTGAGTCAAGAAACAGGAGAGACAACGTACATTGGCATGATGCAAGGAACGGAAATGATGATCACACAAGCCGTCCAAGGAAAATATGCGACACGAACCCACCTTGAAGTCGGCGATCGGCTCTCTCTTCACGCAGACGCGATCGGAAAATGTATTTTAGCGTTTAAAGAAAAAGACGAGCAATCCCGGATCATTAACAGCTTAACGTTTGAAAAAAGGACGGATCACACCATTACATCGCTTGATTTATTTCTTGAGGAACTAGATCGTATCAAAAAGAACGGGTATTCCTTAGACAATGAAGAAGGTGAAATTGGCGTCCGATGTGTCAGTGCGCCGATTTATAAAGGTGATCAAGTGATAGCTGCCGTTGCGATCTCGGGTCCCTCCGTTCGTGTGTCCAAAGAAAAAGACGAGGCTCATGTCGAATTGGTTAAAAAATGCGCCAAAGAGATTTCGGCATCTCTTTAAAAAGAAAAGGAGGAAACAACATGGAATTAAATGCTTCAGCAGAACCACAAGCACAAGCGTCTGTGATGACCAGACAGAGCTGGATTGCTCTTCTTTCGCTGGCCATCTGCACCTTTTCGCTTGGCACGACAGAATTTGTCATTGTCGGATTGCTGCCAACCGTAGCGGACGCATTGCATGTAACTGAATCTCAGACCGGGCTACTAGTCTCAGCCTATGCAATAGGCATTGCCATTGGCTCGCCGATTTTCACTTCATTAACCGGATCAATGCCCCGTAAAAAGCTATTATTTATGCTTATGGTCGTATTTATTTTAGGAAATGCAGCAGGCTCCATTGCTCCAACATTTGGACTTATTTTAATTTCCCGAATTATAACAGCTGTTGCGCACGGCGTATTTTTCTCCGTTGGAACTGTAGTTGCCGCTGAAATGGTTCCCGCAAATAAAAAAGGCAGTGCAGTATCAATGATGCTATCCGGCTTAACCATTGCAACCATTTTGGGTGTGCCATTTGGTACGGTCATCGGTCAAGCGTTCGGATGGAGATGGACATTTATCGGAGTTGCTCTGTTAGGAATTATCGGCTTTATTTGTTTACTTCTCTTTTTACCGAAAAACATAAAAATGGATGCTCCTCCTACCTTTAGAGATCAAGTGAATCTGATTTCTAATGGCCGGGTTATCCTTGCACTTCTCATGACCATTCTAGGATTTGGGGGTACGTTTGTATCGTATACTTTTTTAGCACCCATCCTGCAAGACATTACCGGATTTGCGGAAGGCTCTGTTAGTGTCATTTTACTCGTATATGGCGTTGCAGTGGCGATCGGGAATTTGATTGGCGGAAAGATTGCCGACCAATATCCAATTAAGGGGCTACGCGTAGTGTTTCTGCTTCAGGCCGTGATATTGGCTGTTTTTTCTTTAACAGCGCCATTTCAAGCACTGGGACTCGTGACCGTCTTTTTCATGGGGCTGTTTGCCTTTATGATGAACGCCGGTGTACAGGTGTATACTGTGTCCTTAGCTGATAAATTCGTGCCCACCGCCAGAAATATAGCATCAGCATTCACCATTTCTTCCTTTAATATTGGAATTGCTTCAGGCTCCTACATTGGAGGCATCGTTACGGACAGCATCGGACTTATTCATACCGCTTGGATCGGCGCCCTCATGGTTGTCGGAGCTATTATTCTGGCATTCGTTAATTATGGTTTAGATAAAAAACAGCAATTATTTGAACAGTAACGCTGCCTTGGAAGTCTTTGCTACCCAAGGTACGAGGTAGGAATAAAGATAATAATTGAAGTAAATCAGAGAGATCAGAGCCTTGGTTCTGGTCTCTTTTTTTGTTGCCTGTCCCCTTCGAGTCGCACTGACTGAAGCTGGTTTCCTTTATGCGACTATTTTGGCGAGATATCCTGCCATTGTGGGAATATATCCGCTCTTGGCTGAAATAAGCCTCCATTACCCGCCGCCAAAACCACCAACACATCTCGCACCATCTCTTCTGCTGTGCGATTTTGAGGACTTTGGCTCTACTGCACAGCTGACCCAAATATGCCCCAACTAATGACAAGGATGGTGGCTTCTTTCCATCCAGAAAGATTGAAAATATTAAAAGACGAAATCATAGCAGTTTCGTATAATGGAAAAGTGAACATTTATGATAAGAATATTAATAAGAAAAGTTCATTCGATTTTTACGCTGGGAATAATGACTTTTTATTGAATGATGTTCAGTTCGACACTAATAAGATGTATGTTTTGATTAAAGGATTTGATATGCAGAAGGATAATGTTCTTGGAGAAATAACTTCGTATGAACTGAAGTCTGGAAAAAAGGTGAAAACCACTCAATTAAAAGCAAAGAAAGAGTGGGAAATTGCTCGGTTTGAATTATTGAATAACGACAGTTAAGGAGGATACTGATATTAACCCACTATTAAACCCCGCGTATTTCTTACTCCTTATCCTGCCAGCGTTCTCTTTTGTTTTAGGGATTATAGGATATTTAATCTTTAAAAAGGTATGGATAATGGTTGTAATTGTGTTGATATTTTCTTTAGGCTATATGTTTATTGAAATTGGTCCGGAACCAACATTCCTAATTTGGGTATCCATTATGACTGGAGCTTGTTTCATTTCTGGTTTAATCACTAAGTCTATAGCAAACTTAATAAAGAGATAAAAAGGTCATAAATGACAGCCAAATATTAAGTTGAACATGGGTTTTTATAAAAGAATATACAGATAAATTGCAAGAAGAGCATGTTTTGATAATCTATTTTCATAACATGCTCTTCTAATATTCAATGGAGTCAATTATTTTCTAAACATTTCATTTACTTTTTGTTTAAAATATTGACAACGGGAATTTTTCTAATATAAGTTTTTCTATTATCCATTTTAAACAGAAAAAAGACCAGCTTGGATAAGCTGATCCTTTTCCTACGATGTGCTTGGCGGCGTCCTACTCTCACAGGGGGAATCCCCCAACTACCATCGGCGCTGAAGAGCTTAACTTCCGTGTTCGGCATGGGAACGGGTG
>NZ_JAFDST010000011.1:0-25812 GCF_017832095.1 Bacillus capparidis
GCGCCGATGGTAGTTGGGGGATTCCCCCTGTGAGAGTAGGACGCCGCCAAGCACATGATAGAAAAAGGATCAGCTTATCCAAGCTGGTCTTTTTTCTATGCAAATAAATAATAGGAAGAGACATCCCGAACAAAGTTACAATCTTTGCTTTATTTGCGTAAGATAGTCAGCAATATGTATTGGAACTTTTTTTTCAGCAATCTCTAAAAACTGTTGAATGATTACATAATCATCACTTCCATTTTGAAGAATCAACTCGTACCACCATTCTGTTTCATACCTGGCAATCATACTGAGGTTGTATAATAGCAGGTAATGTGATATCAGCTCGGGTAGATTAAGAAAGCGATCGCGTTCAGCAGGAAGAAACTGCTGATTCGTTTCAAAATTGTACAGCAGTGTTTTTGAAGTGGAAGTACAGGTTTCCTTTTCCCTTAATACAAAATAAAGATAGCTCTCAGTCTTATCGATAAACTTCCATCCTAAATGGTGAGCAATATACTCTGCCAACCGATCCACCGACATACAATAGTCTTGAGCAAGTTTAATGGGTACAGCGTATTTTTCTTCTGTTTTTATAATTTCTGCAAGTGAAAAATTGTTTTTTCTTTGGAATGATAACACCTCGTTTAATTCAGGGATTCTCGTTAGCAGCTGTTTCATTTGAAATCTCTCATCTTCCAATGAACGGTCTAATCCGAACAGTTTGCGGCAGACGTGCATACACAAACCGTTTTTTTGTATTTTCACTTCGTCTTCATAAAACCTGTAATTTTGTTTTTTCCGCTTTCTCGTGGTGACACCATGTGCCAACACAGAAGTGTGACTAGGATATAAGTAATCAACCGTCAATAAACAAGCCTTTAACAGCTGAGCCGTCCCATAAAACAAAAGAATGGGTTTTATCTCTATACTGGATGCAGCAGCTTGAGTGAAGAAAGCTTCGGCGTGCTTTAAATAAAAAATAAACCGATCTCCATTTTTATAGGAGTATTCTCTGCTTTTCTCTACCTGCTGCTCTTTATAAATAATTTCAAGAAAATATTGGGTGGTTTCGGCGGAGTAAAACAATTGCAAGTTGCTCCAACCCGTGATTTTCTTGGATTTCATACGCATTATCCTTTCCAACGGATATTTTCTAAAAATTACAACTGTTCATTGCTTTCTTGACAGCGATAGACCTAGTTGATAATCTACATATAATTATTTTGCCGAAAAGAGGAGGATTTACTAATGTGGGAAAGTAAATTTTCGAAAGAAGGTCTTACATTTGATGATGTTTTGCTCATGCCTGCTAAGTCAGAGGTTCTCCCGAGAGATGTTGACCTGAAGGTAGAGCTTACACCAAACATTAAGCTTAATATTCCTGTCATCAGCGCCGGAATGGATACAGTTACTGAAGCGGAAATGGCAATTGCCATTGCAAGACAAGGCGGCCTGGGAATCATTCACAAAAATATGTCGATTGAACAACAGGCTGAGCAAGTAGACAAGGTGAAGAGATCTGAACGCGGTGTAATTACGAATCCTTTCTTTTTAACTCCGGAACATCAAGTATTTGATGCCGAACACCTTATGGGAAAATACAGAATATCCGGTGTGCCGATTGTAAATAATGAAGATGAGCAAAAGCTGGTTGGAATTATTACAAATCGTGATTTACGCTTTATTCAGGACTACTCAATGAAAATTGATGAAGTCATGACGAAAGAAGACCTGGTCACAGCACCAGTTGGAACAACATTAAAAGAAGCTGAAAAGATTTTACAGCAATATAAAATTGAAAAGCTTCCCCTTTTAGACGATGACGGAATTTTAAAGGGACTTATTACAATAAAAGATATTGAAAAAGTGATTGAATTTCCTCATTCGGCAAAAGATGGTCATGGACGTTTATTGGTAGGTGCAGCTGTCGGTGTAACAGGAGATACAAATCTGCGTCTTAAAAAGCTTGTTGAAGCAAATGTAGACGTAATTGTCGTGGATACAGCCCATGGTCATTCACAGGGCGTTTTAGATACGGTTAAGTCTATTCGTGAGGCTTATCCGGATTTGAGTATTGTGGCAGGTAACGTGGCTACTGCAGAGGCTACGAGAGATTTGATCTTAGCTGGCGCCAATGTAGTGAAGGTCGGCATCGGACCGGGCTCAATCTGTACGACACGGGTTGTTGCGGGAGTTGGTGTACCTCAAATTACCGCGATTTACGACTGCGCGACAGAAGCGAGAAAGCATGGCGTTTCAATCATTGCTGATGGCGGAATTAAATTCTCTGGAGATATCGCGAAAGCACTGGCGGCTGGAGGACACGCGGTTATGCTTGGAAGTTTGCTGGCCGGTACATCAGAAAGCCCTGGGGAAACAGAGATTTTTCAAGGCAGACGTTTTAAAGTATACCGCGGTATGGGTTCAGTATCTGCAATGGAAAAAGGCAGTAAGGATCGCTATTTCCAAGAAGAAAACAAAAAATTTGTTCCAGAAGGAATCGAAGGCCGCACTCCATATAAAGGGCCGGTTGTCGATACGATTTACCAGCTGGTCGGCGGACTCCGCTCAGGAATGGGCTATTGCGGTTCGAAAAATTTACAGGCTTTACGGGAAGAAGCACAGTTTATTCGTATGACCGGTGCAGGCTTGCGTGAAAGCCATCCGCATGATGTACAGATTACAAAAGAATCACCGAACTATACAATTTCGTAACTAATTGTTACGAAAAAACAAACATTTGACAGGGTCACTGACTCTGTCTATTTTTTTTCTCACGAATGTGATAAAATTTTAATGTTGTCCGCAAAAATGTCCTTAACGGCTTAATGATAGATTTATATATTACATACGGAGGGAAATTATACGTGACCATCAAGAATCTTAAAGCAGGTATAGGGTTGCTGCTGATTGCTGTGATCGTTTTCACCAGCTTCATGCCGATATCTAAGGCGAATGCTGCAAGCGATCCGATTGACGTTAATGCAAAATCAGCTATTGTGATCGAACAATCAACGGGGAAAATACTTTACGGGAAAAATATTGAAGAGCGCTTACCAATTGCAAGTATGGCAAAAATAATGACCGAATACTTACTTCTTGAAGCGATCAAAGATAAAAAAGTATCATGGGATCAAAAATATACACCGGACGACTATGTGTATGAAATTTCTCAAGACAACAGTTTGTCGAATGTACCTATGAGAAGAGACGGCAGCTATACTGTCGAAGAACTGTATAAAGCAACTGCCATTTATTCAGCGAATGGAGCAGCGATTGGATTGGCTGAAGTGATTGCAGGATCAGAAGCCAAATTTGTTGAGCTGATGAATGCAAAGGCGAAGGAATTAGGATTATCGGAATACAAATTCGTTAATGCGACAGGTCTAGAAAACAAAGACCTGCACGGGAAGCATCCTGAAGGAACGAACGGAGACGAGGAAAACGAAGTATCTGCAAAGGATATGGCTATTCTTGCTAACCGTCTAGTCACTGATTATCCTGAAGTTTTGGAAACATCAAGCATTGCCAAAACAACATTCAGAGAAGGCACAGACGATAAAATGGACATGCCTAACTGGAACTTCATGCTCAAAGGCTTGGTGCAAGAGTACGAAGGTGTGGACGGATTAAAAACGGGATCGACTGATTCAGCAGGATCTTGTTTTACCGGAACAGCTGAAAGAAACGGTATGCGTGTGATTACTGTCGTTCTGAATGCACAAGGCGGCCCTTTACACACTGCTCGTTTTACCGAGACAAAAAAATTGCTGGACTATGCATTTAATCATTTTGAAATGAAAGAGCTCTATCCAAAAGGACAAGTGATAAAAGGACAAGAAAAAGCTCTTGTTGATCAAGGAAAAAAACATGAAGTGGCACTTGAGCTGAATGACAGTTTATCTTTCCCAGTGAAAAAAGGGGAAGAGAAAAACTATCAGCCGAAAGTAGAACTTCAAAAGGATAAATACACAAGTGACAATAAATTAACAGCTCCAGTCAAAAAAGGAGATGCGGTTGGAAAAGTGACCGCTGAATATACAGGTTCTGATAAAGATTACGGCTTCATTCAAGCCGGAAAAAATTCTGAGTTAGTGACAAAAGAAAACGTAGAAAAAGCGAATTGGTTCATCTTATCCATGCGCAGCATCGGCGGATTCTTTTCAGGCGTTTGGGGAAGCATAGTCGATACTGTAACCGGCTGGTTTTAACAATACTCTCTCTTCTTACCTCTTAATCAGAGGGAAAGATGAGAATTTTTTTAAAATAAGGAGAAAGAAAATTCTATTTCTTTCCCATAGGAATTTTTCACGATGTAGGATAAAATAATAGAATATAAAGGATCAAAAATGAACGAGATGACTAAAAACTTTGGCCCTTTGAAATAGGAGGAATTGAAATGGTACAAACAGGTACGAACCGTGTCAAACGCGGGATGGCGGAAATGCAAAAAGGCGGCGTTATTATGGACGTCGTGAATGCTGAACAGGCAAAAATTGCGGAGGAAGCCGGAGCAGTAGCAGTTATGGCGCTTGAGCGCGTTCCAGCAGATATCCGTGCGGCAGGCGGAGTAGCGCGTATGGCTGATCCGACAATCGTCGAAGAAGTTATGGGAGCTGTTTCCATTCCGGTCATGGCAAAAGCGCGTATCGGCCACATAACAGAAGCAAGGGTTCTTGAAGCACTTGGGGTCGATTACATCGATGAAAGTGAAGTTTTGACTCCGGCGGATGAAGAGTTTCATTTAAATAAAAATGAGTACACCGTTCCTTTTGTTTGCGGCTGCCGTGATTTAGGTGAAGCGACTCGCCGGATCGCTGAAGGAGCGTCTATGCTTCGTACGAAAGGCGAGCCGGGTACAGGAAACATTGTTGAAGCTGTGCGCCACATGAGAAAAGTGAACGCCCAAATCCGCAAGGTATCTTCCATGAGTGAAGATGAACTGATGACGGAAGCAAAAAATCTTGGAGCACCTTATGAGCTTTTATTGCAAATTAAAAGAGAAGGCAAGCTGCCGGTTGTAAACTTTGCAGCAGGCGGTGTTGCAACTCCGGCAGATGCAGCGTTAATGATGCAGCTTGGAGCAGACGGAGTATTTGTGGGTTCAGGTATTTTCAAATCGGACAACCCGGCTAAGTTTGCGAAAGCGATTGTCGAAGCAACGACTCATTTCACTGATTATAAGCTGATTGCTGAGCTTTCAAAGGATCTCGGCTCGGCAATGAAAGGAATTGAGATCTCAAACTTGCTTCCTGACGAGCGTATGCAAGAGCGCGGCTGGTAAGGAAGGGGTTTTCGTTCAATCATGATAACAGTAGGAGTACTAGGACTACAAGGAGCTGTACGTGAACATATTCGCGCAATTGAAGCTTCCGGAGCGAAAGGCAAAGTGATTAAAAGGGTTGAAGAGCTGGAAGACATTGACGGGCTCGTGATCCCCGGCGGTGAAAGCACGACGATGAGAAGGCTCATCGATACGTATCAATTCCTAGAGCCGTTAAAACAATTTTCGGAGCAAAAAAAACCGATGTTTGGCACATGCGCCGGACTCATTATTTTAGCGAAGGAAATCGTCGATAATAAAGAGCCGCACTTGTCAGTCATGGATGTAAAGGTAGAAAGAAATTCCTTCGGAAGGCAGAGAGACAGTTTTGAAGCCGATCTCTCCATTATTGGACTTGAGGAAGATTTTACGGGTGTCTTCATTCGTGCTCCTCACATTGTCGAAGTAGGAGAAAATGTCGAAGTTCTTTCAAAGCATAATGGGCGGATTGTAGCTGCGAAAGACGGACATCTCCTGGGATGCTCGTTTCATCCTGAGCTGACAGAGGATCCGCGGATGATGAAGCTTTTTATCGAAATGATTGAAGACTATAAAAAGCAGCCAGCTGAATAAAGTAGTTGAAACAAGGTCAAACTTGTAGTACATTATTATTACAATTTAAGATTGGTAAAAGCGTTGATAGGAATTAGTAAGCAGCCGCTCCTTCTAAAGAGAGCCGATGGTTGGTGAGAATCGGTGAAAGATGCTGCTGAATCCATCCTTGAGCGAAATGCTGAACCCATGAATTCAGTAGGCATTTTCGGATATATCCGTTATTTTGATGAAGTGGAAAACAGTATTGTTTTCAATCAGGGTGGCAACGCGAGAGCTCTCGTCCCTTACCAAGGGGGATCGAGAGCTCTTTTTTTGATCTAAAAATAGGAGTGAAGCAACATGTTGGATATGAAAGATTTACGGGCAAATTTTAACGAAATCAAAGAAAAGCTTTCTCATCGCGGCGAAGATCTCACCGACTTTGATAAATTCGGCGAGCTGGATGAAAAACGAAGAAGCTTGATTGTAAAGGTAGAAGAGCTGAAAGGAAAACGAAATGAAGCGTCTCAGCAAATCGCGGTTTTGAAAAGGGAGAAAAAGGACGCAGACGCCATCATTCAAGAAATGCGTCAAATCGGTGATGAGATCAAGACTCTTGACGAGGAACTAAGAACGGTGGAGACCACGCTGGAAACGATCCTGCTGTCTATTCCGAATATCCCTCATGAATCTGTTCCTATAGGAGAGACAGAGGATGAAAATGTCGAAGCCCGCAAGTGGGGAGAAGTAAAAGAATTTTCTTATGAGCCGAAACCTCATTGGGATATCGCTGGCGAGCTCGGGATTGTTGATTTCGAACGTGCCGGAAAAGTAACGGGCAGCCGCTTTGTTTTTTATAAAGGGCTCGGCGCTCGCTTAGAAAGGGCATTATGGAACTTTATGCTCGATTTGCATGTCGATGAATACGGCTATACTGAGGTTCTGCCGCCGTATATGGTTAACCGCACGAGTATGACGGGAACCGGGCAGCTTCCTAAATTTGAAGAAGATGCATTCAAAATTAGGGAAGAAGATTATTTCTTAATCCCGACAGCAGAAGTGCCAGTTACAAATATGCATCGAGATGAAATTATGGATGGTGATGCTTTACCGCTCAATTACGCCGCATTCAGCGCCTGCTTCCGCTCTGAAGCCGGTTCTGCAGGCCGTGATACACGCGGTCTGATCAGGCAGCATCAGTTCAATAAAGTCGAGCTCGTCAAATTTGTGAAACCGGAAGATTCTTACGAAGAGCTCGAAAAATTAACGAACCAAGCGGAAAAGGTCCTTCAGCTGTTAGGACTTCCGTATCGCGTGATGAGCATGTGTACAGCTGACCTCGGCTTTACGGCAGCAAAAAAATACGACATCGAGGTTTGGATCCCAAGCCAAAACACATATCGTGAAATTTCTTCATGCAGTAACTTCGAGGCCTTCCAAGCACGCCGGGCGAACATCCGCTTCAGACGCGAAGCGAAAGGCAAGCCGGAGCATGTGCACACGTTAAACGGATCTGGCCTAGCGATCGGAAGAACAGTTGCCGCGATTCTTGAGAATTACCAGCAGGAGGATGGTAGTGTCATCATTCCAGAAGTGCTTCGTCCTTATTTCGGGAATCGGGAGAAGATTGAAGCGTAAGATCATGAAAGGCATGAGCTCGGTTGATTCGGCCTGAGCTCTTGCTTTTTTGTGTATCTTTATGCCCAGAAAGGAAGTTGTAACTAGTCAATAAGATAGAGGTGTGTATCTAAGAAAAGGATATATTCCTACTCATTTGCACTGGAATATCGGGTCAATATTACCATTTATCCTAAAGTTTTCAAAAAATTATTGAAATTTTTTGATAAAAAGCAATATAATGAACAATGTATTTATAGTTATATAAGGAGGGGGCATTTATTCATAAAATATTCTTTTAAAATAACCAATTAGTAAAAAAGTAACATTTTACAAAAATTTCAAATTTGTGGTTGTATTAGTTAACTTTTTTAAGTTAGTATATATTGTTAAATAAGCTATAGTATTCCAAACTGTGTCTTTAAACTATGGATTTTTATTGTTTGTGAGAATTTTTTTACTAGGTTCATAATCCTTGTTAATAGAACTCAGTAAAAGAATCCCTCTATCCTGCATTACTTCATGAGCATTGGATAACAGGTGAGGCATTTCTAAACACAGCAGTTGGATCTAGGAGAGCAAAAATATTTAAATGTCTTGGCAGAGGAAAAAGGTAAAAAAGCAGCATTTCTTACTAATTTTTTAGGGAACAAAAAACTAAATTTTAAGAAAGAAGGTAGGTTTGTATGTCGTTATCAGTACAAAGAAAAGCACTTAACTATGGACTCTTATTAACAGTAGGTTTCATATTGCTAGGAGCCTATGCCCTATTACTTGGTTTTCTCCCAGAAATGAACCTCGTAAAAGAATTTGATCTTTCTTATGTAGCAGCAGCTCAAGTTTTCGCCTGGCTAGACGTAATTTCATGGGGTGTTTCACTCGTTGCTCTTATTGGAGCACTTGGTACAGGAGGGGCTTCCCTAATTGCAGCAGCTGGAACTATGGGAGTAAAAAAATATTTAAAAGATATGGTAGAGGAAAAAGGTAAACAAGCAGCAATTTCTTACTAATTTTTTGGGGAATATCAAACTAAATTTCAAGAAAGAAGGTAGGTTTGTATGTCGTTACCAGTACAAAGAAAAGCACTTAACTATGGATTCTTATTAGCAGTAGGTTTAATTTTACTAGGAGCCTATGCGTTATTACTTGGTTTTCTCCCAGAAATGAACATTGTAAAAGAATTTAAACTTTCTTATGTAGCAGCATCTCAAATTTTTGTCTGGCTGGACGTAATTTCATGGGGTGTTTCATTGCTGGCGTTGATTGCCGCTCTTGGAACTGGCGGAAGCTCTCTAATCGCAGCAGCCGGATCTATGGGAGTTAAAAAGTATTTAAAAGATATGGCAGAGGAAAAAGGTAAAGATGCGGCAATAGCTTACTAATCCTTACCAATCTAAGTTGTTATGATAGGGCTGGATCTTATCCAGCCTTATTCTTTTGGAGGAAACAATTTATGAGCAATTTAAGCTTAATTTATTTAGACTTCAAACTAAGATTTTTTAATCAATACTCAAATATTATTGAACGATATAAACTTAAAGAAAAAATCTCAACGAATAAATTAATTTTAATTAGCTGTTTTTTAAAAGTGTTTTTTGCTATACCTTTATATTTCCTCTTGATGAATTATATAAATAATATAAATTCTATTAACATTTTATATGTAGTATTTGCATTTATGGTTTTATCAGGGGTATATCAGGGGATCTCATCAATCAAATATACGGCCTTGGTGAAATCAAGAATATACTTGTATGCACCAATCTCATTAAGCAGTGTTTATAACTTGCATCTGATGTCATCTTTAACTTGGTCAATTTTTAATAAGTCAGGAACCACGGCATTATTTATCCTTCTAGCATGTACCAACTTGCACATTTTGGATGCTTTTCTTGTGATTTTAAATACAATGTTCCTTTATTTAATCCTATTCATAGCATCAAATAAATTTTTCTCATTATACCATATTAGTAAAGTGATAAAGCCTATAGGGTTTATCAGGTTTATTTTTTATTTATTTATTTTACTTATTTCACTAGCAGCAGGCTACCTGTTAGTAGCAGTTATGAAAGAGCCTTTTAAAATCATTAGAGAAGATATTGTGGGAATACGTATACTTAATGATGAAAAGTTTGCAGAGACCGTTTCATTACAGCTGTTTCATTCGATTGCTAAGCCTTTTCATTTTATCTTTAACCGTTTATTTCCAACCATTGATTATGTACTAGAAAATGTACTAAATTCAGCAGTTACACTGGGAGTATCAATCTTTCTATTATTTTTACTTAGTCTCTTAAAAATTAGTCCGTTAGCTAATAGATATGACTCTATAAACACCAATACAAAAGATATTATGTATTACCTATTAAAAGGATTTTCAATTTTAAACAAAAAAACCTTCAAAAGTTCCCTATTAGAAAATGAATTAACACTATTATCCAGGGAAAGATTTTTAGTGTCTCCGAAGTTTTTCTCAATGGTATTTATAACTTATGAATCGACATTTTTTATGGGAATGTTAACAGGGTTGTTGCTTTCCACTGAAAATAATATGCTGCAATATTTAATATATTTATGCTTTATCTTGTTGATCATGTTTAATCACAGCTTTGAGTTAAGAACGGAGTTCCCGCATATTTTTCTGTTGGGAGCATTTAAAAACAAGCTGGATTTATTTAGATATTCCGGATTGGGAATTAAGCCTCTCTTTCAAAGTAAAGTGAATCTGATGAGTATCTTGATGACTATACCAACATTATTACTAATGCTTATTACATTAATACTTAGCTTTAGAGACTTTAAATATTTAGCTGCAATTATTGTAATCATACTAACATATAAATTAGTTCCACTTGTTCAAATGTGGGCTGCCTCATATTTAATAAAAACTGAATATGTAGATGATTTAGAAGTTGGAAAAACAGAAGAAGAAGGAATTATTGATAAGATCCAAGCTTTACCGAGAAAGGTTTTAGTATTGCCTGTCCTGTTCTTTTTATATTCTTTGCTGTTTATATCATGGAATAAGATAGTGATTACCTATTTTCTGTACATATATTTTATTTATTATCTGATCGGAGGAAGCATATTCATCATTTTCGCTCGAAAATATGCAGATAACAATTTGGTAAAGTTTGATTCCAATTGGTTAAGGATGTGAAGCTTATGATTCAGAAAGAGCGATATTTCCCTTGGAGTAAACTTATCGTTATACTTCTTGTGATATTTTTAGCCGGATCGATCTACGGTGTTATCTCTTTAAATTTTGAAGTTTCAAATTATACTCATATGAATTTAAGTTCCTCTGCTATTTTCAACAACAATATACTGGTAATCATCAGTCTGTTAGTTATAGGTACTTTGACGAGCGGATTTTATACCATTTTTGTATTGTTTGTGAACGGGATGATAGTAGGAAAAACTTTGTTTTCAGTATATTTGACTTCTGGTTTTTTACCGATATTAACTGGATTTTTGCCTCATGCAATACCAGAATTATTATCCATATTTATCAGCAGCTCTATTTCAGTTATTCCTTTTTATCTATTTGCAATAAATAAAAAAGAACTGCATTTGTCAAAAATATATAAAGAGATTTTCGTTATGTTAATTCTATCATTTGCTTTATGTGGACTTGGTGCATTGGTGGAAGGGATAGTGAGTACACATTAAGAAGGGAAGTTTTTAGATGGAAAACAATTTGGCAATGTCGAAGTTTGCAACACTTCTAAAGATAAAGAAGAATTTTCTGATCCTAAATATAAGTATGCTCTTCCTTATGAATATTCTATTGACTACGATATTATATCGCTTGATGGAATATCAAGAAATCAAAGAATGGTTTGTTGGCTTCGTATTATTAACCTTGATAATTACCCCGTTTATATTAATTATATCCTTTATATTTTCACTTTTTTGGGCATTAATTGGGCTAATTACAAAACCAGATTTACAACTTAAAAAAGTGTACGTTGTCATTTTAAGTTGTACGACTTTATATTTGACAACCCAAGGATTTGTTTTCCTTACGATTCTAAATTTTAGTGATTTATTGCCGGCAGCAACATTTACTGTGCTATCATTATTATTAGTGATACTAGTTTTTTTAGCTATGTTTAGCGGCTTTACAAATATAATCGGTTTTAGCAAGAAGTTTTCTGTTATTACTCTTTCTAGTTTATTTGCAATCATTTTTATTATAAATATAATACAACTGATAGGAGGAAATCCAATTGGAAGTTGGCATTGAGCTGACAGATATAATAATTGGAGGGAAAAAAATCATCAATAAGACCTCTTTTAAAATTACAGGTGAAAATTCTTACTGTATCACTGGAGTAAATGGAGCGGGTAAAACAACGCTTTTAAAGCATATAGCAACAAGTCCAGAGGTTAAAATCACATTAAACAATCAACATGTTAAACCTTTGGATTTTCAAAAAACGATTTCCTTCATACCAAACGATCCTCCTTTATTTGAAGTACTAACAGGATATGAAAATATAGAGTATATAATGGCTCTTTGGAAAATTAAAGAAAAAGATTGCTATTTAAAAAGAGTTCATGATTATTGTAACTTGTTAGGTTTGACAAAAGAGAACTTAACGCAACAAATTCATACGTATTCATTAGGCATGAGATATAAACTATTCTTTATTGCTATGATAAGCAGAGACATTCAACTATTATTATTAGACGAACCTTTTACCGCGTTAGATAAAAATTCCCAAAATGAAATATATAAAATATTGAAGGAATTCACCAGTAAAGGTAATATCTTAATCTTTGTTAGCCATATCGAAGAATTTAAACAGAAACTAAGTAACTATGTGTTTGAAATTAAGGATAAACAACTAATTATATAATCTTTTATAAGGATGAGGATCATATGACGAAGTACCACATCATTGGATACTGTAGTTTTATACTAGCCTTGCTATTGCTACTATTTAATTTTTTTGATTCAACGATAGGAAAGATACTATTTGGTTTAAGTGTGGGGGCAGGAATTAAGTTTGTGACAGATGGGGTCTTATTTAAGAGTGGCCTTCTCAAAAAAAAAAATAAAAAATGAATAGACTGTGACGGTTTAATTGAGGCGATGTAAGTATTGTTGAAAGGGCGAGAGTAATGAAGCTTTATCAATATAAATGGCGCCCTGCTTATTTTACAAATCCTGCTGAAATACTTGATGAAAACAGCAATTGTATAGGAACAATAAAGAAACATTACTCGAATGTATTTATAAGATTGTTAGATGTCATTTTGGAAGGGAAATACTTTGTACAATATCAAATCCACCAGCAAAATGATCTGATTTTTGAAACCAAAGCAATCCTCAATCCATTTAAAAAAAGGCAATACAAAATTAATTATTATGGAAATGACAAACATATTGAATTTCTGTTAATTGATAAAAAAATGTTCGATATCGTCGAAGTGACATCTTTTGATTTCGATGGAGAAACGTTTCATTTAAAAAAAGCACCTTTCGAATGGGGGCAGCTCACCGTTAATGATGAATTAATTGCTGAGTGGCATATTCCATTAAAACCTCCTTTTACGTGCAAATTTAAATTATATAATTCTAGCTATGAAAATATGGTTCTTTTTCTAATCGGAATTTTTCATACATACCTGACTTTCAAATAAATACGCCCGCGATTTTTGTAAATATGACGGAAGTGTCCTTATTTTTGGGGATCGAGAGAAGAATGAAGCATGAGCGAAGTCTGAAATCAGTTCATGCTTTTTGTGTATGCAAGGGAAAAATTTTCACTTTCATCCGCTTCATTTTACTGTCTTTTTTCATTGAGATCCGAAAAGCTTATCAATATAATGGATTAGGTATATTTTGGTCATTAGGTTTATTTTCAAATTAATCTAATAATTGAATTCCTTTCAGGATTGCTGCCCGCAAAACTTGGATTAAAATATCGTTATCTATTTTCACTCGATAAGCTCGGAAATAGAATAGGTTCAAGAATAGTGAGCTTACTAACTCTCCTTCAGCGATTAATTTGTTTTTTTCATCTTTAATAAAAAATTGTTTTTCCGCCAGTGTAAATTGAACATTGTATTTTTCGGATTTATGTGTGATGACCAATTCTTTGAAAATCTGTTTTTTCTTATAAATAGGCTTTTTTCGAACACTTTCAAATCGTTTATCTTCGTTATTGAAAATCAAAATTTCTTGGGTAATGATTTTCTTAGAAATCTTATCAATAGCATAATACAAGGTTTTTTCATGTTGCATAAAATAATACATCGCTTTTAACAATGAAAGTTTTGTCTTTATGGTGGTTACGATATTTCCTTTATCATCGAATACAGAATGTTTAAAAATTCCTATAATCGGAGTCTTAATAAGCAATGATATAGTTGGAGTTTTTATCATAATGATCTCCTTTTACACCTTTTAGTCAATAATAAATGAGGTGTAATTTTGTCAACCTATCGATTCACTAATACAATTTTGAAAAAATCGAGGGGAAAAATAAATATTTACGATTCAAATGAAGAAGTGATTGGCAGCACCCAACGTTTTTTTCATAATAAATTGGAGTATATGGTCGATAACATTTTCGATGAAATGTTTGTTCATATCAAGGTATTTGATCATCAAGGCGTTCTCAAAGCTATTGCGAAAGAAGAAAACAGTTTTTTTAGAACAAAATGAACTTTCCGTTTGAAAACGTAAGCAAATTGCTTTCATTTCGCGACAAGGACCTACATATTCCTTCTTACGGCCAGTTTGTTAGTAATTATGCTGTTCTCATTTTGGAGGAACATGCTACTCATTAAATGCTAGTTTAATCAATTTATTAAAGGAACTAGGCTTTCATTGTTATCTCATCATGCTTGGAAATAAGCATATGGCAATTATTGTGAAGATGGGTAAAGAAAAGCTGTATGTGGATTGCGGTGGGGCTGCTCCTATTTTTAAGCCTGTTCGCTTTGAGAGTGACCATCAAAATAGTTCTCGCTTTGGTGAAGATTATGTAAATATTGTGCCGACAGTTCCGGAAGATAATAACTACCGATATGTTCGGTATATCAAGGGGAAACAAAGTGGAGAAGCGTGGGATTTTAACTCTGAACAAGAATATAAAATGAGTGACTTTGCTGATATCATTCAAAAATCGTATATTCTACAGTCTGCATTTATGTCAATTCTGCGGTGCCAACTATGGCAGATCGATCAAAATAGAAGTGTTTCCTTGGTCAATAATAGACTAAGTATTCATTATTCAGATGGACAAACTGTAAAAAAAACTTTATCGTCTATTCATGAGATAGAAGAAGTGATGGCAATTGATTTTTTCCTGCCAAAATTGCCGGTGGCAGAAGCGATTGAAGTATTGAAGAATTTAGGAGTGGATGTTTTTTCCGACAGAGTTTGAATCAATCTGTTAACGTCTATTGTTGAAAAAGGACCATTATATCATTATCTATTAAGAGGTGGTATTTTGATAAATACTTTGCACGAAAAATTTATTCAAACTGGATTTCCAAATAGAATCACATTAGAACAAATTTACGATATATTTAGAACTAAATACAAAGCTGAGGAAGTTAATATAAGTTGTTTTGAAGATTTGAAAAAAGATTCATTTGTTATATTTGATAATATAGTAAAGTGCTATAAGATTGATGATCCTGACATATTAGCAGCCATTTTTAGTGCAGAGGATCTAGCAGAGCATGAGGATTTCTACAAAAATATAAGTAAAGAAAATCCCGAACTATCAGATCCACTTGCTGAAGGAAAGAGACTCAATATCATATTAGAAAGTGAAGACGGTAAGTATATGAGTTCATTCACTTTGCAAGAAGGATGAATGCAACCTTTAAAATCGAAGATATGCGAACTATTTATTAGCCCTTAAGGATACAGGTTATATTTAAGTAATCATTAAAAGGCTTGTGATGTTTAAAATATCACAAGCCTTCTCTACAAAAGGTCATATAAACGATTTTTCCTTCATACTTCAAGGTTCTAATGAACAAAACAAATTTATCGTAACTCATAAAAATGTATTTTCCAAACGTAGTACTGCTACTCAGAAACAATTGAAATATAAGAGAATATAGGAATTAAATATTTTTACTGAAAGGACCTGTTTATTAATCAACGACAGCCTCTGCTTCAATCTCAACCATCAATCGCGGGTCGATAAGAGCCTTTACTTCTACCATGCTTGCTACAGGTTGGATGTTTTTAAAAAATTCACCGTGTGCTTTTCCTATTTCTTCCCACTTCGATATATCCGTTACATACATTCTTGTTCTTACGACATGGCTCATATTAGCTCCTAATTCGTTCAGTGCTTTTCCAATTGATTGGAGTATGAATTTCGTTTGTTCGTAAGGATTTCCTGTCCCAATCACTTCGCCGTCCCTCATCGCGGTTGTTCCAGCCACTTCAATACGATTCCCAATGCGAATAGCGCGGCAATAGCCAACAACCGGTTCCCAAGGAGAACCTGTAAAAAACCTGTTTTCTATTCAAGTTATGTTCCTCCCGATCAAATAAACCGAAGCAATATTTCGCGCACATTGCTCAGCGTAGGTTTTGCCGTTTGCAAGTGCCTCGGACAATGGTACTACTGCCGGTACGATCGAAAATACCGAGTCAATGCCTTCGTTATACACCAGCTCGTATCCTTTTCCTAATGAACCGGCTATAGCGATGACAGGGATTTGCTGCTGTTTTGCACGTTTTGCGACCCCAACTGGAGTTTTCCCGTGAATCGTTTGGTGGTCGATTTTGCCTTCGCCTGTAACGACGAGATCCGCTCCCTCAATTTGCTTGGAAAATTCGAGGGTGTCCAAAATAATGTCGACGCCGCTTTTTAATTCTGCACCTAAAAATCCGTAGAGGCCTGCCCCTAATCCTCCTGCAGCGCCTGCACCTTTTACTTTATCTACCTCTATGCCTAGATCCTCCTTTATTCGAAGGGCGTACTGAGCTAGATTTTGATCCAATCGCTCGACAAGCTCAGGAGTGGCTCCCTTTTGCGGACCGAACACAGCGGAGGCTCCCCTTGGACCGGTAAGCGGGTTATCTACATCACAGGCGACCTCGATGGAAACGTTTTTTAGCGCTGAGTGAAGACCAGATGGATCAATGACCGCCAACTCAGCAAGAGCTCCTCCGCCATCGCCTAATTCGTTTCCTTCCTTATTTAGAAATTTAACGCCTAACGCTTTGGCCATTCCTGCACCGCCGTCGTTCGTTGCACTTCCCCCGATGCCGATGACAATCTTTTTGATTCCTCGTTCAATGGCGTCTCGAATAAGCTCTCCTGTTCCTCTTGTCGTTGTAACCAGTGGATTTCGTTTAGCTTCAGGCACGAGATGCAGCCCGGATGCTTCCGCCATCTCGATAACCGCTGTATTCTGATCACCAAGGATTCCGTATGTCGCTTCAACGGGCACACTTAAAGGACCGGTTACCGTCTTCGTAACCAGCGTTCCGCCAGTCGCATCCACCAATGCCTGTACTGTTCCTTCACCGCCGTCTGCCACCGGGATTTTCACACAGTCGGCATTAGGCAGTACACGTTTGAATCCTTTTTCAAGGCTTTCTGCAACTTCAAGAGAAGTCATGCTTTCTTTAAATGAGTCAGGCGCGAGAATAATTTTCATTCCATAGGCTCCTTTCAAAAATAGCTCTCGTGAGGCAGGCGACATCATATAGTGTGAGGCTGAAGACACCTTTTGGGTATCGCATTGAATATCGTTTTGTGACAAGTTCAGCTCCATTGCTTTGCTATCCTAATTATAAAAGAATATTTTGGCGAAGGGGCACGATTTATAGGAGAAAGAAAATGATTTGCAAAAAGTGTTGACTTCTAATTTTAGAATGTGTTATATTGATTCTTGTCGATACGGAGGAATACCCAAGTCTGGCTGAAGGGATCGGTCTTGAAAACCGACAGGGGTGTCAAAGCCCGCGGGGGTTCGAATCCCTCTTCCTCCGCCATATTGTTTTAAATCACAACACGCATATAAATTGGAGAAACCGCATGCCTTTGGCACAGCGGTTTTTTTTGTGTATCAGAATTTATATTTTATGGGGTTCTGAAGGACAAAAGGAGTCAAAGAGCCAGGGAAAAGTCCATCATAAGGGTTCTGAAGGACAAAAAGACGTAAGAGAGCCAGGGAAAAGTCCTTCATCGGAGTTTTGAAGGACAAAAAGGAATCAAAGAGCCAGAGAAAAGTCCTTCACAAGGGTTCTGAAGGACAAAAAGGCGTAAAAGATTCAGAGAAAAGTCCTTCATCCGGGTCATGAAGGACAAAAAGTCGTAAGAGATTCAGAGAAAAGTCCTTCATCCGGGTCATGAAGGACAAAAAAGCGTCAAAGACCCAGAGAAAAGTCCTTCACATCGGTTCAGAATGCCAAGACGTTGAAGTAAATCTTTCATTGACGGCAACTTTATTTATATTAAAAAAACGCCTTTTCCTAAAAAAAAGGCGTCCATCAAATAGCATTAATTTCTCGTTTCTTCTATAATTTTGCCGATTCTTTCAATCACAAGGTCCAAGGAGCTCTCATCCTCAAGCAGGTCATATTCATCAATATTCAGCCTCAGAACCGGACATGCGTTAAATCCGCTGATCCAGTTTTCATAACGTGTATGCATTTCCTGCCAATATGAGATGTCTGTTTGCAGCTCCATGTCTCTCCCGCGTTCTTCGATTCGTTTTAAAATGGAATTCAGGTCACCTTCTAAATAAATCATCACATCGGGATGCGGGAAATACGGAGTCATGACCATGGCTTCAAACAAGCTCGTATAGGTTTTAAAATCAACCTTTGACATTGTTCCTTTATCGGCATGCATCTTCGCGAAGATCCCTGTATCTTCATAAATGGAGCGATCTTGGACAAAGCCGCCGCCTGATTCAAAGATGTTCTTTTGTTCCTTGAACCTTTCTGCGAGAAAGTAAATTTGCAAATGGAAGCTCCATCGTTCAAAATCATGATAAAATTTCTCGAGATAGGGATTATGATCGACTTTTTCTAATGATGTTTTGAAATTAAGCTTTTTTGCCAGAGCCTGAGTCAGAGTGGATTTTCCAACACCGACAGTTCCGGCTATTGTGATAATGGCGTTCTTTGGAATGGTTAAGCTTTTTTGTTCGATCATAAGTGGACGATCTCCTTTACTTGTTTGACAATCCGTTCATAGGCATCTTTTGATTGAACGAAATCTTCCTTATCTCCGTCTATTGTAATGATATTCAAAGAAGGATCGGCTTTGATTAATTGATCCATTGCCGTTTCATACTTTTTTATTAATTGTGCTAAATACTCGCTGTCCATTTCCTGTTCAAATGAACGTCCGCGTTTTTTGATTCTCAATAATAAAGTAGGCAGGCTTGCTTTTATGTAAATGATTACCCCTGGCTTTGGGAGGTCTGCAGATAGGATTTTGAAAATTTGCCGGTACTTTTCAAGGTTCTTTTCGGATAATGTCAGGTCTGCGAAGATCAAATTTTTATAATTATGGTAATCGGCAATGACAGGCTTTTGCTGCATCATATAATGACGCTCTATATCCTCCAGCTGTTTATACCGATGGCATAAAAAAAACATTTCCAATTGGAAGCTCCACTCGTCAATGTTTTCGTAAAATTTCTCAAGGAATGGGTTTTCTTCAACGATTTCTTTCACCAGTTGAAAGTTCAAATCCTTAGAAAGCATGGCAGCAAGTGTCGTTTTGCCGGCTCCGATCGGACCTTCAACCGCGACAAAAGGGGTTTGTTTCATAGTAGGTCTCCTTAAAATGCTTCGATAAAATCAACTTCACATATTGTATCATATCCCCGACTTTTAACCTATGAAAAAACGCTTCGCTAACTAGGAAACGTTTTTTTCTCGACTTGAAATTGATCGGATATTAAAAGCCAGTTTTGCGGGAAGGAAAGCCCGAGCTTCCAGTAGCTGATTCCTCTGAGATTCAGTGATTTAATCAAATCAAACTTCGCTTGAATGGAACGGGCATCCTCGAACCAGACTTCATGCTTTTTGCCGTTATCATCAGTATAAGTATAAAAAGGGGCTTGTGCCGTGTCATCATATTGAATGGGAACATCGTTTTCACTGGCGCGAAGAATGGCCTGCTGTGGGCTTACGGCTTTTGCGAAAGGTCCTCCTGGGACATAGGGCAAGGTCCAGTCATAGCCGTACAGATTTTGGCCGAGCATAATTTTAGAGGACGGCATCTCGGTCAGCGCGTAATCGACGACCTTACGCACCTGATTTATCGGTGAAACGGCTTGCGCAGGACCTCCGCTGTAGCCCCATTCGTAGGTCATCAGAACGACAAAGTCGACAATCTCCCCATGTGCTTTGTAGTCATGGGCTTCATACCACTTTCCTTTTTGGCCGGCGCTCGTTTTTGGCGCCAGGGCTGATGAGATAAACCAGCCTTCTCGTTTAAACCGGGTTCTCGCTTCTCGTAAGAAACGATTATAGGCTTCTTTGTCCTGAGGCCGTAAGTATTCAAAATCAAAGTGAATGTCGCGAAAGCCGTATTTTTTTGCCGTCGCTACGATGTTGTCGAGAAATTTTCTTTTTATAGCTGTGTCGGTAAGCAAAATCCGTCCGAGCTCGTCGCTGAATCCGTCATTCTCTAAATTAGTGACAATCATCATAAAAGTGACATTTCGCCTGTCCGCAATTTGCTTAAGGTTGTTGAGCGGAGGCTCTTTCAGGGTACCGTCCCTCTTCGCTTGAAAGCTGAATGCCCCTAAATATGTGAGATAGGGGGAAGCCTCTCTTGCTGCTTGTTGAAGATTTTGGCTGACACTCGTTCCTCTTGGCTCAAGGTAGGCATTTACTTCAGCCTTCCTTTTTGGACGGGCAGGAATATACAGCAGAAAATTGATAGGCAGAATCGCGTGCAATTGAATGCGATTAATTTGGGCAAGCTCAGCAGCGGATATATTGAACCTGCGGCCGATTGTTGTTAACGAATCCCCGCGCTGCACTTCATAAAACTGCCCGGCAATCGGAATAACAATGGTTTGTCCGACAACAAGCTTATCCGGATTTGGAACTTCATTTGTTTGGATGATGGCTTCCGGTGTTGTCCTATATCTCAAAGCAATTTGTTCGATCGTATCGCCTTGTTTCACTACGTATATTTGAATGAGAAGCGCCTCCCTTCCTAGTCTGTATCATGTGTATGAACGGAGGCTGGGTTTCATGCTAGGAGTCCCCTGCGAGATCTTTTGACGACGTAATTTTGGCCAAAAGCACATTTTCCATAACGGTCAGCGTATACTCATTGTCTTTGTCATTATTTGACACCATGCAATCCCGGGGAATGATCAGCTTATACTCTCTCATATAGGCGTCGTTCGCTGTAAACAAAACGCAAATATTTCCGGCAATCCCCGTTAAAATCAGTTTTTCTGCACCCAATTTATTTAAAAGGGTTTCTAAAGCGGTTCCATAAAAAGCGGAATGCTTCGGTTTGATCAAAAAATAATCGTCGCCATCTGGAGCAATCTGATCAATGATTTCCTGGCTTTTTTCGTTTTTGCAGGCAGACAAAATAGTGGAGAGGTCTGCTTGCCAAGTATCGTAATGATCGTTAATGTATATAATAGGCCATTTCATTTTACGGGCATGTTCTTTTACACGGAGCAGGTTGGGAACCATCTTTCTCGTTTTTTCAGAGAGCAATTCACCCATATCGAAATCAAAATCATTGATCATATCTATAATGATTAAAGCGGTATTAGATTGTGCCAACTTAGTACTCCTTTCACCCAATGTACTTTTATAATATCCTTTTAAGAGCAGGAAGAAACCTCAGAACGAAAGAGACGTGGATCGATTGACGAATGAATATTTTATGAAAGAAGCGATAAAGGAAGCAAGAAAAGCCGGGGAAAAAGGCGAAGTACCGATTGGGGCAGTGCTCGTTTTAAATGGTGAAATAATAGCACGCGCTCACAATTTAAGGGAAACTGAGCAGCGTTCGATGGCGCATGCGGAAATGCTTGTAATTGATGAGGCTTGCCAAACTCTCGGTACGTGGCGGTTGGAGGATACGGAATTGTACGTTACACTGGAGCCGTGCCCGATGTGCGCAGGAGCTATTGTTCTTTCGAGAGTAAGCAAAGTTGTGTTTGGCGCACATGACCCAAAAGGAGGGTGTGCGGGAACCTTAATGAATTTGCTCACAGATGAGCGGTTTAATCATCAGGCAGAGGTCGTAGGTGATGTGCTTGCCGATGAGTGCGGCAGATTGCTGAGTGATTTTTTTAAAGCTCTTCGGATGAAAAAGAAGTCTCAGGGAAATTGAAGATATTGACAAAGGACTTGCATTGCAATTTATCCTTAAAACCGATATACTGTTATATGCGTCCTTTTAACAGGCGCATGAAAAATTTGATATTTATTTTGCCGTGCTAAGCGGGGAGGTAGCGGTGCCCTGTACTCGCAATCCGCTCCAGCGGGGCCGAATTCCTTTTCGAGGTGCGTTTATTTCGAGGTCTGCCTTAAGTAAGTGGTGTTGACGCTTGGGTCCTGCGCAATGGGAATCCATGAACCATGTCAGGTCCGGAAGGAAGCAGCATTAAGTGGAAGCTCTCATGTGCCGCAGGGTTGCCTGGGCCGAGCTAACTGCTTAAGTAACGCTTGGGATAGCGTATCGACAAAAGGTGCACGGTAAATCAATCATCAAATTTTCAACCCATCTGCTTTTTAAAGAGGTGGGTTTTTTACTTTCTCTTAAACTCTAGATAGCTTTTGGCTTTAAAAGCATGTTCATGTATAATATAAACGACGAGAACACAAGGAGGGGCAAGCTTGTGAGTTACCAGGCTCTTTACCGGGTATTCAGGCCACAGATATTTGAAGATGTCGTCGGACAAGAACACATCACAAAAACGCTGCAAAATGCCCTTTTACAAAAGAAATTTTCTCATGCTTATTTGTTTTCCGGACCCAGAGGAACAGGGAAAACCAGTGCGGCGAAGATTTTCGCAAAAGCTGTAAACTGTGAACGAGCTCCGGTTGGCGAGCCTTGCAATGAATGCTCATCGTGTCTCGGAATTACAAATGGATCAATCCAAGATGTCATTGAAATTGATGCAGCCTCAAATAATGGGGTAGATGAAATTCGGGATATAAGAGACAAAGTAAAATTTGCACCCTCTAGCGTGACATACAAGGTCTATATCATCGATGAGGTTCATATGCTTTCTATTGGCGCTTTTAATGCCCTTTTGAAAACCTTGGAAGAGCCTCCTGAGCATTGCCTTTTTATACTTGCTACGACAGAACCTCATAAAATTCCTTTGACGATCATTTCAAGATGCCAGCGTTTTGATTTTAAGCGGATTACAACTGAAGCGATTTCTGTCAGAATGCAGAGAATCGTTCATGAAGAACAGCTGTCTGTTGAGGACGGAGCGTTGGAGATTATCGCCAGTGCGGCGGATGGCGGAATGAGAGACGCGTTAAGCCTTCTCGATCAGGCTATTTCGTACAGTAATGAGATGCTGACCGTAGATGACGCATTGTTGATTACAGGCTCTGTTTCCCAGACGCATATCGGGAACCTCACACGATTTTTATACGAACAAAATGTTTCAGAAGCGTTAAAAACGCTGAATGAATTGCTGCAGCAAGGGAAAGATCCGTCGAAGCTCGCTGAAGATATGATTTTTTATTTCAGGGATATGCTTTTATACCAATCGGCCCCCGACCTTGAAGGCGTCCTTGAAAAGGTTAAGGTCGATGAAGCATTCAATGAACTTTCTGAAAGGATTCCCTCCCGGCAGCTGTATGAAATGATCGAAGTGTTAAATAGCAGCCATCAGGAAATGAAATGGACGAATCATCCGCGTGTGTTTTTTGAAGTGGCTGTCGTGAAGATTTGCCAATCAGCTAGTCAAGAACCCGCGAACAATCAGGAATTGAAAACGTTAATCAATAAATTGACCCAGCTGGAAAATGAGCTGAAACGTCTGAAATCATCAGGAATTCCAGCATCTTCAGGAGATCAGCCGAAAAAAGAAGCCCCGAGGCAGCAAAGAAGTAAAAAAAATTCGTTTAAATCGCCTGTCGGGAGAATTCATGAAATTTTAAAAGAAGCAACAAGAAATGATTTGGAAAAGATTAAAAAGGTTTGGGGAGAGCTTCTTGCTGAGCTGAACAGGCAGAATAAGCGATCTCATGCGGCGCTTTTAAAAGATACTGAGCCGGCTGCTGCTTCTACTTCTGCTTTTGTCCTCAAATTCACTTACGAAATCCATTGTCAAATGGTTGCTGAAAACAGAAATCAGATTCGAACAGATTTGGAACAGATCCTTGAATCCTTACTGGGACACCAAATGGATTTGGTTGGCGTTCCAGACAGCCAATGGGGTAAAATAAGAGGAGACTTTCTGGCTGATCATCAGCAGGAAGATACGGATCAAGCACGGCCTGCAAACGAAGAAGATCCGCTTATCTCCGAAGCAAAAAAACTGGTAGGTCCGGATTTAATAGAGATTAAAGACTAAATTACGATGGAAGAGAGTGAATGTAAATGCGTGGTGGAATGGGAAATATGCAAAAAATGATGAAACAAATGCAAAAAATGCAAAAGGATATGCAAAAAGCACAGGAGGAACTTTCTGATAAGGTGCTTGAAGGAACAGCTGGCGGCGGCATGGTAACGGTAAAAGTGAACGGCCAGAAAGAAGTCGTAGATGTTTTAATAAAAGAAGAGGTCGTTGATCCGGAAGACGTAGAAATGCTGCAGGACCTTATTCTCGCAGCAACTAATGACGCATTGAAACAAATTGATGAGCTTACGAATGAGACGATGGGCCAATTCACTAAAGGGATGAATATGCCGGGCTTGTTCTAAGGGGGACAAATAAAGAATGCAGTATCCTGAACCAATATCAAAGCTGATTGATGGCTTTATGAAATTGCCAGGAATCGGACCGAAAACTGCGGTCCGTCTGGCTTTTTTTGTGCTAAGTATGAAGGAGGACGTAGTTTTAGATTTTGCGAAAGCGCTGGTTAATGCGAAGCGGAATTTATCTTACTGCTCCGTATGCGGCCATATTACGGACAAGGATCCTTGCTATATTTGCGAAGATACGAGAAAAGACCGCTCAATTGTCTGTGTTGTCCAAGATCCGAAAGACGTCATTGCCATGGAAAAGATGAAAGAGTACAACGGGTTATATCATGTGCTGCATGGGTCTATCTCCCCTATGGACGGTATCGGGCCTGAAGACATCAATATTCCCGATTTGCTAAAACGACTGCAAAACGAAGAAATTACTGAGGTCATTTTAGCGACAAACCCGAATATCGAGGGAGAAGCAACGGCAATGTATATCTCGAGGCTTTTAAAACCGACGGGAATTAAGGTTTCCCGCATCGCGCACGGTCTGCCGGTGGGAGGAGACCTGGAATATGCAGATGAGGTGACTCTTTCAAGAGCTTTGGAAGGCCGGCGTGAACTATAGAAGGAGGGTTGCTTCATGGGGTTTCTTCGAAAAAACAAACTGAGAAAAGAATTTGATGAGAAGCTCGTGGATCAGCTGCTTCGGCAAAAAGAGGAATGGAACAGACAGAAAAGGCTGGTAGAAAACAGTGTGGAGCCTTCTCCTGGTGTCCTATATGAATTGAAGCTGGCTGAAGCAAAGTATTTCTTCTATTTGAGAGAAGCAAAAAAACGGAAGCTTCGGCTAGGCGGCTGGAAATAATCATTGTGGTCTAATTTTCTTTTGTCTCTCATAAGCTTGTACTAATGAAGCGAAGGGAGCGAAAGTGAATGGAAGCTTTTCTTATCATTGGGTCTATTATAGGTCTAATTGTCCTGCTGTTATCTTCTAAAGGGTCATTTCAGCCGTTAAAATTCATTGGAGTGATCTCTATTAAGCTGGCTGTAGGGGCGTTGTTGTTGTTTTGTGTAAACATGCTCGGCTCAAGCATTGGAATCCATGTTCCGATTAATTTTGTTACAACAGGGATCAGCGGTCTTTTGGGTATACCTGGAATAGCCGCATTAGTGATCGTAGAGCAGTTTATATTGGGATAAGAGTAAACGCATATTTTAGATCAAAACTATTTTTTAATATTTTTTTAGAAAAGTTGTTGACGCATGTATAAAAATGATGTTACTATGTTCTAGTCGCTTCAAGAGCGAAGAAATAAAAAGTTCCTTGAAAACTAAACAAGACAAACGTACCTGTTAATTCTAAATGTTTTAAAAAAATCGCATAGGTGACTATGCGTAGTCAGTCAAACTTTTATTGGAGAGTTTGATCCTGGCTCAGGACGAACGCTGGCGGCGTGCCTAATACATGCAAGTCGAGCGGAC
>NZ_JAFDST010000012.1:0-17586 GCF_017832095.1 Bacillus capparidis
GTTTGACTGACTACGCATAGTCGCCTATGCGATTTTTTAAAACAAAATCTAGAATTAACAGGTACGTTTGTCTTGTTTAGTTTTCAAAGATCATTTTGCCTCTCGTCAAAAGCGACTCTATTAATATATCATCGTTAAAAGAAGTTGTCAACATCTTTTATAAAATTTATTAGAGTTATAAGTTATAGATTGAGACAGTTGTTATACTACCACTTTTTCATATTGGAATCAAGCCACAATATAATAAAAGCACAACGATAACGATTAACACTTTATTTGGAATGTGCACTAAATGTGCTTCTTTTTTAATAGAAGAAACTTAATTACCTTTAAAAGGAACCGACAGCAAATAAACTGAACTGTAATGAATCAACCAACTTTAACTTCCTAAATTATAGAAAAAATGTTTCCTGGATAGAAAAAATAGTAAATTATTCTTTTTCTGGGGATTTTGATTCGTGACTATTGAGTGATTTTAGTGAATTTTTCTATGTGTTACGATTTTTTTATACATGGGAGGTGAAAATATGACGTATACTGCACCGCAAGTTGACTATTCAGTAATGAGACCTGCTATCATGGATCAAGCATGGTTTCTAGTATTCATTGCTGTCCTTTTGGGACTTGGTGCAACAGTCGTTCTTGGAGCAGCAGTTTGGTGTATTTACAATGGACACGGCAGCTTTACAGGATCAGTTCAATGGGTAAATGGATTAAAAGTCAGCATAGAATGTATTTAGACATACTGAGGATTCATCTCACTTACTTCTTAGACATAAACATCGGGGTTAAACCGTTGTGACGTGCGGTTTAACCCTTTAGCAAAGAATAAAAGGCAGCCTTCTGACTCATGCAGTATTCTTAAAAAACTAAGTAAGCATTAAACCCTTTTTAAACGGCGGCCTCAGTCAGGCTTTTATAAGTTCGCGTGTTGATGGACGACTACAGTGCATCAAGAAACACAAATTGTTCTGGCAGCTTAAAACTTATATTGCTTTACAATGAACAAGAAAAATTTTGCTTGTCTGTCAAAAAAAGCCTGACCCGATTAAAGATGATCGATTACACCAAAAGCCACTTCAAATCTGACTTCACTTCCATACCTTATGCCTAATGGCTTTCTAAAGATTTTCATAGGCTGTCTCGTTCGGAAAGTCTGTAATCATCTGGAGGTCATATGTTAACAATTGAAAATCTAACCAAAACGTATAAAAATAATGTGACTGCTGTGAAAGATTTTAATATAACTGTAAAGCCGGCAGAAATTGTCGCGGTTGCCGGCCCAAACGGATCTGGAAAGACTTCAATGATCAACTGTATTTTAGGCATTATTAAACAAAATAAAGGAAACATTATGATTGGCGATTTAACTAATGAAGATGCTTCCTTTAAAAAAAAGCTTGCATATGTTCCTGACGATTTACTGTTACCAGAAGCATTAACAGGAAAGGAATATTTAGATTTCATTCTCTCTATGTACGAATGTAATTCAATACAAAAAAGAAATCAACTTATTGAACTATTTGATATGAAAAAAGCTTTATCAGAACCGATTGAAACATATTCACACGGAATGAAAAAGAAAATACAGCTTATCGCGGCTTTTATGCTGGATAGTACGATAATCATCATGGATGAACCTTTTCGGGGACTTGATATTGAAGCAGTAATAAACACAAAAAAATTAATGAAACGATATACTTCCAATAACGGAGCAATTCTTCTTTCGACTCATGATATGCTCGCTGCCGAAGAATTGTGTAACAGGATTGCCATTATCTCTAAGGGACATAAGATGGATGAAGGAACAACTGCTCATCTTAAAGAAAAATACGGATGCAGCACGCTAGAGCAAGTGTTTCTAAAAGCATCTATGTTAAGTGACAGGGGTGCCCGTTTCGATGAAATCATTAATAATTTCTAAAACGATGTTGAAAATGTGGCAAAGAGAAATAAATAAGATTTTTGATACCACAATGAAGCGTATTCTGGCCATTTTGTTCTTTCTGTTTACTGTCACGATAGCCGCTATAATCGGCTACAGCTTTACGGGTACTTTTTTAAAAGCCTTTTTAACAGGCAGAGAGCAATCTCTAGGGCTTCTGGCAACATCAATGTCGATCAATGCTTCAATTTTTACTTCATTACTGTTTGTCCTCATTAAAGTCAGGACACCCGAACAGGATCGTTTTTCTATGCAGCTTAGCTGGCTTCCGCTAACAACGTTTCAAAAAAGCTTAGGTTATTTTATTCCGATAATGGCTGTTGTATCATCTATTATTTTATTTATCATCGGCATTTTATTAATTCCTAATTTTATCATAAATAGAATTGGCATCGGTTTTACTATCGGTTTTTTTGCCATGATTTTTGTTCAGACGATATTTGTTTTGTCGTTCATTAATCTAATCTATAACGCCACGTACATGTTTATTTTAAAAATCAAATTTCCATTACAAAAGTTTTTTTCTTTATTTGTATTGCTCGTTTTAGTTTCAGGGTATATTATGACTCATTTTAATATAAATAAAATCGCAAAGACATATCAAACTTTTGATTATGATTTTATGTATTTTTCAGCCCCCTTTTTTCTTTCCCTGCAAGGAATTTATCCTGAGGGAGTTAATTATTTTATCTTAACAGGCTTCATTCTGTTTACGATTATCTGTGCATTTATGTCAATGTCTCTTATGCCGATCATGTCAGAAAAAAGATCGCTCAAGCTGTTAAGCAGCCTTCCGTTCCCTTCTGCCAAAGGTTGGAGCCTTCTTGTGAAAGAGATCAAATCACAGGTGAGAAATGAGGAAAATATTCTTAATTTTATATTGCTCTTTATCATTATTGTGTTTGTAAAATACAGGTTCAATTTGGATTTCAGTGATCAAAAGTTATTAATACTTAGTGCTTTTTCAGGATTGATCGCGTTCAATTCATTCGGAAATGACCGAATTGTATTACCGGTGTATAAAACAATTGGATTAAAGCCGTCAGAGGTTGTTTTATTTAAATATTGCGGACTTGTGGTTATCGGAATGTTACAAGTTTTTCTCTTGGCACTGTTTACATGTACTGCACCGGAAAGCTTCATAGTCCTGCTGCAAAGCATCGGCGTGCTTTTAAATTCATGCGGACTGTTTTATTTAGTCGGAATTTTATTGCCGCTTGACCGAAACAATCCGTACACGGGAATCTTTTCATTCGGAATGTTGATTATTATGATGATTCCTATATTTTTTATCGGGAACTACTTAATAGGCTCAGCAGGAATCGAGTTGCAATGGATCATGTTACTATGTTTTGAATTGCTGCTTCTTTTTGTTATTCATAAAGGCTTTAAATGGAGGTATGAGCATGATTCAGCCTCTTAAAGAAGTGTTGAAGATTGAGAGAATCCCTTCTCTTCCTGTGCATGTAACACTAAAGAAAAAGCACTTGACAGATGACCAGCTCGGCGCAGAGTTTCCCATTAACGAATCCGCATATCATATGCTAAAAGAAATGGACGGAAAAAAAACTGAAGGCGAAATAACGGAATCAATTGCAAAAATATTTAATGTGAAAGAAAAAGTTATTTCAAATGATTTCAATAAACTTTTACTAGAGTTAAATTCACATTATTTAGTTGCACTTCGCTATCAGTCTCCATCATTATTAGTCACTTTTTTACTCCAGTTTTTCAAGCAGTATCATTTTAAATATAAGGAACGCTATATGAGTAACGGAGAGTCCTTTTGGTCGATTTTTTTCACTTGTTTATTCATTGTAACGAAAAAAATTATTTTCATTTGGTTTTTATTTATGATAGTCGCGACTGTTGCTTTTTTAATCATTCCGGACCAATCCATTGTCAATATTGCAGTTTATTTCACGGTCATTTATATAGCCCTGATAACAGGAACAGCATTACATGAAACTGCGCATGGATATTGTCACCGTAAGTTTGCGGGAAATCATGGGCCTCGAGGCTTTTTTGCCTCTGATATGATGTCAGTTAAATTTGTTAGGCCAGTCATTAAGCCTTATAAGTTAAAGATGCTCTGGATCACCGCCCTAGGTCCGTTAGTGCCAGGTTTATTGGGCGCTTCGGGAATTACGATTACGTTTCTGTATTTAAGGGAAAATCCAGTATCTTCAGGTTTCTTCATTTTTTCAATCGTTTATTTTATTCATCTTTTATACCTGCTGCCGTTCATGGGAGATGGGAAATCAATCATCAAGCAGCTGATGCTTGAAAGAATGGGAGGTCAAAAATGATGAAATTAGAATCTTTAAAGCATGGCGCCATTTTCGGAAGTTTTATCGCATTTCTCGGATATCCAATGCTGTTGGCCGCTGTGTTCTTTTATCATTTATTTCAAGCGAAATCCAATAACGATTTATTATTTAATAGTTTGTCATTTGAAATGGATGGGAATTCAGCGTTTACCTTTCAGATCAAACCTAACTTCTTCATTATTATGATTTCGTTATTTATCGTTGTCTTTATCATCGTTTCGATAATTTCCAGTATAAGAAAAAAGCGTTTTAATTAAACATAAAAAGCTTAGGAGGATCCTCCTAAGCTTATTTCTTGGTCGATAATTTATTATAGTTTTGCAAAAAATAAATTTCCCTCAACTAATTCTAGACTCCAAGACTGCTAAGCAGCTCATTCTTTAGTTCAGAAAAACTTTTTGATAATAGAAATCCATTACTTCTAGGGTGTTTCTCCTTCACATGGACTTCTTTTACGATACGTCCGGGACGGCTAGACATGACATAAATCCGATCAGACAAAAATATCGCTTCATCTATATCATGTGTGATTAACAAGAAACTCTGCTTTGTTTCCATTCTAACAGTAGTCAGCCATTTCAGCATTTCACGCTTTGTTAAAGCATCAAGCTTGCCAAAAGGTTCATCGAGCGCAAGTAAGCGTTTGTCTGTCAAAACGGTTCGCAGAAAGTTCGCCCGCTGCTTCATACCTCCGGACAACGCACTCGGATAATACTCTTCAAAGCCGCTCAGTCCAAATTTCTCAACTAACTGGCGCGCTTTTTTTTCAGCATCTTTTTTTCTAATTCCCATAATTTCTTGAGGAATGATTACATTTTCCAATACAGTTCTCCACGGAAACAACACGTCTTTTTGCGGCATGTATCCTAGTTTATTCGTTGTTCCTGTCACATTTTCTTCATTGAAATAAATTTCTCCGTTGCTTGGTGCAATCAGGCCGGTAACAATCTCTAAAAGAGTGCTTTTCCCGCAGCCGCTAGGTCCAATGATACTTACAAATTCTTCTTTTTTCACATGAAGATCGATTGTATCTAAAACGCTTAGATTATCAAATGATTTTGAAACAGACTTTATCGTAAGCATGAGAAACTGCTCCTAGTTATCAATAAATTGATTCGTGAAGGCTTTACCTGTATCAATTTTTTTATCCAGCAATTGATTTTCGACCATCCAGTTGGCGTAATTTTCCCATACCGCTTGATCCTGGATTCCCCATCTATCTGCATTGCCTTGATACTGCTTGCTCAACCAGTCTTGGCTTTTATGAACAAGATCTTTGTTCAAATCCGGAACCTGTTTTACAAGCAAATCTGCTGCTTCTTCCGGATTGTTGATTGAGTCCTTATAGCCTTTTTTTGTTGCATCCATAAAGGCTTTGACAGTTTCAGGATCGGAATTAATAAGCTTCTCGCTTGAAGCGATGACAGGTGTATAATAATTTAATGCAGGATCTAAGTCTTTTAAATAAATAAGATTTAAATCGATCCCCTGTCTTTTTGCTTCAATGCCGTCCCATCCGTAGAAAATCCATTCAACATCTGCATCTCTTCCAATAGATTTAAAGAAATCTGTAGCACCCAAAGTCACATTTTCGATTTTTTCATAATTTGCATTATGCTTTTTCATGACTGCTCGTAAGACAGCTTCTTCTGACTCTGATCCCCATCCCCCATATCGTTTGCCTTCAAATTGTTTAACCGAGGTGATGCCGCTTTTCTTTAAAGAGGCAAAGGCCGATGTGTTTTCTTGAATAATGGCAGCGATTGACACAATCGGGATATCGGTTGATCTTGCCTGAGTGACCGATTCTTGATTCGAAATGCCAAAATCGGCATTTCCTTTGGCAACCACTTGTTCCACACTCATACCATCTCCGGGTTCAAGAATTTCTAAATCTATTCCATTCTCTTTATAATATCCTTTTTCTTTTGCTACATAGATTCCTGTATGATTTGTGTTAGGAAACCAATCGAGCATAATGGTTACTTTTTTTAGGTCTCCATTTTTTCTTTGCTCAGAATTTTGCTGCCCGCATGCTGAAAGCAGCAATACGAGAATACTAAATAATACATACGTTTTGCGCAGTTTCATTTTATCAAAAAACCTCATTTCTTTTGCTTGTGTTTCCATGGCATACAAGCTCTTGCTGCAAGCTGAATGCTGCTGTAAAAAGTCAGGCTTAATAACACGATAATGACGATGATTAAAAATACCCGAACGGTTTGAAAGGATTGCGTTGCCCTTGTTAAAGTAACTCCCAGCCCCTTGCTTGCCCCGAGCCATTCAGAAATAACGGCTCCCATTACGGCGTATGTACCTGAGATTTTCAGACCGGTAAAGAAAAACGGAAGCGCAAACGGAAGCTTCAGTTTAAATAGAAGCTGGTAACGGCTCGCACCGACAGACTTCATCATGGCAAGCATGTCTTTGTCAACCATACGCAAGCCCTCAATCACATTCATAGCTATGGGAAAGAAGCAGACGAGCGCTACGATAAGGAGCTTAGGTACAAAACCAAAACCAAACCAAATAATAAATAATGGCGCAAGCGCAATAATCGGAATCGTTTGCGAAACAACGAGAAGCGGGCTGAATGTTCGATACAAAACGTCGGAAGAATCGAGAATAATTGCAAACCCAACCCCCACGACGACGGAAAGAAGGAGCCCTGTCAATGCTTCAAATAATGTAGGAAAAATATGATCGGAAAATGCAAAATTTCCTGTGAAAAATTCTGTAATCACGAGATGCGGAGCGGGCAATATCCAAGCCTCAGTCTTCGTGATAAGGACAAACAATTCCCATAAAAGAAAAAATAAAAAAACCGAGCTTACCGGCAAAACGATATTCCGAACGCTATCCCATTGCGTGCTAGCGGTATTTTTCAACCTTTTCACGAATTGTCACGCCCCCATCAGGCCGATAATGGATTTTCATATGGGTCATGACCTCAGTGGCTCCTGCTGCTATGCAAGCATCTTGAGCCTTTTTGACGATTTCCAGAAGCTCGTCCATTTCACCTTCCATAACCGTCTCCATCGCACCGACTTCATAAGGAACGCCGGAAGCGGCAACAACTTCAATTGCTTTGTCGACTAATTCATAGACCGGGATTGTTCCAGATTTGGGCAATACTTGAAATGCCAGATTTATCGATGACATATACTCCTCCTTCTAGTGAAGAAGAGCAAGTGGAAAATTGAGAGGAGGATCGCTATAGAAAAGTCATTCACTTTTGTTATAGAGTATCCCTACGCTGGCATTACCCAGATCAGGTTTGTGGGTCGATACGTTTTCGCATCCTCTCAGCCAAGTTCACTTAGCTCCCCATATTATTTACCATTGTACCTTACCATGATTCTCGACGCTTGTAAATCAGCTAAAGCCCGCCATCAAGGCATTTCCATTCAAAACAAGCAAACCAATTTTGATAGATTCTCCAAAAAAATATCTTCAAAACGATACGATAAACTAAATTTTTTTGCATATTCAGCCATTTCTTTGAATGTAATAATAGAGAGATGATAGAGAGGGGAAAGAGAGAATGAATGCGTTTTTTTTAATGCTATTGTGCTACTCCCTGTCAGTAATAAATTTATTGATGGGGTATTTCGAGGCAATAAAGGTGTGCGATGCAGAAGGAAAAGTGAATGGCAGAGGAATGATATTTTATATTCCGCTTGGTGTAGCTTTCGCCATTCTCTCATCCTATTTTTTAAATTCGATTAAATAATTCGTTACTTACTCAGCTTCGCTTCAAGCAAAGACAGATCTCTCCAGCCAAAGGCGATTTCAATATGGTTTTTCTCAGCGATCGTAAAGCTATCTTTTGCTACTTTTTCTGGTTCTAGGGAAAGATAGAATCCAATGGAAGGATTTTCATCCAGCACCCAGACCAACATGTTTTGATACCCGTTTTCTAAGAGATATTTGACACCCTCTTTTACTAATGCTTTTCTCGCACCCATTTTTTGCTTTTCTTTAAACAAATAGATTGCATATAGCTCACCATCATAGTTGTGTTTTTTTGTCCGCTCGGGACCGAACCCGGCAAACCCGAAAATCCCTGACTGATCTTCAGCGACAAACACGCTTTCAAACGAATTATCTCTCTACATCTTCTCTCTATCTTCATAATTTAATTGCGCAAGATATGTATCAGACACTATGTTTTTATATGTCGTTCTCCAGCTATCCACATGTACCTTGGCGATTTCTGCCGCATCCTCTTTTGTTGCTTTGCGAATGTTGAACATCATAAATCACTCCTTTTTACTTTAGCGAAAAAGGCAGCCCGTCGACTGCCTTCATCTTATTCTATTGTTTCCTTGACCGCTTTGGATTTATTGATACCGATGCCGATTTCATCCAAGCTTTGTCTAACGTTTCCTTTTCCAGAAAAATTTTCGATCAGTTCTTTCACATCAATTCCTGAAGAAGCCTTCAAGCTTTCCTGCAAGGAAGACATCAAATTGGTTGCATAACCGGTCACTCTGTTTGCCCCGCTGTTTTCACCGCTGCCGCCGGTATCAACAACCGTAATTTTATCAATGTTGGAAAGTGGCGCAGACACCTGCTTCGCATATTCAGGCAGCATTCCTATAATCATATCGAGAATAGCAGCTTGGCCGTATTTCTCAAAGGCTTCAGCGATTTTTTCTTTTGCTTCAGCTTCTGCAAGTCCTTTCAGGCGTATAACTTCTGCTTCCGTTTCTCCTTTTGCTTTTTCCGCTTCCGCTTTCGCAATTCCATCCAAACGCACTCGTTCTGCTTCAGCGCGAGCCAAGGCTTCAGTACTATACTGCTTAGCATCTGCTTCTGCATACTGGCGTGCTTTGTGTGCAGCAGCTGATTGTTCGACAGAGTAACGATCGGCATCCGCTTTTTTCTTAACCTCTGAATCATACTGCTTTTCTCGGCGAAGAATTTCTTTTTCTTCCAATTCAATTTGTTTCTGCCGCTCTATGATTTTCACTTGCATTTCCTGCTCGGTCACTTGCTGTCGCGCCCTGGCAGTTTCAAGATCGTATGCTTGGTCTGCGCTTGCTCTTGCCGTATCCTGCTCCCTGCGGTATTCAGCCATTTTCATCTGATTGATTTTTTCAGCTTCAGCAATTTCCGTCGCTCGTTCCAGCTCGGATTTTTTCGCGTCTTTTGAGGCTTCCGCCCGCTTAATTCTTGTTTCTTTATCTGCTTCTGCTGTCGCGATGTCCGCATCTCGTTTTACTTGCGCAATCCGTGGTTTTCCTAGTGACTCCAAGTAGCCGTTTTTATCACGTACATCCTTGATCGTAAATGAAACAATGACCAGACCCATTTTTGCGAGATCCTGCGAAGCCACTCGTTGAACCTCTTGTGAAAATTTTTCACGATTTTTATAAATTTCTTCTACCGTCATCGAGCCTAAAATAGAGCGAAGGTGTCCCTCCAATACTTCTCTCGCTTCCATTTCCCTGTCTTGCTTTGTTTTCCCGAGAAACTGTTCAGCCGCCGTCGCGATTTCGTTAATGCTTCCGCCAATTTTTATGATTGCTGTACCGTCAGCCATCACCGGCACACCCTGTTCGGTATATACTTCCGGTGTAGACACATCAAGCTTGCTGGATAAGAGACTTAACGGCTCGGATTGTTGGAAAACAGGAAGAACGAACGTACCTCCTCCGCGAACAATTTTTATTTTGTTGCCTCCCTCATCCACATGGACATTTTTCCTCCCCAAATAGCTCCCTGTAACGATTAAAGCTTCATCCGGACCTGCCGTGCGATATTTCGAAACAAATACGCTGATAAGTGCGATCAGAATAAAAAATACAATTCCTATGACAATCCATATCGGTGTTGATAACATGACTTTTCCTCCCTCTCGAATTATTTTATAAATGGTTCATGAGGTACGACGGATAATACCCCGCTTTCAATTTCAATCACTAGGATTGTAGTGCCATAAGGAATAGGTAGATTTTCAAAGCTTACCGCAGATTTTGAAATCGTCCCGCCTTTTCCTTCAAGCACCACCTCGCCATATCCGTCAATTGGTATGGAAGTAATGACTCTACCAATCCTTCCCTTAAGGTCTTCTTCTCTATAGGCAATTGATTCTTCTGCTGCAGATAAGGGAATGAGAACAAAAACATTCAGTAACGTGACGAGAAAAATTGATAAGATAATAGAAATGAAGATAATGAGCAGGCTTGATATTGGCAGCAAGGCTTCGAATATGTAGCCACTTGCTGAAAAAAAGGTGATAAAGGCCAATATCAATGTGGGGCTGAAAAACGGAATCGGCAGAGCCTCGCCCAAGCCTTCAAACAATTCTCCAAAGAAAAGAAAGAGAAGGGTGAGGGCTCCTGCAATAATTAACGTCGTTAAATAAATCGTTGCAATGGGCGTTCCAAGAATCTCCACGGCATCACATCCTTTCTTACTCCCAAATGACCACTTTTTTCATTGCACCTGTAATACGATCATCTCATGAAAAGGTTTCAATGTTTTGCCATTTTCTTTTTTAAGGAAAAGGATTTATAAAGGCGAAGCATTCTTTTTTCAAAAATAAAGAATAAGATGCCGGCTAAAATCATGCTCCCACCGACAATCTGAGAAGCAGTTACCATTTCTCTCAAAACGTAATATGCAAAAATTGAGGCTCCTACTGGTTCAAATAGAATTGATACAGAAACCATATTGGTGCTAATCCATTTGATCGACCAGTTAAATAACGAATGTCCAAGAAGAGTGGGGAAAATCGCTAAAAGGACAAAATAGATCCAGTCTTCTGATGGGTAAGACACAAACGATTCTCCAGAGAACAAGCAATAAATAAAAAGCGTGGCCGTGGATACGCCGTAAACAACAAAGGTATATACAGCGAGGCTCTGTTTCTTCCGAAGATGCTGGCCGCAAAGCAAATATGCGGTTACCATAGCACATGCGATTAGTGCCAAAATATCTCCCCATAGAGCAAGGCCGCTCACCTTAAAATCTCCCCAGCTTATGATGGCGCTGCCCACAATAGCAAAACCCGCACTTGCAAGGCCTCCGAATGTCACTTTTTCTTTAAAAAAGAAATAGGTTCCAACAAACGCAAATAAGGGCTGCAGGGTTACCAGAACAACCGAGCTCGCTACCGAGGTGTATTCAAGCGATTCAAACCAGAGGATAAAATGAAAAGCAAGAAAAACTCCGGCTAACATCGAATATATCCAATCGCTTTTCGCAAATTGGTATAAGGCCTTTCTTTTCCTCCAGAACCACGGAAACACGATGGCAGTGGAAATCAATAGCCGATAAAATGCGGTAATTTCAGCTGGAGCTGAAACAAGTTTCACAAAAATGGCAGAAGCAGAAACGGTAAGAACACCAATAAATAACGCAAGATACGGAAGCATTTTCGACTCCAGCATAAGCATCCTTCTTTCTCTTTTCTTTTAAGAATAGCGAACCTTTGCAAAAAAATCGATAAGGGTTCCTTTATTGCTTATTAGGTTCATGCTGGCTGTATGATCTTGACCCATGGTAATCTATTTTAGGGAGGGAGAAAATAAAATGAATATCATTCACGAAGCAAGACAAAAAACGCGATTGCTGATTCACAATCTGTCAGATGAGACCCTGAACAAACGCCCATCTGCGGAGGAATGGAGTATCCAGGAGGTCCTTGATCACCTAAACAAAACAGATCAAATGTCCTCAGCCTTTCTGAAACATCGAATGAAAGAAGCTGAGATCAAAGAGGTAAAGAAGCAGCCTATCGAAATTGTAGAGGACAGGTCACACCCACGGAAAGCTCCAGAAAAGCTAATGCCTGATCGAAAATCGATCACTCTTGAACAATGCAAAAACGAGCTCGATCAGGCAAGGGAACAATTAACAATCATTATTTCTTCTATTAGCGAAAAGGATTTAACCAAGGTCTTGCCGCACGCCGTATTTAAAGAGTTGACCGTTGCCCAGTGGATTGGTTTTATCGGCCACCACGAAGTTCGGCATAGCAAGCAAATTGAGGAGATTCTCGAGAAATTGAATTCGAAAATTAATTGAAGTATTTAAGCCCCTCTCTCCTCGAGAAGGGCTAAGCATTATCTATTATTTATTCAAAAGTTTAAAGAACTCTCGCATAAACTCTGGAAGGTTGGACCAATCGTGACCAGAAACTAAATTGCCTTCCACGTGATTCTTTTCTTCAATGTATTTCGCTCCAATCGCTTCCACCTCAGGTCTGCATGCGATATACGCTGTTAGCTCCCGGCCTTTTAATTCCTCTTGCAGGCTTGTGAAAATTAAGCTTGCGTGGCATATTGCTCCAACCGGTTTATTTTCTGCAAAGAAGTGCTTCACAATACTCAAGAGAGAATCATACATACGTATGTATTCCGGTGCACGTCCTCCAGGAATAATCAATCCGTCATATTCCGCCGGATTAATCTCGTCAAACGAAGCATGGGATTCAAGTAAATAACCTGGTTTCTCCGTGAAGGTATCCCAATCCAAAAAGTCATGTACGACGGTTTGGAGTTTTTTCTTTTTTGGTGAAGCAATTGTCACGTCATAGCCTTCTTCCAAACAACGGTAGTAAGGATAAAACACTTCCAAAGCTTCTACGGCGTCACCTGTAACAATCAATAGTTTTTTCGTCAAAATCATCATCTCCTTATTTAAAATAGGATTTGCAATTTTCCTCAGTTTCATCATAACAAAAAGTCATTTTACATTTAAAGTTTTGACCTTCTTCCATTCGACAATACTGATTGTAATCAATACAAGCAAGCAGCCGGCCCACTGAATCATACTTAGATGTTCCCCCAAGAAAAAAGCGCCGAATACAATCGTAAGAACCGGACCTGACATAGAAATCATTGCCCCTCTTTCTGCTCCAATCCGTTTTATTCCCTCAAGCATAAGAATAAAAGGGATAACTGTGGCAACAACGGCAATGATAAAAAACACTCCATACACAGATGGCCGAAATGATAATAGATTAACCGATTCTAAGGATGCTTGTTTTATTCCCAGATATATCACCATCGCCAAGCTAGCAGTCAACATTCCATAAAGATTCATGCGAATCCCGCCGATTTTTTTGACTAGCCTACCCGAAAGAAAAAGATACATCGCATATGTGATTGAAGACAGGAGAATAAGGGTAGCACCCAAGATGTTTGCATTCAGTAAACTTGTATCCCAGCCTCCGATTGCTAAAAATAACCCGGCATTTACAACGAGAATGACTGTAAGATCAAGAATGGAGATCATTTGCTTTCTACTAAAAGCAGATATGATCAAGACGAAGATCGGGTAACTCATAATTAAGATTCGCTCAACGATCGCTGATACATAATGCAGCCCTGTAAAATCAAACAAAGGAGAGAGAAAAAAACATAATAACCCTGCTAAACATGCTTTTACAATCTCTCCTTTTTGCGGCTTAACAGGCAATTTCGATCGGTACATCATGAAAATAATAAAAAACAACGGAGTTGCAAAAAATTGTCTAAACCATAATGTTGCTTCAGGTGTCGCTCCCAGCTCGTATGCCCATTTGATGAAAATCGATTTTGACGCAAAACAAACGGTGCCGGAAACCATCAAAAATATCCCGATAACGGCCTGCCGGTTAACGCTCATTTGGCTGCTCGTCTCTGCTTTCTCAACTTTAGCTCTGCTCATCTCATCACAACTTTCTATTCATTCAAATGTTTTTTAATAAAGTGAAGCAGCGTATTTCCCTGCCCCGTCAGTATTACTCCCTTCCCTGAGCATTTCTCACACGGCGCGGCATCTCCTTCTCCAGTCCCTTTACAACTCGGGCAAGTGATTTCCAAATCGTCTGTTGCTAGTACCATACTTATCCTCCTTTCTAAAATCGTTTACGTTTTAAAAACAAATTCCTTCAAAAGCCACCAGCCATCATCCATGGCCATCACCCCCTTAAAAACAATAAAAAACCCCATCCATTCAAAGGACGAGGTTTCCGCGGTGCCACCTTTATTAATTGCTAAAAAGCAATTCGCTTTAAAGCACAGAAAAAAATCACTTTCGATGCTTCTCTCTTAGTAACGGAGAGAGAATCCCGGCTGCCGCCTACTGTTATGGTTTCAGCGAAGCAATTCAGAAGCCCATTTCCGTATCGCGTATGGTTCGGTTCTCAGCAGCCACCGACTCTCTTTGCCTTACGCATTGATACGTACTCCCTCTTCCTCAAGCATTGTTATCCGATCAATTGATTTGTAAAAATGATAATACTCTAAATTTCTAAAGTCAATCATTCTTTCCCTTTTTATTTTCAAACCATGCCTGTTCCAATAGCTCAATCCCTTCCTCGAAGGTTCGAGCAAAAGAAAGCAATATTTATAATGGATGTTTTGTATCGGGAGCTCTCTGAACTATGCATCTGATTGCATCAGAGGCTTTATTACTCTTCTAAAAGCTCTTTTAATAGCTTTTCTCTATTTTGCAAATAATATTTTGTTATTTGATAATGATCGGTCATCTCATAGTCAACTTCTCTGATCTTCCCGTCATCAAAACTCAAGATCGATGCATAAGGGTATCCTAAAAGAATTAGGGAATGGGTGGCTATGATAAATTGGCACTCATTATTTGAAACCAGATCATGCAATATTTTTAGAAAAGCCAGCTGTCTTTGAGGTGATAATGCTGCCTCAGGCTCATCTAAAAGATAGATGGCTCTTCCTTTGAAACGATTTAAAAATAAAGATAAAAATGACTCTCCATGGGATTGTTTATGCAATGAGCGGCCGCCATAATCTTTGAAACCTTGCGTATCGACCGAATCAATGTGAGAAGCAAAATGATAGAAAGATTCGGCACGAAGAAAGAAGCCGTTTGTGACTTTAGGCAACCAGGAAAGACGAATAAACTCGCCAAGTGCGGATTCAGAAGCATGTACCTCATACAAATTGTTCCGTCCCCCGCCTGCAGTATGAAATTCGCATTTATCAGCAATCGCTTCTAACAAAGTCGATTTTCCAGAACCATTTTCCCCGACAAAAAAAGTCACATTCTTTTTCAAATCTAATTGTTTAAGATTTTGAATCGCAGGAATCGAAAACGGATAGTTATTCATGGAGGGGATTTTGTCATGTTGAAGGGTAATTCTTTTTAAAAACATGATTTCACCTGCTAACTTAATATTTTACTGAGCCATAGCTCTATACTAGGATTCGAGATTTCCTGCGGGAACTCTCTTTCTTCTTCATGCCCACCTGAAATAACAGCTCAGATTTGTCGTTCATGTATACTCCTGCTCAATAACAAGTTCCATAATCACACTTAAATCATATTATTCTATAATGGAAATCCCTTCAAGGATTAAGTAAACTATTAATTAGCGAATTTTGTTTAAATAAGCATATCATCAACTAATTCTTAATTAGAAAAGGTAAGGAGGAAACTAGTTCATGAAAATAACAACATTGAAAAAGCGTGAGATAACCGATAACCGACTCGTTTTAGGATGCATGGGATTTGGAGGAAATTGGGACTCAAGTCCAATCTCAAATGAAGATATCGTTAAGGCAGAACAAGCAATCGACGCAGCACTTGCAGCTGGTATCACAATGTTCGACCATGCCGACATTTATCGAATGGGGAAAGCGGAAGAGGTCTTCGGAAATATTTTAGCCTCAAAGCCTGGCTTAAGAGAACAAATCATCGTTCAAAGCAAATGCGGCATTCGTTTTGAAGATGAGGGCGGACCATTCCGATATGATTTTTCAAAGGAGCATATTCTTACTTCAGTTGATAGAATTTTACAAAGACTGCAAACTGAATACATAGATATATTGCTATTGCACCGGCCCGATCCACTAATGGAACCAGAAGAAGTCGCGGAGGCTTTTCAGCAGCTAAAATCTTCAGGAAAAGTGCGCCATTTTGGTGTATCAAATATGAATAAAGCACAAATCCAGTTACTTCAAGCGTACTGCAATGATCCAATCATCGTAAATCAGCTTGAAATGAACTTGCGTAAGCTAGACTGGGTTGACCATGGTGTCCTCGTCAATCATGAATCAGGTGCCGCCTCTCACTTTTCAGACGGCTTGCTCGAGCACTGCATCCTAAATGATATCCAAATTCAAGGATGGTCTCCTTTGGCAAACGGAATATATTCAGGAAATGAAATTGAGAATATGAATGAGGCTGATAAACAAACGAAAGAGTTAGTAAAAAAGTTGGCTTCTGAAAAAGAAACATCGATTGAAGCGATTATTTTAGGCTGGTTAATGCGGCACCCAGCGAAAATTCAACCCGTTATCGGTACAACAAATCCCGATCGCATCAGAAATTGCCGAGATGCAATACGCCAGTCTGAATTAATGACACGGGAGGAATGGTATTCCCTTTACGTTTCCGCAAGAGGGGCTAAATTGCCTTAAAAAGCCTACTAGACGAACAGCAAGACGCCTGAGCGTGACAGGAGACAACTCAGCTAATAGAAGTACCGGATTCGCACTCAATTATACATAGAAAGAAATTAATATTTATAAAAATAGTTCTCGGGAATTCCTTATAAAGCGGCAGATAATACGTTCCAACCACAAGTTGTTACTTATTGATCAGCCCAGGCATATTTCATCCATCCTTTTTCTTGATATAAATAATTTGTCCAAAAATGGAAGGTATTTCTTTAGATTGATTCTAAAATGGCTATCACTATTTACATATGTCTAGGCAAACATATTAAATTAATAAATGGCTCAGCCAAAAAATGCTGATAACATTTCCATGACTGTCACATATATTTGTTATAGCTTACAATTTGAATTATTTCGTTACCTATAGGAGGATCAAACGAGTGAATCGTGCAAATGAAACGACTTTAGGAATTTCCGGTGTTGTCTGTTCAAGTGCGATGCTGCTTTTAGGATTTTTCACCTTATGGTTAGATGGCAGCGGGTGGGCGATTACGATAGCGGCTTTCTTTGGCTTGATCTTTGGATTAACCGCCGTATATAGCATAAAAGAGAATAAAAAAACAAAATTGGCAGGCATTTTATTTATCGCTGGCGCTGTTTTCACAGGAATCATTTCATACGGAGCCGGGTTCTTGCCTGCCATACTTTATCTTTTAGCCGGTATGATCAGTTTAGAAAGAATCAGGGACAGAAGTTCGGAAAGCAGTGCGGACAATGACTTAGAAAGAAGCAGAGACAGAAGTTCGGAAAGCAGTGTGGACAATGACTTAGAAAGAAGCAGAGACAGAAGTTCGGAAAGCAGTGCGGACAATGACTTAGAAAGAAGCAGAGACAGAAGTTCGGAAAGCAGTGTGGACAATGACTTAGAAAGAAGCAG
>NZ_JAFDST010000013.1:0-1581 GCF_017832095.1 Bacillus capparidis
TTTTTTTGTAGTAAGTTCGATCTAACGGTTAAGTTAGAAAGGGCGCACGGTGGATGCCTTGGCACTAGGAGCCGATGAAGGACGGAACGAACACCGATATGCTTCGGGGAGCTGTAAGCAAGCTTTGATCCGGAGATTTCCGAATGGGGAAACCCTCTGTTCGTAATGGAACAGAATCTTATCTTGAATTCATAGAGATAAGAAGGCAGACCCGGGGAACTGAAACATCTAAGTACCCGGAGGAAGAGAAAGCAAACGCGATTCCCTAAGTAGCGGCGAGCGAAACGGGATTAGCCCAAACCAAGAGGCTTGCCTCTTGGGGTTGTAGGACACTTGATACGGAGTTACAAAGGAACGGGGTAGATGAAGAGGTCTGGAAAGGCCCGTCAAAGAAGGTAACAACCCTGTAGTTGAAAGTCCGTTCCCTCCCAAGTGGATCCTGAGTACGGCGGGACACGAGGAATCCCGTCGGAATCCGGGAGGACCATCTCCCAAGGCTAAATACTCCCTAGTGACCGATAGTGAACCAGTACCGTGAGGGAAAGGTGAAAAGCACCCCGGAAGGGGAGTGAAAGAGATCCTGAAACCGTGTGCCTACAAGTAGTCAGAGCCCGTTAACGGGTGATGGCGTGCCTTTTGTAGAATGAACCGGCGAGTTACGATCCCGTGCAAGGTTAAGTTGAAGAGACGGAGCCGCAGCGAAAGCGAGTCTGAATAGGGCGCATGAGTACGTGGTCGTAGACCCGAAACCAGGTGATCTACCCATGTCCAGGGTGAAGTTCAGGTAACACTGAATGGAGGCCCGAACCCACGCACGTTGAAAAGTGCGGGGATGAGGTGTGGGTAGGGGTGAAATGCCAATCGAACCTGGAGATAGCTGGTTCTCTCCGAAATAGCTTTAGGGCTAGCCTCAAGGTAAGAGTATTGGAGGTAGAGCACTGATTGGACGAGGGGCCCCTACCGGGTTACCGAATTCAGTCAAACTCCGAATGCCAAATACTTATCCTTGGGAGTCAGACTGCGAGTGATAAGATCCGTAGTCGAAAGGGAAACAGCCCAGACCGCCAGCTAAGGTCCCAAAGTATACGTTAAGTGGAAAAGGATGTGGAGTTGCTCAGACAACCAGGATGTTGGCTTAGAAGCAGCCACCATTTAAAGAGTGCGTAATAGCTCACTGGTCGAGTGACTCTGCGCCGAAAATGTACCGGGGCTAAACGTATCACCGAAGCTGCGGACTGTTCTTCGAACAGTGGTAGGAGAGCGTTCTAAGGGCTGTGAAGCCAGACCGGAAGGACTGGTGGAGCGCTTAGAAGTGAGAATGCCGGTATGAGTAGCGAAAGAGGGGTGAGAATCCCCTCCACCGAATGCCTAAGGTTTCCTGAGGAAGGCTCGTCCGCTCAGGGTTAGTCGGGACCTAAGCCGAGGCCGAAAGGCGTAGGCGATGGACAACAGGTTGATATTCCTGTACCACCTCCTTTCCGTTTGAGCAATGGGGGGACGCAGGAGGATAGGGTAAGCGCGGTGTTGGATATCCGCGTCCAAGCAGTTAGGCTAAGGAGATAGGTAAATCCGTTTCCTTAT
>NZ_JAFDST010000015.1:0-1479 GCF_017832095.1 Bacillus capparidis
CACACCCGCATAGCAGTGGTGAGCCATGAAGGACTCGAACCTTCGACCCTCTGATTAAAAGTCAGATGCTCTACCGACTGAGCTAATGGCTCTTGTGCTGTCAACACTCAAAATATGACTTATTATCATGTATACATTTCTCTTCTAAAAAGAAAATATTCTTGATAAAAGAGCGACTTGTCTAGTATAACATAAATTAATGGTGCCGGCAAGAGGACTTGAACCCCCAACCTACTGATTACAAGTCAGTTGCTCTACCAATTGAGCTACACCGGCATATTTATTATTTTTCAATATTAAATATGTATGGTTAAACATGATGGAGGATGACGGGCTCGAACCGCCGACCCTCTGCTTGTAAGGCAGATGCTCTCCCAGCTGAGCTAATCCTCCGTTAAGTTATCAAAGCTTTTCGTTAAGCTGACAAGAACTATTATATACATGCTGCAAGTACTTTGTAAAGACTTTTTTTAAAAAAATTAATTGTTTTATTAAGCAAATATTTTTCAGGATAAAACAAGAACAATTTTTAGATAGATTCCCTATACTAATTATATAGGAAAAACCGCTAAATATCTAGGCTAGTATTCCTTATTAATAAGTGCAAATGAGCTAGATGATTGAATTGAAAAGCTAAGATATTTGCTTTTGATTATATCGTTGGGTGATAGTACGATAGAGATATTATTAACTTTCTTTTAGTTGAAAGTCTGCCAAGTATCAACGCAGTAAAATAATAGTCGTAATGGCTTTATATCGAGATAGATTTCTTAATAAACCCATTCAATATTTTTCACCATCTAGTTATCCTCTATTTTTTACTAGTATGATGTGGAATTGTATTTGCCGGGGAATTCTATCGTCTTAAAAAACATCGTTTTAAAGGCCATATCCTAGCAAAAGAAACAACATAATGTTCCAGGCATCCCTAATTTCAATCAAGCTGTATAAGGCTGTCTCACGTTGTATAAAGCTATTTAATATTATTTACATGTATACTTATGATCATCAAGCTTCCTCAGTGTCACGCCTGAAAATTATAGTTTATGCATCAACAAAAATTTCTTAAAATGTGCTAAAAAGGATAAGGTATATTAAAAATAAAGAAATGTGTACAGAATCTTTACATTCTGCTTCTTGGTTGTTAATGCCTTGTTTTGAATGACATTATGATTTTCAATATTTAGCTTTATCAACAAGAAGAATAAAATGATTTGTTCTTTTATTTTATCAGAAGCAGCAAGGCTAAAATTTCTTGAATTTATATTTCGTTATCTGTTAAAAATGTCTCCCTTTTTATAGTTAAACAGCCATAACCATAAAAAAAACAAGCTGTCTCACTATAAAAAGGGAGACAGCTTGTTTTTTCAATATAGCCTGGCAACGTCCTACTCTCACAGGGGGAATCCCCCAACTACCATCGGCGCTGAAGAGCTTAACTTCCGTGTTCGGCATGGGAACGGGTGTGACCTCTTCGCC
>NZ_JAFDST010000016.1:0-1372 GCF_017832095.1 Bacillus capparidis
AGGCTGAGCTGTGATGGCGAGTGAAATTTTAGTAGCGAAGTTCCTGATTCCACACTGCCAAGAAAAGCCTCTAGCGAGGAAAATGGTGCCCGTACCGCAAACCGACACAGGTAGGCGAGGAGAGAATCCTAAGGTGATCGAGAGAACTCTCGTTAAGGAACTCGGCAAAATGACCCCGTAACTTCGGGAGAAGGGGTGCTTCTTAGGGTGAATAGCCCCGAGAAGCCGCAGTGAATAGGCCCAGGCGACTGTTTAGCAAAAACACAGGTCTCTGCGAAGCCGCAAGGCGAAGTATAGGGGCTGACGCCTGCCCGGTGCTGGAAGGTTAAGGGGAGCGCTTAGCGTAAGCGAAGGTGCGAACTGAAGCCCCAGTAAACGGCGGCCGTAACTATAACGGTCCTAAGGTAGCGAAATTCCTTGTCGGGTAAGTTCCGACCCGCACGAAAGGCGCAACGATCTGGGCACTGTCTCAACGAGAGACTCGGTGAAATTATAGTACCTGTGAAGATGCAGGTTACCCGCGACAGGACGGAAAGACCCCGTGGAGCTTTACTGCAGCCTGATATTGAATGTTGGTACAGCTTGTACAGGATAGGTAGGAGCCTTTGAAACCGGAGCGCCAGCTTCGGTGGAGGCATCGGTGGGATACTACCCTGGCTGTATTGACCTTCTAACCCGCCGCCCTTATCGGGCGGGGAGACAGTGTCAGGTGGGCAGTTTGACTGGGGCGGTCGCCTCCTAAAATGTAACGGAGGCGCCCAAAGGTTCCCTCAGAATGGTTGGAAATCATTCGCAGAGTGTAAAGGCACAAGGGAGCTTGACTGCGAGACCTACAAGTCGAGCAGGGACGAAAGTCGGGCTTAGTGATCCGGTGGTTCCGCATGGAAGGGCCATCGCTCAACGGATAAAAGCTACCCCGGGGATAACAGGCTTATCTCCCCCAAGAGTCCACATCGACGGGGAGGTTTGGCACCTCGATGTCGGCTCATCGCATCCTGGGGCTGTAGTCGGTCCCAAGGGTTGGGCTGTTCGCCCATTAAAGCGGTACGCGAGCTGGGTTCAGAACGTCGTGAGACAGTTCGGTCCCTATCCGTCGTGGGCGCAGGAAATTTGAGAGGAGCTGTCCTTAGTACGAGAGGACCGGGATGGACGCACCGCTGGTGTACCAGTTGTTCTGCCAAGGGCATCGCTGGGTAGCTATGTGCGGACGGGATAAGTGCTGAAAGCATCTAAGCATGAAGCCCCCCTCAAGATGAGATTTCCCATTCCCTATGGAAGTAAGATCCCTGAAAGATGATCAGGTAGATAGGTCTGAGGTGGACGTGTGGTGACACATGGAGCTGACAGATACTAATCGATCGAGGACTTAACC